>JBFWZR010000001.1:0-159945 GCA_050185175.1 Cyclobacteriaceae bacterium
TTTACCTTTCGGACCTGCTCCGCCTGCTGCTCGTTGGTCATATTTTTGTGAATAAAACCAAGACCGCCCTCCAGTGCCATGGCATTTGCAAGCTCTGCCTCGGTCACCGTATCCATCGCAGCCGAGATAATGGGGATGTTAAGCTTAATTTTTGCCGTGAGATTAGCTGTAATGTCTGTCTCCCGGGGAAGCACCTCGGAATAAGCAGGAACCAACAGCACATCATCGTAGGTAAGCGCTTCGTAAAGAAATTTGGAAGAATTCAGGGGGGTCATAGCAAATAATTTAGGAACTATTATTTGCCGGGCAAAGCTAGCCTAATTTGCTGATATGGCAATTTCCGGTCTCTGATTTATCGGTTAACTTTACCATCATTTTTTGAACTTAAAACATCCACCATGAAAAAAGCGTGGTCAATACTACTCGGCCTTTCCGTTTTATCATTTTCATTAACAGCGCAGACCCAGAGTGGAAAAGCTTCATTTTACGCTGACAAGTTCGAAGGTCGCACGACAGCCAGTGGCGAAAAGTACAAACACAACAAGCTAACGGCCGCTCACAAAACCCTACCATTTGGAACCAAAATAAGAGTGACCAACGTGGCCAACGCGAAATCGGTTGAGGTGGTGGTGAACGATCGCGGTCCGTATGTGGACGGAAGAGTTGTAGATTTATCAAAATCAGCAGCAGAGGCGCTGGATTTTATCAACCTGGGTTTGGCAGATGTCACCGTTGAAATCATTGACGCAGGGGATGGAAAAGGCAAAACGCAACCCGTTTCTATCGAACGTGTGTCTGTAGATGAAAAAGAGTTCTACGATTTGTCAATCTCTCGCCTGAAACCCAACGGCTTCGGAGTTCAAATTGGCACCTATCAGGAATTGGTGAACCTGATGCGACTCTCTGAAAATTTGAAAAACTCTTACAAGAAAGAGGTGACGGTTCAGGTGAAAATTCTGAATGGCATCAAGTACTACAGCATCATTCTGGGTCAGTTTTCAAAAAGAACAAAGGCGACTTCATTCCTCGCTGAATTGAAGAAAAAATTTCCGGACGCGTTCATCGTAGACTTCAGCAAACTTTGATGTCAGTGGAAATTCGCCACTCCTCTCTGACATCGCATAAATTCTCCCATTGGAACTAGTCGGCTACATCGCAGCAGTATTAGTCGGGATCACATTAGGATTACTTGGAGGTGGGGGCTCTATTTTAACGATTCCATTGCTGGTTTATTTATTCCACCTGGACCCGGTTCCTGCCACAGCTTATTCGCTTTTCCTTGTGGGCACTACCAGCCTGGCAGCATTTGTGTCACGTCAAAAAAGAGAACTTGTAAACTACAGGGCGGGAATTCTATTCGGATTGCCTGCCATGTTTTCCATTTTCGTAACACGCCACTGGATAGTTCACGCGCTGCCGGAACAGTTCATCGCCATTGGAGATTTCACGCTGACTAAAAGACTTTTTTTGCTTGGCCTGTTTGCAGTGATGATGATAGTGACTTCTTACTCAATGATTCGTGGTCGTGATGATGCCGAAGCCTCTGAACCACATCTCACCTTTTTCTCGATGGTGACACTTGGTGCGGCCATCGGTGTGCTCACCGGGTTAGTTGGGGCAGGTGGGGGTTTCTTGATTATACCTGCACTCATCTTCATGGCCGGTCTCTCAATGAAAGCTGCGACCGCCACATCCCTTTTTGTGGTGGGCACCAATTCGCTCATCGGGTTTATTGGTGATGTCATTAATCTGGAGATTGACTGGCGATTTCTGATTACGTTGACCGTTTTAGCTGTCGTTGGTATCGCAATCGGCAATTGGCTTTCAGCAAGGATAAAAGGCCAACATTTGCGCAAAGCCTTTGGTTGGGTAACACTGGTGATGGGATTCTGGATACTTATTAAAGAATTGATCTAATAGCCCCGATGGTGACGGATGTCACTGTTCTTTTGCACGCTGATATCGATCTTTGCATTTCAAAAACAATAAACGCAGTGGCTGAAAGGAAGACCTTCAACGACTTGATTAATGACGACAAACCTGTACTTGTGGATTTCTATGCAGATTGGTGTGGACCTTGCAAAATGATGGCTCCAGTTCTTGAGGCGTTTTCCAATGAGATGACGGGAAAGGTAAAAGTGATCAAAGTTGACGTGGATAAAAATCCAACCGCGGCCATGAACTACCAAATCCAAGGTGTTCCCACGCTTATTCTTTTCAAGAAGGGACAGGTTATATGGCGCCAATCTGGAGTGGTGCCTGCTCACCAACTTCGCTCGGTGGTGAGCAGTCACATTTAAGCATTCCGTCTCCCGTTAATCTTTCGCTTCAGTTGGTGTAAACGTATCCTCATTGGATTTCAAAACGATAGATGCTAATACAGCCACAGACAGTGTCATCACAATGAACGCAAGGGATATCTCTACCGGAATCTTGTAGATATCTGACAAACACATTTTTACACCCACAAAAACAAGAATCACCGAAAGGCCATATTTCAAATAGGCGAAGTACTTTTCTATCCCAGACAAAGCGAAATAAAGAGATCGCAAGCCTAAAATTGCGAACACATTGGAGGTGTAGACAATAAATGCGTCATCTGTAATGGCCAGGATAGCCGGAATAGAGTCGACAGCAAAGACCAGGTCGGTTGCTTCTATTACTAGTACTACCAGAAAGAGAGGTGTAGCCCATATCAGGTTGTCACGTCTCACGAAAAACGAATCACCTTCAAAATTAGGAGTGATCCGAAACACCCTTCTCGCCACTCGCACAACCGGATTTTTTTCCGGATCTAGTTTCGAATCTCCCCCTAATATGATCTTTATCCCTGTGCCGATCAGGAATGCACCAAATAGATAAATCAGCCAATGAAATCGGTGAATCAGTTCTACACCGGAGAAAATAAAAATTACTCTCATCACCAACGCCCCGAGTATTCCCCAAAACAAAACTTTGTGCTGATATTGCCTGGGTACATTGAAAAATGAGAAGATCAACACCATCACGAAGATGTTATCCACGCTGAGCGACTTTTCGATGACGTACCCGGTCAAAAATTCAAACGCACTTTTTTCGCCAAAGTGATAATAGACAAACACGTTGAACAGGAAAGCCATCATGACCCAAACCCCTGTCCATGTGAGCGCTTCTTTGACAGACACCTCGTGAGATTTTCGATGAAAGATGCCTAAATCCACGGCAAGCATGATCAACACGAAGGCGTTGAAAGATGCCCAAAGTAATGTCTGATTCATTTACTTGCTCGATTGGTGTTCCATTTATCGTCTCTCACATACGCTGGCAAAATCTTATTTTTTCGGAGCCAGAACTTCAGCTCGCGTATCTCATTCTCACTAAGCCAGTTTTTTGATTTTCTGTATTCTTTAAAAAATATTCTTCTGTCAAACGACACTTTGCTCAATATCAGTTTTACATATTCTAACATGGACGTTTTCATGCGATCATGATTTAAATCGATTGGTAATGAAAAATTATTCACTAAGTGATACCGCAACGCTTATGAAGATGCGTTGACATCTTGGAGTGTAGGACTATTCGAAGACCTCCTCCACGGGAATCGATCAAAGGACAAGAGACCTGAAAAGAATGTACCTCGTAGTTGTAAGCGCCACAGAAGCGCTAATATCAGGTGAGCTTGATCTTGAGGATTGGACCTTGTACTGATTGTTAAAAAGGAATAATACCCTGGGACTGGACTTTCTACGTCTTACACCAGCCTCTAAAACCTTGTTCTCTTCAATGGACACCTCCTCAGTAGGTATTTCTTGCTGGACAGGGCTAAGTGCCGCGCAGGATTCTCCAACTCCGATAACAAGGGCTACAAATAGAAAGATTGCGCGGGTCAATACCATTTTAATAGTATTACTTTTCTGATTTATTGTATTGCTATAACGGCATTGGTCCAAAATTGTTGCCTGGGTTGGCATCTGCTAGTCGAGATTCATTACTTATCGTGCTGTTTTTCAATTAATTACACATACAAAGCTTAAAAATTCAGCTTAACTATCAAACAATTTGATTATACTAGCGTTTACGATAGTATTACTATTATATTTGTGAAAATATTTGGCAAATGGCAGTTCTAAGTTTTCAACTAAACAACCACCTTTTTGTGAGGGACCCTCAGCATACACTGTTGGGGCAAAACATCATCAGCAAGAGTGTGGAGATGATAGACCGTCTGGGTTTTGAGCAATTCACTTTTAAAAAATTGGCTGAGGAAATCGAGTCAACAGAAGCTTCCGTATACCGCTATTTCGAAAATAAGCATAGACTGCTGCTTTACCTGGTGGCTTGGTATTGGAGCTGGATTGAATATAAGATCGATCTGGCCACAAGCATTAATCAACCAGCCGAAGATCGACTAAAAACTGCCCTCCGAGTAATCGTTGAGGAAAAGAAATTCGATCCCTCCTTTGCTTTCGTTGATGAGGTAGCGCTCCATCGCATCGTGGTGTCCGAGCTAGACAAAACCTATTTGACGAAATGGGTAGACAAGGACAACCAGGAAGGGTTGTTTGGCGGATTTAAGTCTCTGTGCAAAAAAATTGCTGGTATCGTTACAGAAATCAATCCCAAATATCCCTATCCAAATTCTTTGATCAGCACCGTTCTGCTTGCCGCCAAGCAACAAGCTTTTTTTTCTGTTCATTTACCTTCACTCACCAACGTATCACAGAATACAAGTGGAGCCGAGCAGATTCACAGCTTCATCAACCGTTTGGTGTTCGACACGATAAAATCTTAAGGACAAATGTTAAGTACGGATCAACTGTTGAGAATTCTTCAAGAAGCAGCCTTGCTATTGAAACATGATATCGGTGTGGCCGAGTTGAGGGGTCGTGACTTGTCCAACCGCGAGTACAATGCTGATGAGCTGGACGAATTCAAGAGGGATTTGATTGAAACAGGGAACAATGTAAGGATGCTCATGCTGGAGTACTCACTGGAAGCTGATGACTTTAAAAGATTTCTGAACGAGCTTGAGTTCCCGGTTCTGATATTCAGACATCGAAAGGAAGATGACAAAATTCAACCTGAAATCCTTTATCGAACAAGCAGCAAGATCCGAAAACTTGTAGTTGACGATGATAAGACTATTGAAATCAGCTACTCTCCTGACGACTTCGATATGGAAGGAAATGAAATCACTTTCCTTGCCATCACTGAGTATGATCATCTTGTAAGTGATTCAGAGCTCAATCAAACTATTGACAAACCCATTTCTCCGGTGCGCAGATTGCTTAAGCTACTGCGTGCAGAAAAGAGAGACATCTACTTTGTTTTCTTCTACGCGATCATCGTGGGATTGATCAGCCTTGTAATTCCTCTTGGCATTCAAACAACGACTGAGCTTATCTCTGGAGGTGTATTCTTCAGCTCAATTTACCTGCTGATCGGGCTTATTATTGTTGGCGTTCTTTTCGGTGGTATTCTACAAATTTTTCAGCTCAGCATTGTCGAGCATTTACAAAGAAGGATATTTACTAAGGCCGCTTACGAATTTGCTTTCAGGCTACCCAGGCTAAAAAACGAATCACTAACTGGAAAATACGCCCCCGAACTAGTCAACCGATTCTTCGATGTGCTCACGCTTCAGAAAGGTCTCCCTAAGCTGCTTATAGATCTTTCGGCCGCCACTATTCAAATTTTGTTCGGTCTCTTACTGATCTCTCTTTATCACCCCTTCTTCGTGTTCTTTGGCATTTTCTTGCTCACCACGCTGGTCTCCATTTTCTATTTCACTGGTCCTAAGGGACTGCAAACCTCCATTGAGGAATCCAAATACAAATACAAAGTGGTCTATTGGCTTCAGGAATTGGGTCGGGCTTTGAACTCATTCAAAGTCACAGGCAACTCCAACCTGCCCATTCGTAAAACAGACTTCAACCTCAATAAATATTTGAAGTATCGAAAAAGTCACTTTGGCGTATTGGTGCTACAGTACTCGTACATCGTAATTTTTAAAACGGGAATAACAGCAGCACTGCTTGTATTAGGAGCCATGCTTGTGATCGACAGGCAAATTACGTTGGGGCAATTCGTTGCTGCAGAAGTCGTGATCATCCTCATCCTGAACTCAGTGGAAAAAGTAATCACCTATATGGATGTGGTGTACGACATGTTGACGGCTGTCGATAAGATCGCTAACGTTACAGATCTTCCCCTTGAAAAAAACGGAGGTGTAGATTTTCGTAAGACTTCCGTTCGCCTTCCCTTCGCGGTTGATATTTCAAACGTACGTTACAAGTATGCAGAAGGAAACGACTATATTCTAAAAGGAGTGAGTTTCCAGGTTAAACCTGGTGAGCGTATTTGTATTTCCGGTCCAGGCGGTGGCGGAAAAACCACCCTAACTCAATTGCTTTCAGGGCTGCAGAGTGATTTTGAGGGAGCAATTAAAATAAACCAGTACTCCATTCGGGACCTTGACCTCACCAACCTACGAGATCACCTCGCTAAAAATATTTCGATGGAGGATATTTTCGATGGATCTGTTCTAGAAAATGTAATCGTTGGTAAACCACACCTCACTGTGCAGGATGCCATAGAGGCGATGCAAAAAACCAGTGTGTATGACTGGGCTGTGGAGCAGCCAGAGGGTTTGAACACACACCTTGTAAGCGGGGGCAAAGGGCTTCCAAGGTCAGTGGTCCTTAAGTTGATCTTGGCAAGGTGCATTGCAAAAAAGCCTAGCCTTATCGTTCTGAATGATTATTTCTCCAGCCTTTCGAGAAAAGACAAAATTCAATTGATCAGCATGCTTACCGATCCAAAAAACAAATGGACGCTTATTGCGGTATCTAATGACCCATTGATTATGGAAGCCTGTAACAGGATAATTGTTCTTGAAAACGGGTTGAAGCGCCTGGAGGGTACTTACAACGAATTGTTGAAAGACAATATGCTAAACGAATTCATTGCCTAGCCATGCTGAATATCTCTGAGGAAAATATTGATGACAAATTGCCGAAGGACAGGCTTTATTCCCTTCGAACTTTGCAGACTCCAAGAGCCGGTAGGGTTCTCGCAAGATGGCTTTTCGTTTTGGGGCTAATTTTCTTCGTGTCACTATTTCTGCCCTGGCAGCAGAACATCAGAGGCCGTGGTGAAGTGACTGCATTGAACCCAGCACATCGTCCGCAAACTGTCCAAACTGCCATTGCCGGAAGAATACAACAATGGCATGTGAGGGAAGGTCAACTCGTGAGTAAAGGTGACACCATTCTTTCTCTGGCTGAAATCAAAGAAAAATATTTCGACCCTCAACTGTTGTTGCGCTTGAGTCAACAGATCGATGCAAAGGAAAATAGCATTAAATCCAAAGGTCAAAAGGCCAATTCTCTTAAAGATCAAATAAGTGCGCTGAAGCAGCAACAAAAGGTGAAGTATGAACAGGCACAAGCTAAACTAGAGGCGCAAAGAGTAAGATTTCAAAACGCAGAGAACCAGTATCAGCGGAACAAAAGTCTCTTGGAAGCCGGCAACATCCCTCTTACTAAGTTTCAGGACTTCGAGTATAAATACCAAGGAAGTAAGGCAGACTTCAACAATGCAGAAATCGAACTTGATCAGGTGAATGCTGAATACCTTGACAAAATCAACAAAGCTGAGTCGGAACTCAACAATACGCTTGCTGAACTTTTTGACTCACAAGGATCGCTGGCCAAACTTAGAAACGAATATGCCAACATGAGCATTCGAAACGAGCAATACCAGGTTATCGCCCCGCAGGATGGAATAGTTGTTCGCGCATTGAAAGCTGGAATTGGTGAAACGATTAAAGAAGGCGAGGCGGTGTGTTCAATCATGCCAGAGTCATCGGACCTGGCGGTGGCCATGTATGTAAAGGCAATGGACGTTCCTCTGATTTCCAAAGGAAGGAAAGTCCGGATTCAGTTTGACGGCTGGCCTGCCTTGCAATTTTCGGGTTGGCCTAGTGTTTCGGTAGGAACGTTTGGAGGCGTAGTTGAGGTCATCGACTATATCAATTCAAAACCTGGAGAGTTTAGAATTTTGGTGACACCAGATCAGGCTGATGAAAAATGGCCTCCACAACTTCGCATGGGTTCGGGAACAAAAGGTTGGGTGATGCTCAACGATGTGCCAGTGTGGTTTGAAATCTGGCGACAACTTAATGGCTTCCCTGCGAGTGTGTATCAGGCACCTGAAGAACCAGTTGCAGAGAAAAAGGAGGGCGAGAAGGCAGGTGAAGAAGATGAAAAATAACAAGTCGATGAAGCTCACCATCTCTGCTTTCTCGTTTGTATTTGCGCTGGCGATAGCCAATCCGGCCCAGGCGCAGAAAAGTCTGGATGAGGTCTTTTTACTGCCCGATACCGTTTCTTCTTTCACGCTGGATGAGTTCTATGGCATCATTCTAAAATATCACCCTGTTGTGAAACAGGCCGGCCTACTCAACACGATGGCACAGCAGGAGCTGCGCCTCGCCAGAGGGTCATTTGATCCAAAATTGAATGTATCGCTTGACCGGAAAGATTTTCAGGATAAAACTTACTACGACAGATTGAATGGATATTTGGAATTCCCAAGTTGGTTTCCGGTGAACCCCAAAATTGGATTGGAGCAAAACCGGGGAGAATTTCTTGACGCCTCCGAAACGATTCCCGGTGATCAACTTTGGTATGCAGGAGTCTCTGTGCCCATTGGCCGCGGGTTGTTCACCGATGAACGAAGAGCGATGGTAAGACAGGCTCAGCTGATGCAAACCATGGCTGAAGCGGAGAAAATTAAACTGATCAACAAAGTACTGTTATCGGCAGCCAAAGACTACTGGGAGTGGTACAAAGCGTATTATAATTTTAGGCTGCTTGACAGGGCTTCGGCTATTGCATCAGAATTATTTTCAAGAGTAAAACTTGATCAGCAATTTGGTGAAGCGGCTGTGATTGACACTGTTCAGGCAAAAATTACACTGCAATCGCGATTGGTAGAAAGACAGGAAGCTCTGCTTCAATTTCAGAACACTGGCGTTGTTTTGTCCAACTACCTTTGGAGCGAAGAAAGTATTCCTCTCCAACTGTCAGATGCTGTAGCACCAGTGCTTTCCTCAGATGACTTTTCGCTGCTCGACCTACAAACTGCAAGCACGCTGGCGGAACAGGCCAGGCAAAACCATCCAGAGCTTATTAAGATCAGAACGAAAATAGATCAGCTTGAGGTCGACAGACGGCTGGCACAGGAGTACTTAAAACCACGGTTCGATTTGTCTTATTCAATGCTGACGTTACCCGATCCCCTGGAGGTCAATCTGCAGCGAGATTACAAATTCGGAGTTGATTTTTCCATACCAGTGTTTCTCCGCAAAGAAAGATCAAAGCTTGCGTTGACAAAACTGAAAGTACAGGATGCTCAATTCATGCAAAGCCAGACGGAGCGTGAAATCGTCAATGAAATAAATACAACATTTAACACACTTGTCAATTCCAACACTATACTTGGTCAGCTGAGGGAAATGGTAAACCTGTACGACCGAATGCTAGAGGCAGAGATTCTCAATCTAGAGTATGGAGAAAGTGACTTATTCAAGATCAACATTCAGCAGGAGAAACTTATTCAGTCGCAGACTAAACTGGTAAAGCTCATGGCTGACTATCAAAAACAGAAAGCAACCTTGTATTGGGCTGCGGGTTTGAGAAATCTGAATGTAACGATTGACTAATTTATTCCCACTCTGGCGGAGGATTGCGCGATGCAGTGAAGGACGACAACTCTTCGCACGCGTGCCAGAGCGTGCAATTGTCTTCAGGTTTGATGTTATATTCAGGCACGGCAATTGGCGCGTCCTTGCCTGTTAAAAAGTTAACCTGCTTGCTTATCGAGGAAGCATAAAAAATCCCCATCACTGGCAGACTTGAGTTTGTTGGAAACAAATTGGTTTTGGTCTTTCCAACAGCAGGTTGAAACAAGCTTCCAGTTCCGTCCTTTTGATCTTTGATTAACTTCCAAAATTCGAAGGCTTGCTCGGTCAGACTCATCTGCTCCACCTTCACCATATATTTTCCCCTACCAAAAGTCCACTGGTCGAATGGAATAAATCCAATCTCTATATTTTGGTAGGTACCATCGGTTGATATGATGTCTTCATTCAAGTTCGGCCTCGTTTCACTCACTGACACCCAACAAAGACAACAAGTACACTCTCCAAATTCCTCCAGAGTACCTCCAGCATAGGGATTAGAGCGGCTGATGAAGTTATATCTCCAGCCACTACATTCTGGTGGATCTGGCGGGGGAGGTGGCGGCCCATTAGCACAGCTTGCTCCATTGAGGCGTCTGAGCTTAGGAAATGCCTCCAACATATACGAGCCTGTGAACCTCCATCGAACGAACGAGTCGGTCGATCGCGAATCCATCAAAACTTTAAACCCATTCTTGGCGGGGCCGTCCAACTGGGGAACGGATTGCCACTCAAACCTTACCGCATCGATCTGACCTGTTGCCTTTAGTTCATCGGGGATTGACTCAAATATTGTCCCATTCAGCATTTGTATGCGTATCGCATATTTTCGTCCAATCTGGCCGCGAATTCCGCTGGGGTCAGTTTCATACACACCTAGTTTATCCGATTTCAGTTCCTCTGATTCACCGGCATCATCGAAAATTGTGACACTCTTTGCCAGAAGGTAGGTGACACTGTTCAGGTTATCAACATTGGTTGTTGTGCGAAATAGTCTTACCTGATAGGGCCCTGGCACATCTGTAATCTGACCTTCGACCACGAGAGTTCCTGTCTGTTGGTCGACATTGTCTATTTCAAGGCGACTGACACAAGCGTCAATCACTAAAATTAAAATTACAAATGTTACTGACCACTTCATGCTTAAACGTGGAGAGTTACTACTCCCACTCGGGAGGGGGATAGGCCAGTCCATTAGGAAAAGCCGAAAGTCTTTGACAGTCCGACCACAAAACACAATTTTCCTTCGGTTCAATGTCGTATGGTGGCACAACCACTTTGGCATCATCCGCGGTTAGAAACATTACTTTGGTTCGGATCGCTGCTGCATAAAAGATTCCCATAACGGCATTGTCACTATTAGTTGAGTAAAGATTAGTAGTGGTTCTTCCAAAAGCCGGTTGAAATAGGCTAGAAGAACCTTCTTTCTGATCCTTAAACACCTGCCAAAAATCATAGGCCGTAGGAGACAAACTCATTTGTTCAACTTTGACCATGTATTTCCTCTTGCCAAAAGTCCATTGATCAAATGAGACATAGCCAACCTCGATATTGGCAAATGTCCCGTCCGTCACAACTACATCTTCACTAAGTGTTGGTTTTTTCTCTTGCTGGGTAATCCAGCATATGCAACAGGAACACTCTCCAACATATTCAAGTGATCCACCTGCAAAACGATTGCCCGGTACAGCCAGGTTGTAGACCCATCCGCTGCATGGGGGAGGATCTGGCGGTGGTGGCGTTGAACCACAGTTTGCATCATTCAATCTTCTGAACTGTGGGAATGTCTCAAGAACATAGGTTCCAGAAAACCGCCATCTCAGATGCGCACCTGGATTGTTACCTCTCGTGTTTGCAAATATGCGGAATCCATACTCTGGCGAACCTTTTAGTGGCTTGTATGCCTCCCATTCATAGTAAAGAGAATCAATTGAACCAACCGGATTCATTTCATCAAGTTGCGATTCATAATCTGTACCATCGAGAAGTTTAATTCTTACTCCATATTTCCTTCCGGGCTCACCTCTGATTCCATCCGGAGCCGTCTCGTAGAGGCCCTCCTCTATATAGTTGAGAACCTCAGAATTCCCCAAATCGTCAAAAATCGAAACCTCTTTAGCAAAAACTGGTTTTGCGTTGTTTAGAATCGCGTCACTGACTGACGCACGGAAAAGGCGAACTTGATATGGGCCGGGGGCATCAGTGATCAATCCGTCTACAACAAGTGTACCCTCCTCTTGGGCAACACCATCAATGGCTAGTCGATCCACACACGCAGCGATCAGTAGCATTACCAAAAAAAGAAAAGAGGCTTTCTTCATGAGTATGTGAAATTACCCAAAATCAAGCCCCTCAGCATCCCCCTTACTTGGGTATAGCCTGAGCTTAGAATTTTCTATTACTCTCCAGTAATTGACTTGATCACTTGCTCAGTAACACGTTCAGCGGAAGCTAATGCACCATTGATGGTGCCAGCATCTCCCGAAACATCTGTAGCCTCTCCGGCAAAAAATAGTTTGTCACCTATTGGCACACCCAAAGCCTCCCGATCGGCAAGGCTGCCAGATGCCAGCGGATAAGAGTAACCTCCTTGAATGTATTCTTCTTTTCCCCAGTCAAGGATCAATGACAAAACCTGATCGGTATTAAGATCCCTTCTCACAAACTGTGTAGCTTGTCCGCCATAGATCGTATCCAGTTCCGCTAGTATTGTATTGATCATGTCTGCACCTTGTGCTGAGAGCTCAACAGCCTTTGGTCCATTGATGGTGATGGACATGGTTTGATTAAACTCACTTCTTCCCACACCAGCACTAATGCAAGTTGGGAATGATGATCCACCCCAAATAAGTCCGGCTGTCTCTCCCCAAAAGTTTTTCTTAAAGTCAATAACCACTTTGATGCTGTGGTCCATTCCAAGATTGCCCATGGCTCCACTCATGGCACTTGGCAGGCCAGGAGAAAATGAGATCACATTTTTCTTAAGTATTGACAGTGGTACTGTCACAATCACTTTGCTTGCCTCGATTTGCCCACCATTGGCATCCGTTATTACAATTGGGTTGCTGGAGTAATTGATCGAAGTTACTGGTGTATTCAATTGAATCAACTCTCTCACCTGATCGAACCGAAAGATGAGAAAGTCCTGCATTGGATTTGTTTTAAGCGTGAAGCGTTTGCCATCGTGGGCACGTGTTTGTAACGCTTCGGCCACACCCGCGATACCAAGACTCGCATTGGACGATCCATAGAAATTTCCAATTTGTGAATTCACAAGATTAGAAACCCGTGCTGGAAGACCAGCGGCTGCCGTTGCAGCGGTAACCGCAGGACCCGAATAGTCAGCAAGATTGTCTACAAAACTCTGAGCACTTGCGAAGTCTCCATCGGATTCCCATTCGTCTCGCGTCTTTGCGAGATTATCAACAATAAATTGATCTGATGAAAGGGTTTCAAGGTCATTAGTCGCTACTCTGAAATTTTGAATATTGGTTCCCCAAATAGAATCCGTGCCATACACCACTTCAGCACCCAACTCTACCGGAAAATCAGCGGCAGAAATATTGATCAGATCAGGTTGATTCCGCAACGATCGAATTCTTCCGCCCACTTGACTGGCGGCTTCAAGTATCTTGACATTAATTCCTTTGGCATTCAGAATATCTGCGGCATAGAGTCCTGCTGCACCGGCTCCAATGATCACCACATTTCCATCGAAAGGAATTTCAGGTCCTGGATCGTCTTTGCTACACGATGTCAACAAATGTGGCATTACCCATCCTGCCGACAGGCCCAATCCCAATTGCTTTAATACTTTTCGTCTCTTCACTATTCTTACTTTGGCGAAAGATAAATATATAGCAGGATTTATTGAAAATTGAGGCAGTAATGCTGTATTTGAGCTGAAATCGAGAGCTAATCATTTACTCTGATAAAACGGCCTAAAACCCAGATGAATGCGTGCAGTTGACAGAAAATCTCCTACCCCGAAAGTTGCTGTTATAGGCCCCGAATGTACTGGCAAAACGGACCTTTCTTCATTTTTGGCAGAGTACTATAAAACCGCATGGGTAAAAGAGTACGCCAGGGCCTACCTTGATAATTTGAATCGACCCTATGATGAAACAGATCTTCTCAAAATAGCCCATGGACAATTGCGGATGGAGGACGAGTGGAGTTCAGAAGCTAATAGAGTCTTAATTTGTGATACCAATCTTATCGTTATCAAAATCTGGAGCGAATTCAAGTATGGTCGGTGCGATCAGGAAATTATTGATCTTATGCAATCCAGAACTTACGACCTGACGTTGCTAACCTTTATCGACATTCCCTGGCAAGATGATCCACAGCGTGAGCATCCGGACGAAAGGCAAAAGCTCTGGGACACGTACGTGACTGAGTTACAGAATCAAAATCTCCCGTTCGTTGACGTGAAAGGAGAAAGAGATCAACGAAGATCAATAGCCACCTCCGCCATCGACACGCTTCTGAGCAAAAAAGTAGATGGCTGAGAAAGTTGGTCCCTACGCGACCTTCGGCATACGCGACTTCCGTCAATTTATTCTCGCGCGTCAATGCGCAACCTTAGCGATTCACATCCAGGCTACAATAGTTGGTTGGCAACTGTATGATATCACGCACGATCCACTAGCGCTGGGGCTGATTGGTTTGGCAGAAGCCGTTCCTGCCATTACTGTTTCATTATACGCTGGCCACATTGCCGATGTGGTTCCAAGAAAGAATATCATCCTTACCACCATCAGTGTTTTATTTCTTTGTGCATTTTCACTGCTCTTTTTCACACTAGAGCCTGGTGCTTTTATCCTCGCATACGGTGCGTTTCCGATCTACATCGTAATTTTTATTAGTGGACTAGCCCGAGGATTTTTATCTCCTGCCAACTTTTCCTTTATGCCACAGTTGATTCCGAGACATTTGTACGCCAATGCAATTTCATTGAACACAACTTTCTGGTTGATTGCATCAATTGTCGGTCCGATGCTGGCCGGCTTTATCTATGCATTGCTGGGAATTTCTGCGACCTACCTGGCGGATGTCATCCTTTTGATCGGTGCACTCCTTTTCTACTTCTCGATCCCTGGCCGACCCGTTCCCCCTGTTTCGGATGAGCAGGGTGTGCGTGAAAAAATAAAGTCGGGACTAAAGTTTGTGATGAAAACCCAGGTGATCCTTGGGGCAATTAGTCTGGACATGTTTGCAGTCTTGTTTGGCGGAGCTGTGGCCTTGCTTCCCATCTTTGCTGCAGAAATTTTAAAAGTTGGTCCAGAAGGACTAGGCATGTTAAGATCAGCACCAGCCATCGGTGCTGTTCTAATGGCATTCTACATCACGCACAATCCCATCAGACGTAACGCTGGCAAAGTGATGTTGATTTGTGTGGCTGGATTTGGCGCCAGCATGATAGGCTTTGGACTTTCCACCAGTTTTATTTTTTCACTATTGATGCTCATGCTAAGTGGCATGTTTGACAGTATCAGCATGATTATCAGAAGTACACTCATCCACACACGCACTCCGGAAAATATGAAGGGTCGTGTATCAGCGGTCAACAGCATCTTTGTTGGCTCGTCAAATGAAATTGGAGCTTTTGAATCAGGCGCCACCGCTAAACTGATGGGCGCAGTCGCGTCAGTGGTCTTTGGTGGATTTATGACTCTGGTCGTTGTTGGTGTCACAGGTTGGAAAGCCAAAAAACTCAGAAATCTTGATCAGCTCGAAGGCGATCATTGAGCAACCTCACTCCCCTCCACTTATCACTTTCTGTTTTTATTTCCTTGTTTATAGTGGTACTTTTTGATACCGAACCTAAAAAATACCATTGCATGAAGGCCTTTCTCTTTGCACTCCTATTAAGCCCATCTGTTGTCTTTGCACAAAACACGCTCAATGTTCCAGGACTGAAGGAAAGCGTGGAAGTGATCAGAGATAACTACGGTGTTAATCACATCTATGCCAAAAACCAACACGACCTCTTCTTTGCGCAGGGGTATTGTGCTGCAAAGGATCGTCTTTTTCAATTTGAGTTGTGGCGGAGACAAGCAACTGGCACTGTGGCCGAACTGCTTGGATCAAGGGAAATAAAACGTGACATCGGAACACGACTGTTTAGGTTCAGAGGCGATTTGAAACAAGAGATGAACCATTACCATGAAGATGGAGAAGAGATTATTACAGCCTATACAGAAGGTGTGAATGCGTACATCGCTGAGACGGAAAAAAATCCAGGTCTTCTTCCAATCGAATTCAAACTACTTGATACCAAACCTCAAAAGTGGACCCCCGATGTTGTCATCTCCAGACATCAAGGCTTGGTGATGAACCTGACTGAAGAAATTCATGTCGGACGCATGGTGGCAAAAATGGGTGCGGAGAAAGTTCGCGAGTTGGGCAATTACGGTCCGGGTGATCCTGTTCTGGACCTCGATCCTGCCATCAACGGTGAAAGACTCTCAGACGATGTAATTGGAGTTTACAATGCTTTTAGGAGACCGGTAGTATTTGCACCAGAAGATGTGGTCGCATCAGCAAATACAAACTTTGATGAATACCGATACCTGGTTCAGGTAGATGAAGAGGCGCGGCAAAGTGTGCTTGATAAAGAGAGACAAGTAATCGGAAGTAATAACTGGATAGTGAGCGGACGCTATTCGCAGAGTGGATATCCGATGCTGGCCAACGATCCGCATCGCGCCATCTCTGCTCCTTCACTTCGCTATATGGTTCATTTGAATGCACCGGGATGGAATGTAGTGGGAGGTGGTGAACCATCAATTCCGGGAATCTCCATTGGCCACAATGATTACGGTGCGTGGGGTCTCACTGTGTTCGAGATTGACAGTGAAGACTTGTATGTGTATGAATTAAATCCTGCCAACAAAAATCAATACAAGTACAAAGGTGGGTGGGAAGATATGCGTGTTGAAAAAGATGTGATCAAGGTAAAAGGCGGACCTGATGTAGATGTTGAACATCGCTACACACGACATGGACCGGTGACTTACATAGATGAAAAGAATAATATCGCTTACGCGGTAAGGGCAGGATGGATGGAGATCGGAGGTTCACCCTATCTGGCCAGTTTGAGAATGGACCAAGCCACCACGTGGGAAGAGTTCAGAGAGGGATGTTCATACAGTCATCTTCCGGGTGAGAATATGATTTGGGCCGACAAAAAAGGAAACATTGGATGGCAAGTAGTAGGCATTGCTCCGATGCGCAAGAACTGGAGTGGTATGGTGCCAGTTCCCGGTGATGGTCGATACGAATGGGCTGGTTATCTCCCTATTAAATCGCTGCCGCATATTTTCAATCCCGAAAAAGGGTTTTGGGCGACAGCCAATGAAAACCTGGTGCCTCAAAATTATGAACACCGCAATGCAGTAGGTTGGAGTTGGGCTGAGAGCTATCGTGCTGATCGCATCAACGAAGTGTTGGCAAAGAATCAGAAGTTTTCCATCGGTGATATGATGAGGTTGCAGGCAGACTATTTATCAATACCGGCACGCACGCTTGTTCCATTGTTGAAAGAACTTAAGTCGTCTGATAAGAACACAGAAGTGGCCCGACAAATGCTCACGCAATGGGATTTTGTAATGGACAAAAATTCCACTGCTGCTACAGTTTACAAAGCATGGGAAGAAAGACTGGAAAAAAACTGTATTGACCTTTTTGTGCCGGAGAATGGTAAAGGTCTGGTGGATTATATTCCGTTGAGCAACATTATAGATTGGTTGCTTACCGCCAGACCTGAATTTGGCGCCAATTCAGTGGCCGGTAGGGATGACTTCCTTATCAAATCACTAACCGATGCGATTGGGGATCTGACCAAAAAACTTGGGACCGATATGCGCAAATGGCAGTATGGACAACCTTCGTATCACCACGTTCTAATAAAGCACCCTATGAGCAATGCAGTGGATGCCGCAACAAGGAAGAAAATCGAACTCGGGCCGCTGCCACGGGGCGGTTATGGCTCTACGCCTGGCATGACAGGTGACGGAGACAACCAGAGGCATGGCGCAACGTTTAGAATTGTTGCTGACACAGAAGACTGGGACAAAACCATGTTCACCAATTCCCCCGGCCAAAGTGGTGATCCGGAAAGTAAGTTTTACGGGAACTTGTTCCCACTCTGGGCCAATGACAAACATTTTCCGGTCTACTTTAGCCGAAGCCTGGTGGAGAAATCGGCCTATGAGAAGACCGTTTTAAAGCCCTGAGGGAAGACTTTTAAAGAACAATTCGCAATGTGACGAAAGTCACTGTTTGTTTTGAGGGATTAAAATATACTTGTTGCAACATTGAACGGATGAGCGACAAGGCTTTGAAACTGCTGATTGTTTGTGTGATCTGCATTTCCCTGGTCTATGGGCTCGTCTGGTTGTTTCAATGAATCAGTCAACTTCAAAACAATATTGATATGAAAAAGAACATGGGAAACGCTGACAGAATGATCAGAATTATTCTGGCTATCGTCTTTGCTTCATTGTATTTCACTGGCACAGTGCAGGGTACCCTCGGCCTCGTGTTGGTGATTTTAGGAGGAGTGTTTTTGCTAACTAGCTTTGTTAGTTTCTGTCCTCTTTATGCCATTGTAGGGCTGAACACTTGCCCAACAAAAAAGACTACTTGAAGTAGTTATTTTCTTGCAGGTAAACCATCGCTTTGAAAGAGGCGGTGGTTTTTTTATCCATTGAAGTAATTGGGGAAGCTCCACACCATCCAACCATATACTGCAAAGCGCAGTATCCGGGCAATCGAGATCAACAGAAACGAACGCAAAGGAAAATTGATTGATCCGGCCAACATGCACATGGCAGAAAACGGGACTGGTGTTACTGCCCCTACCAGCACAAGATAACCTCCATATTTGCGAAGACTATTCTGATACTGGCCGAGATATTTTTTACTTATTTTTTCAAAAAATCCGGTTTTAGAAAAATTACGCCCCACATAATAACCAATGACTCCGGCACCGTAAGAAATTAAGGTCAATGCCGACAGGTCAACGATATAGTTGATCAAAGAAATATGATTGAGCACGTATACATACATGAAAAACTCCGGGGGAATAATCCCAAAAACTATCTCTGAAATGGTGTAGATACCATAGAACAGAAATAAGCTATTGTACATTTGCTCAATCTGGCTGCGAAAATTCTCTTGAATATACTCTTCAAGTAATATGAAGGCAGTGATGATGACTGCGAACCACATCAGCCCCTTAGCAAGATTTCTGAATAGAAATCTTGAGCGCGTCTCTTCCTCAACCGGCTCCATTACAGCTAATTTAAAATAGGATGGCGTTTAAACGGTTTCTGCTCATCAAATAGTTTTCGGTAGGTGTGATGAACTTTACAAATATGCGCTCCTACTTGTTCAACCACAATAATCATCTTGGGATTAAAATCTCCGATCCAGTTCATTTCGTACTCATCGTACCGCCTGTACTTCACCTGAAGCACAGCACGCGCACTTAGTACCATCGCTCCATCGAGGCCCTTACCCTGATGCTGCGGCACAATCCCAAATAAAATTCCAAATGCTTTCTTGTTGGTCTTAAGCAAGGTGTGCCATAAGAATTTTAGCTTACCAAGCCAGTCAAGTTTTCCATTGACGTACTTAAAAATCTGATTAATCTCCGGCAGCGAAAGGAAAAATGAAACGGGTTCGCCTTTAAAGAATCCGAAGTAGAGCAACCTGTGATCCATGATGGGCTTCATCTGCTTCACAATGAGGTTCGCCTGCTGCTGAGTAAGCTCAGGTGTCTCAGCACGGTTTGCCCATGCATTGTTATAAACAGTACGGAGATACTCTGCCAGCTTGTTGAGTTCATTTTTTCTTAGGTGACGAAACTCGTAGTCGGGATCCTCAGCGAGTCGCAACGCTTTATCTTCAAGCTTTGGCGACAATGGATCCATAATTTTTCTCGCAAAGGTGAACTGCTTGAAGTAGACCTGAAATCCGTAGTCTTCGAAAAAACCCTGATAGTATGGAGGATTGTAGTTGCATTGATAGTTCGGATCGCGATCAAATCCATCTACCAACAAACCCCACCAGCGATCACGGTTGCCAAAATTAATGGGACCATCCATCGCTTCCATACCTCTCTCCTTCAACCAATTTTTACACTGATCCAGGAGCATAAAGGCTGCTTCTTTATTATCAATACATTCAAAAAAACCCATGCCTCCGGTCGGCTGGTCATTGCCCTTGTGCACGATCTTTTGATTGACGAAAGCTGCCACCCTGCCAATCGTATTGCCATTGTTGTCTTTCAAAAGCCAACGGCAACATTCCCCGTGACGAAATGTCTTGTTCTTGTTTTTGTCGAATACGGATTCGATGTCTTTGTCCAAGGGTCGAATCCAGTTGGGTTCATTGGCGTAGAGTCGAACCGGCAAGAGTAGAAACTCCTTAACATCGTCACTCGACACCACTTCGTGAATAGTCATCTCAGTCAAATTGTTGATTGGGTAGCATTATTTTAAAAGTGGTGCCTTTGTCGGGTTGGCTTTCAACTTCTATAGTTCCATTGAGCTTCTCTATTGCATTCTTTACAATGTAAAGCCCCAGTCCAGAACCATCTGATACTTCACTGGCACGATAAAACATTTCAAAGATATTTGTGATTTGATCTGGGCTGATACCCACGCCATTGTCCGAAAACACAATGCTGGCCTGACTCGAGCTCACATCAATTTTTATTGTTATTAAAGACTTGTTGAGCTTTTGATTTCGGTATTTGATCGCATTCGAAATCAGATTTCTAAAAATCTCCTTGATGCGCCACAAGTCACTGTTGAAGTCCACACCCGACACTGAGATTTCCTTGGACGTGACATCAGATCCTTTCAGGTAGGTCAGCTCTGAAAAGGCCTCATCGATTATTGCATTAAGGTCAACCTTCCCGATCTTCACCTGCATCTTCAGATTCTTGGAATGACTCAACACATCTCCAATGAAATGATCCAGTTGATTAGCTTTCTTGCCAATAATCTGAAGATAATCTTCAAGACTGTCGTTGTTGCCTTCAAGCCCCGCGAGGTTGACCAATCCCAGAATTGATGATAACGGAGCTCGCAAGTCATGTGACACTTTATAAACAAAGTTGTCCAGTTCGGTGTTTCGCACCTTAAGCTCCTCCTCTACTCGTTTGCCTTCAGTTATATCAACGTATGCACCAAAAATTCCGATTGTCTCATTTTCCATTTTCACTGGCATTCCATAAATAATTACGGAAAGCATTCCTCGGTCCTTCGACATCCGTACCGTCTCCAATCGGATAACCTTTTTGGAAGAAATCAAGGAATTCAAATCACTGCCCTGATCTTTCAACTCCTTCGGCACAATGAACTGTTCTAGATTTCTTCCCTTGAGCTCCTCGCGAGAGTAGCCGAACATTTCTTCAAAACCATGATTGACATCTGCAACGCACCCGCCCGGATCTAATAGAACAATAGCAAGTGGAGTATTTTGAAATAGCTGAGTAAATAGTGTTTCGCTTTTCTTTACCGCAGCAGCCGCTTCTTTTTGTTCAGTTACGTTGATGAAAATATTAAGTACTGCTGGCGCACCAGCAAATCGAACAGGCAGTGCACTTGACAGCACATCAATCGCACTACCATCGAGCCTCACATATTTTTCCTCAATTTGTGGAGCCGGTGTTCCACTAAGAACTTTTTTGATTCGCTCAAACACCATCGGCCTTATTTCTTCAGCGATAAACTCAATGACTGGTTTTCCAACTAAGTCATCAGCTTGCTTTGCTCCAACTGTATCCGCTGCATATCGATTGGCGTAAATGATCTTTCCCCCAGTGTGAATGGCTATTCCTAGCGGGAGAAACTCCAGCAATTTTTTATAGTCCGTCTCCAGCTGTCGTTCTCGTTCTTCAGCACGCTTGCGATGACTAATGTTCGACATAATACCGCTGCATACAATCGAATTGTTCTCCAGTTTAATCGGTGTGCCCTTTGCCTCAATCCAAATGAGTTCATCTTCGGAAAATACGCGTCCTTCCCAGGCAAACTCCTGAAGTGTTTTAATGCTTTGCTCCACACTCTTCTCCAGGCTTTGCCAATCATCTTCATGGATGAATTCCTTCATGGGAATTACTCCGCTGAGAAGAACCTCTCTTTTAAGGCCCAGAAGTTCTTCGCACCGGGGGCTGAGATAGGTGAAATCTCTCGAGCCATCAGGAAAAATGGTGTACTCAAACACGACCGCAGGCAGATTATCAATTATCTGCTGCAACACTCCTTTTTGAGACAGTCCAAGGCTCTGATTCATAATTCTTTATAGACCATAAAAGGCAATATAATGGATTGAGCCTAAATGGAAGCTTGCTGGTAAGGAATTGGCAGAAATAGGAGAATTTGGTTATCGATTTGCTTCTACGTGACTGACACCGGCTAAATCCCAGTCAATCACCAGCCCTTTGGCAATGCCGTCCGCCACTTCTTTGCCATAAAGGTGCTCCACTAAAAATAGAGCAGGATCGTAAGATTTGGCTCCGCCAGCAGAGGTAATTGCCTTGCGATCGTGAACAAAGCTAACTCCTTCGTGAACCGTCAACTGAGGAAACATTTCGCGGAAGCGACCAACATCACCTGGAAATGTCGTGCATTGATAGGTGTCGAGCAAGCCTGCGTGGGCCAACACAAAAGCGCCATCGCATAGTGACATGATGTAAGACGACCCCTTAGCCGCATTCTTTACAAAAGCTA
This sequence comes from Cyclobacteriaceae bacterium, assembly GCA_050185175.1. Lineage (GTDB taxonomy): Bacteria > Bacteroidota > Bacteroidia > Cytophagales > Cyclobacteriaceae > ELB16-189. Next base: position 22,474 of record JBFWZR010000001.1, read on the forward strand.
TTAACTCTTCATTTTGTAAATCTGTGTCGATGCTGTGCTCGGCACTTGGCACGATCAAAATATCAACCCGCGGAATCTCTTCATTAAAGGCATAGTCCGGTGAAAGACGAAGTCCCTCGAAAGTTGTGATCATATCTTTGCTTGGCGCAACAGTGAAAACTTTAATGAACGGTTTAGTATGAAATTTCGTATGATGAAGCACGTCCATCGGAGCGATTAGCTCTGAGTTGTAAACTCCCTCTACAATCACGAACGCAGCATTGAGCTCGTGTGTTGGAAGCACTGGTATTGTTTGGGTTCTTTGCTGCTTCTTATCATTCGAACAGGATATAAGCCCCATCAATGTGAGAACGACTATTAATGAACGCATCTGAGTCAGGTTTGAAGACGTAATTATAACAAAGTTTTTAAGATGAAACCTTGAAGGATTTGCAGCTAATGAAGCTCCCAAAGAAATATCTGGTTTGATCAGTAAAAATGCCTTTGTCCTTAATTGCAGATTCCCACTCGGGCAGCTTTCCTATATCAATAGCACCAACGAGTCGAAAAAAAGAATACATTATTCTCAGCAGTAAACGATGCCACCATCTCTGATCTACAAAGTCGGCAACTATCCAAATTCCATTTCTTTTTAAGCGATCCTTCACTAGTGTAATAAGATCAACTAGACCGTCATCAGAAAACATGTCCAGAAAAAAGTGAGTAATGAGGACATCAAATTGAACCAAGGGGGCGCTGAGATGTGTGCCATGAATGAACTCAATTTGCTGACTATACTTCGAGTTATTCTTTTTTGCCAGTCTAAGCATTCGAGACGAGGCTTCAATAAAATAGATCGTGCACCCAGGATTTAAATTAAACAATCTCTCCATCCATTTCCCCGAACCACCACCCAATACAAGGACTTTTGCATGTGGTGGAATCCTATTCAAATGTGTCTCTTGTGCTTTTCTAATCGCCCCACAAAAAACCAGTCTTGCAATTGAATCATAAATGGGTGCAATCCTATCGAATCGATTCAGGTAGTGTTCCATCAAAAGATCAGGTAGGCCAACGGCACAAAAAATACAAAGTCTCCCACCACCCTGTATCGCTCGTCCCTTTTGTGCCATTCAGGAAAAAGAAACACAACCAATAGCAAGAGGTACATAACAGTGTACGTAAACCACAATCTCTGACCCATTTCAGCAAAGAAGCCCGCCATCAAGAATAAACCAGTAATCGCATATAACACACCAAGTAACATGCGAGTGTTCTTGCCTCCAAGTTGGGTAGCAACAGTCTTATGGTCATGCTCAGCGTCAGCATCAAGATCGAACCAGGAAAAAAGAACGAGATTAATGAGTACCAATAAAAAAAACATCGCGCCTGGCATGGCGAGAAAATCTGCACCAGGAGGCGTGGCAATAACGGGTATCATCACTCCGGAAAAATAAAGTACAGCTCCAAAAATTTCTTTGGCAACCGAAAGCCTTTTGAGTAACAGAAAATAAATCATTACAAGAGTTGCAAGAACAACTCCAACGATCAAAATCTCAGTTTCAATGGCAAGCAAAAGAAATGCAGCAACGGCAGCACCCACTACTGTGAGCCACGACATTATCTTAAAATTTATGGAATGGAATTGATGCCTTGGCGTTGTCGCTCCGGTCTTCATCCTTTTTGCATCAAGCAGATGATCAACAGTGTAAATAAGCCACACCACCAACCCAAGACACAAAACTGTTTGCCAAGAAACAGACACACCGAACGCAGAACAGAGAAAAAGACATGACACCACAGCGCCTAGCGCTACATCCACACTCAATGTATTTAGGAATCGATAGCCGTTGAGGATTGCACGCATGATAAAAAGAAAAAGCCCTCGATGAGAGGGCTTTCAATTTATGAAATAAAATCGTTGGTCGATTAAGATGCTTTGAGCGCCTCTGCACCACCCACTATTTCCAATATCTCCTTGGTAATAGCTGCCTGACGAGTTCTGTTGTAGGTCAACTTCAACTCTTTCAGAAGCTCTCCGGCATTATCTGTCGCTTTATCCATGGCCGTCATTCGGGCTCCATTCTCAGCTGCATTTGAGTCCAACACAGCTTTGAACAATTGCACTTTCAAAGATTTAGGAATCATACCTGTCACAATCTCCTCTCTATCGGGTTGGAAGATGTAATCAACATCAGTTGATTTGGTATCACTCTCCGAAGGCAAAATAGGAAGGTAATTCTCTACGCGAAGAATTTGAGTCGCAACGTTTTTAAACTCATTGTAAATCACTTCTGCTTTATCGATTCTGCCGGCTTTGAATTCATCCATCACATACTGAGCTGCTTGAGACACACTCTCAAAAGAGATATCACTCAACAATGACCAGTACTTATCCATCACTTTGTAATTCCTCTTTTTGAAGTACTCAAATCCCTTCTTACCGATAGGAAGAATCGTTACTCCGCCTTGAGCATGTTGTTTTGAATATTTCTCCTGGATCAAGCGTACAGTCGCTTTAAAAACACTTGTATTGAACGATCCGCAAAGTCCTCGATCCGCGCTTACCACTACAATCACTACGTTGTTCGCCTCGCGCACAGCGCTATACCAGCTTTGTCCGTCATCACTTGCCCCTGACACATTTTTCAAAACCTCTGAAAGCTTTTCTGCAAAAGGTCTCATCTGAACAATCCTGTCCTGTGATTTCCTCAACTTCGCAGCTGCCACCATTTTCATAGCTTTGGTTATCTGCTGAGTAGAGATAATCGATGAAATCCTGCTCTTTACTTCTTTTAAGCTGGCCATTAACCTTTACGTCTTAGTACTTCGATGCTAGTTCCGTAGCTGTTTTCTTGATTGTGTCAATATCTGCGTCTTCCATCTTTCCTGCTCTGAAATTATCCAGAACAACCTGGTGTTGCGCCCTCAATAGACCAATGAATTCCTTCTCAAATTCTTTTACCTTATTCACCGGCACTTTATCAATGAAACCACGGGTAGAAGCGAGGATCATTGCTACCTGTTCCTCCACAGGTACCGGAGCATATTGTGGTTGCTTCAACACTTCTGTATTGCGTCTACCTCTTTCGATGGTAAGCTTCGTTGCGGCATCCAGATCTGATCCAAACTTGGCAAACGCTTCCAGTTCGCGGAACTGCGCTTGATCCAATTTCAAAGTACCGGCAACTTTCTTCATTGACTTGATCTGTGCCGCACCACCCACACGCGATACCGAGATACCTACGTTGATCGCAGGACGGATACCCGAGTTGAATAGGTTGGTCTCAAGGAATATCTGACCATCAGTAATTGAGATCACATTGGTCGGGATATAAGCCGATACGTCATTCGCCTGAGTTTCAATTACAGGAAGGGCTGTCAACGATCCTCCACCCTTCACTCTGCTTTTCAAGGAAGGAGGCAGGTCGTTCATCTTCGATGCAATCTCATCGTTGTTGATAATTTTAGCTGCACGCTCAAGCAAGCGAGAGTGAAGATAGAATACGTCTCCAGGATAAGCTTCACGTCCAGGAGGTCTTCTCAACAACAATGACACTTCGCGGTAAGCAACAGCTTGTTTTGAGAGGTCATCGTAGATAACCAACGCGGGACGGCCAGTATCGCGGAAATATTCTCCGATGGCAGCACCTGTAAACGGGGCAAAGAACTGCATTGGTGCAGGATCAGAAGCAGAAGCTGACACCACTACAGTGTACGCCATGGCTCCAGCTTTCTCCAAGGTACTTACTATACCAGCTACTGTTGACGCCTTTTGGCCGATAGCAACATAGATACAGAAAACAGGCTGTCCTTTTTCGTAAAATTCCTTTTGGTTGATGATCGTGTCTATCGCCACAGCAGTCTTACCTGTCTGGCGATCACCAATGATCAACTCGCGCTGACCTCTTCCGATCGGAATCATGGAGTCAATCGCCTTGATACCCGTTTGCAGAGGCTCGTTCACCGGTTGACGGAAGATTACCCCTGGGGCCTTTCGCTCCAGTGGCATTTCAAAAAGTTCTCCCGCAACAGGGCCTTTTCCATCGATAGGTTCAGCCAAGGTATCCACTACTCTTCCCAACAGACCATCACCAACTTTGATTGAGGCGATCAGACCAGTACGCTTAACGGTATCACCTTCTTTGATGCCTTTTGATTCCCCCAACAATACCGCACCCACGTTATCTTCCTCCAGGTTGAGTACCATGGCACGCAAGCCATTTTCAAATTGCAGCAATTCACCGGCCTGCGCTTTGGTAAGACCGTAGATGCGGGCCACCCCGTCACCAATGGTAAGCACAGTACCTATTTCTTCCAGTTCAGCGCTGGTCCGGGCGTTAGAAAGTTGCTCGCGGAGTATTGCTGATATTTCTTCGGGTTTAATCTCTGCCATGATTATGATTTCAATTACTTGTTTTCTCTATTATTAAAATTCTTTAACGTAAGGATTGTGACTGAAGGAAAGCTTCAATGCCTTCAATTTGTTACTGATAGAGGCGTCTATTTGCTTATCGCCAACATTTAGTACAAACCCTCCGATCAAATCCTGCTCTACCTTCTCCTCTAGTTCAATATTTTTCTTGTCGCACAACTCCAGCACAATTTTCCTAATCTCATTTCTAAGTGTATCATCCAGCGCAATGGTGGTTGTCACCGTTGCTTTTTGGATTCCTTTAAAGTCATTGTAGGCATTGTGAAACTCGCGGGCAATTTCTGGGAGAAGTGACTCTCTGTTTTTTCTAGTCACGATATCGATGATAGCCATCGTCAGCTTGTTGACCTTGCCTTGAAAAATTTTAGTGAGAATCGCCCGCTTTTTATCGTGTTTAATGATTGGGCTTCTCATCAATGCCACCAGATCATAATTGCTGTCACAAGCACTCGAGATCAACTGCATATCCTTGTGCACCTCCTCAAGTGATCCCTGCTCCTGAGCCAAGCCCAGAAGAGATTTCACATATCGGGATGCAACCTTAAAATTGGCCATGCTTAATTAATCTTTAAGTCTTTGATATATCTATCGACCAATTCCTTTTGGTCTTTGTCATTTTCAAGATTCTTCTTGATGAGCTTCTCAGCGACCTCAAGAGAGAACAAGGCCACTTGTGCCTTCACATCTCGCAATGCCGCCTGCTTCTCAGTTTGGATCACTGCTTTTGCATCTTCAATCATTTTGTCTGCTGCTTTCTTAGCATCAGTCTGAGCTTGATCGTGCAAGCGATTAGCAGCATCCCGGGCGTCACGCAAAATCTTGTCTCTCTCTTCACGGGCTTCTTTTAGCAGGCGTTCGTTATCTGCTTTCAGTGCAGCCATTTCGTCTTTGGCACGTTCAGCAGAGTCAAGTGAATTTTGGATGGATGCTTCTCTTTCTTTAAGAGAAGAAAGGATAGGCTTCCACGCCATCTTTGCCAGCAGGAAGAACAGCAGCAGAAAAACTACTATTTGCCAGAAGATCAGTCCGTATCCCGGGGTTAATAATTCCATAGTTGACTGTTGTTAATAATTAAGTTGTTGTTTGAAAAAGGAACCTGCCCAGGCCCATTGCCAAAGGCAGGTTTCTCTGTTCATCTTACGCTGTTCTGGTTGAGATCAAGAAACAGATCACAATTGCGAACAACGCGATTACCTCTACAAGAGCAGCGATGATCAACATAGAACCCTGCAATTTATTTGCAGACTCCGGTTGACGTGCCATAGCTTCCATGGCCGAGCCACCAATGCGACCCACACCAATTCCTGCGCCTATTGCAGCAAGACCAGCTCCGATACCAGCACCCATCACCGCGTAGCTAATGTCCAATAACAAGGCAAACAACATACAAGTATTTATTTTAGGTTAAACAACACCGGGAATTTCCCGGATATCTTTAGCGTGTCAAACGACACGGGTAAAATCATTAATGATGCTCGTGCTCTTCTGTTGCCATCCCGATGTAAAGAGATGAGAACAATGTGAACACGTAAGCCTGAATCCCCGCTACCAACAACTCTATAAGGTTAATCAACGTCACGAAGATCGAAGCACCCACTCCTACGATATAGCTGTGGAAGATGAACCCCATGCACAAAAGACTAAGCACTACAATATGTCCCGCTGTGATCGCTGCGAATAAACGAACCATCAATGCGAATGGCTTTGTGAATATTCCAATAATCTCAACAGGGAGAATAATCAATCTCAATGGCAGAGGAACGCCCGGAGTCCAGAAGATATGGCCCCAATATCCCTTGTTACCACTTAAGTTGGTGATCAAAAAAGTAAAAATTGCAAGTACCATGGTAACAGCGATGTTACCTGTCATATTCGCTGCTCCCGGCAGAAGCCCAAGAATGTTTCCAAAAAGAATAAAGAAAAACAAAGTCAGCAGATAAGGTGTGTACCTATCAGCCTTTGGGCCAGCATTTGGCTTTATCACTTCGTCCTTAACAAAAAGAATGATAGGCTCCATAAAAGACTGGATCCCCTTAGGGGCTCTACCTTGATTGCGCTTGTAGCCGTTGGCCACTGACTTCATCACCCAGAACACAAGGATGGCGGTAAGAAATAACATCGCTACGTTCTTGGTGATGGACAGATCAAGGACTTCCGTCTCTCCAAGATAGATATGACTGTGCTCTAGCCGATAGCCATTATACTCGACCACATTGTGGTGTTCATCATAGAAGTTTGACGAAGAAAAGAACTCCAATCCCCGCTCTTGAGAATACACTATCACTGGCAGGTAAAGTGTGCCATAGTGACCATCAAAAAAATGCCAAATATGGTCGTCTAAAACGTGGTGCATAATGACCTCACTCACGTTGAATTCCTCACCCTCCTCAACAGCCTCAGACGCCTGCGAAGGGGCGGCAAAACCAATAAAAAATACAAGGATCAGTAAGTATCGAAAAAGGCCGTTTTTGAGGGGAAGAGCGATCATTTTAACTCTCTGAAAGGGGTTAAATTTTAGACCGCAAAGGTATAAATTAAAGCTCCAGAAAAAAATATTTCGATTTTTTTTTAGGCCCTGAAAACGAGCCTGTTAGCCGTTGACTTTTCGATATAAAAAAATGATTTCTATGGCTGTAAAAATGAAGTAAGTCACCATAAAAAACAGAGCATTGTTGGCTGCCCCTCCCTTGTCTTCCCACAACACAAAAAACATGTAAGCTCCATAGGCTAGAATCTTGGCAAACAGAGTGGCGATGTAAATCTGGACGAAGTAGTCAGGCTTCTCCCGCTTTATGTCAACGAGGTAAAAATAAATTCCGCCCGTTCCGACCAGCAGTAGTGCAAGTGATTGATAAAAGAAGGAGGGCAATGGTGCGATAGAGTAGCCAAACACGACTGCAATCGCAACCGCTGCGGTAATGAGTGTAAAAACAAACTTCACTTGAACTACTTATTGAGTGAGCGATACAGCTGGAAGATAACTCCTGCGAACGTTCCCATGGTAAATAAGAGAATAAACAGAGGGAACTTCAATTCAAGGTACTTGTCAAGCCAGTAACCTAGCCAACCTGCAATACCAATGGTGACTACGAGCTGTACGGCCAAGCCGCTATACTTGAGGTAGCTATTAAACTGACTTGGCTTCTTCTGGTCTGAAGGATCTGGATCCTTGTCCATTTTCTCCCATTTTGATATCCCTAATGGAAGCGCCCATTTTGCATGTGCCGTTGAACACTGCACCCGGCTCAACCACCAGCTTACCAGTAATGATGTCACCATTCACCACTGCAGTCGCCTTCAGGATCAACATCTCAGAAATTTCTATTTTTCCTTTTACCTCTCCCTCCAGGTCGGCATTCTGTGCAATAATGTTTCCCTGCACGTTGCTGCTGTTGCCGAGAGCAATTTTTGACTTGGACTTAATGTTGCCAATCACTTTGCCCTCAATACGGATGTTGCCATAGGTTTCGATATTACCTTCCAGAACGGTACCCTTACCGATCGTGTTGGTTGAGTTGCTAATTTCTTCTGCCACTTTTTTTTGCTCTTTAGATGTAAACATGATTCATCATTTAAAAAGTTACAAACTCTTCTGGGTTAAGAGAGTTTCCGTTGTACCACAGTTCAAAATGCAAGTGCGGGCCATCGGTCATTTCTCCACTGTTGCCAACTATAGAGATAATGTCTCCGGCATTTACAAAATTACCAACTTTTTTCAAGAGTTCAGCATTGTGCTTGTAGACGGAGATCAGATTGCTGCGATGCTGGAGGGCGATCACATAGCCACTGTCCTGGGTCCATGACGCCATGATCACCGTGCCATCGGCAATTGCCTTTACTGGCTCATTGGTCTTCGCCACGATGTCTATTCCATAGTGGCTTTTCTTGAGGTCATATGGGTCAGAAATAAAACCGGTTATCGGTGAGAAGAAAAACATTTCTTGCAACTCGCGATACTTTCCGCTGGTCAATGCAACCAATGACATCTCCGTTTGCTCGAACTCTTGTCTGAATTGAGAATCGGATGCGGCCAACTTCATGTCACTCACAGACGGAATGATTCTGTTTTCATTTCCCAGCGCCTCAACCGGATCAACAAATCCACTTGCCGTATCTCCGCTCAGTATGCGCTGAAAGTTCATAATGAACCGATCCTTGTTGTCTACCTCGATGGCCAGTGAGTCAACCTTGATCGCTAACTCATACAATTTTTTGTTCGCCTCCATCTGCGCGTACTTCGGGTCAAACCATTTGGCCAGAACCGTTTTTGCCAAAAACATACTCAACGAAAACGCCACAATAAAAAAAGTGATGATGATCACGAGCAACTTGGCGTAGGTGAATCCAAAGTTGGACTTCTCTGCCAGGTTCTCCTCGTTTCGGATCACCAGTTGGTACTTGGTCGTAAGCCGCTCAGAAAGGGTCTTTTTGGGCTTCAAAAAGCGTTAAATTTTGCACAAAAATAGATATAATAGCCGATTATAATATTGATTATCTGTTTTTTACGTTTGTAAACTGTAATTAACTCTTTTACCGCCCTTGCGCACTTTTTTGCTTCTGGTTGTGGCTCTGATTCTCGTGAGCTGTTCTATCGAACAGAACTCCGTGACCAGCAATTTTTATCACAATCTAACTGCACACTACAACGGCTACTACTATGCGCGGGAAAAAGTAAACGAAGTTGAGCAACTCGTTTTAAAGAGTCTTGACGATGATCACAATCAGGTTCTTCGGTTGTATCCCAAGCTTGACACAACGCTCGCAAAAACCTATGCGAAGGATACAGAGGAAGCAATCAAGATGGCGTCCATTTCAATTCAACGTCACCCCAACAGCAGATGGCTAGATGACAACTACCTGATGGTAGGACTCGCCCGAATGTATGACTGCGATTTTGTGAACGCGATCCAGACCTTCAAGTTTGTAAACACAAAAAGCCGAGACATCAACACGCGACATGAAGCTTTAGTACACCTCATTAGAACTTTTACGGAAAATGAAGAGTACGAAAAAGCAGAGGAAGCATTTCGATTTCTGGAAAAAGAACCATTGAATAAAGAGAACGCCAAAAAACTGTATCTCGAAAAGGCCTACTACTACCAGGTGCTTGACGACTATGACAATATGGTGAGAAGCCTGACCATGGCTGATTCGCTTTTGAATCGTGGGGACCAGAAAGGAAGGATCTATTTTATTATCGGGCAGGTCTATCAGAAGCTAGGATTTGGATCGGAAGCGTACAACTACTATCGCAAATGCATTGGCACCAATCCTGACTACGAAATTGATTTCTATGCTCGCCTTAATATGGCACAGGTAGCCAGACTTGATGACTCAAGAGATATCAAGACTGTTCGAAATCAGTTTGAGAAAATGCTTACCGATGCGAAGAACCAGGAGTTTCGCGATAAGATATATTTTGAACTAGCGGAGTTTGAGCGCAAACAGGGCAATCTCGATGAGGCCATGACTAATTATACATATTCTGCTCACGCAGGTACCAACAAGAGAATTCAGGGCACAGCATATTTACGACTTGGGCAAATCAATTTCGATTCACTTCAGAAGTATAGTGTTGCCAAAAATTATTACGATTCTGCAGTAACGTCTCTTCCTCCTGATTTTGAGAACCTTGAAAACATCAAGAAGCGTCAGGAAGTATTAGGTGAATTTGCCAAATACACCGAAACAATCACTTGGCAAGATAGCCTGCTGAATATGGCAGCACTTGATTCGATCACACTACGTACGCAACTTGATTCCGTGATTGCCAGCCGAAAAAAGGCTGAGGAAGGATCGAAAAAGAAAAGACGTAGGTCGTCAACCGGAGGAAACGCCAACCAAAGCAACCCATTCTTCCTTGAAGATTCAAACACCACAGGCGACTGGTATTTTGGAAATCTTTCAGCTGTCGCGACAGGTGAAACTGAATTTCAAAGAATCTGGGGTGACATCGCTTTGGAAGATGACTGGAGGCGATCAAACAAGTCCGCAATAAACAACATTAGCATAGGTGAAGAACCGGTGGCCTCCACTGAGTCGGAAGATCAACCTAATAACAATACCACGGCTAAAGAAGTAGACGAGGCCGCCAAAATATTTGCTCAACTTCCAAAGACCGAGGCAGAGAAAGAAAAGGCACTGGCAAAAATTGAAGAGGCTTATTTCCACCTCGGTGACCTCTACTATCTGCAGCTGCAGGAAAAAGCGAATGCTACAAATTCATATACAACTCTTTTAAGCCGATTCCCGGACACTGAGTATAAACCGGAAGTGCTCTACAAACTCTATTTGATAGCATCAGAACAAGAAAATCCGATAGCTAGCACTTACTACGATCAATTGGTGCAAAACCATCCGAATTCAAACTTTACAAGGGTGCTTTTGAATCCTAACTACCTCAAGGAAACGAGTGAAGCAGCAGAGAAGCAAAAAGAGATCTATAAAGTCGCTTATCAGGAGTTTGAAGCAGGACACTCCAAGACTTCGCAAGAAAAAATTAATGAAGCGTTGGCCCTTGGAGAAACCAGTTTCACACCACAATTAGAATTATTAAACATACTGATCACAGGAAAAACTGAAGACATTTCCCACTATCAATTGGAGCTTGAAACTTTTCTGGAGAAGCATCCTGATGATCCTCTCAAACCATATGCACAATCACTGCTATCGTCTTCTAAAAGTGTGAAAGAGAAAATGGACAATGCCGGTTCCATTCGTTATTCCGACCTGCTGGACGCACCTCACTACTTTGTCATTTCACATCTGCAGCAAAGTCGTATATCTGATCTGCTGGCTTTAAAGTTGGATAAGTTCCTTCAGCAAAATTATGGGGGCGGCAAATTGAAAACCAGTAAGCTCATTCTTAACGAGACATACTTCCTTACTATGGTTACCGAGTTCCCCGACCCGCAATCAGCGGTCGAATTTCTCGACAGATTCACACGCCAAACTTCGACCGACAACGAACTTTCCAGCCATAATTTCAATACTTTTGTTATAACGAAAGAGAACTCGGATATTCTCTACAGAACCAAGGCACTGGATGAGTACCTCACCTTCTTTGATCGAAACTATAAAGGCAAAAATCAATAAGCTTCTGCAAGTCAAAAGCCGCTGGTTCCGTACAGTAACCAAGTGGGTATGGATCATCTTGCTTGCCTTTATTGTGGGGTTGCCGCTCTACGTATTTACCGTCAGCATTAATCTATTGGGCTTATACGGGGAAATGCCAAGCATCAAAGAGATCGAAAATCCTGAGAATGACCTTTCTTCTGAAATCATATCCGCGGACGGAGTCTCACTGGGTCGCTACTTCCGCTACAACAGAAGCCAGGTTCCCTACGAAGAGCTTTCCGAGGACCTCGTCAATACACTGATTATCTCCGAAGATCATCGATTTTACAATCACTCAGGTCTCGATTTCCCTGCTTACATCCGCGTGATGATTGGCCTCTTGACTTTCAACCAGCAGGGTGGTGGAAGTACGATCACACAGCAGCTTGCCAAGAATCTTTACACCATGAATCCGGATAAGAGTCTTGATGGATCACTAAGCAGACTTGGCCGATTGCCCAACCGAATTATTCAGAAAACAAAGGAATGGATCATTTCAATAAACCTCGAGCGCAATTTTACTAAGGAGGAAATTCTTGCGATGTATTTGAACACAGTGACATTTAGCAGCAATTCGTATGGAATCAAAGTCGCAGCGGAAACATACTTCAACAAGGAGCCTGATAGCCTCAACCTACAGGAATCGGCAGTTTTGGTGGGTATGTTACAGGCAGCCACATTGTTCAACCCTCAGCGCAATCCTGAAAATTCTCTTCGCAAGCGAAACGAAGTTCTCTACAAAGTCTACCGCCACGGCTATAAGCTAAAAACCCGCGCTGACTATGACTCAATTACAGCACTGCCAATAGAACTCAATTTCAATATTCAAAATCAAAACGAAGGACTGGCTACCTACTTTAGAACCGTGATGAGCAACTACCTTATGCGTTTTTGTAGTGAGCGAGGTATCGATCTCTGGAACTCCGGACTGAGAATATATACAACTCTGGACAGCAAGCTGCAGGCTTATGCTGAGCAATCAATGGCCGAACATATGGCAGTGCTACAGGAACAATTTAATGAGGAGTGGAACGGTCGTAGCCCGTGGATCGATGATAACGGACGAGAAATATCAGGTTTTTTGAACTCTCGAATAAAAAGAACGGATGTCTACAAATCCCTTGTGGAACGCTATGGTGAAAACTCAGATTCACTAAAGATCGCCTTGAAAATTAAAAGACCAATGACGGTCTTCACCTGGAAAGGAGAACGAGACACACTGTTCAGTTACATGGACTCTTTGAATCACTATCTAAGATTTCTACAATCTGGAATGATGTCGATGGACCCCAACACAGGACATATCAAGGCGTGGGTTGGAGGCATAAACCATAAATATTTCAAATACGATCATGTCAAACAGGGCACTCGCCAACCAGGGTCGACCTTTAAATCTTTCGTTTACGGACTGGCAATGGAGTCCGGATACTCACCGTGTCACCCGATGAAAGATATATCACCAAGCTTTAAGGTACCCGGTGGAGTTTGGTGGCCACCCAATGCAGACGGTAAACGAGGGACTGGAGAACAAATGACGATCAGACAAGCAATGGCTCGCTCCGTCAACTCCATTACAGCACAAATGATGCAGGCCTTGGGTGCGGAAAATGTGGTTGAGTTTGCACACCGTGTGGGGATTGGTAGTCCCTTGGACCCCGTGCCATCATTATGCCTGGGTACAAGTGATGTCTCTCTTTATGAACTGGTAGGCGCATATAGCACATTTGTTAACAGTGGAATTTATACGGAGCCGTTCTTTCTTACGCGTATTGAAGACAAACACGGCAACGTAATCGAAAACTTTGTGCCAAAAACACGGCAGGCCATCAATGAACAAACTGCCTACAAAATGCTTTATATGCTGATGGGTGGGGTTGAAGAAACTGGTGGAACTTCCGGTGGGTTAAGTCGTGAGCTTAAGATTGACAACGAAATTGGTGGCAAGACTGGAACTACAAACAATGCATCTGATGGCTGGTACATGGGGGTTACGCATGATCTTGTCACTGGTGTTTGGGTGGGAGGTGATGAGCGCTCAATCCATTTCCCTTCATGGGTCTTTGGGCAAGGTGGAAAAACCGCCAGGCCAATCTGGGATAAGTTCATGACAAAAGCATACGCAGATCCCGAGAGTGGTATTACCAAAGGTCAGTTCAAGAGACCTGCATCTGGCCTCGACATCACACTTGACTGCATGAAGGTGAGCGAAAACCCTGACTCGACCATTGTCGAAGTTCAACCCTGGGACATCAGCAACTAAAAATGAGGGACGCGATCAAAGCACAGGTGGCATCTCTTCCTGAAGCGCCAGGTATTTACAAATTCTTTGACAGTGACCGCATTGTTATCTACGTGGGCAAGGCAAAAAGCCTGAAGAAGCGTGTAAGCAGCTATTTCAACAAGCAATCTCAATACAATAGAAAGACAGAGAAACTTGTATCTGAGATTCGGAATATTGAGTACACCATCACCAATTCTGAATTCGATGCACTGCTTCTTGAGAACAATTTCATCAAACAGAACCAACCGAAGTACAACATTCTACTCAAGGATGATAAGACCTTTCCTTACCTGTGCATTCTAAACGAGAGGTTCCCTCGTATTATCTCTACTCGCAAATACCAGCAAAAAAAGGGAGAATATTTTGGGCCCTACACCAGCGTGGTATCAATGAAAAGCGTGCTTGATTTGATCCGGCAACTTTATTCAATCAGAACATGCAATCTGCAATTGACTGAAGAGAATATTAAGCAAAAGAAATTCAAGGTATGCCTCGAGTATCACATCGGCAACTGCAAAGGTCCCTGTGAAAATCTTCAAACAGAAGAAGACTACAATGAAGACATCAACCAGGCCAGAAGTATTCTAAAAGGGAACTTGAGCGTTGTCATCGACTACTTTACTGGTCAAATGAAGAACGCTTCCACTCAACTAGAGTATGAAAGAGCGGAACACTTCAAACACAAATTATATCTGCTCGAAAAATTCCAGACCAAATCTCTAATTGTAAATAAGAAGATAACTGATGTAGACGTTTTTAGCATCACCAGTTCCGAGCAGTATGCCTTTATCAATTATCTGCAAATAAAGGAGGGTGCTGTGGTGTTCTCAGATAATGTGGAAGTGAAAAAGAAAATCGAGGAGTCAGATGACGACATACTCACTTATGTCACTCACGAACTCAGGCTCAAGCACAGAAGTCCAAACTCAATAATCTACACCAACCTGCCACTCACCACCAACTCTGAAAATATTGAAAATGTGGTGCCTCAGATTGGTGATAAAAGAAAGCTTGTGGCGCTATCTCTAAAAAATGCACTTTATCTGCGAAACCAAAGAGAAATATTAAAAGAGGACAAAAAGCTTAAGAAGAACAAGGTCTTGTCTATCCTGCAGAGCGATTTGAGATTGCAAAAGCTCCCATCTGTAATTGAGTGCTTCGATAATTCAAACTTCCAGGGATCATATCCTGTTGCTTCCATGGTGAGATTCGTTGATGGCAAGCCAGATAAATCAGGCTACAGGCACTTCAACATCAAAACGGTAGAAGGCCCTGACGATTTTGCTTCAATGCACGAAATCGTTACCCGCAGGTACTCCAGATTAATTGAGGAAAACAAACCACTCCCCGATCTCATAATTGTAGATGGGGGAAAAGGTCAGCTCAGCAGTGCCACCGATGCTTTAAAGAATCTCAGTCTTTACGGGCGAATCCCAATTGTTGGCATTGCAAAAAAGCTTGAGGAGATCTACTATCCGGGGGATACTCTACCCCTTCACATCAGCAAGAAATCCCCGGGCCTGTTGCTGATTCAGAAAATCAGAGATGAGGCACACCGATTTGCGATTACATTTCATCGTCAAAAAAGAGCCAAAGGATCCTTGTCGACCGAGTTGGAATCAATTCCAGGGATAGGCCCGAAGACGATGGATAAACTACTGGCCAAATACCGATCACTTAAAAAAATACGAGAAGCACCAATAGACGAATTGACCGAGATGGTCGGCAAAAAGAAAGCGAACCTGATAGTTAACCAACAAAAAAGGGAGCCTTAGCTCCCTTCTGTTTTTCTTGTTAGGATATCAATATTCCCAGAGGTTGTGCTCCCTCTCCATCAGCTTCATCTCCTCCCACTCCCGAGCCCACACTGACTCTTTGTAAGGACGGCCGTTTGCTGCATAGGTATCGTAGATGCTTTCGTTGTCAGGGTTCTCAACCTTTTCAATGGTACCGTGGAACAATCTCAACAAAAATGCATCACCATAGTTTTTGTTCTCGGCACTATTGTAGCGGTTAAACCAGATCGCTTCGTCAGGATGATTTCTGAACACCTTCTCTAAATCCTTGTACTTGAACCAGCCCAGGTCTTTGAACGTACCGGTATTAATATCAAATGCGGACATCTGAATAGCCTGAATATCATAGTACAAACGCGATCTTCTCTTGTCGAAAATGATGTCCTCCTGCATTGTCATCTTGTAGATCTCAAAAGGAAGAAACTCAACGGCTTTACCAGCTGACGTCTGCTGCCAATCTTGGGACGACTCGGGGTTTTGTCCGCGGCTGTCGACAATAGCTTCGTAGTTCTTTCCATTGTAAGTCACTCGGTCACCAGAGTACCAGTCTTGTCCGGGATCCCAGTTAGGAAAGGTTTGTCCTTGCTGTGCTACCAACGCGCCAAGGAACTCGTCCTTCGGCATCTTGCGGGTAACTGAATCCTTATAGTAGATGTCGGCCAACTCACCGGATTTCACAGCATCCAAAATGAGTTTAGTGATTTCATTACCTCTTGCAAAGAATCCCTTGTTCTGCTTCTCACGCAAGTCAATGTTTCTCCATACTCTCACTTTGTAGAGCTGCTCATACTTCGGAATTGGAATTAAAGAATTCGGGTTTACCTGCCCCTCATACTCCTGAGCAAAAGCCAGGGAGCTTATTCCAACCAATGCCAACACCGACAAAATCCTTTTCATCTGCATTTCTCTATTTTAATTACTGAATAGGGATGTTAAGAACTTCAGAGCGGATTGCCACTCTCTCGTCCTCTCCCTGGAATGTTCTTCTTGTTACAGTTTTGATGTCAACTATAATTCTATCACCAGGTCTGAATTGCGATCTCCACGCTCCCATGTCAAGGATCTCAGAGGTTGCATTTATCGTAGCAACACGCTGAGTTCCGCGGGCAAGGATAACTTCCATGCTACGAATTCTGTAACTCGCATCGCGAGGTACCTCTTGTTTAAAATTTTCCTCAGCTTCCGCTGAAATTCTCAACCCTGTCAATCCTGCACCACGGACTCCGTTTTTCATATCGATGTCCTTACCTGAGTTATCCTTCGCTACATACTTCGGGGCAGGAATCAGTTTCACATCAAAGTTTTCAGTTCCGAGAGTAGCACCACCATTGGCAACTGTTACTGCCATCTTTCTTTCCTTTGGAACAAGCGTTACGCGACCAGGCTTGTCGCCTTTGATCACAGAACCGCCTCTTGCACTAAATGAAGGGTTGTAATCCGTACCCAGAGCAGGCACCTCAATGTTCACGAGGTTACCGCAGTTCATATAAAGTGTAGGAGCATTACCGGTTGTCACACGGATAACGGGCTTAGCTACAAAATATTCTATAGACTGCTTATAAATCTGATCTTCACTATCTCCTATCCTAATCTCAGCTTCAAATGTCTTTCTCGCAAGACCAGTTGCATCGTATGCTCCGGCAGACGCGGGAAAGGACACCTTACCCATCATCACACCATAGCCCGGATCAAGTTGGACATCAAGCTTCTTGCCGTCCATGAACATCTCTGGTGTAAGACCTTCAGCTGAAGCGGTAATGAACATATCCGCCTCATACTTCGCACCAGCCGCTACAATTGACGACTTAGGCTTCACCATCGGCACGATCTTGTCGAACTTAACAACACCTGCTTCCGCATCAACCGCAAGTTTACCTAAGGCCAATGCCTCAGTTGCCATCATTTCAGTTTGAAACTGGCTGATGGTAGTAAGTGCTGCAATTGGAGGAGTGTTTTCAAACGTAAATGTGAGGAAGTCCTTTTTGTTGTGATCGGGATCCTCCTTAAAGAAGTCAATATCCTTGGGAGCCTTGGCTATTTTATTGTATTGCTCTCCGGTCAGTTGATTCAAGGTTGCTACGTAATCATTTAGCATTTTTTCAAACGCCTTGCCCCTTGTATTCCGAGGATCGATCATCATGGTAGCCACCTGAGAACCGTGATTGTTTATAAACACACCGTCCACTTTGTCGGTGCCTGAGACTTTCATCATCTCACCTTTCAACTTCTCAATCTCCTGCATGGCGTTGGACGTAGCCTCTCTTACTTTTTCAGCATTCGTGAGAGCCGTTACAACCTTGGGATTTGTCTTACCTTGGGCAGACTCACGAATGGCAGCCAACACAGCGGCATTCTTTTTATTTTCCTCTGCAACTAACTCTTCCAGCGTCACATTAATGATCGCAAATTTTTCCAGAACGGCACTACTTACCTGGAGGGCCAACAAAGCAGTTAGCACCAGGTACATCATACCGATCATCTTCTGTCTCGGTGTTTCCTTACCACCTGCCATGATCTAAGGGGTTATAGTGAATTGAGTAATAATCAAATTAGTTTCCTGAACCTTTCATTGCAGTCAGCATACTTCCGTACACCTTGTTCAATGACGTGAGGTTATCGGTCAGTTTCGCCATCTCACCAGTAAACTTGGTTGTGTTTTCACCAACCTTAGTTAATCCTTGCATCGCACCTGTAAGACTCTCATAGAACTTATTCATGTTCTTCACGTGAGAATCTGCATCCTTCAATTCCATTTCGTAGATAGAGTTCAATGCAGCCAGGTTCTTAGTTACCTTCTGAACTTGATTGTGGTATTCACCAGTATCCTTAGAAGCGTCTGCCATTGCAGAAACAGCTTTCATGGCAGTACCGTATGACTTGTTCATTTCACTAAGTGCTGAAGAAGCAGACTGAACGTTCTTTGCATATTCGTTAGTCGCAACTGCTGCATTTGAAAGGCTATTCATTTGAGACGCTGAAGTGGCAAGGTTATTCAATCCTTTGCCAAGGTTGTCGAGCAAGTTTTGATCAACTTTGGCAGTCTTCAGCATCTCATCAATTTTCAACAATGGCGAATCTCCGGCTGCAGGCTTGTTGCTGATTCTGGTAGCAGTAGGTGTAGCAGGTGCTTCGAATTCTTCTGACAACTCAGGGTATACCTTTGACCAATCGGGCTCCGCATGAGCAGGCTCAAACGCACTTAGAAAGAAGATACCGGCTTCTACCGAAAGACCAATCATTAGCATGGCATCAGCACCCTCTAAGTGAAGAATCTTAAATAACGCACCTATGATAACGACTGCGGCTCCAATACCATATACCTTGGGCATAATGGTCTTGTATAGTAGTTCCATGAATCCGCCTTTTTTCTTGCTCATTGTTGTATAGATTTAAGTTTTTGCCAATTAGTTTCTAAATATAACGAGAGTTTTCAATTATTAAAATTCAGTTCCAGACGACCTACCGAGGTGAGTAACAGCACATCTAAAACCGATATATGCTCTTGAAGAATCCTTGAATTCATAGGTACGAGTACCCGTCTCAAGGAAGTATGCAACGTCCTTCCACGATCCTCCACGAACAACCTTCTTAGGCGCTACATTGGCGTTGTATTTTGCACTCTCCGGGTCAGTGCGTGGATCAATGTACTGAGGATTCAAATCCCAAACTGTTGGAACAGATGCGGGGTTGAAATCATCAAGACACCACTCAGACACGTTTCCTGAAGTATCAAATATTCCGTAGTCGTTAGGGAAGTACGATGACACCGGTGAAGTGTACGCAAATCCATCATCGTAGAAGTTACCACGTCCTGGCTTGAAGTTAGCCAGCATACAACCTTTCGAGTTTCTTATATAAGGATTTCCCCATGGATACTTTGCCATGTCACGCCCGCCTCTGGCTGCATATTCCCATTCAGCTTCTGAAGGTAGCCTGAATTCAGGCATGGGAAATTCTCCTACTGTCTTTCTGTAATCATTTAAATATGCTGTTCTCCATTTTCCGAAAAAGACCGAAGCATCCCAGTTGATACCCACAACAGGATAGTCATCATATCCTGGGTGCCAGTAGTAGTAGTCTTGGATAGGATCTCCCATGTGATGCGCAAAGTCGCGAACCCATGAAGTAGTATCAGGGTAGTAGTTCTGGCGAAACTCTGCCTCGCTTACTGTTGGGAATCCTTCGATGGTTCCATTGTCAACGAGGAAGAAGTTTGTAAACTGACGGTATTCATTGTTCGTAATCTCGGTATCGTCCATAAAGAACGGCCCGATAGTCACCTGCTTATTGTAGTTAATCTGAGTGGAAGCAGGATCTTCATCAGCCTGACCCATGTGAAACGTTCCCGCGGGCACTGGCACCATACCATATGGTATGGTCATGACCCATCCTTGACGGTTAGGCACTCCAACCAATTCACCCTGGTCGCCACCTTTGCTACCACCGATTCCCAATAGTCCGCAGCTACCAAGCACAGCTGCCACCACGACTAAAGCCACGTAGCCCAAACTCTTTGGAGAAACCATGTTATTCATATTCATTCTATGATTTTAAACAATCAATTCTTTAGGTCAAGCCAACCTAAACCGACCCGAAAGTTATCGTTTTTAGCGTTTATTCTTAAAAAATGTAGCTCCCAAATTCTATAAAATCCCAAAAAAAGCAAAATAAATCTCCGATTAGTGCCTGTATCTTGGCGTGCGAACCACCTTTTTACCGCTGCCCGGATTGACTGGCAATTCGTATGTAAGCATAAATTCGTGTGAAGTGGGCTGCTTAGCTGCCTGATCCTTAATAATATAGTCCAATCCATAGCCAAGCTTGAGCGATTTATCCTTAAGTAAACTATATCCCAGCATCAAAATGGCGGCTTCTGATTGACGAAACGACAAACCTCCCCACATAGTATCTTTGAAATAAGCTAATCCACCAATATCGAAGGTGGTCTTGGTGAAATCAGACTTCACCAATCCGGTAAACTGGAATTTGAGGTCAAAATTGACATCGTAAAAATATCCTCCTGTTACATACACATGGCTGGCCAGCGCATTGCGCTGGTTGAGTCCGAAATCAAATTCTGATTTGATAATATGGTTGAAGCTTACACCGGCATAGTACTTCTCTTTTCTGAGAAAGGCACCGACCGCCAGGTCAGGACGAACCTGTGATTGCTTGCCCGTTGCATTCAGCAAAGGATCATTTGGATCAGTAGCGCGGTATTGATCGAAGTTGATAGTCTGAGAATAAACTCCTACTCTGATACCCAAACTCAATTTGCTTTCTTTTATGCCGAGGTGATAAGCATAGCTTGCCTGAGCTTCCAGGTTATTCTGAGGTCCTAACTTGTCGTTTACGATATACGCACCAAAACCACTATTGAGTTTATATATAGGTGTGGTCATGCTCAATATCTGCGTAGTCGGTGCGGTACCTCCACCAAAGCTGGGTTGATATCCCAACCATTGGCTACGATGTATCGCGGTTAATTTGGTTACTCCGTCAACTCCCGCATAGCCGGGATTGTAATAAAGTGTGTTGAACATGAACTGGGTAAACTGCGGATCCTGCTGCGCATGTACATGCCAGGAGATTGCAATCAGGAAAGAACCAAGGACAAATCTTTTACTCACGTTTACCCCAAAAAGTAGAGGGTAAATATACTGGATTTATAATTACACTATCAACCCGATGTAATTAAAGTGTAATAAAATCAAACCGAAAGTAAAAACTTAACCCTTAATGAGTTACTTCACCCCGTTTGCCTTCACGATGTAGAGTTCAAGGGCTCCCGTCATTGACGGGGCGTTGGGCTGAGGTGCCTCGATATCAAGGATCAGTCCGGCATCTCTTACCGCCTGTGCGGTGGTCGACCCAAACGCGGCAATGCGCGTGTTGTTTTGTTTGAAATCAGGAAAGTTCAGTAGCAAAGAATTAATTCCTGACGGGCTAAAAAAGGCGAGGATATCATAGTACACATTGGTCAGGTCGCTAAGGTTTGAAGCTACCGTGTGATAGATTACCGCTTCTGAAAAGTTGTAGCCATTTTCGCGAAGGAAGTCAGGGATGTCACTCTTGCGAATATCAGAACATGGGAATAAAAATTTTTCATTCTTGTGTTTCTTGATGATCTCAAGCAACTCACTCGTGTCCCTCGATCCAGAAAATATTTTTCTCTTTCTGATCACGATGTATTTCTGCAGGTAGTTCGATGTCTGTTCATTGATGCAGAAATATTTCATATCTGCAGGCATTTCAATTTTCAGTTCAGCACAGATTTGAAAAAAATGATCAACTGCGTTGCGGCTATTGAAAATAATCGCAGAGTGCTCCAGGATGTCTACCTTCTGCTTTCGAAACTCTTTAATATCTACTGGCTCGACTTGAATAAAAGGGCGAAAGTCAATCTTGAGATTGTATTTCTCAGCGAGTTTTAAGTATGGGGAGTTGGGATCAGCAGGTGCTTCTTGAGATACCAGGATGCTTTTAACCTTGTTCATCCTGTCATTCATGGTTTCAGTCATATCAACACTAAATCGGTTCTGGCTTAAGAATTTAAGACCTTAACAAGAATAATAACCGGAATTAATTCCGATGCGCAAAGGTAGGAAAATAAATGAAAAAATCGGAAGCTGGTTCGGCTCATTAATTTAAGGCCAACGACAAACACCCAGAAAAATAATATTACGACAATACTGTTGAGGAGAAAATTATAGGCGTCAGGGTTTTGAATTTTGAAAACAAAATAACATAGACACACAAGCGAAGAGACGGTAAGGATAAAGAAGGCCAGCCTGACAAAGTTGTAGAACTGGAGTCCAGTCACATCCCTCAAATCAAACATTGATGTGAATATGGAAAGCAAAATTATTTTGCCAATAAGTACCACAGCGACAATGGTTGAGAGCTTGAGCCACTGCCAAAACCCTTCCCCCACTGATGTGATCGGAAAGTATTCTGCTAATGGAATTTCGTTCGATCCAAAATGAAATAATGTAAGCAGCACAAAGCCAGTAAGTATGCTGGCGAATCCGTAGAAAAGAATATTGACACTTGATGAGATTCTGCTGTTCAGCAGTGAATCCTCTCGCTCTTGAATCGAAAAAAGTCTGATGAAATTGAAATAGTCGAAAGTCAAACGTGGGTTCGTTTGCAGCAAGGCAGCAAAAAAAACAAGAATAATTATTGAAGCCAGTATGGAAAAATCGAGAAAGTGGTCAACCGGTCTTAGTGGATTATTGGTTGCCGAGCGGCCGTCATCAATACTAAGCACAGTAGTGCGAAGCCAAGGCTTTGGCTTTGAACTGTAGATGCCGAACATCCACGGTGAAGCAACTCTTGCCGCGAGACTATCCAGATTGAAGCGAATCGCCTTAGCATTCGTTGAGACTAATTTATAGTTGAGGTAAACAGATACCGGTTCAGCACACTCAACTTTTAGCACACTGCCCTTTCGGTATCGGCCGGGGTCCACATCGAAGTAAATCGTTTGGGATGACGTCTCGCCCTCTTCCAGCATTACAAACTTACTTTCCTGAAATATTTTCCATTGTGTACTTAGATCATCTACTACCTCAAAGGTTTCTCCCTGGCCGTAGGATACGATTGACGAAAAAAGTAAAAATGTCAGTGATAGAATTCTCACAGTAAAATCTCCTACAAAGATTGCGAATTATGACGAGTTAAATAAACAGGTCGTTCTTTCTACCTTTGAAGCAAACGCTATCCTCCGTGGCAGGAATCTATATTCACATCCCGTTTTGCAAACAAGCCTGTCACTATTGTGATTTTCATTTTTCGACAAACACGCAAAGGGTTGATCAGATGATCTCCGCTATGATGCGCGAAATCGACTTGCAGCGCGACTATCTTTCCAACGAGAACATCGAAACGATTTATTTTGGTGGAGGCACTCCGTCTATGCTCGCGGCAACCCAAATTGAAGCCATTCTAGACAAGATCGGCCGCCTCCACACCGTGACTCCGGATGCCGAGATTTCCCTTGAGGCCAACCCAGACGACCTCTCGCCAGCAAAACTCATTGATCTTAAAAAAATTGGGATCAATCGACTGAGCATTGGAGTGCAAACTTTTGATGACGATATTCTAAAATTTCTCAACCGCGCGCATGATAGCCAATCGGCCATAGACTCGATTGAAAATGCCCAAAGAACTGGTTTCGACAATATCAGTATCGATCTGATCTTTGCCATTCCTGACCAATCGCAAAAAGTTTTGAATCGAGATCTGGAACTGCTAAAAAAAATTTCTCCCAATCACATCTCAACCTATTCACTCACCATTGAGGAAAAGACAGCATTTGGAAACTGGTTCAGCAAGGGAAAAATCAAACCGTCAAGTGAAAAGGATAATGCCGGTCAATTTGAACTGATCATGAACAGGCTAACGTCCTTTGGATACGAGCATTATGAAATATCAAATTTCGCAAAACCTGAAAAGTATTCGCGACACAATACGAGCTATTGGAAACAGGTGCCTTACCTCGGTATCGGTCCAAGCGCACACTCCTACAACCTTTCCTCCAGGCAGCACAACATCCGCAACAACGCTCACTACAGCCGCGAAATTGAAAGTGGCAAAATCCCAGCGGAAGTTGAAATACTGACAAAGGAAAACAAGATCAACGAATTTGTTTTTACCTCGTTGAGAACCATGTGGGGATGCGATCTCAACAAACTCCAAAATTTGTATAACCAAGATTTTGAAGGAACGCATGCGACTTATTTAGGTCAGATTATTAAGCAAGAGTTAGTCACGCTTGATAACAATAAAATCCTTAGGTTGACCAATAAAGGAAAGATGGTGGCGGATCAAGTTGCCATGGAGTTCATGATTTGATTGCAATCAATTTATCGCATCAAAAAATTAGCTAATTTCAGCCCACATTAAGTGCATTATGACTACGGAAGAGAAGCAGGTGTACATGTTGTTGAAGGCTGTAATCTTCAGCTATCACGGATTGGACGAAGAGGAAAAGCAAAATCTGGAACAAACTGCTGCAGAATTTGGTGCACAAAATGAACTCAAGTGGGCATTGGACTTTATCGCGCAGGACTTTATCACCGCCTTCGACCGCGCACGAACTTACCTCAACGATATTATAGGTGACTATCCCAAAAAAGACCGAATTGACCTCATCAATATGGTGTGGGAAGCCAACAATCTGAAAGGCTACGTTACAGAAATGGAGGCTACCGCCATGCTAAAGCTGGCAAAGGACTGGAATGTGGAAAAAGAATTAATTGAACTGGTGCTGAAGTAGCTTACAGCGACATCATATCCTTGAACTTGGCAGCCTGCCTGCGACTCACCTCCACTTTGTCTCCGCCTTTTAGTTTCACCATCAAGCCACCGTTGAACCAAGGCTCGATGCCTTCCACCCAACTCAAATTGATGATGTGCTTGCGACTTGCGCGGAAGAACGCTCTCTCATCCAGTTTCTCATCCAGTGCGTTTAGTGACTTATGAATCATCGGGCGGTTGTTGTCGAAATACACTTTGATATAATTGCCATCTGACTCAAACAGACGAATGTTAGTCAAACTAACAAACCAGCAACGATCACCGTCTTTCACAAAAACCTGATCATCCAATCCAAGCTTCTTGTCTTTAGGGCGGCCACCTTTACTTTTTTCTTTTTCGTTTATTTTTTGAACAGCCTCCGCCAATCGCTCCGGATGAATCGGCTTAAGCAAATAATCCAAGGCATTTACTTCAAATGCTTTCAACGCGAATTCGTCATAAGCAGTAGTAAACACTACCAGTGGTGCAGAGTCAAGTGACTCCAACAGTTGAAACCCGGTTCTTCCCGGCATTTGTATATCTAAGAAAAGTAGATCAGGGTTAAGTTCATTCACCATCTGCTCCGCTTCATCCGCATTCATGGCCTCTCCTACTACTTCAATCGAAGGGTGATCTTCCAACAATTTGATCAGCTCTTTGCGCGCCAATCTCTCATCATCTACAATCAGTGCTCTCATATCGTGTTTATGTGTGGAATGTTGATTTCCGTGAGTACAAAACTATCGTTTTCATTCAAAATTCTAAACGAAGCAGCGTCTCCGTAAATCAGCCGCAATCTCTGCTTCGTATTCTCAAGTCCCATACCGCCCGAAGTTCTCTTTACGCCATTTATGTATTTTCCGCTATTTCGGATTTGAATTTTTAAGCGACCGTTCTCAATCGAAGTCTTGATCTGGATCAATCCTCCTTCCGTAAGGCGGGAAATGCCGTGTTTGATTCCGTTCTCCACCAACGTCTGAATCATCAATGGAGGCACAAGAAATTCCTTTGAGCTAGGATCGATAATGAACTCGGTGTGCAACCTCTCTTCGAAGCGAATGCTCTCCAGCCCAAGATAATCCTTCACCACCTTGAGCTCATCCTGAAAACGAGTGAGCTCTCTTTTTTCCGTCACCAATGAATTACGTAGGATACTTGACAACTGATTAATGGCTTGTTTTGACTTGGCAGGATTTTCATCTACCAGTGCCCTTATGCTATTAAGTGCATTAAAAATAAAGTGTGGATTCAACTGCGACTTGAGATTATTCAATTCAATTTCTCTTGCGTATGCCTCCAGCTTCAGTGACTTATTATATCGTTCAAAGTAGTTGTAGATAAAGTACAGTGCTGACCAAAGAAAAAAAATGATCGCGTAGTAAAGTGACAAGCCAAGAATGTTCTGCGGATCGAACGCCACTTCCACACTAAACAATTTTAGTGGAAGGGAAATGGGTATTCTCAAAAAATACATCAACAAGCCAAGTGCGAACACGCTGAGAATAACCTTGGGTATCAATCGTGGCATGCCAAGGCTTAGCCAGCGCCACTTGTTGATATAATGCCGATAGAGATGAGAAACCAATAAACAGAAAACAGCTTCGTAGGCAAGGAACACAATCCGCTGCGTACTCACGCCCAACGCACCAGCGGCCACCACACTGGCAGCAATCTGCACAGTTGCATAAAGTGACCAGCCTCCGATCTGGAGTGTCCAGTACAATTTCTGTTTGTTGAGTACCAGTCTCATGGGAAGTGCAAATTTACGGATTTGAAAACTTACGCGGTCCCGACTCTGATGGACGGCTTACCTAAGCGCTCAGCTCTGCCTTTAAATATTTGCCTGTGTAGCCAGCTGGATTATTTGCCACCACTTCAGGAGTTCCTTTTGCAATAATCTTCCCACCCTTTTCGCCACCTTCAGGACCAAGGTCTATAATATGGTCGGCCGACTTGATTACGTCCATATTGTGCTCAATGATCAACACCGTGTTTCCTTTGTCTACCAATTTTTGAAGCACATCCAGCAAATGACTGATGTCCTGAAAGTGAAGCCCTGTGGTTGGTTCGTCAAGAATATAAAATGTCTGGCCTGTATCCCTTTTTGAAAGTTCAGTTGCCAGCTTCACACGCTGTGCCTCGCCTCCCGATAAAGTGGTTGCATGCTGACCGAGCGAGATATAACCAAGCCCAACTTCACTTAGTGTCTGAATCTTTCTTAGTATTCGCGGTTGGTTTTCAAAAAACTGAACCGCTTCCTCGACCGTCATATCTAGTACGTCCGAAATAGATTTTCCCTTAAACCTCACCTCCAGAGTCTCTCTATTGTATCGTCTACCTTTGCACGTTTCGCACAACACGTGAATGTCTGGGAGAAACTCCATTTCGATCAATCGCAATCCCGCACCTTCGCACGTCTCACAACGTCCGCCTTTTACATTGAATGAAAATCGGCCTGGTTTATAGCCTCTGATTTTTGCTTCGGGCAACTGAGCAAACAAATCCCTGATATCTGTAAACACTCCGGTATAAGTAGCGGGATTTGATCTTGGCGTGCGCCCGATAGGGGATTGATCAACTTCAATTACCTTGTCAAGAAACTCAAGTCCTTCAATTTTTTTGAAATCGAGAGGTTGTCTTCGTGATTTATAAAAGTGATTATTCAGAATCGGAAACAGCGTTTCATGGATGAGTGTTGACTTGCCGCTTCCTGAGACACCAGTAATACAGGTGAGCGTTCCTAGCGGTAACTGCAAATCGACATTTTTTAAATTATGCCCCGATGCACCTACAAGATTCAGTTTCTTTCCTGAACCTGTTCGCCTCTGCTTACCATAGTCAATTGAGAGTTTCCCTTTCAGGTATTGTGCAGTCGTACTTCCTGACTTCAAAAATGTTTTGGGATCTCCTTCCGCCACCACATGACCGCCATGCCGGCCAGCACCCGGTCCAATATCGATGATATAGTCTGACTCAAGCATCATTTCCTTGTCATGCTCGACTACAATGACGGAGTTCCCAAGGTCACGCAAGTCTTTGAGCGCTTTGATCAATTTTACATTGTCGCGCGCATGCAGTCCAATGCTCGGCTCGTCAAGAATATAGAGTACGCCAACCAGTTGCGTTCCAATCTGAGTAGCCAACCTGATTCGTTGTGCTTCTCCTCCGCTTAGGGTTCGCAGTGGCCTATTAAGACTTAGATAATCCAAGCCAACGTCCAATAGAAATCCAATTCGCTTTCTGATTTCCTTCAAGACTTCAGCCGCAATCACGTTTTGTTTGTCGGTCATTCGACTTTCCAGTCCATCAAACCATTTCCTCAGCGCATTGATATCCAGCATTGCCAGCTGAGCAATGTTGGTATTATCTATTTTGAAATGGAGCGACTCTTTCTTTAACCTGGTTCCATCGCACTCCGGACAAATTTTTGTGGTTGTAAAATCCTCCACCCATTTTCGTATCGCCTCTGACCCCTCGTCTTTTTGTTTTTGAAGGAAGTTAATAATCCCCTCAAACCTCACATTCCATTCTGTGCCAGGATATTTTACCGAAGCCACTGCCACTGGGATATCATCGCCATATAGCAAAGTTTTTAAAACATCCTTCGGTATATCCTTGATAGGTGTTGAAAGTGTGAGCTTTTTCTTCTTTAGAATCGCCTCGATCTTTTTGAATATCCAGATGTCCCTGTACTCACCCAGCGGCAATATGCCACCGCGGCTTATACTTAATTTTTTGTCAGGAATAATGGAGTCCTCGGTGATCTCCTCGATTTGGCCTAGTCCATTACATATAGGACATGCGCCATAGGGTGAGTTAAAGGAAAAATTATTTGGAGCAGGCTCATCATAAGAGAGACCGGTTTTTGGGTCCATCAAATATTTTGAATAGTGATGCACCGCACCGTTCTCTTCCATGGCGATGAGAACACCTTTACCTTCTTTCAGAGCGGTATTGATCGATTGACCAATTCGATGTCTGTCTTTTTTATCAACAATGATCCGATCAATGACTATCTCTATATCATGAATCTTAAATCGATCGACCTGCATTTTCGGTTTGATGTCCTGCACTTCTCCGTCAATCCTGACCTTGGAATAACCGCTCTTACGAATCTGAACAAACAACTCGCGGTAGTGACCTTTTCTTCCCTTAACTACCGGAGCCAACAAAGTCAGTTTGCTCCCTTTGAAAGAGGAAAGCACCGCATCCAGAATCTGATCCTCAGATTGCCTGATCATTTTCTCACCAGACAAATACGAAAATGCTTCGCCAGCTCGAGCATAGAGCAAACGCATGAAGTCGTATATCTCCGTGACAGTACCCACTGTTGAGCGAGGATTCCGTGAGGTAGTTTTCTGTTCAATAGAAATAACAGGACTGAGACCGTTGATCTTGTCAACATCAGGCCGCTCCAGGTTGCCGATAAAACTGCGGGCATAGGCTGAAAAACTCTCCATATATCGCCTTTGTCCTTCAGCATATATGGTATCAAACGCCAGAGACGACTTTCCGCTACCGCTAATTCCGGTGATCACCACCAGTTTGTTCCTTGGAAAGGTGAGACTAACGTTTTTAAGGTTGTGTTCGCGGGCACCTATGATTTCTATTGTCTCGAGATCAGGTGACTCGAGACTCTTTTTGGCAGTAGAAGATGACATTAAATAAGCTTAAAAATGCGCGGCAATTGATAATACAATTCTAAGCAGAAAAATGTTTGTGGTGGACGACTATTTGTAAACAATAATTGGAAAGTCGTTGCCAAACGAATAAGCCGATGGGTACTGAGCCGTTCCCTTGAGTTGCTCCGAAAGTTCGGGGACTTTGTTCTCAATGTAAGTACTCAATTCTCTAATGGTGAGCTTTTTGTCGCTGTTGGTATCGGCTTTACCGTCCAGTCCTTCTATTAAAGAGTAGGTGAATATTCCGTGGCCTAATTTTTCGAACTCCGAGGCAAACTGATTGGAGCCGGTCGAAGTGATCCAAAAAGTACCCGTACTTCTTGCCAGCTGAGCGATTGCCTTCTCTTCTGCCGCTCCTCGCTCGGTTACCGATTCCAACGCGCCAGCAGACTGACACGCGTCCAGTATAAAGATTTGCTTTTGTGCATTAATCGATTGAGCATACTCTTTTAGTGATGACGCTGCAATCGCTTTGTCCTTTAGCATGTCATCACGACCATACAATTGTGTAACATCGGTTGGTACGATATAGAACTCTTTTTCGGAAGCCGCCTCACCCGACATCACACCATGACCAGCGTAGTACACCACCAGCATATCTTGCTCCAAAGATTTTTTCTTGATGTCATTGAGAGCAGCCTCGATATTCGGCTTCACAGCTTTCTCGTTTCGGATATTATAAGGAACTATTGTCTTGAAGATTCCGGATGAAGAATTTTTGATACTCTTTTCTACTCCGTTTGCATCTGCAACGGCATAGTTTAGATTGTACTTTGAGTTTTTGTACTTGTCTATGCCCACAGTCACCAAATACAATGTTGGTTTTTCAGCGGTAGCACCCTGGTAGTTAATGGTGAATTTCGCCTTCTCTGCATCAATTCCATTTTTGCTCCCTGCGTTGACAAACAAAAAATTCTCTTCTCCGAAAGCTGTGGACAAACTCACATCAAATTGATAGGATGCAGCACCAGTTCCAGGTTTGGTGTCCATAAGTTTCCCATTCTGATAAAGGCGAACTTCAGTTATTTCTGCGGGGTTGCTCGTCACCTCCACTACTACAGTCGAGTTCTTTTGCGTAGACGTTATGACATTTCCATCGGTGAAGCTTTTGCCGTTCACAGATTTAATTGCCAACACCGGAATTTTTTGTACGGCCTCATCAACATTGAAGCTGGTCAACTTCGTTGACTCCTCGTTGAGCATTGCATTGAAAAGCCTTGGCGTAAAGCCCTTTTCCATGTTGCTTTCAAGAGAAGTTCGTTGCAGCGTGAGCCTGGTGGTCCAGAAAACCTTTCCGAGCGCATCTGCAGTTCCTTCCACGCGACCATCTTTAGAAACTATGGCGAAATCATCATTGCTATCTGAAAACAGATAGGCGATGATCGAATTGGATTTAGCATCGTAAATCTGATTGATGTTATTTCCTGACGCATTGAGAAAGAACTTTTCTCCACGATCATCCAGCGGAAAAACATTGTAAGAGCCAACACCCAAATTCGGGTAACCAGCAAATTTCCATTTGTCAGACTTCGTTGTGAAAACAGATTTGCCAACGGATTCATCATACACATTGAACGATCGTGATGCTGTGAGCACCAGCAACTTGTTGTCTGTAAAAACACCACCATAAGGAGTGACCGTAGCCAGGAAAAATTCAGACTCGAGGCTCTTCTTCATTTTATAAGTGTCTGCGTCCCAAATCTGGATCACAGACTTAGTTGCCAAATAGTTGAGCCCTGCTACGATCAGGTTATCACCAGTTTTATCATAAGAAATCATCGTAAAGGTTCCTTCGGGTGATTGTCCAATCTCATTTCCCGTAGTCAGATCATACAACTTCAACGGGTTCATGTTTTTCAAGAACGACATCACTCCAACCAGCAGTTTCTTTCCATCCGGATGAAACGCAAGCGCGCTCACATGATGCTTTTTATAAATTGTCCCGAACGTTTGCTTCAGGGTTTTCAGGTCAAACACATTGACGTAGCCTTCCTTTTGTCCCACAGCAAGCAAGCTATGTTTTCCCGAAAAAGTGGTCTTTGTCGCATCTGCTGTGAG
Organism: Cyclobacteriaceae bacterium; assembly: GCA_050185175.1. Lineage (GTDB taxonomy): Bacteria > Bacteroidota > Bacteroidia > Cytophagales > Cyclobacteriaceae > ELB16-189. The sequence continues at coordinate 54,121 of JBFWZR010000001.1, forward strand.
CGAAAACATGTTGATCTCCTTTTCAGTTTTTAGGTCAATCACCCTCACCGACTTCAATTCAACAATAGCGAGTCGCTGCTCTGCCGTAAGCCGGACATCAAAGAGATTATCAAAATCGGCTTTGAAGTTTTTTGTGAACCTTCCGATTGACACGTCAAAAATTTTGACGGTTTTATCTTCGTAAACAAAAGCGATCAGCTTGCCATCAGGTGACACGGCCATACCGGCTTGCTTGGAGTGGATCGATGGAATTTCGTACGCCAGGCGCAGCAGGTCAACTTCCTGGGCGAACGCACTGAGCGTCAAAAAGAAAAGTACTACGAAACCAATATTCCTCATCGCAACAATTTATGAAACTCAGGCCAAATCAGTCATTAATTATGCCAACTGCGGACTGGTAAACAGATGGAAGGAGTAGTCCAAAACAATCATTTTTGCAGGTATTGCAAATTAGTTCTCGGTCGTTAAATTTGCAGTCCTTTGTAAAAGTAAGCGGGAGTAGCTCAGTTGGTAGAGCACGACCTTGCCAAGGTCGGGGTCGCGAGTTCGAGTCTCGTTTCCCGCTCAGAGGAACCAAAAATGCCGCAAATCAATGCGGCATTTTTATTCATTTTTTGCCCGGGTGGTGCTCCCGATAATTATCGGGATGGTAGACACACCCAGTCCGGGTTCGTAGAGATTGATTGTCTGCCCGGGTGGTGGAATTGGTAGACACGCAGGACTTAAAATCCTGTGGATAGTAATATCTGTACGGGTTCAACTCCCGTCCCGGGTACAATGTTTTATGTCTATGTCCTTGAGTCCGAAGTTAACGGCCGTTTTTATATTGGATATAGTGAGCAGCCTGATCGAAGACTTGCTGAACACAATTCCGGCAAGGTGAAATCAACAAAGCCATATCGACCCTGGAAAAAGATCTATGCTGAACAATTCAACTCGGAATCCGAAGCTATGAGACGAGAACGAGAGCTTAAGGCAAAGAAAAGTCGGTCGTACATCTCACGTCTTATCGGTAGATAGGAGTTGGTAGACACGTCCCGACTTACAGTCGGGATGGATAGTAATATCTGTACGGGTTCAACTCCCGTCCCGGGTACTTTTTTCATAAGATCAACTCAGGTCGTTGTAAAAATATTTCAGACGGGTTCAATGCTGACGTTTACTGACGCTTTCGGTCAGTACAAGTCGGTCAGCATCATGACTGCCGCTGAAGGCGGTTCGTCATGACTCCCCTCCCGAGCACTTTTCTTAATTCACGTTCACCTCAAACTCAATATCCAGATCCGTTTCACCAGTATTGAAATCCGAGGTTGTTGTTTTAAGGTCTGGCTGATGTTTGAGTACTAGCCTGAACAAGCCAGAGCCACTTGCCGCAGTCGTCCATATAGTGGTTAAGCCAATCGGCAGACTGTTATCATCCTCATCTTCATAGTTTACGGCATCTGCACGGTTGTCAATGTTTCCATTTCCCGTAGGATCAGAAAAGACACCACCTGTCCAACTGTAAAAAAACATGTGCTCATCACTTTCCTCTTCTACTTCGTCAGCGATATTGTACTCGGATGATGAAGGTTCAGCCAACTCATTGATCAAAGCCAATGTGAGGGTATAAGTTGTATTGGCCACCAGATTGATGGAGCCATCAACCTGAATGTCTTGAACACCTTCACCGTCCGGATCGGTGGCAGAAACAGTTATTGGCGTGCCGCCACCCGCTGGCGTGAAAGTGAGCGTTGCCTTGGTGATAAGTTCTGGCACATCCTCTTTTTGTGGATCTTCATTATCACATGATGTGAGACCGACCACACCTGCCAGAACAATAAGCGATAAATAAAACTTAAAATTGGTTATGTTATTAAGTGTTTTCATTTCAATTTTTTTTAAAAAATACATTTTACTGAGAACATAAAATTTCTTCCGAGATCGTCTGCATAGTAGCGGAATCGATTGGTGTACTCCCGGTAAGATTCATTAAGTAGATTTTCTGCAGACAGCCTGAAATCATATCGGGTCTTATCGCTGTCCAGCGAGAATCCAACACTCGCATTGACGAGCCCATAATCCGCAGGCGCGTCCTTGAAGTCGAAAATCCTTGCGTCATTCTCAAATAAGTTCACGCCAGCTTCTCCCGCATCTCTAATCTGGCGGGCTGTGATCGTTCTTGGCGCTCTGTTTTGCCTTGCCACATACTTCACCTTCAACTCGGCAAAGAATCGTTTTAATGGAAATTGACTCGGCTCTTCAAACCGACAGGCCAATTCATACTTATTGGAAGGAATAAAAACCAACAGGTCATTATTCCGCTCATCAGAGGCACGAATAAATGACGCTTTTGGGCTTAACTTCCATTGTTTGCTCAGATTCCAGTCGGCCGTTACATCAACACCCAAAAACAAAGCATCAGTCTGTGTATACCTAAAGTAAGGATATGTGCCACGAATGTTTTGGGTAATACCAGTAGGCTTCAGGTAGATGTAATTGAAAATGTAGTTTGCATAGCCGCTCAACTCAATCGCAAGGTTATCTTTTTGATACCGATAAGTTGAAACCCCCTTCAGCGCACGTTCAATCTTGAATGAGACATCGTTGATGTTTAAAACTTCGTTCGTGGAGTCATTCAGTAGCAATCCATATTCAATCGCAGCTGCACTTTGATGAGTACCTACGCTGTAGAGTTCAGCTACATGTGGTGGCCTCCAGGAACTGCTCACATTGATCGCCAGAGATTGAGTGTTGTTTAACTGTGTAGTTGCTCCTGTGGTGAAACTGACATTCTGGAATTTTAACGCTTCGCTATAGCGCGCGTTCTTAAAATCAAATCCTGTGACAGAGTAGTATCTGTAGTCATACCGCGCTCCAAAGTCATATACCCAATGGTCCTTCACCAGCTTGGTCACGCCAAACACTCCACCAGAGAAATTGTTGTAGTTAGGAATGAACGGAATTCGCTGTGTGCCAAAAATATTGTTGTTGTCCTGATACATTCCGTTAATCCCGATACAAAAACTATTGGCAAGATTGGGCAAGGATTCCCATTCTGCTTCGATCGTGTGAGTATTCAACATTAAGTCAATGCTTGGAATTCCTGCAAGGCTTCCTCTACGAATGTCAAACTCCTTGCGGTTGTTATTCTGAAATCCGTATTGCAATCTCCACTCACCCGTCTCCCGTTCGATATGACCATTGAGTTTTAGCAGATTGTGACTTACCTCCTGTCTGGGCTCCCCTATGTCATAACTGAAATCAGTAGTCGATTGCGGTGGCTCTCGTTCAGTGGCTGCTATCAAATCATCAAGGTTGCTTATTGCGGTGCCTTTCAAAATCCCAAGTTCAGTTCTAAAGTGACTGAAGAAAACTTCGAATCCCTTAGGGCCATTATGATAGCCAGCCGCACCTGAAAAATTTAACTCCTTAATTCCAGTATTGGTGAGTGAATAGTCCGGAGTATGAAAGTCACCAGAGCGCTTGCCTGTTCCCTGCAAGCGCCATCCCCATCCTTCGTGCCCTTTCAGTCCACCCTCAAGCATAGCTGATACGGTTCCCGATCTGCCGTTGCTCTGACCGATCATGCTCACAGAGCCACCCAGCCCGGGTTGTTCCGGCAAATCTGCAGGATTAACGATCACAACTCCACCAAGTGCGTCCGTTCCGTACTTGATAGACGATGCATCTTTCACCACTACAATATTTGACGCAATGAAAGGATCAATTTCCGGAGCATGTTCCGCACCCCACTGTTGTCCTTCCTGCCTGATGCCATGGTTGAGTATCAGCACTCTCTGGCTATGTACACCGTGAATGACCGGCTTAAAAATCCCCGGCCCAGCCTGAATGGTGTTGACACCCGATACTTCTTTTAGGGATTCTCCAAGCGACTTGCCCGCAGTCTCGGCCAACTTTTCACCACTCAGCACCGTGTAGTTTTGTGCGTTTTCTAAATGGGCCACTTCTTCTTTCACAACTACTTCTCTCAGTGTTTCCACATTAGGTTGCAATGTGATTTCTTTCTCCACGCGCCCGTTGAGTCCTATCTCGAAGACCTGCTCCTGATAGCCGAGATATTGAACTGTGACATGATATAGTCCCGGGCAGATTTGAGTGAACTCAAATTTACCCTCCACATCGGTCACTGTTCCGTTGCCGGAAGGATCCAACAATAGCGCAGCACCGATCAGGGGCTCTCCCTGATCATCAACAACCCGACCACTAAATCTGCCATTGCATGCTCGTTGACCAATGGCCAACTGAGCGGTTAGCATTGTGACAAATAGTATGACTACTCTATTCACACCAAAAAAACTACACGTAAAAAAGTTATCACAACGCGACCAATCTGGGTACGCATTGTGTTGCCGGAACCGGACTTTGGGAGTTACCTAAGCTACTGGGGGAGCTCGCGCTGGCAAGAGTTGACCAGCGGAAATTGATACAATATGTTCATCTGCAAAATGAAGCTCATCGACACTAATGAAAATGCCAGTTGATAAGCTAGGTGTAAAAAGCTGCAATGACTGAATGGTAAGTTGACAGAGTGGGCATTTCTTCAGTGCCACTACGTGCGACTTGTGGCTGCAGCTTTCTTCTTTTTTGTTATGATAAACTTTCTGATGACAGGCATTCGATTCATTCTCCTTTGAATGCAAGGCCACCTCATCTTGCGAATTGTGAAGGAAAGTGTGAATAGACTGAACCTCCACTGTACCGAGAAGATACATGAAGGCAAGAGTGATCAATAGCAGCGATCCTGCTAAAGAATAATTACCCTTGGTCTTTTTCACTTCTTTCATTCAAACAAAAATAAGCACAAAGCAAGCTCTTGCAACATCATTGCAACAGGATTGGTGCCACCTTTTTACAAATGGTTGGAAAATGTGCCCCGGTGCCTCAATTTTGGGATAACAGGCCATCGCATTCTCAAAATGACCATGAAAGTTTTCGGCCAGACACTGGATAACCAAACCCGATGTGTGCATTATCATTCACCCCTGGATGTTATTGCCATTAAATTCAAATGCTGTGATCAATACTTCCCGTGTTATTCATGCCATGAAGAAACAGTTGATCATGAAGCAGTCAGATGGGAGAAAAGTGAATTTGATAAACCCGCGGTCTTATGTGGTGTTTGCAAAACTGAATTGACGATCAATCAATATCTAAACAGCAACAATACTTGTCCAAATTGTGAAGCAAGATTCAATCCGGGGTGTGCCAATCATCACCCGCTTTACTTTGAAATAGAGAATTAATTACGAGTTCGACCTCCCAACGTTGAAGACAGAAAGGATTTTGACTGTGATAAGTCGCAATAACAAAATCCAGGGAAGTCCATGAAAGAGTGTATCAAACCAATCCATCGGTTGCATACCTACAGCGCCTCCCGCTATCCAGCGCAGCTTGCCCCAAATGTGTGGCTCCGGAAAAAATGGAGCAAGACCCAGAGAAAGGCAAAACAGCAATACAAATTTCCAGTCGTTTAAAACGTTCATGAGTTCTTCTTAATAAATGGAAAGGTGATTTGGGTAAAAAATCGTTTCGGAAAATTTTCGTCCTTCGGAAATCCAAGCTCAATGTCTCTTCCGCTGGAGGGAAGATAAACTGTGCCGAACAAATAATCCCATATGCTAAGGCTCAAGCCATAGTTTACACCATAGCTACCATCCGGAAGGTGTTTGGCATGATGCCAAATGTGCATTGCTGGATTGTTAAATAGATATTTCAATGGACCGTAAGTGATATATAAGTTAGAATGGTTGAGGTGCCCAATGGCCACCGCAAAAATGTGAATCAAAAAGAAGTCATCGATTCCAAACCCAATCATAGCCAGTGGTATGTATTGAATCGACTTGTAGATGATGGTTTCCATCCAATGAAAACGCAGGTGAGCTGCGAAGCCCATCTCTTTCACAGAGTGATGCACTTTATGAAATTCCCATAGCGCTGGAACCTTATGCAATAACCGATGAACATTCCACTGAATAAAGTCAGCGATGACAAACATGGTGAGTAGCTGCGACCACTTAGGCCATGTTGCTACGTTCAGTGCAACAATGTTGGTGATTCCAAAAAGAGAAAGGAAGTCGTTGAAAGCTTGCACCCCGATGTTGGAGAGTGCATTGTAGCCAACCAGCGAGAAGAGAAAAAAATTGAAGAACATGTAAAATCCATCCAGCCAAAAATCCTTTCTGAAAATGGACTGACCTTTCCTCCAGGGCACAATAATCTCGAGCAACCACACTGCAAGCGATAGGCCGATCAGCCAGTAAAAATAGTTGTGCCAGCTCGGATAAAGGATTTCGTTTCTTAGGTAGTTCCAATAGCCGGTAAATGATCCTATGAACAGTTCGTAGTAGCGTTGCACGTTGGCAAATTTGAAACCACAAAGAAATGAAATGCTGCCTTAAGGTACAGTGATTTCAGTCACAGACGACTGCAAATTACTTCAGCCCTTCGGTAAAATGTTTGCGCGATTTTTCAGCGGCAAATTTTGAAGCATTGAATTCGCTGCTACCACCTTTAGGAATTGAGAGAGATGACCACGATTCGCCTTTTAGCTGCTTTCCTATGTACATGATTTGTCCCACATGTGATGAATAGTGAGCAAGCTGACGATGAATCACCTCCACCACAGTTTGCCCCTCATTGCGTATATAAACGATTCTCGACAGATCTTCTGGTTTTAAAGAATTCAGGGCATGCAAAAGACAATCCCATCCTTTTTGCCAGGCCGCGATCATCTCTTCTTTGTTGGAATAGTCTTGCGCAAATTCTGCCTCACGATCGCGCCACGGTTTCTCTCCATCTGTTGTTAGAAAATCTGTCCACCTGGACAACATGTTTCCCGAAAGGTGATGAACGATCAATCCGATACTGTTGCTGGCCTCATTGGGTTTCCACCGAATATCCTCGTCCGAGAGTTGCTCAAAGGTTTTTTCACCAAGCGATTTATAGTAGCCAAAAAGCTTGATTGTGCTCTCGAGAAAATTACTTTCCACCGACATGTAGCGTTAGGCTGATTTTAACACCTGATCGTACTCACTCTTAAGCTCTCTTGCGTGAGTTTTATTCCTGGAATATTTGATGTGTTTTGGAACACCCTTCAAATCCCAAATCAATCCAACCCAAGAAAGTATTTTCAGAATGTACCAGGTGATGTCTATTTCCCACCAAAAGAAACCTTGCCGTGATGCCACCTCATAGTAGTGATGATTGTTATGCCATCCTTCGCCAAGCGTCAGCAATGCCAGCCAAACACTGTTACGTGATTCATCACCGGTTTCGTACCGTTGATTGCCAAACTTGTGCATGATGGAGTTGATCGAAAAAGTGCCGTGATAAAGAACCACTGTGCTGAGGAAAAAGCCAATAAAGAGAGTTGAAAACCCGGCTGTCGAAAACATGGCCATGAGACTTCCACCGTTAACCCATCCTCCAAGTGCGGTAACAATCACTGCAAGCGTAACAGGCGGAACAAGATAATGCTTATTCAACCACACCAACTCAGGATATTTCGCGTAGTCACCAATCACTTTATAATCAGTCTCCTTGAAATCTGGACCCACGATCCAACCCACGTGCGAATACCAGAATCCATAAATCTTCATTGAGTGTGGATCGGCTGGCGTATCACTATGACGATGATGGTGACGATGATGTGCTGCCCACCACAATGCTCCTTTTTGCGCAGAGGTTTGCGCCATAAAGGCAATTACAAACTGAAACCAACGTGAGGTATTATAAGATTTGTGAGCGAAGTAGCGATGATAACCTCCGGTGATCCAGAACATTCTGAATACATAAAGAAAAATGCAAACCATCCAGTCGAACAGGGTCGCTCCCGTCCACAAGGCACCTAACGGGAGTAGATGGATGATCAAAAAAGCGATTTCCTGCTTAAGAATTGGTTTTCTGCGGACTTCCGGTGTTAGTGTTGTTTCCATTAGAATTATAACAAAATTGTCCGGTAATAATTCGAATAGCAAAGTTAGGTCCTTTTGCAACTGTAATGCAATGTCACTTGGTACTATCTTTGTTTCAGGTGGATAAAAATTAAATGCAATGAAAACATATCTGATTGTTATACTGGCGCTCATCAGTGCAGCAGTGACGGCTCAGCCAGGCGCACGTGCGAAAGGACCACGCTCGATGAACTTTGAAAAAGTGGAAGAAGGGCAACTGCCAGAGACAGTGAAAAGTAACTTTGCTAGTACTTTCCCAGGCGCCACCGCTGTGCGCTGGGAAAAGCATTCAGCTCAAGGCAAGCGCACATTTGTAAAGTATGTAAGTGTGTTCACAATTGACGGTGTGCGATCACGCGCGCGATACAAAGAAGATGGCACCTCACTTTCGTCATCGAAATACTATGGCCCCGCCAAGCTGCCAGAAAACATCAAGTCAGCTGCTCAGGCCAAGTATCCTGAATTCACGGTAATGGGTGGGGAAGAAATTACCACACGAAATGGCAAAACTTTTTATCGTGTTCGATCAAGAAAAGGCGCCTCCAAACTCATTCAATATTTTGATGAGAGCGGGAATGAGCTTTCAAAAGACAAAGCTCCGGAAGATGTTGTAGACGGAGAAGACGAGGACGGGAACTAGCTTCCTTTTACGCAGGCACCACGCGGCTATCACCGTGCCTGCGTATTTCCTTTAAAAACCAGACTCCAATCCAAAGTCGGGCAAGCGGCTGAAACACGATCGAGAAATATTCGATAAAACCAGAGAGCCAAGAAAGCCCCAAAAACTCGTTTACGAAAGCCAATAAATTGATCACTCCCCACACCATAAATATTATGCCTGTCCAGCCCCGAGTCCAAAAGGCAACGCCATAAAAAATACAACCAAGGCTAAATGCCAGAATAAAAATTTGGAACAAGAACATCCCGACAAGCGGCCAAACATTTTTCAAAACAAATTGAATGTCTTGTTGCATGGAAGTTTCGCTTGCAATTTGATATTGCGCCCTCAAACCATTCACGATGATGTTGGCAATCGTCATTCTGCCAATCTCTGCAAAACCAAACACCAGAAAACACAGCAGTCCGAGCATAAGCCAACCTTTATTGCTGTTGTCTCCAAATAGCGCAAGCCCTAGCATTGAAACAATCACCAAGACACAATGCAGGATGATGATGTCGTTGCGAAGAATATATCCCCAATTTTGCGCGAGTAAAATTTGAGATTCAAAACTCGGAGCTGGAAAATTGATCAAGTGAGCAACCAGCGTAGTCAAAGCTGTCACGATGAGTGACCATGCAGCAAACCTTAAAAACATTGCGTGAGATTTCGAAAGCATTTTTTGCCCCCAAGATCAACCCAAAAATTTACCTGGCTATTTTGATTTATAAATCAGGAGGAGAACAGCTTTACTTTTTTAAAGCCGTAAGGATTTCGTTCAGCTTCAAAAGGGCCTCCACAGGGCTGATGGTGTTGATTTCAATCTTGCTCAACATCTCTTCCATTTGTTTTAATTTCGGATCGATCTCAAACAATCCCATCTGAGTAGTCGGTTTGGGTAACGCCTCCATCTTCTTTCGAGGTTCGTTTTTATGCTTGTCCTTTTCCAGGAAGTGAAGAATCTCGTTTGCTCGAATTACAATTCGGTTGGGCATCCCCGCCAACTGCGCTACATGAATTCCAAAGCTGTGCTCACTTCCGCCCTCCTTCAGCTTGCGCATGAATATGATTTTATCACCAGTCTCTTTGACTGAAACATTGAAATTCTTTACACGCACTAAATCCTCTGCCAATTGATTCAGTTCATGGTAGTGTGTTGCAAAAAGTGTCTTAGGCTTAAACTCCTTGTGATTGTGAAGAAACTCAACAATTGCCCAAGCTATTGACACGCCATCGTAGGTGCTCGTGCCTCTTCCAATTTCATCCATCAGAATCAGACTTCGGTCGCTGAGGTTGTTAAGGATGCTTGCCGTCTCAGTCATCTCTACCATAAAAGTGGACTCTCCTCGTGACAAATTATCTGAGGCACCAACTCTGGTGAACACTTTATCAACGATTCCAATCTGCGCGGACTCAGCTGGCACGAAGCTTCCAATCTGTGTCATCAATACGATCAAGGCAGTTTGGCGAAGAAGAGCTGACTTACCTGCCATGTTTGGTCCTGTGATCACCAGAATTTGCTGCGACTCGTTATCGAGGTAGATGTCATTGGGAATGTAGCTCTCCCCTATGGGAAGCTGCTTTTCGATTACCGGGTGCCTGCCGTTTTTTATGTCGACAGTTGTCGACTCGTTGATTTCAGGTTTGACGTAACGATTCGCCTTCGCGACAATAGCAAATGACAATAGACAATCCAGTGTAGCTATCACCCTGGCATTTTGCTGAATTTGTGAAACGTAATCTGCCGCGTTGATCACCAGTTCCTGAAATATCTTTTGCTCGATCACTGTCAGCTTCTCTTCTGCATGCAGAATCTTTTCCTCGTATGTTTTTAGCTCTTCTGTAATGTAGCGCTCTGCATTTACCAGTGTTTGTTTCCTGATCCATTCGGCTGGCACTTTATCTTTGTGCGCATTGCTCACCTCCAGGTAGTAACCAAACACTTTGTTGTATGAAATCTTCAGTGAGGATATACCTGTCTTCTCAACTTCTCTTTTCTGAATCTGTAGAAGAAAGTCTTTTCCTGAATAGGCAATACTTCTGAGTTCATCCAGCTCGGCATTGATTCCTTCTTTAATGATGCCACCTTGGTGAACGAGCATGGGTGCATCTTCTTTTAGCTCCTTTTCGATCTTGTCGAGTAAAAACTCGCAGCGCTCAAGCTGATCTCCTAATTTTTTAAGCGGGGCCGAAGGCTGCTGCCCTAGCATCTCTTTTATTGGCACCACGGCCTGAAGCGATCGCTTCAGTTGCAACATCTCGCGCGGATTAATTCTGCCCACAGCAACTTTAGAAATCAACCTTTCCAGATCTGCGATCTGGTGAAGGTGTGCGCCAATTTTTTCGGATAAATCCTCTTGTTCGTACAGAGTTGAGACGACATTCAATCGCTCCGCAATTGCGGACATCTCCTTAAGCGGAAGAATCATCCACTTGCGAAGCTGACGCGATCCCATCGCTGTCACAGTCTTGTCAAGTATTTGAATCAACGGAACTCCGCCATCTTGTTGGGCACTTACAATCTCAAGGTTGCGGATAGTGAATTTATCAAGCCACACATATTTGTCTTCATCAATCCTTGAAATGGAACCGATGTGATGTGTATCCTTATGCTCGGTTACTTCCAGGTAATGTAATATCGCCCCCGCAGCAACAATTGCCTCAAGCATGCCATCAATGCCAAACCCTTTAAGATTCGCTGTCTTAAATTGGTTGATCAGTTTATCGTTTGCGTAGTCGAAGGCGTAAACCCACTCGTCCAGGGCAAACGTGGCGTATTCCTCGCTAAATTGATTTTCTAATTTTTCGCGATTGACTTTACTAAAAATGATTTCAGCAGGTGAAAAACTTTGAATGAGCTTGTAGATGTAAGCTTCACTGCCCTCTGCAGCATAAAACTCCCCTGTGCTGATATCAAGAAATGAAACTCCAAAGGTCTCTTTGGCTATATGCACTGATGCAAGAAAATTGTTCTGCTTTCGCTCCAGCACGTTGTCATTGAATGACACACCCGGTGTAACCAGTTCCGTCACACCCCGCTTTACAATTCCCTTTACAAATCGTGGATCTTCAAGCTGATCACAAATCGCCACTCGGTGACCAGCCCTTACCAGCTTGGGTAGATAGGAATCGAGTGCGTGATGGGGAAACCCGGCAAGTTCTATCTCAGAAGCAGAACCATTTCCTCTTTTGGTGAGGACAATGTCCAGCACCTTACTGGCCTTTACCGCATCGTCACCAAATGTTTCATAAAAATCTCCAACACGGAACAAGAGCAATGCACCAGGGTATTTCACCTTGATCGCATTGTACTGTTTCATTAGGGGAGTTTCTGTACTACCGGAAGCCATGACTGGCAAAGATAAAATCCGGCTGCAAGAACCAAGGATGAATGCCCAATATTCTTTACCTCACTCTTCTTGCCACCACAATCCACATGTTGTCACCCTTTATCTTTTCGCGATTGATAAAAGGATCTTGCTGAAACGTGACTCGAAAACCAGCTCTCTCAAGGTCTTCCAACGCGTACTTCATATCCAGCTCGTGTTTTCGTTCTTGCTCTTCTCTCGTCAAATCACGTCTTTCCTTCGCAATGGGCTCACAAATAACGAGCAGTCCTCCAATCCGAAGTGAGCTTTTGATGTGTTGGAGCATCGCATCATGCTCATCCATTTCATGATAAGTATCGATAATGAGCGCGCCATCAAGTGTATTGGCCGGAAGATGAGGATTGTCGTAATCTCCTTTTGTAGTGATTACGTTTTGAATGTCTCGATCCTGCAGATGTTCTTTCAATTTGTCGAGGCGGTTCTGTTCCACATCAACGGCATAAACTTTTCCAAGGTCACCAACTTCTTTCGACAGCTTCATGGTCATGTAGCCTTCGTGGCATCCGATATCTGCGACTTTGCTTCCCAATCTTAGATCCAGGTGCTTCATGATGGCGTCAGCCCTTTGCCATGCATCTCTTTCTCTCCAGGCTGATTCGGTATAAATGTTTTTCCAGGCATCCTGTGCCTGACTAGTAAAAATGACAAGTGATAGAGGAAAAAGGAGAAGCTTCATCTTTGATAAAACGGGATTATGACTTGTCTGTTGCAATGATTTCATACGTTGTCAATAAATCATTTTAATTTTGCCAGGTGAAAAAGTTGAAACTCGAAGAACTAGGGCGAATAACACAGGAGGAATTTAAAAAAGTAAAAAAACTTCCGATAGTTATTCTGCTTGACAACGTTAGAAGTTTACATAATGTGGGATCCGCTTTTAGAACTGCAGATGCCTTCCGGATTGAGAAAATCTACCTCACTGGAATTACCGGCACTCCACCTCATCGCGAAATACAAAAGACCGCATTAGGCGCAACTGAATCTGTTGACTGGGAATACTATGAAAGCGCTGAAGTATTGACTAGTCGCCTGAGAAATGAGGGATACAAGATTATCGTTGTGGAACAGACCACGGAAAGTGTTCCGCTCAATAAATTAGACCCAGTCAATGGCGAAAAATATTGTCTTGTATTTGGCAACGAAGTAGATGGCGTTTCTGAAGACGTGATCGCCCTTGCCAATAAAGCAATTGAAATACCTCAGTCTGGCACTAAGCACTCTATCAATGTTTCAGTTTGCGTAGGGATCGTGATGTGGGAATTTTTTCGAAAAATGAATTAGGGTCTTTTATAAAAAACAAATTCACCACCTTCATCACCAACACTCTTCAGCGGATTTCCAATTGGCGTTTGATCCGAAATCTCCGCCACCGACATCTTCACATGCTGCACAAGCTGGCTCACAGATATTTTGTCCTCTTTGTTAGATTTTAAAAACTCAATGAATTTTTTGGCGAACGGACTGTTGTTCCCCTCTTGCCCGTCTGACACAACTTCCAATCGTCCCGAAGCCAGTCCCCACCTCGATTTAAAGCGCTCCACATTTTCAATATATCCTCGTTTGGTATCACTGAAAAGAGAACCCGAAAAACAAGCGTCAGCAACCAGGAACGTGTGCTGGGAGTTAACGTTGCCAATCACTTTGAGGATGTCGGAGTTTGACAGGTAATCGCCCGTGCTGTTTACCTTGGCATCGACTGGCACCCAATAGCCTTCGTTGAGTAATTCATCAAAATAGCCATGCCCAGAGAAATAAATCATGAAATTATCCTGTGGGGTAACCTTCGTCACAAATTCCCTAAGTGCTTTGTAGATATTATTGCGAGTAGCTGACTCATTCGTCAACAGGGTAATATCGTCAAAGTCAAACTTGTAGACTGAGCGCAGCGTTTGCGCTACGTCATTTGCATCTTTTACTGCATTATTCAGCTTCGGCCAATATTGGTATGAGTTGATCCCAACTACCATGAGGTAGTTTTTAGCCTTGGCCGCATCATATGGCTCACCATCTACATTTCTTCTTGAGACAATAAATTTCTTAAGGGAAGTATTGCCATTTATATCTGTAGCTTCAATGTTAATCAGGTTCTCACCCACCACCAACGGTTGCATGATGGTGAAGTTGCCATTATTCCTCATAGGAGTTTCAAGGCCATTAATGCGAAGTTGTGAAACTCCTGCATCATCAATCACAGTGCCTTTAATCGCCAAAAGGTCGGTGTAGACAATTACAAAACCTTCTGAAGTATTGGCCGGTGAGGACACATACAGTTGTGGAGGAGTTTTGTCGCTGGCGTCTTTCAAAATGGTGAATTGCGAGATACCCAAAGAAGAAATGTCCCATATCTCTGCGCGAGGTACCAAATCCTGCATAATCACCATCATCTTGCCATCGGGACTAAAGGCAGAATTTATCGGGATGCTACTTAGTTTATTAATAATAGACACTTGAGAAAGAGAACTAGTATTAAAGATAGCGCAACCATTTCCTCCACAAGCTGAAATGTGAGAATCATCACTGCTGGTTGAGAGGTGATTGATTTTGCCCTTACCATAGTCGGCCTCACTCAGAAGGCTCCAATCGGAAGTATTCCATTTCTTCAACTTCCCGTCATCGCCTACAGAGATTAACCAGTTGTTATTGTTGGCAAAAACAAGGCTGCTTATTTCATCGGCATGTCCATTCCACGTTTTCAGCACCTCAGCAGTCACTACGTTCTTAACAGTTATAGTGCCTGCAGCCGTTGCTATCGCAACAAGGCTCCCCTCCTTGCTTACTGCAATCGTGCTGACGTTTTTGTTTTCGATTTGAATCACCGATGATTCTCCTGATTCAATTGACCAAACCGTCACTCGCCCGGACTGATCGAGTACAACACACTTGTTGCTGGCTCCCGCAAAAAAAACTTCGGAAACTTTCTCACCGATAGGCAGCACTTTCGTCTCATTGGTCTGCAAGTCCCATCTTCTTACTGTCCTATCATCACTCCCTGTGAGCATGAACTTGCCGTCTTTCGATGCCGAGACTGAGGTTATCGCCCCGTTATGACCAGTATACTCACGATTAGCTAAGCCTGATAAGGCATTGCCCTTTATGACAATCTTATTCGAAGCAATTAAGACCTCTTCGCTACTATTAAGAAAAACGGCAGAAAGCCCGGGCTTGGTTTTGATATTGGAAAGAACCTTGATCTGAGCCGCGCAAATCATGGGCGCCAAAAACGCAACGAGCAAGATTATTCTTTTCGTCATTTCAAGCTGAATGTGTAAGCCGCTCCAAATTGATAGAATCGATATATGGACTGATCAATAGAAAGATAATCGCGCTTTAAAAAGCGTAACTTAAAATCGAACAAGTTCAACGCAAATCGGCTTCCCAGATTCATCATTACGCCAGCGCCAATCCCGAATCCAAACATCGACTCTTCCATATCAGAAAATTGTGAGAATTGTGAGTTTATAAACCGTCCTGTACTAGCCTTGATGGTAAAAGCATTTACATTACCATATCCTCTAAACCTCCCTAACCGGGCAAAGGTCAAGTTGGAATTCACACCGATGATATTCACTTTGGCATCGGCCGTATTGGTCTTATCAAAAATATAGTATTTGGTCCCAAACGATGTGGTGTAAAACGGACCAATAGCCACGATCGAATTGATATTGTAGTTGGCCTCAAGAGTTACAGTATTGCTTGTGATCCAGCGATCATATCCGATGCCGCCTATACCATACTGTGCTTTGACTTCAAGTCCCTTTTGAGCGAATACAGAAACTGAGAAAAGAAAAAAAATAGCAATTAAAAAATGTTGCTTCATCGTCAATGGTGGTATGTTTCAATCGTTGGTAAAATACATAACTTTGACTTTTATATAAAAGCTAAAAAGGCACTAATGTCGGATCGTTATGATAAGCGCGGAGTTTCGGCCTCAAAGGAAGATGTCCACGAGGCGATTCGAAAGTTGGATAAGGGACTCTTTCCGAAAGCCTTTTGCAAAATCGTAGAAGATACGCTCACTGGAGATTCTGACTATTGCGTGGCGATGCATGCAGATGGTGCCGGCACCAAATCTTCACTCGCGTACATCTACTGGAAAGAAACAGGTGATCTGTCAGTCTGGAAAGGTATTGCACAAGATGCCATCATCATGAATGTCGATGACCTGCTTTGTGTTGGCGCCACCAGCAATATCCTACTCTCCTCCACCATTGGTCGTAATAAAAATCTGATACCTGGCGAAGTAATCTCAGCCATCATCAACGGAACTGAGGAAGTCCTTGAGATGCTGCGCTCTTATGGAATGGATATTCGAAGTACGGGGGGAGAGACAGCAGATGTTGGAGATCTTGTTCGGACAATAATCGTGGACAGTACCGTGACTTCAAGGATGAAACGCAGTGAAGTGATTTCAAACGATAATATTCGTGCAGGTGACGTGGTAGTAGGGTTTGCTTCATTCGGGCAGTCCAAATATGAAAACGAATACAATGGTGGGATGGGGAGCAACGGGCTTACCTCGGCACGACACGATGTGTTCAGCAAAGAATACTTATCGAAATACCCGGAGTCATTCGATGCCGCGGTTCCAAAAGAATTGGTATATAGTGGGAAGTATAAATTGACTGACACTATTCCCGATGCTCCACTTAACGTGGGAAAACTTGTGCTATCGCCCACGCGAACATACGCACCGGTGATGATTGAAATCTTAAAGTCTTACCGCAAGGATATTCATGGATTAGTGCACTGCAGTGGTGGAGCTCAAACGAAAGTACTTCATTTCATTGAAGGCCTTCATGTGATCAAGGATAACCTGTTTCCAATTCCACCATTATTTAAAATGATTCAGGATTGCTCATCTACGGGCTGGAAAGAAATGTACAAGGTGTTTAACATGGGTCACCGAATGGAGGTCTATTTGCCGGAAAATATTGCAAGTGATATTGTCTCAATCGCTTCGTCATTCGGAGTTGAGGCAAAAATCATTGGCAGAGTTGAGGCCGCAGCTAAAAAACAAGTCACAGTAAATAGTGAATTTGGCGAATTCGTTTACAACTAATTAGTTGACGACATTACCAATGTGGTGAGATTTGCTGACCTCTCCTTGAATCGTTTTCACACGACTACCTGATTCCGGGATTTTGATCTCGCTAAAGTCGATATAATCAGATCCCATCTTTCGAAAGGTTTGCACGATTTGAACTGAAGCATTTTCAGTAGGATCGTTATTAATATTGTCGAGGGTGTAAATCCCTTCGTACTCCTTTTCTTTTACGTTGCCCGAAAGCATTCCAATCCTCGCAATAAACTTCACCTTAAATTTCAAACGGTCAGAAGATCCTTCAAAATAGCGATAGCCGAGGCCGTAGTCAGCATCTGGTGCTGGTGTGCCCACCACGATGCCCTCGAATTTTGTTCCAATCTGCTGAGAATCTCCAACCATGATGGGGCCCTTTTGGGGATCTAAAAGAAAAACAAAGAGATCCATATCGACATCACCTGCAGTTCCGTCTCCAGCATCCCATGTGAGATTAATCTGCATAGAATGTTTAATGGGCTCATTGTCTGCAACGATCAAAGTGTGTGTGTGGAGTTCGGAATTGCCAGCCAGTATTTTATTGCCTGACACGCTCGTTAAAGAGAAATTGATCGTCTCTCCAAAATATTGCGTTACCTCAGGGTCAAACTCAAACTCATTATCATCGATGATTGTCACTATTATATAGCCGATCAAGCTATCCTTCTTTATCACGAAATTTCCAGGCGTTGTATAGTCCACTCCCAATTGGGCGCTCCCCGCCACGGTATAGTTCACCATAAAATCCTCGAAGGCGGGCGAATTTAGTTGAACGGGAATGGAATAATCTCCAATCGTCTCGGCCGTCAGAGAGTTTTGCTTCTCGAAGAAAAGGTACACCGGAATAGTGTTGTCTTCGCGGCACGATGAAAAAACTCCAATAGCTAGAAAGACCAAAACACAAATTCGTCTCATCGATGGCCGCGTTATAAGGCAACATGCTCTGCTGCGGAGTCAGTGACATGAATCACTGGAAATAAAACTACAACAACGGCTTGTGGTTTGAACTCCCGCTTCTGGGGTTATTCTGAGATGGAATAAACAGAGCGGGGCCTAATTCTCGTTTTTAAAATACTTGTCTTCGTCAAACTCATCGAAGTTTTTCTTCTGCACTACCCCAATCTCAAGTATTTTGAATTCTGTTCTTCGGTTGCGTTGACGGCCCTCTGGGTTATCGGTCCCGTCCGGATTGGTGTTTCGGGCAATTGGCTTTTCTTCACCATAGCCTTTTGCTACAAGGCGATCGGGTGCAACACCTTTACTGATCAGATAACGAACTGTAGATTCTGCCCTTCGTTGTGACAATTGCATATTGTAAGCATGTGAAGCTATACTGTCCGTGTGTGAGCTCATCTCTATTTTGATGCCTGGGTTATCTGTTAGCAAATCAACCAGCTTATCCAACTCAACTGCCGCATCAGATCTGATATCTGCCTTATCCAGATCAAAGTAAATATTGTTGAGTACGAAGATTTTGTTCCTCTCGAGGCGATCAAGCACTAAAATGGTATCTAGAGTGACGTTAGTTACTAATTCCTTCAATGTCCGCTTGTCAACCGACTTGCCATTTGTTGTATAGCTTTGTCTTTTGACTAAATACCCATCTGTTTCCCCTACCAAGGTATAATCTTCGTTTTCATAAACTCTGAAGAAAAACTTACCATCATTCCCAGTCACGAAATCCTGCATAAGCTCTCCGCGGGCATCTAATAGGGTAACTTTTGTGTTCGGCAAAATCTCCCGAGTGCTATCCGTTTTTGGCGTCATGGTTATCCCTTGCAGATAGTAGTTAACCACTCTCAGGTTCGGGTCTTCGTTCACGAAAGTATAAATGTCATCATCACCCTTTCCATCTTCACGATTCGATGTAAAAAATCCACGGTCTGCCTTAAACAAGAAAATTCCAAAATCATCACTTTTGGAATTCATCGGCAATCCGAGGTTGTCGACCACGTTGCGACCATTCATTCTCTTCACCTCAAACAAATCCAACATTCCAAATCCGGGATGCCCGTCCGATGCGATGTAAAGGGTATTCGCTTCGCTCACATATGGAAACAATTCGTTGCCTGACGTATTGATATCCGGCCCCATATTCCTTACCCGTGAAAAGCGACCCCGGGAGTCCATATGCGCTGTGTAAATATCAAGACCTCCAAAGCCCCCTTTCCTATTAGATGAGAAATACAACGTTCTTCCATCCGGACCAAATGCTGGAGTTGATTCCCAGGAGTCTGGTTGGTTAATATTGATTTGGCGTGGTTCCTCCCACTCACCATTACGGTAACGTGACATATACAAGTCAACGTCAGCGTTTCCTTTTCTTTTTCCCGAATTTCCTTTTGCAAAAATCATGATGCGACCATCAGGGGAGAAAGTCACACATCCATCATTGACATTAGGAGTATTAATCTTATCTGGCAAAGGAGCAATGGTAGACACATCAACATTAGCGCCTGATGTTGTTGCCTTGTAGAGTTTGGTAAACGGAGTGCCCGTTGCCAAATAGGTACGACTGTCATCGCGACTTGCTGTGAAATACAATTCACCGTTGAGGTATGCAGGTGAATACTCACTAAGAGGCGTGTTTACAGCCTCGAGGCTCTTCACCTTATAATAACTGTGTTTTTGAGAAAGCTCATTGATATAATCCAGGCCATCTATCTCGCGCTGGATTCGACCTTTGAAGTCTTCGTCCTTGGTGGTTACAACGATCTCTTCAAGTTCTTTTTTTGCTTCATCATACTTTCCATTCGACTTCAACGCATGGGAGTAGTAAAGCACGACTGAGTCTCGATTAATATCACGCCCTTTTGCTTTGGCGTAGTAAGGTTCTGACTCTCTTATTCTATTGGAAAGACGATAGGATTCTGCAACGTAGAAGTTTGCCTTGGCATTGTTGGGATCTTTGGCAAGGACTGACTTGTAGTAATTGATTACGTTTTGATAGCGACCAAAACGAAACGACTTCATTGCCTTCTTCTCCGGCCCACAGCCCAGCAACAAAACGAAAATTAATCCAATTGAAAATACCCTTAACCTCATAATGCCTCCAAAAAAGCAGTTAAAAGTACGAAAAAAGATAAGCCATCAGGCTAACGCCTTTTTAGGTAGATATTTGGCCAGCCACGAACGACTCACCGGCACCTCCCAACGAGCCAACAACTCACTTTTTGTCGTTACCAAATTATCAAACGTAATAGTGTCCTGATTTAATGTACCAGAAGCAAACAAATCCTTCAATTGATTCATCGGATAAACTAAAATCTGACCTCCTGTGCGAAACGCAACTTTCGTTCTGTCAAAAAAATCAAGTCCGAGCTTTGAGCCTATTTCTTTGACAGCATGAACTGAACCATCTATTGAGCAACCGCTTGCACCCCCCGAATTTTCATCAACCGCAAGCACAAGAAAGTGGTTGTGAAAAAGCTCAAACGAGGTTTGCAAGGGGGCACCATGCACTTGCCACTGCCCACAAAACGGTTGCATCACAGACTCAATGAAGTCTCTTTCTTTACTGTTGACCTCACGATTGAGTTGGTAAATCCAAACACGAGAATTTTCTGCGATATCGTTAAATGGTATATACATGTCTATCTATAAACCTTGTGACTCTGCGATAAGTTCAGCCAAATCTTTAACCTTGACGTCCGCCTCTTTCTCTTTATTTTTTACTCCATCGCTCATCATGGTCATGCAGAATGGGCACGCGACAGCAACGGTCTTAGCCCCCGTATTCAAAGCCTCTTCCGTTCTTTCGACATTGATGTCCTTATTGCCTTTTTCTGGCTCTTTAAACATCTGAGCTCCCCCTGCACCACAGCACAGTCCGGTTGTTCTGCATCGTTTCATTTCAACCAAGTCGGCATCAAGTGCTTTCAAAACTTCACGTGGTGCCTCATATACTCCATTGGCCCGACCGAGGTAACAAGAATCGTGATAGGTTATCTTCTTCCCTTTGAAAATTCCACCTTCTTTCATTTTGATCTTGCCCTCGTTAATCAGCTGCTGAAGAAAGGTTGAGTGATGGATTACCTCGTAGTTGCCACCCAGCTCTGGGTATTCATTTTTAATTGTGTTGAAACAATGCGGGCAGGCGGTTACGATCTTTTTAATACCGTAACCATTTAATACAGTGATGTTGTTCATCGCCTGCATTTGGAAAAGAAACTCGTTGCCAGCTCTGCGTGCCGGATCTCCCGTGCAGGTTTCTTCTGGCCCAAGTACCGCGAACTTTGTGCCTACGGCATTCAGAATCTTTACGAAAGCTACCGTTACTTTTTTATAACGATCATCGTATGAACCAGCACATCCTACCCAAAACAACACCTCGGGCACTTCATTTTTTGACGCCAGGTCAGCAACAGTAGGCACACTTATTTGTAAATCACTCATGATCCCTATTTCGATTGTAAATCCCTGGACCAATTGAATCGGTCACTTGGCGCAAACTTCCACGGAGCGAAACTGGTCTCGATATTTTGAAACATTGAATTCCACTGAGCAGGGGAACCCGATTCTTCCATAGCGACATACCTTCTCAGCTCCAAAATTATTTCCAATGGATTGATCAGCACCGGGCAGGCCTCCACGCAGGCATTACAACTGGTGCAAGCGTTTACTTCTTCTTTGGTGATGTAATCGCCCAACAGTGACTTGCCATCTTGCAATCCTTTCTCACTTGCACCAACTTCCTCCATTCTGTCGCGCGTGTCCATCATGATCTTTCGCGGAGATAGTTTTTTTCCCGTAAGGTTAGCCGGACATTCGGAAGTACACCGACCACATTCGGTACAAGCATAGGCCGCCATCAGGTTGTGGCGAGCAAGATCATTCACATCTTTTGCTCCAAATCTTCCCGGCTCACCTGCTGGCGCTTCAGCTGCACCTAATCCCAGCATAGACTTTACCTCGTTGGTAACGATGGGCATGTTGACCATGTGACCTTTGGGCTCAAGCTTAGCAAAGTAAGTGTTAGGGAACGCCATGAATATATGCAGGTGCTTTGAATACGTTACATAAAGAGCAAATCCAAATATTCCAATAATATGAAACCACCAGGCTGCCCTTTCTACAACGATTAATGTCTGTGTGTCGAGCCCTTGGAAAAGGGGCATCAAAAAAGAGCTAAAAAACAATTGTCCAGTATGAACGTAGTGATCATCCTTTGATTGCAAAAGCTGATCGGTTGCATTCATTGTAAGTATGGCCACCATCAAAGTGATTTCGATAACGAGAATCAGATTGCCATCCAGTCGAGGCCAGCTTGTCATCTCGGCTGACCAGAATCTCTTTACCTTAAGGATATTACGCCTGATCAGAAAAATCACACAAGCGAGCAACACTGCTACCGCAAGAAACTCGAAGAAGTTCATCAGCACAGGGTAAACACCACCGAGAAAAGGCGCGAACACTCTGTGGGTCCCCAACAATCCATCAATAATAAACTCCAGTACTTCGAGATTGATAATCAAAAAACCTGCATAAATCCAAAAGTGAAGGAAGGCCGGAATAGCGCGCTTGAACATCTTCTTCTGCCCAAAGGCCACCAGCAAAACATTTTTCCAGCGCTCAGGTGATCTGTCAGTTACTCCAGATTTTTTGCCCAATTGGATGTTGGATTTTATCCTGACCACCCGCTTCCGAATCAGCATAAATGCCACCGCCAGAGTGACCAGAAAGAGTATCTGTTGTATGATGCCCATGAAACGAAAATAGGTGAAGGAAAGGTCTTAACCAGAAAAATATAGCCAATTTTTGCCGCAAAACTAAATTTGTCTAGTTTTGTGGCCCATCTGAAACGAGGGTGTGGAAAGGACTGGTGACGTAGCTCAGTTGGTAGAGCAAAGGACTGAAAATCCTTGTGTCGGGGGTTCAATTCCCTCCGTCACCACATAATGAAAATGCCGGCTTGTCCGGCATTTTTGTTTTTATTCTTCGCTCATTGCCTGAGCCGCCACGTAAGCTGTAGTCCATGCTGATTGAAAATTAAAACCCCCAGTCTCACCATCGATATTCAGGACTTCACCTGCGAAGTAGACACCTCTGACTTTTTTGCTTTCCATCCTCTCCATATCAATCTCATCAAGGTCAACTCCTCCACATGTAACAAACTCTTCTTTGAAGGTTGTCTTTCCTTTTATACGAAATGGACAGCGTACAAGATTCTCTACGAGCTTGTTTAATTGCTTCTTCGAAAGCTCTGACCAGATTTTTGTTTTCTCTATTTCAGAATGTTCACACAATCTTTCCCACAAACGGCTAGGTAGGTGATAAAGGGAGTTATTCTCGACCTTCTGTTTTGGATGCTTCAAGCTGTAGCCTTCAAGTTCTTTCCTTACTTCATCTTCCATCAGATCTCCCGTCCAGTTGACAAGGGCGGTGAATGTGTAATGAGTCTCTGCCAAATACTCCGCTGCCCAAGCTGACAATCTAATAACAGCCGGCCCACTTAATCCCCAATGTGTAATCAATACAGGTCCTAACTCACGAAATTTGGTTCCGGCAATTTGAACAGAAGCTTTATCAACAGCTACTCCCATAAGGTCGACAAATTTCTTGTCTGCATCATTGAAGGTGAAAAGTGAAGGCATTAGTGATGTAACCGTATGACCCAAATCCTCAATCCATTTATACGACTCACGATTTGGATGACCTCCGGCCGCTACCAGCAATTTCGTACAGGTAAATTCTTGTTTATTACTGCACTTGATAGTAATCGTTGAATCAACCTTATGTCGAACTTCACTGACTTGATGACGAACTAATACTTTAATATTATTTCGATCTGCTTCTCCCAAAAAACAATTAACAATGGTTTCCGAATTATTAGTTGTTGGAAACATTCGGCCATCGTTCTCCACCTTCAGTCCCACATCACGTTCTTCAAACCACTCTACAACGTCCTTTGCCTGATATCTTGCAAATAGTTTTTTTAGTTGCCGCTGGCCACGTGGATAATGCTTTGAGAGTGCATTCGGTTCAAAACAACGATGAGTAACATTGCATCTTCCTCCACCTGAAATCCGGACTTTGGTTAAAAGCCTATTTGACTTTTCAAGAATAAGGATTCTTATACCGGGTCGCTTTTCCGCAATCTGAATCGCACCGAAAAAACCTGCAGCGCCACCTCCTACAACTATAACATCGTAATGCGGTGTGTCGATCATTGGCTTGTGCTAGTCAACGATAACCTGGCCTCTGATCAAATCCTCCATTGTATCCCGCTGGCGGATAAGATGGGCTTTACCTTTTTTGATCATCACCTCCGCAGGGCGAAGTCTTGAATTAAAAGTAGAGGCCATTGAATATCCGTAAGCACCAGCATTTTTAATCGCCAGTATATCTCCTTCGCGAACCTCGTTGAGTTTGCGATCCGATCCCAGTGTATCGGTTTCGCAAATATTTCCCACCACGGTATACATTTTCAGTCCGCCCTCGGGATTAGACACGTTTACAATTTCATGATATGCATCATACATCATCGGACGAATCAGATGATTCAATCCTGAATTGACCCCGGCAAATGTTACTGACGGAGTCGACTTGACCACATTTGTATTTACAAACAAATAGCCCGACTCACTTACTAGATATTTGCCCGGCTCCACCCACAACTCAAGTTTACGTCCATAGCTCTCATAAAATTCTTTGAAAGCTTTTCCCAACTTCAAGCCCAGATCGTAAATGTTGGTCACGTTGTCATTCTCACGGTAAGCAACCTTGAACCCACTACCAAAGTCGATAAACTTCAACGATGGAAAATCTCTGGCTACTCCAAACAGAATTTCCGACATCTTTAAATAAACATCAGTCTCAGAAATTTCAGAACCCGTGTGAATGTGCAACCCGTTAATATCAATCTTGTATTTTCCAACGATCTCCAGAATCTGAGGCATTTGAAAGACCGAAATTCCAAATTTCGAATTTCCATGGCCTGTTGAGATTTTGTAATTACCGCCTGCCAGGATGTGAGGGTTAAGTCTGATACAGCATGGATAGGTGCTTCCATACTTCTTGCCAAATTTTTCCAATACCGAGAGATTGTCAAGGTTGATAAAAACGCCAAGCTCAACTCCTTCTATGATTTCATCGAAGTGCACACAACTCGGTGTAAACATGATTTCCTTCGGCTCAAACCCGGCCTTCATCGCAAGTTTAGCTTCATTGATAGACACTACATCAATACCGCATCCTTGAGAATGGATATGTTTTAGAATAGAAAGATTGGTCAGCGCTTTGGCCGCATATTTTATGCGAACATCATTGTCGGAAAATGCGTTTTTCAGATTTTGAATCTGCTCCGAAATTTTATCAGTATCATATACGTATAAAGGTGTCCCAAATTCCTTGCAGATGTCAAGTACGTTCAATCCTTGAATTTTGTAGATACCCTTTGTTAATTCCATCATTGGGGGTGTAATTAAAGCTGGCTGACGTAAATTTGTACAGTCGCAGCAAATATAGGAAGCACTAAGCGCGAATTACATCAGCTCATATAATTTATAAGATGACTAAACCAGTCGAATTGTTTTATCGGGAGTTAGGCGAAGGGCAACCACTTGTGATCCTTCATGGATTATTCGGTTCGTCAGACAATTGGTATAGTCTCTCCAAACAATTCGCAGAGCATTTTAAGGTGTATGTAGTAGACCAGCGAAATCATGGACAATCGCCACACACCGCGGTGCACGACTATGTAGCTCTTACCGATGATCTCAATCACTTTCTCGACAGCCATCAAATCATCAACCCGACAATTATAGGCCACTCGATGGGTGGCAAAACAGCAATGAACTTTGCCATTGCACATCCTGACAAGCTTTCTAAACTAATAGTAGTTGATATCGTCCCGAAATCTTATCCGGTTCATCATGACACAATTCTGGACGGTCTAAAAGCTATCGACTTAAAAGAACTAAAATCCCGAGGCGATGCCGATAGAATTCTTTCCGAATTTGTTCCGGAACCAGCTGTCAGACAATTTTTATTGAAAAACCTGGGAAGAGACAGTGAGCAAAAATTTGAATGGCGTATCAACATCCCCGTGCTTGAATCACATATCGAAGACATGGGCGCTTCAGTTCAGTTTGAGGGAAAGTACGAAGGGCCAACCCTATTCATTCTAGGTTCAAGGTCAAATTATTTTAAACCTGGTGACGAAGAGGTAATCCACGAATATTTTCCCTCGGCAGAATTGAGAATGATGGAAACCGGTCACTGGGTGCAGGCTGAGCAACCGGACATATTTCTACAAAATGTTCTACAGTTCATTCAGTCACCCGCGTAGTTTGTTAATTATAAATAGTACGAGAGAAATCAACAGGCTTAACAAAATCGAAGTTGTAATCGGTATGAATATTCGGGTATTGCCCCGGTCAATTAGAATGTCGCCCGGTAGTTTACCCAAAAATGGAATTCTGCCCCCATATGAGATGGCAAGGCCGACAACAATCACGGCAAACCCGGCAAAAATTAATATTTTACCCACTGAGATCACGATAGTAAGTTAGTAAGCATGAGCAACAAAGGAAAGTTGTACTTGGTACCTACAGTGATAGCGGATGGAACTGCAGACAAAGTTATATCTGATTATGTTCGAGAGGTGTTAAAGCCGATACGGTTTTTCCTGGTCGAAGATATTCGAACAGCCCGAAGATTTTTGAGTAGTCTAAACATCTATCCAAGCATCGAACAACTGTACTTTAATAGTCTCGACAAGAACACAACGGAGGCTGAACTTCCACAATTGATGAGCCCTCTGGGGAAAGGAAAACCTGTTGCCATCATTTCTGAATCAGGATGTCCCGGGATAGCCGACCCTGGCGCAATAGCGGTACGCTACGCCCATCGAAACGGTATTGACGTTGAGGCTTTGGTTGGACCGTCAAGTATTTTGCTAGCGTTAATGGCGTCTGGCTTGAATGGTCAAAGATTCTCATTTAATGGCTACTTGCCCGTGGAAGCCAACGAAGCCACTCAGGCGATTCGGAAGTTCGAACACGAATCAAAAGCTAGAATACAAACTCAGATATTTATAGAAACCCCGTACAGGAACAACGCTCTTCTGAGTCATTTACTTAAAGCATTAAAGGATGATACGCTGTTATGCGTTGCCGTAAATTTGACCAGTGAGTTGGAGAACGTGAAAACCCAAACCATTAAGGAATGGAAGGCAGCGGAGATAACGTTACCCAAGGCTCCAGCACTATTCCTGTTTCTCGCGCATTAGTGTTTTGATTTCAGGGCATTACATCTAAATTTGCCACCTCAAAAATTCAAATCTCTATTATGCCATATCTTTTCACCTCAGAATCAGTTTCAGAGGGCCACCCAGACAAAGTTGCGGACCAAATCTCAGACGCACTGATTGACTATTTCCTGGCTTACGATGCCAACTCAAAGGTCGCTTGCGAAACGCTCGTAACCACAGGTCAGGTGGTGCTGGCTGGTGAGGTAAAGTCAGAGGCATACCTCGATGTGCAGGATATTGCCAGAGAAGTAATTGGTAGAATTGGCTATACCAAAAGCGCCTACATGTTCGAAGCGAACTCATGCGGAATTCTATCTGCGATCCACGAGCAATCACCCGACATCAACCAGGGCGTGGAAAGAAAGAAGAAGGAAGATCAGGGTGCTGGCGATCAGGGAATGATGTTTGGCTATGCCACTAACGAAACTGACAACTTCATGCCCCTTCCACTGGAGCTCGCTCATTTATTGTTGAAGGAGCTTGCTGCAATTCGCAAGGAGGGAAAAACGATGACTTATCTTAGACCTGATGCAAAATCTCAGGTCACCATCGAGTATAATGATGACAACAAGCCGAACCGGATCGATACAATAGTTATTTCCACGCAGCATGATGACTTTGCCGGTGATGCTGCTATGCTTAAGAAGATCAGAGAGGATGTGAAAGCCGTTCTGATTCCTCGCGTAATGAAGAAATTGCCGAAAAGAATTCAGAAACTATTCACTGACAAAATTCATTACCATATTAATCCGACAGGAAAGTTTGTGATCGGTGGGCCTCATGGTGATACAGGTTTGACAGGACGAAAGATTATTGTTGACACCTACGGAGGAAAAGGAGCGCACGGAGGTGGAGCCTTTTCGGGAAAAGATCCATCTAAAGTTGACCGCTCTGCAGCCTATGCTACGAGACACATCGCAAAGAACATGGTAGCAGCCGGCATTTGTGATGAAGTGCTGGTACAGGTGGCTTACGCCATTGGTGTAGCAAAACCTGTTGGCTTATATGTTAACACCTATGGCACTGCAAAAGTGAAACTTAGTGACGGAGCAATAGCTCAGAAGATTTCAAAGATTTTCGACATGCGCCCTTACTTTATTGAAACACGTTTCAAATTGAGAAGTCCGATATATAGCGAAACTGCTGCTTATGGTCATATGGGACGTGAGCCTAAGATTGTTGAAAAAACTTTCAACAAAGGAAAAAAGAGTCAGACAAAGATGAAGGTGGAGTTGTTCCCGTGGGAAAAACTTGACTACGTTGATACATTAAAGAAAGAGTTCAAAGTTTAGTCTGAACTTGATAATAACGAAAAGGCCCCCGAATTGTCGGGGGCTTTTTTTATACCCTTCCGTTTGTCACTTTGGTTTTGAACTTCTTTAGTTGTTTTCGAAGTGCTTCAGTCGCCTGATCCGTTGCCGCCTCAAAGGATGAAGCTTGTTCCTTTGCGAATAGCTGGCTACCGGGGACTTTAAGTTTGATTTCTACTGTTTTGTTTTCATTTCCTTCGTTGTTCAAACGGAGAAAAACCTCTCCATCTACCATCCGGTCGTAAAACGTTTCCAGTTTATCCACCTTCTTCTGAATAAAATCAATCAACTTACTGTCCGCATCGAAGTGGATAGAATGAACTTGCAACTTCATAAAACAAAAATTAAAGGTTTAACAATAAAAAACTTTGTGCTTTGGGTCGGCACTCGGGGATGGTGATTTTATCTTCTACATCATAGGCAGCTTTATTAACTCCTCAATAATTTAACGATTTGCTCAGGCTTTTGGATGGGCTTGGTCAAAAACTTTCTTCAGTTTTTCCATTGAGTTGTGCGTATAGACCTGAGTGGCCGCCAAACTCGTGTGCCCCAACAAATCCTTGACGGCATTAATCTCAGCTCCTTTGTTGAGCAAATGTGTCGCAAATGAGTGGCGCAGAACGTGCGGGCTTCTCTTTTCCACACTGGTAAACTGATCGAGGTATCTTTTTACGACTTTATACACCATTACAGGATAAAGAGGTTGCCCTTTATCACCAACGAATAAAAGACCATGGTCCTTATGATCAACGGCTTTATTTCTTTCTTCTAAGTATGATTCGATAGCGGGGACAAGACCTCTGGAAAATGGTATTACTCTCTCCTTGTTTCGTTTTCCCAAAACTTTGATTGTTTGTTCCCTGAGGTTGAGATTTCTCTCTTTCAAACCGATCAATTCGGATAATCGTATTCCTGTCCCATAGAAAAGCTCAATAATTAATCGCTCGCGAGTTCCCTTCAGATTATTTCCAAAATCAACGTGATCCAACAGGCGATTCATGTCCTCCTCATGAACAAAGTGAGGGAGCTTCTTACTCGTCTTCAAAATCTTGACCTTGGTCATCGGATCTTTCGCAATAGCCTCTTGTCTCAAGCAAAATTTGTAGAAACTCCTAAGGCATGCGATTTTTCTGTTGATTGATCGTGAATCAAGTTTTTGGTCAACTAGACTAACTACCCACGACCGAATCATAGCATGATTGGCCTGTGCTGCATCCTCCTCGTGATAAGTTGATTTTAGAAATCCGGTAAATTGACGTAAGTCAGTCTCGTATGAAATGAGGGTTCGTGGGCTATATCTTTTTTCAAACTGAAGATATTTCAAAAACGAATCCACCATGATCTACCCAGCTAGTTCTAAACAATGTAAAAAAAAATCCCCTCCGGTAAAATACCGAAGGGGATACCTAAAATTTATTTCCTTAGCCTCAGCGAGAATTAATAATTCTCGTTGGCGTACATTTTTTGCTTGTAGGCTGCACGAATGATCTCATTGCGTCTTGTTACGGAAGGCTTTTCGAAAGCTGTCCTGCTACGCAATTCTCTCAAAACCCCTGTTTTCTCAAACTTCTTCTTGAAGCGCTTAAGGGCCTTGTCAATCGATTCGTTCTCCTTTACGTTGATAATCAGCATAATATAAATTTCGATTCGGGCTGCAAATATAGGCCTATCCAGCCCAGATATGCAAATTTTACTTTAAAATGGCACGGGAGATCACCAGTTTTTGGATTTCTGAGGTTCCCTCCCCTATTGTGCAAAGTTTCGCATCCCTGTAGAACTTCTCCACCGGGAAATCTTTGGTATATCCATAACCTCCGAATATCTGAACTGCTTCGTTGGCAACTTCTACTGCTACTTCAGATGTATACAACTTCGCCATAGCCGACTCCAGATTTACATTTTGACCCCGATTTTTTAGGTCTGCTGCTCTGAAAGTGAGCAACCTGGCTGCATCTACTTTGGTAGCCATGTCAGCAAGTTTAAAGGAAATGCCCTGGAATGCTGAGATAGGTTTATTGAACTGATGTCTCTCTTTGGAATATTTTAGAGCGGCATCGAAGGCACCTTGAGCAATACCCAGCCCTAGGGCAGCGATCGAGATCCGACCGCCATCAAGAACTTTTAGCGATTGAACAAAACCGTCTCCAACTTCTCCTATGATTTGATCTTTGTGAACTCGGCAATCTGTGAAGATCAGTTCAGCTGTCTCGGAAGCTCTCATCCCAAGCTTGTTCTCCTTCTTGCCCGCGCTAAATCCTCTGGTCCCTTTTTCTATAATGAAAGCTGTCATCCCGTGCGAATCGCCCACCTCACCAGTTCTGACAATCACCACCGCTACGTCACCACTTTTACCGTGGGTGATGAAGTTTTTTGCACCGTTGATCACGTAATGGTCTCCATCTTTTACTGCTACGGTTCTCATATTCCCAGCATCAGAGCCTGTGTTTGGCTCCGTAAGCCCCCAAGCGCCTATCCATTGGCCAGAAGCTAACTTGGGTAAATATTTTCGCTTCTGGTCTTCATTTGCAAACTGGAGTATGTGGCCAGTGCACAACGAGTTGTGGGCGGCCACGGAAAGACCAATTGATCCATCAATTCTGGATATCTCGGAAATAGCGGTAACGTATTCCGCATAGCCAAATCCGGATCCACCATATATTTCGGGAACAAGTACGCCCATTAGTCCGAGCTCACCCATGCGTCTGAACAGTGGGACCGGAAACTCCTGCGTCTCATCCCACTTCATGATATTTGGAATGATTTCCATTTCGGCAAAATCCCTGATCATTTGGGTAATCATTAGTTGATTCTCGGTTAGCTCAAAACTTAGCCCCGGTGTCGATTCCGTAAGAGTTGTCATTTACTATTTGGTTAAAGGGGATCAAAAGTAATGCACAAATTTAAAAACGACAAACGAATGTTAGTTTGGTTATTACATTGCGGTCTATTTCTAATCCATTTGGCTAAAAAGCCTATTTTTGCCCCTCATTTGGATTTAGCCTTTTATGAAAATTGCTGTTGTCGGAACCGGTTATGTTGGATTGGTTACTGGAACCTGTCTTGCTGAGACGGGCAATACCGTAACCTGCGTAGATATTGACCAGGAAAAAGTACGAAAACTCAAATCAGGGGAAGTCACAATCTATGAACCCGGTCTAACCCCACTCTTCGAAAGAAATCTTAAACAGAACAGGCTCTTTTTTACCACCAATCTTGAGGAAGGAATCAAGGATGCAAAAATTATTTTTTTGGCATTGCCCACCCCTCCTGGAGAAGATGGATCTGCAGATTTAAAATATATACTGAAGGTAGCTAATGATCTCGGGCCTCTCTTGAAGTCGTACGTGGTTATCGTTGATAAGAGTACAGTTCCTGTTGGCACGGCAGAAAAAGTTCAGAAGGCCGTGGCATCCGGTGCCAAAGTTGACTTTGATGTTGTCTCCAATCCGGAATTTCTTCGCGAGGGTGTTGCCGTTGACGACTTTATGAAACCAGAAAGGGTAGTCGTGGGAACATCGTCTCCACGGGCTCAAAAGTTGATGGAAGAACTTTACATACCATTTGTGCGGCAGGGTAATCCCATCATTTTTATGGATGAGAGATCGGCAGAACTTACCAAGTATGCCGCAAATTCATTCCTCGCAACCAAGATCAGTTTCATGAATGAAATTGCCAACATATGTGAATTACTTGGCGCGGATGTGGATGCTGTTCGAAAAGGAATAGGAAGCGATAGTCGAATCGGAAAAAGGTTTCTTTTCCCGGGCATCGGATATGGCGGCAGTTGTTTCCCAAAGGATGTTCAGGCTTTAGCAAAATCTGCCGAAGAAGTTTCTTATGATTTCAAGATTTTGAGTGCAGTGATGGATGTAAACGACCATCAACGATTAAAACTTATTAAGTCCATTAAGGCTCATTTTGACAACAACTTAAAGGGAAAGACAATTGCGGTTTGGGGCCTTGCTTTCAAGCCACATACGGATGATATCAGGGAAGCACCAGCTTTATATAACATTGAAGGGCTTCTAGCCGAGGGAGCTACAATTAAAGCGCATGATCCGGAAGCGATGGACAATGTGCAGAAGTTGATTGGTGACAAAATTTCATATCACACAACACCTTACGATGCGGCTGAAGGTGCTGATGCAATACTGGTTGCGACAGAATGGCCGGAATTCAGATCCCCGGATTTTGAAAGGTTATCAACGATCATGAAAAGTAAAGTCATTTTTGATGGTCGAAATTTGTATGACATCGAGACGATGAAGGAACTAGGGTTTAAATATGTCAGCATAGGACGAAAATTTATATGAGCAGAAAAAAGGTTCTCATTACCGGAGGTGCGGGATTTTTGGGATCTCACTTATGTGACCGATTCATAAAAGAGGACTATCATGTCATCGCCATGGATAATCTGATCACTGGCGATCTAAAAAACATCGAGCATCTATTCAAGCTTGAGAATTTCGAGTTCTACCACTGTGACGTTTCCAAGTTTGTACATGTCCCCGGACATCTTGACTACATTTTGCATTTCGCATCTCCTGCGAGCCCGATCGATTACTTAAAAATCCCAATTCAAACGCTGAAAGTTGGATCGTTAGGCACTCATAATTTGCTAGGTCTAGCAAAGGCTAAAAAAGCCCGCATTCTTGTGGCTTCAACATCAGAAGTTTACGGGGACCCACTTGAACATCCACAAACTGAGGAATACTACGGAAATGTAAACCCTGTTGGGCCACGCGGTGTATATGATGAGGCAAAACGTTTTCAAGAAGCAATGACCATGGCCTACCACACTTATCACGGAGTGGAGACCAGGATTGTCAGAATCTTCAACACCTATGGGCCGAGAATGAGACTAAATGATGGCAGGGTACTTCCTGCATTTATCGGTCAAGCATTGAGAGGTGAAGATTTAACGGTGTTTGGAGATGGATCACAAACCCGATCTTTCTGCTACGTAGATGATCTTGTAGAAGGCATTTACCGTTTGTTGATGTCAGATTATGTAATGCCAGTCAACATTGGGAATCCAGATGAGATAACCATCATGCAGTTTGCGGAAGAGATTATTAAGTTAACTGGCACTAAACAAAAAATAATTCAAAAGGAGTTGCCCGTCAATGATCCGAAACAACGTCAACCGAATATTACGAAGGCGAAGACTATTTTGGGATGGGAACCAAAAGTGTCGAGATCAGAAGGGTTAAAAATTACCTACGAGTACTTCAAGTCGCTACCTAAAGAAGTTCTTTTTGCGAGGGAACACAAGCAATTTGAAACCTACATAAAATAGGATGAAAAAAATTCTGATTACAGGAGGTGCTGGATTTATTGGCTCACATGTGGTGAGATTGTTTGTGAACAAATATCCCAACTATCAGCTTGTCAACCTTGACAAACTTACATACGCGGGCAACCTTGAGAACTTGAGAGATGTTGATCAAAAACCGAACTACCGGTTCGTAAAGGGGGATATTGTTGATAGTGAATTTATAAATAATCTCTTTGCTGAAGAACAATTTGACGGTGTAATTCATTTAGCTGCTGAGTCACATGTGGACCGCTCTTTGGAGAATCCGAATGAGTTCGTAGTCACAAATATCGTTGGTACTGTTAATCTCCTTCATGCTGCTTCAAGGACCTGGCAATCAAATCCAGAGAAAAGGTTCTATCACATCTCAACCGATGAGGTCTATGGATCAATTCACGGTGGCGGATTGTTTACCGAAAGTACACACATCGACCCTCAGTCCCCCTACTCCGCTTCTAAAGCTAGTAGCGATCATTTTGTCAGTGCGTTTGGGAATAGCTATAAACTTCCAGTTCTAATAAGCCGGTGCTCCAATAACTACGGGCCAAATCACTTTCCAGAAAAACTTATCCCTTTAATGATCAATAACATCATCAAGGAAAAACCACTGCCTGTCTATGGGAAGGGTGAGAATATCCGTGACTGGTTGTATGTGATAGATCATGCGCGGGCTATCGATGCAATCTTTCATAACGGTAAAACAGGAGAAGTTTATAATATTGGAGGGAACAACGAGTGGAAGAATATTGATCTGGTAAATCTTCTCTGCAAAGTCATGGATGAAAAACTGGGGCGCAAAGAGGGCACGTCATCCAGATTGATCACATTCGTTAAGGACAGGCCTGGACATGATTTGAGGTATGCTATCGACAGTTCCAAGCTTCAGTCGGAACTTGGTTGGAGTCCTTCCGTTACGTTTGAGGAAGGTCTTAACAAAACTGTTGACTGGTATCTAAGCAATAAAGACTGGCTAAGTCATGTGACATCAGGCAGCTATCGCGACTACTACAGTAACATGTACGCAAACAGATAGGCATGAAGGGAATTATTCTCGCTGGAGGATCTGGCACCCGCTTACACCCGCTAACATTGGTCGTGAGTAAGCAGTTAATGCCCTTGTACGATAAGCCAATGGTTTACTATCCTTTATCAGTTTTGATGATGTCAGGGATTAGGGAGATACTGATAATCTCAACTCCTCAAGATCTTCCTCTTTTCAAAAAGCTTTTAGGAGACGGTTCACAATTGGGGTGTGCATTCTCCTATGCCGAACAACCAAAACCCGAAGGGCTTGCGCAGGCCTTTATTATTGGCGAAAATTTTATAGGTCAGGATAAAGTGGCCTTGATTCTGGGTGATAATATTTTTTACGGATCTGGTTTAGCTGGCCTTTTACAATCTCACAAGGACCCAGATGGCGGAGTTATTTTTGCTTATCACGTTCACGATCCTGAACGCTATGGCGTGGTTGAGTTTGATGACCAAATGAATGCTATCTCCATTGAAGAAAAGCCCTCAAAACCAAAATCCAACTTTGCGGTACCTGGACTATACTTCTACGACAATGAAGTGGTAGGCATCGCAAAGGCTATGAAACCAAGCAAACGAGGTGAGCTGGAAATCACAGACATTAACAATACTTACCTAAAAAAGGGGAAGCTAAAGGTCGCTCAAATGGGTAGAGGAACCGCTTGGCTTGATACTGGTACGTTTGATTCATTGATGCAAGCATCCACGTTTGTCCAGGTGATCGAGCAGCGTCAGAATCTTAAGGTAGGGTGCATTGAAGAGGTTGCTTATCGAATGAAGTATATTTCAAAGCAACAATTATTTGATCTTGCGAAACCGCTTGAGAAAAGTGGTTACGGTACTTACTTGCAGAGGATTGCGAACTACTCCTCGTAGTGGATCACGTTGAGTAAGGTATTTCCAACAGCTTGCAATGGCTCGCGTGAAATCAAATCCATGTTATCCTTTTGCGAATGGTGGTAGTCACCGAAATATCCTATGCCTTGTTGATAATGAACAATATCAATCATCGGTATTTTACCCCATTCATTTACATAGATGTGATCATCCGTAATCGCATGTGCATTTTGCTTCACGAAATAATCTGAATACCCTAGTCTCGCTGCAGTATCCCAAACCTTCGAAACGATACGAGGAGCATACTCAAGGCTAGCACCTTCGCGAAAAAATTGAGAATCTTTGGCGCCTACCATATCCAGCAAAATACCATAGTAGGCAGAGTAGTTTGGCTTGTGCTTATTCTTCGACCAGTACTGTGACCCGAAGCACCACCAACTATCCCACTCTCCCGAGGGCTGCCTTTGCCCTTGAGCTGTCTCCGGCTCACCCCAGTCCTCCCCATCAAATAAAATAATGTCCACACCAACAGCAAGGCTAGTATCTCCCTTAAGCTGTCGCGCCACCTCCAGCAATACGCCTACGCCACTGGCTCCATCATTGGCTCCATCCATTTTACCTTTTGGGTTCTCTTTGTCCTTGTCAGCATAAGGTCGTGTGTCCCAATGCGCAGCCAACAGAATTCGTTTTTTCTTTTCAGGGCTGTAGCTGGCAATAATATTTGAAAGTTGAAGGCTGCGACCATCAAACGAGGTAGCGGTAAACTCCTGGGTTGAAACGGACGCCCCAAAGCGCTGTAGTTTTTTAACGAGAAAGGATTTTGCCTCTTCGTGGGCGGATGTATTTGGAATCCTCGGACCAAAGTCTACCTGCTGTTTTACAAATTGATATGCTGAGTCGCTATTGAAAGGAGGAACAACTACTATCCTTGTTGGCACTTGCTTTTCCGATGGCTTGCCCCGATCAGTTGAGCATTGTGAAAATACAATTAGTGCTAATCCAAAAATGACAACTACACTTTTGATTCTTAATTTTTTGATAACCTCAAACGCCATGCGGCCAAAGAAGCAACATTTTGCTATAAATTAAAAATCACATATCTTTGCGTCAACTTCATGTTAAACAACATCAAGAGGGGACCCAAAAGTCCCCTCTTTGTTTATAAAAACTATGGAATTGGCGGACAAAATCGAAGAAATGGCCCAGTCTCAGTTGACTGACACTGCCCATTTTTTGGTTAACGTTGACGTGACCGGAGGTGCTAACCAGAAGAAAGTATTGATAGTAATGGATGGCGATAACGGTGTGACAATTGAGGACTGCGCAAAAGTTAGTCGGGGCCTGGCGGCATTGCTTGATGAGCAAGGCTTGATTTCTCAGCACTATACGCTCGAAGTGACAACGCCCGGACTGGATTCACCTTTGAAGTTGGTTCGCCAGTATAAGAAAAATATTGGCCGAAGCCTCAAAGTGACCTTGAACGATAAGTCACAGCTTAAAGGAAAACTCGCAGCCGCCAATGAAAAAAGTATTCAGCTTGACGCAGAATACAAAAACGACAGGAAAAAAACTGAAACCAAAAAGGTAGAAATACCTTATGAACAGATTAATAAAGCGTTAGTACAAATTTCTTTTAAATAAGTTGTAAAGATGGATGCATCAACACTAGTAGAATCTTTTGCAGACTTTGCCAAGCAAAAGAATATTGACAGGCCTACCATGATCAGGATTCTGGAAGATGTTTTTCAGAATATGATCAAGAAAAAGTATGGCATGGACGAGATGGGACGCCTCGTGCCCACCGACAACTTTGACATAATCGTGAATGCAGACAAGGGTGACCTTGAAA
Organism: Cyclobacteriaceae bacterium; assembly: GCA_050185175.1. GTDB lineage: Bacteria > Bacteroidota > Bacteroidia > Cytophagales > Cyclobacteriaceae > ELB16-189. Next base: position 91,794 of record JBFWZR010000001.1, read on the forward strand.
TCTGGAGATTCCGTGAAATCGTAGAGGATGATTCAGAAGATGTGTGGGAACATGACAAAATCAGTTTGACAGAAGCCAAGAAGATTGAACCTGATTTTGAAGTTGGCGAAGAAGTGGCAGAGCAAATTTTCCTTGAAGACTTTGGTCGCAGGGCCGTAAGTACAGCCCGTCAGTCGCTTATGCAAAAAGTGAAAGACCTGGAGAAAGACATCCTGTTTGAAAAGTACAAAGAGATCGTGGGCGAAATCATCTCGGGTGAAGTTTATCAGGTGTTGAGCCGGGAAGTACTTCTCATTGACGCAGAAGGAAATGAGATATCGCTTCCGCGAAGCGAGCAAATTCAAAAAGATCGTTACAGAAAGGGAGAGACCATCAGAGCCATCGTGCATAAGGTGGAAATGATCAACGGAAACCCTAAGATCATCCTTTCACGCACATCGCCAGTTTTCCTTGAGCGTTTGTTTGAACAGGAAGTTCCAGAAGTGTATGACGGATTGATCACGATCAAAAAAGTTGTTCGCGAGCCAGGTGAACGCGCCAAGGTTGCTGTAGAATCATATGATGACAGGATCGACCCGGTTGGAGCATGTGTGGGTATGAAGGGATCTAGGATTCACGCCATTGTGAGAGAACTTCAAAATGAAAACATTGATGTCATCAACTTCACCGAAAACCTTGAGCTTTACATTCAAAGAGCACTAAGCCCTGCGAAGATCACAAGCATCAAAATCGACAAGGAGAATGGAAGAGTTTCAGTATACCTAAAACCAGATCAGGTTTCCTTGGCAATCGGAAAAGGTGGTTTGAACATCAAACTGGCAAGCCGGTTGGTTGATATGGAAATCGATGTATTCCGCGAAGACGCTGATGCACAAGATGAAGATGTGGATCTGCAAGAGTTTAGCGATGAGATCGAAGCATGGGTGATTGAAGAACTGAAGCGCATTGGTCTGGATACAGCGAAAAGTGTGCTGGCTTTGAATACTGAAGAACTGGTAAGAAGAACCGACCTCGAAGAGGAAACTGTTGAGATGGTTCTCAACGTGTTGAAGAAAGAGTTCGAATAGGCCAAAAAACGAGTAAAAACTTAAAAAATACCGATATTTGAGCATGGCAGATACTAAAATGATACGGTTGGGACAGGCATCGAGGAAACTGAACGTGGGGCATAATACCATCCTGGACTTCCTTTCTAAAAAAGGATTTGAGGTGGAGAACAACCCCAATGCCAAGTTGACCGGAGAGCAGTTTGCCATGCTATCAAAAGAATTCGCTTCTTCTGCTTCGGAGAAAAGAGAAGCTTCAGGCCTCACCATTGGTGTGAAGCACGCTGAGAACGTAACTATCGAGACTGAGACTGAGGCGCATCGCAAAAAGACTGAGGAAGAAGAACAAATTCTGATTAAGAATCTTGGTTCTACTGAGATCAAAACCAAAGAAGAACCGAAGCCTGAAAAGGTGGAGAGAGCACCAGCAAAGCTGGAAGGCATCAAGGTTGTAGGTAAAATTGATCTAGAAAAGAAAAAGACGAAAGAAGAGCCTAAGGTTGAAGTGCCAGAGGTAAAACCAGCGAAAGAAGAAAAGGCTCCGGAAAAAGTCGTAGAGAAGAAAGAGCAAGAGATCATCAAAGCCCGTGCGGACAAGCTTCAAGGTTTGAAGGTTGTCGATCGAATTGAACTTCCGGCAGAAAAGAAAAAGGAACAACCCGTTGCTTCTTCTGACCACAAGGATGATGCACGCAAGCGAAGACCTCGCAAGAGAATTGCTCCGATGCGTGATGATAAAGGCGCGAGAGGCAAGAAAGCACCACTACCTCGCACACAAAAAGCCGAACCGACCGAAAAGGAAATTCAGGAACAAGTGCGCGCCACGTTGGCCAAGCTGAGTGGAAGTCAGAAAAAAGTGAGTGGGGCGAAGTATAGAAAAGAAAAGCGGCAGGCCGTTTCAGATGCTGAAGATGAAAGACTGTTGAAAGAGCAGGAAGACTCAAAAACGCTGAAGGTTACAGAGTTTATTTCTGCCAATGATCTTGCTTCACTGATGAACGTATCGGTCAACGATGTGATTTCAACTTGTTTGAATCTTGGTATGTTCGTTTCGATCAACCAACGACTCGATGCCGAGGCCATCACAGTCATTGCAGATGAGTTTGGGTTTGACGTTCAATTCACCACTAGCGAGGAAGAGGAAGATGTGCAGGAAGTGGATGATAACGAAGACGATTTGAAGCCACGCGCTCCGATTGTGACAATCATGGGTCACGTAGACCATGGTAAGACCTCCTTGCTGGACTACATTCGAAACACAAAAGTTACTGATCAGGAGGCTGGAGGAATTACGCAGCACATTGGTGCATATAATGTGAAGACCAAGAGTGGGCAGCAAATTGCCTTTCTCGATACCCCCGGACACGAAGCTTTTACTGCCATGCGTGCGCGCGGTGCTAAAATCACTGACGTAGCGATCATAGTGGTAGCTGCCGATGACGATGTGATGCCTCAAACAAAGGAGGCGATCAACCACGCACAGGTGGCGGGTGTGCCTATCGTTATAGCGATAAACAAGATTGACAAACCAGGTGCGAATGCAGAGAAGGTAAAGGAATCATTGTCGAAGATCAATATCCTCGTAGAAGATTGGGGTGGAAAGTATCAGTGCCAGGCAATCTCTGCAAAGACAGGACAAGGCATTGATGATCTTTTGGAGAAAGTATTGCTCGAGGCAGAATTGCTGAACCTAAAAGCAAATCCAGACAAGCCGGCAACAGGATCTGTGGTAGAAGCATCCCTTGACAAAGGACGCGGCTACGTCACAACCGTAATGATTCAGGCGGGAACGCTAAAGATAGGTGACATTGTGCTGGCTGGCTCAAACTTTGGTCGTGTCAAAGCGATGTTCGATGATACGGGCAAGAAAGTGTCGTCCGTTGGACCCTCTACACCTGTTCAAGTACTTGGTTTGGATGGAGCGCCTCAGGCAGGTGAAAAATTCAATGTGATGGAAACTGATCGCGAGGCAAGAGAGATTGCAGCGAAGCGCGGCCAGATTCAGAGAGAACAGAATATTCGCACGAAGAAACATATTACGCTTGACGAAATTGGAAGGCGATTGGCCATTGGTTCATTCAAGGAACTAAGGATCATTGTCAAGGGTGATTTCGATGGTTCGGTAGAAGCGTTATCTGACTCGTTGCTGAAACTATCGACACCGAAGATTCAAGTCAACATCATTCACAAAGGTGTGGGCCAGATATCAGAATCTGATGTGTTGTTGGCATCCGCATCTGATGCCGTTATTGTCGGTTTCCAGGTACGTCCTTCCGGATCAGCTCGCAAGGTGGCCGAAAACGAAGAGATTGAAATCAGACTCTATTCCATCATCTACGATGCCATCAACGATGTGAAGGCAGCGATGGAAGGTATGCTAGAGAAAGAGATGGAAGAAGTGATCGTAGGGAATGCAGAGGTACGTGAGATCTTCAAGATCTCAAAAATAGGTACGGTGGCTGGCTGCATGGTAACGGATGGTTATATCAAACGAGCTAATCCAATTCGCTTGATCCGTGATGGTATAGTAATCTACTCAGGCGAGATGACCGCATTGAAGCGATTCAAGGATGATGTTGGAGAAGTGAAGTCTGGATTTGATTGTGGTATCAGCATTAAGAATTTCAACGATATCAAAGTAGGAGATGTAATCGAAGCCTACGAAAACCGCGAAGTGAAACGAGCATAACCTGTTGAAAGAATAAAAAAACAAAACCCCGACCGAAAGGCCGGGGTTTTTAGTTTTATGACATTCTGTACTTAGAACTTAACCACTGGCGCAGTATCAGCTCCTTGTTGCGCTTCGAATCCTTTTCTTGCGCTGAAGTCCTCACCTCCACCAAAAATACTCAGGGCCATTCTGCGGAAGAAACCTCGAACATAGGTGTTGTAGCCTTTCACAGATTCATTATATCTCTGTCGGGCCACGTTGATTCGATTTTCAGTTCCTTCGAGTTGCGCCTGAAGATCGAGGAAGTTCTGATTTGCTTTCAAGTCCGGATAACGTTCCACAACTACCATCAATCTGGCAAGCGCGGAACTCAATCCATCCTGAGCCTGCTGGAATTGCGCAAGTTGATCGGGAGTGACATTGGACGGGTCGATAGTAACGGAAGTGGCCTTCGCTCTTGCTTCGATGACTCCTGTTAATGTCTCCTGCTCAAAATCCGCATATCCTTTTACCGTCTCAACAAGGTTGGGGATAAGGTCCATCCGTCTTTGGTAAGTCGCCTGAACATCCGCCCATTGCGCATTTACTTCTTCCTGGTAGGCTATCGCACGATCAAATATTCCGGCTCCCCACATGAAGAAGCCTCCAACGATAACAATTAACCCACCTATGATGACAAGCGTAGTGATTAGTCCTTTGCTCATGATTTTTCAATTTTTATAATTACAAAGCTAGCAGATAACCTGCTCCATTAAAAGTCACTAAACCACCAGGCTTTTTTCCATTAAAAACTCCGCGATTTGAACTGCGTTGGTAGCTGCTCCTTTGCGAAGATTATCCGCCACAATCCACATGTTCAAAGTCTTGGGTTGAGACTCGTCTCTGCGCAGGCGTCCCACAAAAACCTCATCCTTTCCATGCGCATTGATCGGCATGGGATAGACGTTGTTCTTTACATCATCTTCCACTACAATGCCAGGTGTGTTCTCTAGTAGTTCTCTAACCTCATTCAAATCAAAATCAGAATGAAACTCGACATTGACAGCCTCCGAGTGACCCCCAATCGCGGGAACGCGCACTGTTGTTGATGTTACTCCAATGGCCTGATCCTCTAATATCTTTCGGGTCTCATTCACCATCTTCATTTCCTCTTTGGTATAGCCATTGTCGAGGAATATATCGATGTGAGGAAGTATGTTCATGTCGATCCGGTGAGGGTACACTTGCTGTGCAGGCTTGCCTTTTCGCTCATCCATCATTTGCTGCACGGCATCTTTACCTGTACCCGTTACCGATTGATAGGTCGCCACCACTACTCTTTTAATACGGTACTTCACATGCAAAGGCGCCAAGGCGAGAACCATCTGAATCGTTGAGCAATTCGGGTTGGCAATTATCCTATCGTCAATCTTTAACACATGGCCGTTAACCTCTGGCACCACCAATTTCTTGGTAGGATCCATACGCCAGGCTGAGGAATTATCAATTACAATAGTGCCTTTTTCGGCAAACTTTGGCGCCCATTCAAGGGAAGTTCCTCCTCCGGCTGAGAAAATCGCTACATCCGGAGCCAGATTACAAACCTCCTCTATGGATTTTATTACATACTCCTTATCTTTAAATTGTAGGGTTTGCCCAACCGACTTGGCTGAGGCCACCAGATACAACTCAGAAAACTCAATATGCCTTTCGTCAAGTACTTTAAGGACTTCCTGCCCTACCAACCCCGTGGCTCCAACAATCGCCAGTTTCATTCGCTATTCAATTTTATAGTTCGAGTTGTAAAATTACGCTTTTTACAAAGACCTATAAAGGTCGTTCTCCTTGTTATCGGTCTTTTAGTGAGTGACGTCACCACGGCCCAGATCTTTGAAAATTTCACCGATGGAGATTTTACAACCAACCCGGCCTGGACGGGAGACGAAAGCAAATTTACCATCGACAATAATCGTCTACGACTTCAGGCACCTGCTGTTGCCTCTACCGCCTATCTCGGCACTCCTTCGGCAGCGATTAATGATGCCCTTTGGGAATTCAAAATCGATATGGATTTCAACCCTTCAAGTTCAAACTTCACAAGAATTTACCTTGTCTCTGATCAATCTGACCTGTCGGGGTCGCTCAATGGTTATTTCGTGGTCGTTGGTGATGCTCCGGACGAAGTCAGCCTATATCGTCAGTCCGGAAATACCAAAACAAAAATTATTGACGGGCAAGATGGCCTGGTTAATCTCGCTTCGGTGAACCTTAAAGTCAAAGTTACTCGAGATGCCGTGGGCAACTGGGAGTTATTTGTTGATGTTGGCAGCACCGGTACATACTCTTCGCAAGGGATAGGGTCAGATAATACTTTTAGGCAGTCGGCATTCTTTGGTTTCTTTTGTGAATACACTCAAACGCGGTCAGACGATTTTTACTTTGATGACATTTCAGTAAGTGGTGACCCTTATGTGGACACAGAACCACCCATGGCTACCCAAGCCCTCGCCACGTCCGCCAACTCATTATCAATTACATTCAATGAACCATTAAAGGAATCGACCGCAAATAATCCGGAGCACTTCATAGTTAACCTAGGAATAGGGACTCCCAATACTGCTGCGCTGCAAGAAGATGAACAGACTGTGCTACTTACCTTTCCCAATTCATTTACAAATGGCGTCACACATACTTTAAGCACTAATGGAATTGAGGATACTGCAGGAAATACGCTGGTTAGTCAAAGTCTAGAATTTCTTTTTTTCAATCCTGTCCCAGCCACCCTCAAAGACATTGTCATCAGCGAAATTATGGCAGATCAAAGTCCGCAGGTAGGTCAGCCTGACGCAGAGTTTATTGAACTCTACAACCGTAGCATCAAGCCGTTTGATTTGGATGGGTGGGTTTTCACTGACGGCAGTTCCACAGCTGTCCTTGAGAAAAAGCTAATACTTCCAGGTGAATACCTGGTGGTTACCGCTAATACTAACGTTACCAAGTTTGGGATGACTACTAGTATTGTTGGTGTACCTAACTTTCCAACACTCAACAATTCTTCGGATACATTGGTAATCAAAACTGCAACTGGTCGGAGCATCGACTCGGTGACTTATGACTTGAGTTGGTATCACGATCTTGATAAGCAAGAAGGTGGATGGTCTTTAGAAATCATCGATCCCGATAACTTGTGCGAAGGACAAAACAACTGGACTGCATCCGTAAATGAAAGCGGTGCAACACCTGGGGCGATTAATTCGGTAGACGCCAACAATCTCGATCTAACTGGGCCGAAACTACTATCTGCTATTCCAATCGATCCAAAGACGCTTCTACTAACGTTTGACGAGAAATTAGAGACACCTCTCCAACCAAATATTGCATTCCAATTTCAGCCTGAAGTCCAAATTGAAAGTTTTGCAATAGCTGACAAATCACTTCGATTGATCCGCGTTACCATTAAGGATGAGTTTGAAACACGACATTTATATAGTCTGTCAGTTAGCAATGTCTTTGACTGTAGTGGAAATGAAATAGATGAAAATAACAAACTCGAGTTTGCTCTTCCGGAAAACTCCGAACCGGGAGATGTGGTTATTAATGAAGTGCTATTCAATCCACGACCGAATGGAGTAGACTTTATCGAAGTGTACAATCGATCCGATAAGTTCATCAATCTTAAAAACTGGATTACCGGCAATATTGAAGCTGATGAAGTCATTAACAGCAAACTCTTATTTCCAAATGATTTTGTCCTTAAGCCAGCGTCATACCTTGTTTTTACACCCGACCCAGTCAACATCAAGTCTAATTACCCACAAGGTCATGAAGAAAACTTTATAGTTGCTACTCTTCCTTCCATGTCAGATGATGAAGGATCAATCGCAATCGCTAATGAGCAGGGAACAATAGTTGACTCTTTCAGTTACTCGGAAGATCTCCACAACGATTTGGTGAGAGATCCGGAAGGCATCTCACTGGAGAGGATTTCGACTGAGTTATCAACTCAAGATGACGCGAATTGGACGTCCGCAAGTTCTGTGTCTGGCTTTGCAACCCCCGGCTTTCAAAATTCAAGCTTCAGAACACCTGGCCAGACAGACATCGGAGATATCAAGGTTGACCCGGAGATATTTTCACCAAACTCCGGGTTTAGTGAATTCACGCAAATTCATTTTAACCTTGATAACACTGGATATACTTCCAATGTGAAGATTTTTGACCAGCAAGGCCGGCTAATTCGCACGATTGCGAACAACCAGATTCTCGGAACCACAGGCTCTTTTCGATGGGAAGGGGAGCAGGAAGACGGTACCAGAGCAAGAGCCGGCTACTATTTGGTTTGGTTCGAAATCTTTGACTCTTCGGGCAATGTCAAAACGTTCCGTAAAAGAGTAATTATCGCCTCCAGATAGGCCCATTTAATGGCTTAATCGCTGATTTCTAATCCCCTGAAAGCCAAGGGGAATTAATTCCGATACATTTTTTGTTTAGGGGTCGAGCGGTTATTTTTGCGCATCTTTTTCGAAACGGTAAAATAAAACGAAAGGAACCATGGCCAAGAAAGTTAAAAAGGCGAAAGCAGCTAAGAAGGCGCCTAAAAAGGCAAAGAAAGTAGTGAAAGCTAAGAAGACGGCTGCCAAGAAAAAGGCCTCGAAAGCACCTGCAAAAAAGGCGAAGAAAGCAGCGCCTAAGAAAAAGGCGGCCAAGAAAGTAGTTGCAAAGAAAACGACAACAAAGGCAGTAAAGAAGGAGGCTCCTAAGAAGGAGGTTAAAGCGCCTAAGCCAATGAGGCGCGCGGCAGCTCCAGCTGAGCCTTCGACTAAGAAGAAAGATAATCCTATCTCTCCGATGCCCAAGACTCCACCTCAACTAAACATTTTTCCAGCATTGACCCAAAGACCTATTGCCCATAAGCCGGCCAAATCAACAGCCCCTTCAGACAAGACCAGATACAATGACGCTGAGCTGAAGGAATTCGAAACGCTAATCAACGGGAAACTTGACAAGGCGCGCGAGGAGTTTCGCATTTTGAAAGAAACTCTCAACCGCAACAATGATGAAGGAACAGACAGCACTTCGGGGGGAAACACTAAAGTTCTAGAAGATGGTGCTGAAACTGCAGAAAAGGAAAACCTAAGTCAGCTTGCTGCAAGACAGCAAAAATATATTACGAATCTTGAGAATGCGCTTATCCGCATCAAGAATGGTACTTACGGCATTTGCTCTGTTACAGGCAAGTTGATTCCAAAAGAAAGATTGATTGCAGTACCTCATACCACACAATCAATCGAGGCTAAAATGATGCAAACAGACTAAGCGTGGATTTTCTTCAAAACCATATCGAAGCATTGATATTTTGCTCGCCAGGGCCAGCAAAATTAGCTGACATCAAGGCTTGTCTTTCTGAAATGTTTAATGCGGATGTGCCGGAAGAGGATATCCAGGCAGCAATTCTCAGGCTGGATGAAAAGTATCAATCTGATGAATACGCCTTTCAAATAAATAAAGGGGGCGGTGGATATCAATTCTTGACCAAGCCCGCTTATCAGGCAAGCATTGGCATCATGCTTAAGCAGCAGTCGAAAAAAAGACTGTCAACTTCAGCGCTGGAAACTCTTACTATCATCGCTTACAAACAACCAATCTCTAAAACTGAGATTGAAAACATTCGTGGTGTAAACTGCGACTATGCGGTGCAAAAACTACTCGACAAAGGTTTGGTTGAGATACGTGGCAAGGCAGATACAATCGGTCGTCCGATACTTTATGGTACAAGTCCTAAGTTCATGGAGTATTTTGGCATCAACGACCTTAGTGAGTTGCCAACGCCAAAAGACTTCACTCAGGAGGTAAATACTATTGGAGAAAGTATCGATGCTGATACGATCAGTGAGAATATCGACACTGAACCTTCCGATAGCTCCACGCCTTCACCGGAACAATAGCATCTAAAAGGCAGTAGTGCCTGATCAAATAAATTATGGCACAGAGACGATCGAACAAGCGAACCTCTTTTGGTAAAAAATCAGAGGCAGAAAAGTCTTTCATTAAAAGAAAGGGCAAACCATCTTTTGGCAAAAAAGACGAAGAAACTCCACGGAGCTATGGCAAACCAGCCCCCAGAAGGGGAAAGAGCCGACCTGAGAGGTCTGACGACAGACAGTTTGGGAGAAGTGACTTCAAAAAGGGAACGGGTCGATCCGATAAATCTGAGGGACGCTTCAATAAAGATGATTTCAAAAGAGGAGGTGGACGATCCGAAAGGCCGGGAGAAAGCGAATCGGGTAAACGCGAGTTCAAAAGAAGATCATCACGCTCCGACAGCGCAGAGGAACGCCCATTTAAAAGAATCTCCAGGTCCGAACGACCAGGCAAATCCGATTCAAAAGAGTTTGGGAAACCAGGTTATAAAAGAAGAGCCTCCGATAGCTCTGAGGAGCGCCCTTTCAAAAGATCATCAAGACCTAGGTCCGGGCCAGGTAAAAGACCGTTTGAAAAGTTTAGAACTGAAGGTGACGAAAAAAAACCTTTTCGCTCCAGTAAGAACCTCGGCTTCGCCAGGAAAAAGAGGGCTACGACATCGCGTGAAGTGACTCCGAAAGTAGATGACGGCCTGACCCGTCTCAACAAATACATCGCCAACAGCGGTATGGGATCAAGACGAGAAGCAGATGAAATGATTCGAAAGGGATTGATCAGCGTGAACGGAGTTACCATTACCGAGATGGGGCACAAAGTGAAACCTGGTGATGAAGTGCGATATGAGGACAAAGTGCTCAAGGCTGAAAAACTAGTATACGTATTGCTCAACAAACCAAAAGGATTCCTCACAACCACTTCTGACCCTAAAGACAGAAAAACGGTGATGAATCTTGTGGCCAGTGCGTGCAAAGAAAGACTTTACCCAGTGGGCCGCCTGGATCGTAACACAACAGGGTTGCTATTGCTTACCAATGATGGGGAGTTAGCAGAAAAACTTACACATCCGTCCTACAACACAAAGAAGATTTACAAGGTCGAACTTGATAAACCATTGTCAAAAAATGACTTTCAGAAGATTCAAGAAGGAGGAGTGTATCTAGAAGAAGGCAAAGCCATAGTAGATGACTTGGCTTACGTTGACGAATCAAGAATCTCAGTAGGTATTGAACTACACATCGGATGGAATAGAATCGTTCGAAGGATTTTTGAATCACTAGGATACGAAGTCGTCAAGCTGGATCGCGTTGTTTTTGCTGGCCTTGATAAAAAAGATCTTCCCCGGGGAGAGTGGAGATTTCTCAAACCCGAGGAAGTAGTACGACTTAAGCACTTCAAATAGACTTATTCGTTTTTCAAATTATCAACCGGATTGATGTAAGTCGCACGGAACGTTTGGGAGCCAATGGTAAGGCAACCAAACACCAGAAGGATAAGAACACCCAATACAACTACAGCCCAGTCAAACGCCACATGGTAGGCAATCAGCTCCAACCACAGATTGTTAAGGAAGTAAGCAGTGGGAACGGCAATCAATATTGATATAACAAGAATTCGCAAGAAGCCTTTGGATAGCAAAAAGATCAAGGCCTGATCACTCGCCCCCAGTACTTTGCGAATTGATATTTCCTTCACACGGGTTTCAGTGGTGTAAGTCGCCATACCAAGCAAGCCAAGGCTCGAGATTAAAACGGCCAGCACCGAAATGAAGCCTACGACATTCACTATATCACCAAAGGCCAATTGATAGAAGCCTCTGATTTCTTCTTCAAAGTTTTTGTAGTCCAACTTTAGGTCAGGATTCACTTTTGCCCAGGCCTTTTCAAGTGCCTGAACCGCTTCATCATGAGAACCAGTGTATTTTACCTGCAGCAAGCCAAACCGGTCGGGAATGTACATGTGCGCCAACGGACCAATTTCAGCCATTAGCACCTGGTGATTGTAATCTTTTATAACCCCAATAATCTCCAACTTTGTGGAGTCATCCTGTGAAATGACAACCTCTCCTATCGCGTTCTTTGGCGAGTCATAATGTAATGCATTCACACCCGCCTCATTAATGACCACGAAATTTGAGTTGGACTCACCAGCATCTCCATCGAAGTATCGCCCTTCTACAAGTTCAACGCCAATGTTTTCGCGATAGTCTTCATCTACAGCATAGTAGCTGAATTCAGTCCAGTCTTTTTCTTCAAATGTTTTTTTGAAACCTACGCCATAGGTACTGCCTGCAGCCGGCACGTGCGATGAAGTCGCTAGATTTTCAATCTGAGGATATTGCAACAACTCTGTTTTTAGCTCTTTTGGTTTTGTTTCGCCAAGCCTGACCACAAGGTTATTGCTCATATCAAATCCATGATCTGCTTTGAGAAAAAGATGAAGCTGATTGTAGATAAGAATAACTGTGAGAATAAATATCAATGACATTGTGAACTGAGCCACAAGCAATGCTTTGCGCAAACCCATTTTGGAAAAGACGCGCATGGTGCCGAGGCTCTTCAAAACTTTTATTGGCTGAAACCCAGACAGAACGACCGCGGGAAAAAATCCGGCAAGAATACCTACAAATGCGGCAAAAGCCACGAACACCAGATATACATAGAGGTTTGCCTCGAGATCCCATTTCAACAGTTGGGCAAAATTCAAGTTGAGCATCAAAGGCTTCAATGCCTGCAGAAATACCATCGACAACGCAAGCGCCAATAAAGACGTGATTATAGCTTCGGAAAGAAATTGCCAAAATATTTGGAGCCTTACCGCACCGGAAACTTTTCGTATTCCAATCTCTTTTGCCCTTGTAAGCGATCGGGCTATTGACAAGTTGGTGAAGTTGAAGCACGAGGTGATCATTACCACCAATGCTAATCCTCCGAGAAAATAGATAAAAATCCAGGGTAGAAATGGTCCGATTGCATTGGATAGCAGTGGCCCGGGCGTAATGTTGTTCAACTGCTGTAAAGAAAATCGAGCCTTACGAATATCAGGGTTGGTTTCCGGCACAATGTGCTTTTGATACACATCATTCAAATGTGGCTGAATGTCCTGTGGCTCTTTTCCTTCTTCTAACAAAAGATAGGTCCAGGCATTGTAGTGATTGTGCCAGTTGTCAAGATCCTTTCTATTGGTGCCCGCAGCCTCAAGACTTTTAACAGTTGCCATGCTCGCCAGGGCCTCGAACACGATGTGCGATTTATTGTCCGTGTCCTCAAGAACGCCTGTGATCTTAAATACACCGAGGTCGCCCACTTTGATAGATTGGCCGATCGGATTATCTGTTTTGAATAATTTCTTTACCGCTTTTCTTGTCAGCACTGTTGAGTAGGGCTCGACCAGAGCCGTAGCCGGATCGCCCAACTCCAGTTTATACTCGAGTACGTCAAGCACTTCGGGATCAGCATAAAATCCACTTAGCGGAATATTTACATCCTGATCAAATTCAACCCAACCATTTCCAAACCCGCGCTTCAGTCGCGCAACTTTTTCGACTCCTGTATAAGACTGAGTCAGTTCTGGTCCGATCGGTAGTGGTGAAGTAGCAAACTCAAACGAACCCTCCAGTCCATCCGCGCCAATGGGAATACTAATCACACGATAAATTCGATCTCGCTTCGTATTGTGGCGATCGTATGTCATTTGATCGGCTACCAGCATGATGATACCCATGCAGATGGTCATGCTCACCGACAAGCCAAAGATGTTGATGAAAGAAAAGAATCGATGTCTTGCCAGGTTGCGAATAGCGGTTCTGAAGTAATTTCTAAGCATGTTGAATGTTGTTACTGGTTCCTAACCAAACTACTGCGACTGTTCCTTCTTTACCATGAAATAGTAAATCAAGAACCCAAGCGAAACTGAGAACGCCAGCAATCCATAAGGCAGTGGTGACTCAGGACTAGTAGGAATGAACTCCATGATAATTAATGCAAGGCCACCAAACAATATGATTAGTCCCCACTTCAGCGCTGAGTATTTGTTTTCATCAGCATGCCTTTTAAATATGGCTTGCGTATCCTCATTAACGTAGCCTTTCTCGATCATTTTCTTTTTCAAAATGTATTCTGTTAGTGCCTTTGTGAAAAAATAAACCGACCCACCGAGACCGCTGAAGATGGCAAGGGGCATCAATACTTCCATTAAATTCTTATCCATATGTCTTTCGTTTAAATGATTTCAATGATTTGAGCCGTATGACACAGCCTGGGGATGGAAAGGTTGCAATGGTCTCCGATATTTTACAGCTTTTGAATCAAAGGGTGTAAAACCGCGAAAATGAGCTAAATTCCTTGCAACATTATCCATCGCTTCTGTGTCAAACATGGCTATGACGGAAGAAAGAGCGCTGATCTCCAGGATCTCAGAGGGAGACATGGAGGCATTCAGACAGCTCATCAAGCAACATGAAAGACTGGTGGCTCATATGATAGGAAGGGTGGTAAAGAATGAAGAAGACCGCGAGGAGCTTTGCCAGGATGTCTTTTTGAAGGTGCACGATAAACTTGGCGAGTTCAATTTTCAATCGAAGCTATCAACATGGATAGCGACAATTGCCTACCGTCAAGCCATCAATCATGTGCGAAAAAAGAAATTGCTGATTAGTGAGTTAAGTGAAGAGGAATCGTTCAAAGAAAGATTTATAGCAGACAACAACCCAGCGGAAGAACTGGAAGATAAAGATATTCAAAGTCGCATATTGGAATATATAGGAGAGCTGCCCTTACATTACCGAACCATTCTTACACTTTATCATGTGGACGGTATGAGTTATCCGGAAATAGGCGAAATCACAAAAATGCCGGAGGGAACTGTAAAGAACTATCTTTTTCGAGGAAGAAACTTGTTGAAAGAAAAAATTGTAAAGTATCTTGGTAAAGAAGAAGTGCTATGAAAAATCAAGACGAGGAACTTCAAAGGTTAGCTGAAGCTGGAGAGCTCAAGGGAAGCAATCCTGATAGCAAAGCCTACATCAAAATATTTGACGCTTTATCAAAAGAGCCTTCGTTCTCCCTACCTTCATCATTTGCACAAAACGTAATTCAAAAAATTGCCGCTTTAGAAGCAAAACGAGAAACAAGGAGAGATGTGCTGTGGTTGATTGCAGGCATTGTGACCTTTGGGATTGCAACGTTTGTATGTATTGTGCTGACAGGATTCAAATTCGACTCAGGTGCTTTCACCTTCCTGAAAAACTATGGAGGCCTGGTGTTTTTCGGATTGGCACTCGTAGTTCTCTTTCAACTCCTTGACAAAAAACTGCTGCCCAACACAAGAAAACAAAGTCTGATCTAGAATTTCCAAAGCAGGCCATTGGTCAGGGAGTAAACAGTTCTTTTTATTGGGATGATTGGCTTGTCCTCGTATTGACACGTGAGGGACGTTGTAATAGACAGCCGATCAGTAACCATTATTTGAAATTGAAAATCGCCACTGATTCGATTTCTAAAAACATCGTCCTGCATATCCATGCCACCTTGGTAGTAGGCAATCAAGTGGAAGTTGACCTGTTCGCTCAGCTTAGTTGTAATCCCTATATAGTCAGAAGTTTTAATGATACTCTTCTCTATAACAGGGTCACCATCAACAAAAGACTTCCACCTCTCCGTTTCATGCATGACTCCAACCCCCATATGGAGGTTGGTCCTGGCAGATTCTAAAAGCCGCAGCCGTAATCCGCCACCTATTAGAAACCGAAATGGCATATTTCTGCCATCGTCATATTGTATCTGAAGGAATGTTTCGTAACTGAATTTTCGCTTTCTTAAAAAATTAGCTCGCAAGTGTGAATATCCATTACTACTAAGCGGACCACCGGTAGCTTTGTTGTAGTGGATGTTGTTGATCGATATGTATGCATGTTTTTCACTCAGATAAACGATATCGCTGGTAGCCGTTAATCCAACGAAAGTAATCTCCTCCTCAGCAGTAGCACTTCGATTGTGAACATTGAAATTGAGCCCAAGATTCCCAATGGTGATCCTTGATGAATCCAGCAGCAGGCTGCCTTTGTCTACTTTTAGGATCTGGCCCAGGGAAGTGATGGCATAAAGAAATAGAATACAAATCACTGATACTTTTTTCATCGCAACACGTTTAAATCAATTTGGCCAATCAAATTAGCTATTTACTTTACAAGGGAACACCTATATTCAACGCACAAAATTAAAACACATGATGAGACATCTACTCTTCTTCGTGATTGCCATATCGTTCTGCAGCTGGGCCTCAGCTCAAGAAAAAGAGCAATCAAAAAAGGACTCAACCCAAAAAGAAAAAAAGAAAGACTTACCACTCGAGGTTGGGAGAAAGGTCCCCATCAAAACGAATGAGGGGACATGGATGTCTCTCGATGTAAGTCCCGATGGAAAGACGATTGCGTTCGATTTTCTCGGAGACATCTACACGATGCCTTTCGGTGGTGGCAAAGCCACACAGTTCACCTCCGGTATGGCCTTCGACTCTCATCCTAAGTTTAGTCCAGACGGTAAGAAATTGTTATTTATTTCAGATCGTAGCGGTGGCGAAAATGTATGGTGGTTTGCGCTCGATAAGAAGGATTCGCTTCAGGTAACAAAAGGAGATACGGATCACTATCAATCAGCGGAATGGACCCCTGATGGTGATTATATAGTGGCGTCACGAGGCACGAGAAATCTTAAGCTATGGTTGTTTCATCATGAAGGTGGTAGTGGCTCACAACTGGTGGACAAACCTGAAAACCTGAAAATGGTTGAAGCTGCTTTCGGACCGGAGGGTCGATACATTTGGCACTCAAGAAGGACCAGCGCCTGGAACTACAATGCGCAGTTTCCGCAATATCAGCTTGCCGTTTATGATCGCGAAACCGGAGAAACTGAAACAAAGACGCAGCGTTATGGGTCAGCTTTTACACCTACACTTTCTCCGGATGGTAAGTGGCTTGTGTATGGCAGTCGGCACAATGATGAGACTGGTCTGCTGTTGAGAGACCTGAAAAGTGGGGATGAAAAATGGCTGGCATATCCTGTGCAGCACGATGAGCAAGAGTCGATGGCGACTATGGGTGTATTGCCAGCGATGTCATTCACTCCTGACAGCAAAGAACTGGTGGTGTCGTATGGTGGAAAATTTTACCGAATTCCTGTTGCAGGTGGTGATGCCATCAATATTCCTTTCGAAGTTGATTCCGAGCTCCTCTTAGGTCCTGCAGTCGATTTCAAGTATCCCATCTCTGATGAAAAAGAAATGATAGTGACGCAGATAAGAGATGCGGCTATATCTCCAGACGGAAAACAGATTGCATTCACGGCTTTGAACAGACTCTACACTATGACGTTGCCAAATGGCACGCCAAATAGAGTTTCTACTTTTGACTTCACTGAAGCGCAACCGACCTGGAGCCCGGATGGCAATCAGCTGGCATGGGTAAGTTGGGAGGGTGAGAGTGCAGGACATATTTATAAAATCAACTTCAAAGCAAAAACATCAAAGCCAGTGAGGCTGACTAATGAGGCAGGCTTCTATACTGATCCCGCATGGTCATACACCGGAAATCGAATTGCATTTATGAGAGGATCGGCACAGGTCTTCAAAGACAATGGTGACCCCTTCTTCATCAACGGCCAAGACAAAATCATGTGGATCTCAGGTGATGGAGGAATCACAAATCTGATTGCCAATGCAAATGGGAGAAGCAGTCCACACTTCGTTAAATCATACGACCGGGTTTATTTATACAGTGATAAAGACGGATTGATCTCCGTTCGCTGGGATGGTACTGATGAAAAGAAACACGTAAAAGTGACGGGGATCACAACCTATGGGGCGATTCTGGAAGAAACCAGTTGCATGCTCAGAGAGACCGATAGAGAGCCTAAAAAAGAACCATCTAACGCAGCCGTGGTAAAAATGGCTCCTGATGGCGATATGGCGCTTGCCAAAATCAACAACGATGTTTATGTGGTGACCATTCCTATGACAGGTGGCGACACTCCAAAGATTTCGGTAGCAGAAGCTGACAAAGCTCAATTCCCATCGAGAAAACTAACAACAATAGGCGGTGAGTTTGCAAGCTGGGGCTCGACCGGAAAAATTGTTTACTACACTTTGGGGAACGCACTGTTTACTTATGACCTCGATTCAGCAAAGGCGAAAGAGATAGAGATAAAAAGAAAAAAAGCAGAAGAGAAAAAAGCTGAAGGCGAAAAGAAAGAAGAGGGAAATGGTGATAAGGAAAAGAAAGATGACTCATACAAGCCAGCTGAGCTAAGAATAAAAGTTAAAGTCGAAAAAGATATTCCGTCCGGAAAAATTCTTCTGCAAAATGCACGTATTGTCACAATGAAAGGCAATGAGGTAATTGAGCGTGGTGACATTCTCATCGAAAATGCACGCATCAAGCAAGTGGGGGCCGCGGGATCAATCTCCACGGATGCCTCTGTGAAGAGGCTCGACATGAGTGGCAAAACAATCACACCAGGTTTTGTGGATACACACTCACACATGTGGCCGAACTGGGGAATTCACAAATCGCAAGTATGGATGTACGCAGCGAATCTGGCATATGGTGTCACAACTACACGCGATCCGCAAACGGCAACGACAGACGTGCTCACTTACAGTGATATGGTTGAGACCGGAGAAATCATCGGGCCGAGAATTTACTCTACAGGGCCTGGGGTCGGCTACTGGATGTACAACCTCAAAAGTTATGAGCAGACCAAAGACATCTTGAAGCAATACTCCGAATACTTCAATACAAAAACCATCAAGATGTACCTGACTGGCAATCGACAGCACAGGCAATGGATTATCAAAGCCTCGCGCGAGCAGGAGCTGATGCCGACAACGGAGGGAGGACTAGACTATAAGCTGAACATGACGAACCTGATAGATGGGTATTCGGGCCATGAACACTCCATTCCAATTTATCCTCTCTATAAAGATGTAATTACTGGAGTAGCAAATGCAAAAATGACGTACACCCCAACACTGCTCGTTGCCTATGGTGGTCCGTGGGCTGAGAACTATTACTATGCTACCGAAAATGTAAATGGCGATCCCAAGCTCAATCACTTTACCGCGAAAAGTGAATTGGATCAGAAATCAAGGAGGAGACCAGGATGGTTTATGGAAGAGGAACATGTATTTAAAGACCACGCCAGGTTTGTAAATGATTTGGTCACCGCTGGTGGACTTGCCGGAGTAGGATCTCACGGACAGTTACAAGGCTTGGGGTATCACTGGGAACTATGGAATATCGCGTCTGGTGGCATGACCAATCACAATGCACTACGTGTAGCTACAATACTTGGCGCAACCGCTATCGGTCTTGACAAGGACCTGGGCAGTATCGAAGCGGGAAAGCTTGCAGATTTGGTCATTCTGGATAAAAACCCACTGGACAACATTCGCAACTCAAACACTGTGTATCAAGTGATGAAAAACGGCAGGTTATACGATGGAAATACACTGGACGAAGTTTATCCAAGAACCCGCAAAGCACCATCCTTTGGGAATGAACAGTCAACACCAACCAACGTTCCGGGCCTAAGAAAATAACCTTTACACCACCTGGCGAATCTGAAATCGTCAGGTGGTATTAACTCCACTCTTGTAATTCTTTAGTTGCTCATTCGAGTTTTGTCTAAATTTGGGTTGGTTTGAAAAGAAGCACCTCCATATTGCTGCTGGCCGCCATTCTGGTCCACCTGATTGGCTTCTATGTTTACTTTGTGGTTCGCCTCGGACAAATCCGCAGTGAGATGCGTGAGAGTATAGCTCTCCTTTCACCTGAAGAAATGCAAGTGTTTGAACTTACCATTGACGACTACGAGAGCGTAAGAGTAAACGAGCACGAAATAAAAATCAACGGTCGTATGTACGATCACGCTTCTCCAAGGTTTGAAAAAGGAATGGTAATCCTGTATGCCAAACATGACGAAGCGGAGGACAATCTGCTTGCGCTACTCGAAGAGGTAGTAAGTACCGCTACAAAAGACACCCAGAAAGTGCCAACTGAACTAACAACATTTTTTGATCTTGATTTCATCACTCAATGTTCACTACCGGTTAGTTTCACTTTGACTTCAAAGGAGCGACCCTGGCTCTCTTCTGAAAAGCTTCAAAGCGAAAAATTGCCGATAGAGTCTCCCCCACCACAGGCCTAATTTTTTAATTCAGCCAGCCCAACCTATCCAGGTGGGTGAATCATTTTTCAAATTTTTTATCAGGTTTTTATGCAAAGAATTATTGCGTCTTTGCTATTCCTGCTTGCCCTACAATCGGTTTGGGCGCAGGAGAGCAATGACACCACAAAACAATTTGTGCTTGACGAGGTAGTAGTGTCTGCCACACGTTGGAGGCAAACGTCAAGCAATGTACCGTCCAAGATCATCACCATTTCACCGCGTGAAGTATCTCTCCAAAACCCTCAGACTGCTGCGGACCTACTTGGCATTTCAGGTAAGGTCTACATACAAAAAAGCCAACAAGGAGGAGGAAGCCCGATGATAAGAGGTTTTGCAACCAATCGTCTACTATATACTGTTGATGGTGTGAGAATGAATACAGCTATCTTCAGAGCAGGCAACATCCAAAACGTGATCAACCTCGATCCATTTGCAACTGAGAGTACAGAGGTATTTTTTGGCCCCGGCTCAGTTATTTACGGAAGTGATGCCATTGGAGGTGTGATGAGTTTTCAAACGCTTACTCCCCAATTTTCATCTGGCGATGAGCCAAATATAAATGGCAAGTTTTCTGCCCGTTATTCCTCCGCGAATAAGGAGAACACAGGTCATTTCGATGTGAATTTAGGCTGGAAAAAATGGGCTCTTGTCACGAGTATCAGTTCATGGGATTATGATCACCTAAAACAAGGAAGTCATGGGCCCGAGGATTATTTGAAGCCCTATTACGTTCAACGTCAGGATAGCGTTGATCGGGTGATCACCCAGGATGATCCGCTATTGCAAATCCCCTCAGCCTATTCACAAATGAACCTGATGCAAAAGGTAAGATTCAAGCCCAACGAAGCGTGGGATTTCCAATACGGATTCCATTACTCTGAAACATCACCTTACGGCCGTTATGACCGACACAACAGGGTGAGGAACGGAACTGCTCGCTATGCAGAGTGGGATTATGGACCGCAAAAGTGGATGATGAACAATCTCAACATAAGTCATACAGACAGCAACTCTGTTTACGACCAACTGAGTATTCGACTAGCTCAGCAGTCATTTGTCGAAAGCCGTGTTGATCGATCACTCAATAGTGACGAACGAAACACGCAAACAGAAGAGGTGGAAGCGTATTCCATAAATTTAGATTTCGTAAAAAGTATGCGAGGAAATCATCGTTTGTTTTACGGTCTTGAATATGTTTACAACGATGTTAATTCAACCGGAATGCTCACCGACATCACCACTGGTCAGGATGCCGCAGGTCCATCGCGCTACCCACGATCCAACTGGAGTTCATTAGCGGCTTACCTAAATGACGAGTTTAGAGTCTCTGATAATTTCACACTGCAAGCAGGGTTGCGATACAACCAGTACAAGATTGATGCAGACTTCAACAACAATCTGAGTTTCTATCCTTTCCCTTTCGCTACCGCAAGCTTAAATAATAGCGCGATTACCGGAAGCATCGGTGGTGTGTTTCACAGGTCTGATAGCTGGACTTTGTCAGCAAACTACAGCACCGCTTTTCGTTCACCCAACATTGACGACTTGGGAAAAGTATTCGATTCTGAACCAGGTGCAGTCACCATTCCCAATCCCAACTTAAAAGCAGAATACGCGCATAACTTTGACCTTGGATTCGTCAAGGTATTTGGAGATCGCGTAAAGCTGGATGTAACTGGTTACTATACAAATTTGCAAAACGCACTAGTGCGCAGGGATTTTTCACTGAATGGTCAGGAGATGATCATGTATGATGGGCAACTTAGTCAGGTGCAGGCTATTCAAAATGCTGCGGTGGCAAACGTTAAGGGTGTTCAAGCAGGACTGGAGGTGAAGCTTCCTGGAGGATTTGCTTTCAGCACCGACCTCAACTATCAGGATGGAGAAGAAGAATTAGATGATGGAACAACCAGTTCATCACGGCACGCGGCTCCATTCTTCGGGGTTACTCGTCTTGGCTTTCTAAGTGATCGTTTCAGTCTCACATTCTATACTAACTATCAGGGTGAAAGAAAATTTGAAGATCTGCCTCAGGAAGAGCAAAGCAAAGATGAAATCTATGCGAAAGATAAGGATGGCAACAACTATGCTCCTTCCTGGTACACGCTCAATTTAAAAGGTAGCTACCAATTAAATGGTTCGTTCACGCTCTCCGGAGGTATGGAAAATATTACCGATCAACGATATAGGCCTTACAGTTCCGGCATTTCCGCACCAGGCAGAAATTTTATTTTATCATTAACCGCTAGATTCTAAATCCTCAGGGCAGAGTGCAAAGCACCCTGCCCTACTTTTTGATATGACCTATAAAAGACTCGTTGACTCACTTCGGCAATTCAGAACATGGCACCGCTGGATAGGTATCTCGGTAGCGCTCTTCATGCTCATCAGTGCGACCACAGGTATTTTGCTTGGGTGGAAAAAGGATGTCGACTTACTTCAGCCCCCTGAACACAAGGGATCAAAAGTAGAATTAGCGGATTGGGTAAGCGTTGATGATATTGTCAACAGCGCAATCCACGCTCTTGACTCCGTTGTTGGTGAACCTAATGAGGTGGATAAGCTTGATGTTCGGCCATCAAAAGGAATTGTAAAAGTTTTATTCAAGAATGGATATTGGGAAGTGCAGGTTGATGGTGGTACGGGCAAAGCGCTCTCAGTAATGAGACGACACTCAGACTGGATTGAACACGTTCACGATGGCTCAATCATTGGCGATCTTTTCAAATTGACCTACACAAATATCATTGGATTGAGCCTGTTTATCCTTTCGCTTAGCGGTGCGTGGCTGTGGTACGGACCGAAGGTGGTGAAGAGAGAAAAGAGGAAAGCTGGCGTTAACGGCTAGTGCCTCCGCCTATCTCAGTAATTGACGACAAGTGAATTGGTAAGTAGTGAATCAGGCAACCTACGACCATTGAGATAACAAATCCATAAGGCAATCCAAACGCAATCACCCCTACCACCAACGCTACAACAAAATTCTTTCTGTTGTCTGTCATATCCCGGACCAATGAGCTAAGGCTTATTCCCTCAAAAAAAAGAATGACTCCAAGAATTGGTAAAGGGAACACCTGGACGAGGTGATGAAAACCGCCCGCGAAAAAAAGGCCAAGAAAAAGGTACACCGTCCCGTAAATAACGACCGATCCACCGGTTCTTCCACCAAATGTGTAATGTCCTACCATCCCTCCAGAACCATGACATGTTGGAATCCCTCCGAAAAAGGGGTTAATCAAATTCATAATGGAGTAGGTTATTCCAATCTTCTTAATCGAAATCTCAGGCCGACCGGGAAACAAGTCTTTGGCAACTTGTTGCGTAGCAATAATCGAATTTCCCAGGGACAGCGGAATTTGCGGCAACGCTAGCAGCACAAACCCTCGAGTGATGTCGTCCAAACTCGGCACGCCAAAACCTGGGAGCGTAAAGCCCAAGGAGTGAGATACAACTACAGGATCAATCTTAAAAATAATAGCGTACACAATCCCAAGTCCTATGACTAAAAGTGAAGCCGGGTATTTTCTATTGTCCAGAAAGAAAAGCACTAAGATAAAGGCTGCACCCGCTAGTATATAACCTGCTGTCGAATCTGCAGAAATGTAATTTTTGAACGCGAGTGAACAGAGGCTGATACCCAAGCCCAATTGCAAACCTCTTACAACAGCTTTGGGTATCCATGTTGCAATTTTGTTCAGCAAGCCTGTCAAGGAAAGAATCAACATCACCACACCAATGGCCAAGCCGGCACCTAATAAAACATCGCCACCGATTTTCTGCGCAATCACTAGTGTAGCCATAGCCTTAAGAGGTTGAGCTGGCATCGGCATCCGGTAAATAATGCCAGTTGCAATTTGCATCACCCCAAACATGATCAGCGCTCCGGCCACATAGAGGTCTGCCGCTAAAATCATTGCCAGAATAAGGGGCAGGTCAGTTCCAATATCACCAAAAGCTCCTGAAAACTCCTGTTTGTCAAATCGCAACTTAGTTTGATTGTTCATACTAGTTTAAGATTGATGTTTAGATAGGATCAAGTGATGACGGATCGTAAGCCACATAATGTCGTCATGAGCATATGACCCAGCTGTGGCCAGCTGTGAATACTGATGTGTATATGACAACGCAACGGTCAACTGTTTGTTGAACTGAACTGCAGGTCCAATGATAATTCTGTTCTTGTCGAGAATATTGTTGACGACCTCACGGCCGGCATTGATAAAAATTTCATCACCGATTCCTAGTGAAAGGACTTTATCCGGATTCCGGGATGAGAGTTTAACCAATGGAATGTTGGCAGATATTTGATAACGGAGGCGAAAATTAAAATTGTGACCCGACTGTAGATCGCCATCCACAACATTTTTGAAGTATCGTTCCTCCACCCGAAACCGGTGTTGGAGAGTCACCTTATTGCACTTATAAGAAGCTAATAGCTCCTGATAAGGTCTGTACTCCAGCTTGCTGAGTGAAGATGAGTAAGCACCCGTAGACGCCAATCCTGCTGCGACCCGGAGATGTGAATTGATGCTATAAGCCATACCTACCCTCGCGATAAAAAGCACCTTCGTTGAAAACCCATCAGCCCACCGAAACCCACCGTCAGTCATTAATGTCCAGCGCGTGTTGAGTTTCAACTGATTGTAATATTGAACCCACTGCTGATCGGAATGTCGGACTGTCTTCTGCGCGTGTGTAACCAGTGGCATCATTACAATCCCCATTATTATTATTCGATATGTTCTTAAAAACATAATGCTGTTCAAAAAATTTTAGAGCTTTAGTTTATCCCCTGCCCTTTCAAAAAGAGATGCTGCCTGCTTTTGGATAGAATAGTACTGCCGCATAATTTCCTTGCCTGCATCGGTAACAAATGCTCCTCCTCCTGACTTCCCACCGAGCTGCTTCTCAACCAAAGGCTTCTTCGCGATTGCATTCATGTCTTTCACCATTTGCCAGGCCTTGCGGTAAGACATGTTCATATCTTGAGCGGCCTTGGCAATAGAGCCATGCTCTATGATCCCTTCCATTAGCTGCACGCGTCCGGGGCCCATGTAGCGTTTCCCCCCAACGAATATTCTGAAACTAAATCTGATGTCAGTCTTTCCGGCCATTATGCATTCAAAAACATATCGAATTAAATACTAAGCCTTTTTAAAACCAAGTCATTGGTTGTTAAATCACTGAGTTCAAATTCGAATTATTGAAAAGAAAAGAGAATTAGTGCGCCTCCAGCCAGTTTTCTCCCACACCTACTTCAACTTCCATCGGCACATCAAGGAGTACAGCCGTCTTCATCAGTTCGGCTACTTTTGGCTTCACCACATTTTCCTCATCACGATGCAAATCAAAAATCAATTCATCATGCACTTGTAGTATCATTTTGGTTTTAAGCTTTTCTCTCTTCAGCCAACTTTGAATGTGCACCATCGCGATCTTGATAATATCAGCCGCACTTCCCTGAATCGGAGCATTGATTGCATTTCGTTCAGCAAAACCTCTAGTGGAAATGTTTCTTGAGTTGATGTCCCTTAAGTACCTGCGTCTGCCAAGAATAGTTTCTACGTATTCTTTCTCACGAGCCAGGTTGATAGAGTCATCCATGTATCTTTTGATTGAGGAGAATTCCTTAAAGTAGGCCTCGATGATTTCAGACGCCTCTGTGCGAGAGACGTTGAGATTCTGAGCCAACCCAAAAGCGGTACTTCCATAAAGAATTCCAAAGTTCACCTCTTTGGCCTTTCGTCTCATGTCTGGTGTTACTTTGTCCAACGGCACATTGAAAACGCGCGCTGCCGTAGTTGCATGAATATCTCTTCCTTCGCGAAACGCCTCAATCATTATCTCATCCTTGGCAAAGGAGGCTGCGATCCTCAACTCGATTTGCGAATAGTCAGCCGACATGAAAAGATAGTCCTTATCACGCGGCACAAACGCACTTCTGATCTGTCTCCCTTTCTCCGTCCTTACCGGAATGTTCTGCAGATTTGGGTTCATTGAGCTCAATCTGCCGGTAGCTGCTACTGCTTGTCGGTAGTCAGTGTGAATTCTTCCATCAGCCTGACTGATCATTCTTGGCAAAGCATCCACATAAGTGGACCTTAGCTTTTCATACTCCCTGAACTCCAACATCTTTTGAACGATCTCGTGATCGCTTGCCAATTTCAGCAGCACATCTTCACCAGTGGCATACTGTCCGGTACGAGTTTTCTTTGGCTTGTCTACGAGTTTCAGTCTTTCAAAAAGTATTTCTCCAACTTGTTTTGGTGAAGCAATATTGAATTCCGTACCCGCCAGTTTAAAAATTTCGCGCTGCACTTGCTCACTGTCTTTCTGCAGTCCCTTCGACATCCATTCCAGCGTGTCAAGATTCACTTTTACTCCTTCTGCCTCCATTGATGCAAGCACTTCAACTAAAGGCATTTCGATATCACTCATCAGTTTAGAATGACCTTTGGTTTCAAGCTCCTTTTTAAGCGCTGCCTTCAACGGAAGCACCAAAGCCACCCGCTCGCACACATTATCTTTCTCATCTTCGCTGTTTACGATCTGATAATCCAGGTACTGATTGGCAAGAATATCCATCTCGTGCGATGACTCCGCTTCAATCAGGTAGTGCGCCAAAAGTGTATCAAAAAGCTGGCCCTTGAGCTCCACTCCATACTTTTTCAGCGCCAGAATGGTGAGCTTGATGTTATGTCCGCTTTTATTGATTCGTTCTTCTTCAAGCACCTTAGCGAATTCTTTTACAATCGCACTGGCCTGTTGTTCTTCTGCCACTTCTACATAGTGAGTCTCATTGCCAAATGAAAATGTGATGCCTTTTAACGTAAAGTCGAAGTGAAGTTGTTCGTCAGTGGATGTTTCCACAGCTATGTCGGTTTGCTCGAGCAGCTTGGCGATCAACGTAGACCTTTCTTCCTCAGATTGAACAATATGATATTTTGACTTGCCGGGCTTCGCTGACTTTTCTTTTACTGCCGCACCACCACCACCAAACATGGATAACTGACCGCCTTTCAGAGATTCTGGCGCTGCGCTTTCGGTCTCTGTCAAACCGGCAAATGCACGGTTCATGATCGCCCGGAATTCGAGCTCTTCAAAAATTGGTCTTAGGGCCGTCTCATTCGGTGCTGTGTATTTCAGCTTCTCTTCATCAAACTCAATAGGAACATCCTTGACGATGGTCGCCAGTTTCTTTGACAGGATGGCTTGCTCACCAAACTCCTCAACTCTTTCTTTCTGTTTTCCTTTCAGTTCGTGAGCATTTTTTACAATATTCTCAACGGTGCCGTAGGTTTTTAGGAGTGTTGCTGCGGTTTTCGGGCCAATACCCGGGATTCCAGGAATATTATCAGAGGTGTCACCCTGTAGTCCAAGCATGTCAATCACCTGCGATACGTTGTCGATGTCCCATTTTTCACAAACTTCTTTTACCCCCATCACGTCAACAGCATTGCCCATATAGGCTGGCTTATACAAAAACACATTGTCGCGTACGAGCTGCCCAAAGTCTTTGTCAGGCGTCATCATGTACACCTCGAAATCTTTTTTCTCTGCCTGAGATGCCAGCGTACCAATAATATCGTCAGCCTCATATCCATCCATTTCAAGAATTGGGATGTTAAATCCCTTAATGATCTCCTTTACTATCGGAATGCCGTATCGGATGTCTTCAGGTGTTTCTTGTCTGGTCGCTTTGTACTCTTTAAATATCTCATCCCGAAAAGTTGGAGCTGCTGTATCAAACGCCACCGCGATATGTGATGGTTTTTGCTTTTGCAAAACCTCCATCAAGGTATTGGTGAATCCAAACGGCACCGATGTGTTGCGTCCTTTTGAATTGATGCGGGGATTTTTGGTGAAAGCAAAGTGAGCTCTGTAAATCAGAGCGTAAGCGTCAAGTAAAAATAATTTTTTGGCGTTTTTAGACATGGCAGCAACTTAATCAACGGCCGTTAACATTAGTATAAAAATTGTATTTTTATCAACAGCAGAATGGCGTACCAGAAGCGCCTCGGCTCACCTTAAATAAATCCCTTATGAACGGACCTCTCGAATACTTTTTACATTGGGAAAAGACTGCACCCAATGACATTGCCTTTCGTCAGCCCTTTGGCAATACCTGGAAAACGAGGACGTGGAGAGAGGCGGGTGAAGAAGTCAGGAAGATAGCGGGACATATTGAGTCGCTAAAGTTGCCAGCTCAAAGTCACATCGCCATTCTTTCAAAAAATTGTACTGAGTGGATCATGGCCGACATCGCAATAATGATGGCCGGACATGTTTCCGTACCTGTGTATGCAACACTTTCAGCAGAAAGCATCCAAGAAGTACTAGAGCATAGTGAGTCAAGGGTTGTGTTCATTGGTAAACTGGACAATTACGCCTCCCAAAAGCCGGGCATCCCCGATTCGCTTCATAAGATCAGTATATCAACCTATGGTGTTGAGGAAGGGGCGATATGGGAAGACCTGCTGAAAATGCAAACCCCTATTAAGAATGTAGCCACGTTCAGGCCTGATGATCTTTTAACAATTATTTACACGTCAGGCACAACAGGACGACCAAAGGGTGTGATGCACTCGATGGGTTCTTTTGATACCACTGTGAAAATAGCGCATAAGGTGGTTTCATTTCCGAAAAGGCCGCGGGTGATGTCGTATCTTCCGCTTTGTCATATTGCGGAAAGATTAGGTGTTGAATTTGAGGGACTGTACCTCGGTGCTCAATATAGTTTTCCTGAATCGCTCGACTCCTTTGCCAAAAACCTTGCTGATACGCGTCCCAATTACTTCATAGCAGTGCCCAGGATATGGGCGAAGTTTCAGGAAAAGATTCTGGAAAAGATGCCGCAGAAAAAACTTGACAGGTTATTATCTATTCCTGTCATCAGTTCATTGGTGAAGAAGACGATTCAAAAGAAACTTGGGCTGGATAAGTCCGAACTGTTTCTATCGGGAGCAGCGCCTCTAAGTAAAAGTATTTTGGAATGGTATGATCGATTAGGGATAACCATCTATCAAGTACTCGGCATGACGGAGGATTGTGTTTATGCCCATTTCAACAGGCCCGGGGCAAACAAATTTGGAACTGTTGGTCAGCCGATGGAGGGTTTACAGGTGAAGCTTGCAGAAGATGGTGAACTTAGGGTGAAGAGTCCCTGTCTAATGAAAGGCTACTATAGAGAACCCGAAATGACGGCCGCCATGTTTGATGAAGAAGGTTTTTTGAAAACTGGTGACACAGGTGAAATTGATTCAGAAGGATACCTGACAATTATCGGGCGCGTGAAAGATCAGTTCAAAACTGACAAAGGAAAATACATATCGCCAGCCCCTATTGAATTGAAGATGACCCAGAATGCAGACATTGAGCAGGTGTGCGTAGTTGGAATGGGAGTGCCCCAACCCATCGCGCTGACGGTACTCACAGCAGGAGCCCGTCAAAAAGGTCGTGATGAGATTATTCACAGTGTTGAAACTACGATGAAAGAAATCAACAAACATCTGGAGTCGCATGAGCAGTTGGCCACAGCCGTTATCATGAAAAGTGACTGGACGATAGAAAATGGGATGATGACCCCGTCCATGAAATTGAAACGTAACGAAATCGAAAAAATCCATTTACCAAATTATCCCAAGTGGTACCACCAGGAAGGTTCGGTAGTTTGGGAACAGTGATCAAAATCTGAACATGACCTGACGAGAGTCATATTCCTGTCCTCCTCTTCGCAACTAT
Source organism: Cyclobacteriaceae bacterium (assembly GCA_050185175.1). Classification (GTDB taxonomy): domain Bacteria; phylum Bacteroidota; class Bacteroidia; order Cytophagales; family Cyclobacteriaceae; genus ELB16-189. Next base: position 121,373 of record JBFWZR010000001.1, read on the forward strand.
CTTGGATCAAACGATCATGGTTATGAAGAAAGATGACGTAAGCCAAATAATGACATCACATGTTTTTAGTGTAAACATTGATGATAGTCTCAAAGAAGTGCGGAGCCTTTTGAATAAGCATAAAATCCGTCACGTGCCTGTGATCAAAGATAAATCGCTGATGGGGATCATCAGCAGGACAGATATCAATCGGTTGACTTTTAGCGGTATGTACGATGAGCAAGAAGATGCCGATGATGCTGTATTCGAGATGCTGTCTATTTCTCAGGTGATGACACACAAACCCAAAGTGGTAAAACAGTCTGACGCCATAAAAAAAGTAGCTGAGGTTTTTGCCTCATCAGAGTTTCACGCGCTACCGGTCGTTGCCGATGATAATAAAACTGAACTGGTGGGAATTGTAACAACTACAGATGTGATCAGACACATGCTCACATTGTTGTAAAAAACAGCCATAGGTTCTCTCCTCCTATGGCCGTTTTTAGTTCGTCAAAATTTCGACTTGAAATATTCTATTGTCTTCGCCTTAGCATCCATGTAAGCTTTCTCATTGTAGATCGCATTACTGGGGTTGGCAAATCCGTGATCAGCATCGTATGATTCGATTGTCAATTTCTTCCCAGCTTCAGACATGTTCTTTTCGAACTTGTCCATCACCTCTTTGTTGATCCACTGATCCTTTGTTGCCCAAATATTGAGCACATCGCTATTCAAGTTCTTCAGCCGGCTCACGTCTTCCTCTGGCATTCCATAATACATCACACATGCTACTGTTTGCTCGCCAGCATTCAGAGCAGCCTGTAACGATTGACCACCGCCAAAGCACCAGCCCACGGTTCCAACCTTTGCCTTGCCGCCCACATAACTCAAAGCTCCTTTTACAATTGCATCCCCACGCTCTTGCTTGAAAGCCTGCATATACTTCCCGGCATTTTCTCGGTCGGTAGCCAACTTACCATCATACATATCCAGCGCTATCACATTCACGTTGCCGACTTCCTTGTATAAATCGTCAGCCCACTTTTTGATGTTGTCATTCAATCCCCACCATTCCTGGAAAACGAAAATCCAATTGTTGGTTTTTGAACCAGATGTAACCACGTAGGCGTTGGCCTTCATACCATCCGGACAATCGAACGTGATCATCTTCCCCCCTGCTTGACTAACATGCACGTAAGCCCTGGGCATTTGATGTTCACTGTTGAAATCTTCATTCGAAGCGAAGAGCGCAAATTTTTCTGTTGCCGGAGTATGACATATAGTAATGTCACCCTGGCCATAGCTTGCCAGTGCTAACACCAGCAAAAAAGAAATCATGTAAATTTTTTTCATGACAAAGAGGGTTTAGATTATTGATAAACAATCAACAACAGTAAATGGTTTAGTCCTTCCATTGGCCGGTGATCACCCGGTCGTAGGTAATAAAATCGGTATTTATGGGTTCAAAGCCTTTTTCACGAAGTAGTAATGCCACCTGGCCGCGATGATACGATGAATGATTAACCAGGTGAATCATAATTTGCTCAACGTTATTCTCGTATGGATCTCCAACATAATTGTGGTACACCAAAACACGATCAAAACTTTCTTCACTTTCTACGAATTTAATCCAGCGCTGCGTGATCTCGTCACTCATTCGCGCCAACTCCTCCAATGAATATTGCTTCCACAAAGGATATGGCTCAGGTGACTCCCCGGTAATCCTGCACAACCAAATAAACAATGCCGAAACAACATGACTCATAAGAACCAGTATTTTTTCATCGTCTACCTTTTGCCGAACAAGACAATCCATCACTCTCTTGTTGGCCCATTGATTATACTGATAAAGTTTTAAAAAGTACTGTTTCATGAATCGTCCGTTGTCGATAGAAAATTTCCGTTGCTTTAGAGGCCTCAATTTACAAGCTTTAAGTCATAGTTTCTTAAAGTTGACACTCCTGAAACAGGCCAATCTTAATGTTTTAATCAAGTACAATCTCAGCAACATTATCACCCATTACTCTACCTTGAAACAAAAAAACAAATGAGCAAGCTATATATCGCCAATCTGTCAATCATCACATGCGTCTTCGCACTCCTATCATGCTCCTCCAATCAGGAATCAATTCCGGATGTGTATGTTGATCCGGTTTCATCACTATATGATGCATCGCTAAAACCGTTTTATCATGGAGTGGCTTCAGGAGATCCGCTTCCTGACAGGGTAATCATCTGGACCCGTGTGACGCCTGAAAAGATGATGCCCACTATTCCCGTGATGTGGGAAATTGCGGAAACACCACAGTTTACTTCAGTATATAAATCAGATACACTGAGCGCTAAGGCAAATCGCGATTATACTGTAAAAGTGGATGTCGATGGACTTCAGCCTGATCACGTTTACTACTACCGATTCAAAGCCCTTGATGGAACATCTATTGTTGGCAGAACCAAAACGACACCGATTGACGGAAGAGACTCTTTACAGTTTGCTGTTGTAAGTTGCAGCAACTGGGAATGGGGGTATTTCAACGCCTATGAAAATATGTCCAGGAGACCTGTGCTTGACGCGGTGCTACACCTTGGTGATTACATTTACGAATACGCAGTGGGTCGATATGGTGATACAACGATTGGAAGATTCAACCTGCCAGAACACGAGATCGTAACCCTGCAAGACTATCGAACCCGATACTCACAATACCGGACCGACATAGGTTCAAGAAAAGTTCATCAACAACATCCTTTCATCACCATTTGGGATGATCACGAAGTGGCTAACAACTCGTACGTGGAAGGCGCACAAAATCATCAACCAGAAGAAGGCGACTATGAAGCTCGGAAAAAAGCTGCCAGGCAAGCTTACTATGAGTGGCTGCCGATAAGAGAAAGTCAAGCGTTGTATCGGGAAATCTCATTCGGCCCGTTAGCCGATTTATTTATGCTTGATGAACGTCTCGCTGGCAGAACGAAACCCGTAGACAGCTTAAGTGATCCGGCTTATAACTCCACAGATCGAAGTATGCTCGGACAAGAACAGTTAACCTGGTTCGAAAATGGTTTGTCTTCATCACGCGCGACCTGGAAGCTTATCGGCAACCAGGTAATTTTTTCCGATATCGACTTGAGTCAGGTACTTCCACGGATGCCACGAAATCTTGACTCATGGGACGGCTATCCTGCAGAGAAAAATTTCATCAAAGAGCACCTTATTAACAATAGAATCAGAGATGTTTTGTTCCTTACCGGAGACACACATGCTTCTTGGGCATTTGAAGTGGCAACTGACGTAGCCAACACTTACAATCCTACAACATCACAAGGTGCATTTGCCATTGAATTTGGAACGCCAAGCATTTCAGCGGCCAACAGCAACGAGAGGAATCCTACAGAGGAAGTAAAAAAATCTGAAATCACTTTGATGGAAACCAATCCGCACATCAAGTACACCAACAATCGTGACCACGGCTACATGATTTTAACATTGACACCTGCGCAGGCACGAGCAGATTGGTACTATGTGGAAACGCTGAGAAAACAAGGCAGCAGTGAACAGCTCGCAAAGTCATTTACCGTGGGCCGTGGCACCAACAAACTCAATGAGGTGAATTAGTCTTCTCTCTTTACCAGGATATTTTCAATGTTGCCATTCTCCGTAAGGAGGATGGCGATGCCACGCGTGGCCGGAAACTGTGCCAACGTAATCAACATGATAGAGGTAATGGGTACAGAAAGAAACATGCCCAGCAAATCCCACACATAGCCCCAAAACGAAAGCGCTACCACCACCACCAGTGGACTTAAGTTCAGCGACTTGCCCATAAGCTTGGGCTCAATGTAATTCCCTACGATGAGTTGAATTGTCTCAATAGCTGCAAAAACCCACACAAAAGACCACAACGATCCAAACTGAATAATGGCAAAAATGGCAGGAAGAAGGGTGGCTACTAGTGAACCGATGTAAGGTATGTAGTTGAAAAGGAAGATGAGGAACGCCCACAGGAAAGCATAGTCGATTCCAAACAGCAGCAACACAATATAACTCAGCACGCCAGTCAACAAACTTATGCCAGTTTTGAGAGTGATGTATTTGTTGGTAGAAATAAAAATCTCGTTGAGAATTCTACTGATGCGATCTCTCCGCTTGGGATCAGTAAAGATCAAGTCTATTTTTTTAGAGAAGGCAACTTCTTCCAACAACAAGAATACAATGTAGATAATGATGATGACGATGTTGCCGATCGTAGCTGACAAAGAGGATACTACACTCGCCAAAAATCCCTGCAAATCAAGTTTGTTGGTTTGTTCGAGTAGGCTTTCTGTGATGTTCTTGAACCCGAATGTGACACCAATATCCTCCAGGAAGGTACTAAGTGTTGATTTATAGTCAGAAAAATTATCAACGATATCACTAAGGCTTAACACAATGAGATTGATCGTGACCTGAAGTACAACAAAAATTAATATCATCGACATAGCACCTCTTAACCACCGTGGCAGTTGCTTGCCCATAATATTGATTCGACCGATATAAGTATAAATGGCTTTGATCAGATACCAAACCATGATCGCCATCACAAATGGCTTCAGCAGGTCTTTGAAATAAATGATAAAGAAAATTGCAAGGCCTGCCAGGATAGCCCCCAGCATGACTTTGAAAATCACGGTTTCTGAGAATGGTTTGTTATCCACTACTTTAATGAGGTTAAAATATCCGTACCCAAAAACTTGTTGTCTGGTGTCGTGTACCACTTCCTGCTCTTTGGGATTCTCATTTGATCAATTTTTACTTCGCCATCAAGATAGATTACCTCACCTTTCTGATTAGGCTCGTCTTTGTAAAACATGTAGCCAATCATCGCATTTGAATTTTTGTCGATGTAGTAGAACCATACATCCTGATCGTAGTCTACCCGAAGTACATAACAATCTCGGTCGCTAAATTTCTCTTCCTCAACCACTGAACTCAATGTTGTTCCTTGATCCATTAGCTTCATGGGTAATCCCCACAGATAGAGATAGTAATTTCTTGTGCGCTTCACCTGATCACAGGTTTTATCAGCTGGTATCTGCTTGCAATCCTCCATCACAATTTCCATGTCGTTGTTATTCTCTTTCAAGCTGAAGAACCCGCGATTGTTATCGATTGTCACCACAGAATTTCTATCCGGGCCGTTAGGACGCTCAGACACGAAAGTCATTTCATGGTTGAATGAATTCCACTGATTTTTAGGGTCGTGATACTGAATAGCTTTTTTCAAAACACTTTCAGCGGACGGCATTTGTGCACTTAGCACTGCTGCATTTGCAATGAAAACAATGAGGAGAATATATTTTAACATTTTCTTCAACATAATATCAAATATACCTATTGCGTTGGCATTAATGTTGCCTTCAAAGTTTCTATATTCAAGAATCAAATAGTTTAATCATTCACAAAACACAAAATATGCGACTTCTTCAGGCAATTGTTGTCTTATTGGCTTGTTCTGTACCCTCATTTGCCCAGGTGATTGGCAAAACGTTTCCTGCTATGGAAGCAGAAACCGTTGAAGACAAAAAAGTTAACCTTCCGACCGATACCAAGGGAAAATATACGCTGTTAGGGTTGGCTTACTCCAAGAAATCAGAAGACGAATTAAATAGCTGGTTTGAACCTGTGTTTTATAAATTCATCCAAAAGACGAAAGGCTTGATGGCTGGCTTTGGCTATGACGTGAATGTTTATTTTGTGCCCATGTTTACAGGCGTGAATGCAGCCGCCACCGGAACTGCGAAGCGCAAGGCCCTTAAGAAAGTAGATCCACAACTACTTCCCTACATTCTTTTTTACAAAGGAGAAATCAAAACCTATAAAGAAGAATTGGATTTTGAGAAAAGAGATATCCCTTATTTCTTCGTACTCGATAAAGATGGCAAGATTGTCTTCGCAACATCCGGTGCTTATTCAGAGTCGAAAATGGATGACGTAGAAGCTGCCATCGAATAATTCTTAACTTTCCGTATGGGCGCTCTCATCCTGCTTGCCATTGCACTCGCTCCTGGTTTAGCGATCATGGTTTATATCTACTTACATGACAAGCACGAGAAGGAGCCCATTGGTTTATTGGTTCGAAGTTTTTTCTTTGGTTTCGGCAGTGTGATCATCACGCTTGTGATCAGCGCCATCATCGGCAATTTCATTACCATCAACGAAAGTGATATATCCGAACAGGCGGTTCACGCCTTTATTATTGTGGCTCTCGTGGAGGAGTTCAGCAAATTCGTTTTTGTACGCGGCATCCTATACCGAAATAAAAATTTCAACGAGCCATTTGACGGTATTGTGTATGCGGTGATGGTGAGCATGGGCTTTGCCACATTGGAAAATGTCCTTTATGCTTTTGAAGGAGGTGTTGGCGTTGCCATCTTCAGAATGTTCACTGCGGTTCCCGCTCATGCTACTTTTGCAGTACTCATGGGCTTTTACCTTGGCAAAGCCAAACATGAGCACAAGAAAGGATACTACGCGCTACATGCACTAGGCATTGCCACACTCTTCCATGGAGCCTACGATTATTTTCTCTTTATCTCGTTTGTTCCAGGCATTTGGCTTGGCGCCTTTATTTCACTCGCAGTTGCTATCTACCTTTCTCGAAAAGCGATCAGGGCTCACCAGAATGCTTCACCATTTAATCCGGCAGTTGTTAGGCCGCCCGCGACTGAGTAACTGGCGAATGAGGTCAGATAATTTTTTGTTATGTTTAGTAAGGATTGACTAAACACAAATCATGATTCGAGAGAGTCTCAAACGACACTACATCGGGATGAACAAAGAATTCCGATATCGTGGTGAAGAAGGAAGCCGCCTGGAAGCCATAAGCGACTCTGTTTTTGCACTTGCCGTTGCCTTATTGCTGATCAGCACATCTGCTCCGGAAAAATTTGAGGACATTATTCTATTCACTCATGAATTATTGCCGTTTGCATTTTGCATCGCACTGATAATTCTCATTTGGCACGAACATTTCATCTACTTCCTTCGATACGGACTTCGAAATCCCAGGATCATTTTCCTAAACACGATCTTCTTGTTCATCGTCCTCTTTTATGTTTACCCGCTGAAGTTTCTTACCAAAATGCTATCGCTGCCAATCTTGTATTGGTTCTCCGGCAATGAGAAATTTATTCAGGATTTGACAGAAATGATCAGCGCGAGTGAGGTTGACGATCTCATGATCATCTACGGAGTTGGTGCCTCCAGCATCTTTTTGACGCTAGCCTGGATGTATCAATACGCAAGGAAGAAAGCTGATGAACTTGAACTCAACGAGCTTGAATTATTTGACACCAACGTGAGTTTCAGAACGAATCTTTTGATGGCCTCTATTCCTGCCCTCTCTGTAATTGTCACGCTCCTGTTGAGGAACAATACCTACGTTGGGGCGTACGCAGGTTTCATGTACTTCCTCTACACCCCCGTCATGTTCTGGCACGGAATCCGCTCAGACCGCAAAAGAAAGAAACTCATTGAGTCTCTTTCTTCTACTGAATCTTAGCTGTCTTTATTGCCCGTTGAAATTTGGAGCTGCAATGTGTGACCCAAAGAACAGTGCGTTGAAAAACAACTTATTAGTTCCGTACCAATAACCTCTGAAGTTAGGATCATCCACGAAAAGAATCGCGCGACCTCGCCCAACACCCGTAACCTCCAGCGACACCGAGTTCCTGATTTTATTGAGGTTGCTTGGATGAACATAGCCGCTCAACAGCGGATTGGAAGTATATTTTGCCACGGTGTTAAACGGACTCTTGCTCGGTTGAATAAATACGTCATGATTGCGATACACAGGCAAACTCCTTCTTGTGTAACCAAAACCAAGCGGATGTGTAATATCGAGGTCAACCATGTACATCGAGCCACCGATCTCTCTGGAGCCATTGTGGTCGTCAGCTGTAACGTAGTCAAATCTCTGTTGGGACTGGTCACCATTTTCTTTCACCAATTGCTCATCAATCAATTTGCTATTGATGGCCCAATTCACTGCATAGCGTTGAAGGATCAAGGTGCCTCCCTCTTTCACCCAGTCTTTTATTTTCTCCACTCCCTTATCTCCCAACATTCCATAAGTACCTGACACCAAGATGAGCGTGTTGTAGTCAAATAGGTTTACACGACTAAATTGATCTGTATCAACTTTCGTAATAGGCATTTCTACTTTTGTGTCAAGAAGATGCCAAATTGCTCCCGCCTCAGTTGGTGATGCGCCATTGCCAATCAGCATAATTACTTTTGGCTTCTCAACTGTTCTGATGTTTCCACTTCCGAGATAAACGCCTTGAGTTGTCATCCCGGTTTCTACATCATAAATGTCGATCCCACTTTTTCGAGATGCCTCCTTGATATGTGTGTAAACTTCATCTGCGGATAGATTTTGATCGGCAACTGCTACTACAATTGTACCGTACCCAAAAGTTCTATTCTGGCCATTAACTTCTGCTGTAAATGGTTTGAAAGCAGCCTTTGCAAACACTCCATTGTCGAGCAGATGATACAGTGCTTTAGGCGCATAGTACTCGTTCCATTCAAACACATAAGCATAATTTGACTTTGGCACCGGAGCTGGCTTCGGGGCTATGCTTTCAAAATTGATTTTCTCCCCGCGAGAAAATTTCACTGAGGCAGGTAGTCCTTCATGAGGAACACCATATCCCAAAGCCATGGTCCAGGATGATGCATCATAAAACACGCTGTCATAAAACTTGGTCACTTTTTCAAACATGGATCTTACCATGCGATACTGTCTCTGATCGGTAGGCACAACGAATGCTTTGCCTTTTTCATAGCGTGTGCCACCAACAGTAAGGTCAGCGTTTAGTGCATAAGTTTCAATTCTGTGTTTAAGCAACAACTCTGCAAAAGCATTGGTCCTTCCCCTATCAGTGTTGTCACCAAATACATAAGCTTTGATTGCAGATTTTTTTCCTTCATCCAACGCAGACTTGAAATAGTCCTGCTGATGTTTCAATAACAACTCTCTGTTCTCTACCGAGGCTTTGACTGTCGCCAATCCTGTGCGTACATGATTTCGAATGGTAAAAGGAAAGGTAATAACCCGAGTAGAACTCTGCTGCACATGACCGCGTGAGCTCGCTTGCTCAAATACCAGTCCCAGTCCACCATGAATGTCGGGATAGGTACTTCCGTACCCCGGGTATGAATTGTCAAACACTTCTTTTGCCCAGTACAACGAACCGATCTCATCCAGCGCCTTTACAAAATATTTTTCGAAGAGTGGATTGAGTTTGTCATAGTTGTCTCGAGGCACAACTGGATTCTCAGAACCGTATGGCTTTGTCGGCTCAAAAAAGTTGGTGCCATTTGTTCCCATTTCATGAAAATCAGTGCAAACATTGGGGAGCCATTTGTGAAAAAACTCAAGACGATTTTGACTCTCGACATGAGCAAGTGGAAGCCAATCTCTGTTCAGGTCAAACCAATAGTGATTAAATCTTCCGCGTGGCCATCCCTCATTGTGTTCGCGATCCATCGGATCGGCAACTGGCGGTGACCCTTTGTGCATATTCGCCCATGTGCTATGCCTGTCTCTCCCATCTGGGTTATAGTTAGGATCAATGTGAATGACGCTTTCACGCAAGGTCTGATCAGCCTCCGCACCCTGACGAGCAATTAAATAATAAGCGGTGAGCATCGCAGCCTCACTGCTGGATGGTTCGTTACCGTGAACATTGTAGCCAAGAGTAACAATCACCGGCATTCCAGTGGTAGAAACCGTTTGACTCGGGTCGGTCAATCTTACATGTTCTTTCTGTATTTCATCTATTCGGACATAGTTCTCCGGGCTGGTAATGGTCAGCACCACTTGAGCACGATGTTCATTCGTATAGCCGATAATTTGAAAGTGTGCCTTCGGAGAAACCTTAGCCAACTCCTCGAAATAGTTTACAATCCGATCGTGCCGTGTATGCCAATCACCAATTGGGTATCCCAAAAATTGCTCCGGAGTTGGAATGGCAGGATCGAAGGCTGTGCCCTGCGGAAAAAAATAACTGTTTTGGGCAAACGAAACGACAAAGGCCAGACAAAGGCCAATAATGAGACTAAACTGCTTCATGATTTTTAAGAATTGAGCCGAAAGGTAGACACTGTGAAACGGGAGTAAAAACGGTGTTGTGATGAGTGGCTCAAATTAAAAACCGTCATCCTCCACGTCTTCCTTCTTTTTCTTCTCCGTACCGGTGCCGGCACCCAGACTGTAGGGAGCCTCCAACCCGTAGTACTTTCTGCGGAAGTTGTTAATCCACGTCAGCGTTTCTTCATCACTACCCGGGATGAAAACCAACTCGCCTATCTTGGCCTTGGCCGCATTTGTACGCTTTGCAACTGTGCTGTTAAACTCGGGGTTCGATGAGTGCATCATCAGGCGATTGTCCTCCATACCAAAGTAGTACCAGGAGTCAGGTGAGGCTTTGAAGAATACGTGATAGACGGGGCTTCCGTCTTCGTTTTTTCTCAATTCCATAAATCCCTCAAATGCGGCATTGATGTCGCTTCGTAAAACATTGCTCATACCAAGTTTTCCCTCACTGTAAAACGCCTTGAATTCTTTTGATCTTTTGAGATTGAAGTTTGAAAAAACCAATGGCCTACCCAGCTCCGGAATGGTAATCAATGGAGTGTAAGCCTGAAGTGATTTCTCCTCGAAGTCTTTTACCGCCCGTTCTCCAACTATGTCCGCGATCTTGTAGAGTAGTTCTGTTTGATCGCCAAGCCCCTCCTCTGCTCCCTCGTTCTTAATTACATTCTGCAGATCAAGTGCCATGATTTGCAAAGCCTGACTTGGCACGTTCATGTCGAGCATCAGAAATGTATTCAGGCGAATGTCATTAGTCTCGAGATTACCTGAACCTAGTGCAGCAGCCGTTACTCGAAAATCCTTGCCGCGTTCTTCAAAGAAATTTACTTTTCCCTCAAAACGCACCTCTTGCTTGTCTTCATTGTAGGCGAATACCTTCCCGGTAAGTTTCTCTCCTGTCGCTTTGAGTCGGTCTTCAATTTTGAACTCGCCACTTTCCTTATCGAAAAACAACGACCCGCTCGGCAAGAAGAAATCATCATCATCTGGATTCTTTTTGTCAAACACAAACGTGATGTAGAGACTATTATCATCTGCAAAGTGAAGCCCAGCCTCCACCTTCCTTCCTTCCTCCGTTACTGCGTTGTCAAAGTCGATGTATACTTCCTTCTCATCACCACTTTGCGAGTACTGAATCCACGTGTTATAGTTCTTGATTTTCTTTAGGTCGAGCTTTACACTTCCGTTCAATTGAAGAGCAGGGCGAGTGGCGTACATCACCATGTCTCCCTTGTAGAAGATTCGAGGGGCAAGGATAATATTTTCCTTTTCAGTTACTGCCCCGTTGGCCACCGTCTGCTCAGTAGCCTCTAACTCGGAACTATGTTTCTTTGACTTGCTTTGCTCTGTAATCGGCTCAAGATGAAAGTCCGTCATCTTGATTGCAAATGTGTCGTTCACCGCGTTTACATATTGGTAAGTCGCGTATCCTGAAAACTCTTTCCGTGAAACAATATCTACAACACCCTCGGTTAATCTGTGATACGCATTTAATGTATCCATCACAATGGTGGTATTCTTCAGCTGACCAATCTTAGCATTCTCGAGAATCAGAATCTCGTTGTTCTGAGGCGTGATGCGCGCATCCGCTACTACGATATAGGGAATACCGCTCACTCTCAACTGTTGGGTTTGAATATCATACTCGGCCTTTTCAGCATTGAAGTTCAATGAATCCAGTTCTTCCCGAGTGGTGTAGAAATATGAGTTCTCAAGTGGAACATCAGGATCTTTTGTCATCACAATTTTTTGCGTGTTCAGATCCCATCTCGCTTCAGGTATTGAAGTCTTGAACTGCGCGTATGGGAATTCAAGCGCGGCCTCACCGGCAATCTCCGGGCTAATGTCGGCATAGTTCTGCTCCAGATTAAATTTTAGTCGCACATCATCGCCAGCAAGAGCGGGTTTATCAGGGTTGGTAGTTTTTACCTGGAAGTCAGCATGCCTCGCTCCAAAATCTTTTGCAGAAAATGAAAGTTGTTCCGATATCGCCTCCGATCCTCGAGTGATCAATTTACCTCCTCCGGAAACCCCTGTCTTAGATACCGTAAGTCTTCCATCAAGCTGGGCCGTAGATTGGTAAAGATTAAATGGATCACGAAGGTTCGACAAGTTGAATTTGTCTTGCTTGGGGAGCCAATTCAATTTGAATTCTGTCAGTGTCACCTCCGGGTACCACACCGCACCAAATTGCTTTTCAGTTAGCTGTCCTACATTCCCCCTTCCGACAACAGAATCAGGATAAAAGACAAAATCATTGGACTCAACACTGGCCGCCAAATAATCAATTCGCCCAGTAGCGCGAATACCGGCATTATCAAGGCTCATCGCTCCAACGATTTTCCCATCGCCCTGAAAAAGTTGATAACCCGAATCAGGTATCCGGTGAGTAAAGCCGAGTGACTTATCCGCCATCGTGTGGAGCTTCTCTTTGAAGTTCGGGAACATTCCACTCGACACAAACGTACCCTCGAAGTTGATCGAGCCGGGATCGGCATCATTCAAACTGTCTAGCTTAAACGGAGGCACCACAAAAAACACCGATCGGTCATATGCTCCATTGAGTACTTCCCTTCGGTTGAAATAAATTACTCCTCCCGCTGTCGCATCGAGCCGTGGGTAGTTGGGGATTTTTTCTTTACCAGATTTATTATCTGGCCTTGAAATGAAAAGTGTGCCCGAAGTTTTGGAGGTGTTTTGCATTCCGGCAGCGGCAGCGGCAGTGGAGTCGGCACCGACCATCGCGTTGTTCACACGTCTTCTTATGCTTTGACCGCGAGCGTTCGTTTCTGTAATGTAAAAACGAATTGAGTCGATGTGATTAAGGTTAATGAAGAAGCTGTCATACTTCAGCAGGAAGTCTTTTCCGTTGATCTCAAAGTTTCCCGCTGTGATCTTACCATCAAACTTAATATCTCGATTTTGCATTAGCGTGATCACGCTGCTGTCAGGTTTGATCACCACATTCAACGAGTCACTCACATTAAATTCTTCCACACCACGCACATTCATCCTGCCATCCGCAAAGTTGATGGTCGCATTGGCTGGGCCATCCACAATGGAGTGAATTTTCAGGTTATCGTAATCCGCATCTCCCTTACTGGCATCGTAGTAGTGCAGCGCCTTGTTTTTAACCTTCACATACCCTGTGTTGGCATTATAGTCGATCATGCCTTTTTGTGCCAGGAAGCTCATGGCCATGCGCATACCATCTGACCGCTGGCCGGTAGCCATTGCCAGATCATCTACATAAAATTCATAGATGCCATTTCTGAGCGCGTAACTCGCGACAAGCGCAAGAGGATGAAACTTGAATCCATAGCCTGCCAGAAGTCGAAAGTCTTCCGGGTCATAGTAGTCAACAGACTCAATCACCATAGGCGATTGACTTCTTCCTCCAAAACTGTAGATGTTGAGACTATCAGCGTTCAGATCCCACCTGATCTTGTCCGCGCCAAAGTCAATATTGAAATACGAGGTGGAGTAGGGTGCGTTTTTCAGGTAGCCACTCTCTTTCTGTAGTACCAACTCTCTCTTCCCGAAATTGTACCAAAACTGGTTGGCTGGATGATAGAGAGAATCATTCTGCTGATAAATCTTCACCATAGCTCGCCTCGATGAAATCACTGAATCCTGAAATTCAAACAGTCGTGATCTGGCTTCAAATTTTTTATCGGTGTCACCAAAAACTTCGAGCTTTGCAGGTTCTCCATTTACCGATGAACTATAAATCTTCCGGCCATTGAGGCCGAAGCCTCCGGTATATTTCATTTTCTCATCTCCGAGCCCCAACATTTCGATATTGCTATTGAACGACATGAAGCGCGGATAAGAAGAGGTCTCAGGTGTTTTGTGACTTACGCTTTTGAATTCAAAAATACCATCCACTCTTTCGGATACTCTACCCAGATAGGTAAGCTTGCCCTGTTCCGCTTTCACCTCGGGCTTGGATACATTGAAATTGTATTGCGTGAAATCAAAGAACACTGAATCCTTACTTAGACCGGCTGGTGTCCAATCAAAACGTCCGCCCTCTCCAACAAACGTGTTGTCCAGCAGCGACAAAGAACCTTTGGTATCAGACAGGAACGCTGAGTCATAAGGTGTAGAGAAGTTAAATGTAACTCTATCGAATCGCAATATGGGTCCACCTAACTCAGGCTGAGGTGCTGGTTGCATCCAGATGGGCATCGTTGGTTCCATGGGCACCTCCTCTGGTTCATCGTCCCAGTTAAAATCTTCCTGTGTTTCCTGGTTATCCCATTGATCAAATTGATCCTGGTCACTGTTGTCATCAAAGTTGTCCTGATTGCTATCGAAATCATTCAGGTCATTGTTGCCGTTATCATTTTGATCAATCGTGTCGAAGCTACCAAGCGATGGAAAGGTTTCAACTTTTTTATATTCAAAATGATATTCATCGTCACGCGCATACAACCGAAAGGAACGATCGTAGTGTAGCGCATGGTATTCAAAAAATTGCCTTACATTTTTTAAAAAAATTCCAGCTTTAGTTGCGTCTTCATTCTCAATAACTTCATCCGTTACGGAAAGGAATTCAGAAATCTTTGATGCATCTGCTCCTTCGCGATTGATTGCGTTAGATATTGCTCCATAATAGTTGACGAATTGAGGGCGAAGTTTGTAACCCTTTTTCTTCATCAATTGAGATTGCCTTTTGATCGTCTGCTGTTGGTCTAAGCCCAACTTACCCCAAACGGAGGCAAAGCCACCACCCACCGCCACTGCGTCAACATTACGTGAGTTTTCAAGCACCACCAGGATGCTATCCTGAAAGTTGAGTTTAACAGAATTTGGCTTGGCATCTTGTGCCTGAAGGGAGCCGATTCCGATAAAGAGAGTGCATATATATGGTAAGACCTGCTTCACAATTGCCGAAACAGTGAAATTCGTAAATAATGGCCAAATAAGCTAAAAAGGCTATTTCCTTTAACGAACAAGCATGGGTAGTTAGTTTTAAGAAAAGTAAAAATTGCCCTTACTTTTTCTTCGACAAAAGCAGGCTGGCCCAACCCTCCCTTACATCACTTTGCACCTGATGAAGGTTGTATTGTCGGGCACGGCTCATCAAATCGGGGATGTCTTTTTCATAGAAGCCGCTAAGCAAAAGGAAACCATCGTCAACAAGGTATGCGCAGTATTGTGGCATTTCATGAAGCAAAACATTTTTGTTGATGTTGGCGAGAATAATATCAAAGTTATCTTCAAAGGATAAATCGCTGATTTGTCCCTGCACCAAGTTGATGTTATTGCAATGATTTACTTCAATGTTCTCTTGTCCGTTGATCACACTCCATTCATCGATATCAAAAGCTTCCACCTTCTTTGCGCCACGCATGCTTGCCATGATTGATAAAATAGCAGTGCCACAGCCGGCATCCATTACTACTTTGTTCGTAAAGTCCATATCCAACTGCGCCTTGATCATTAAGTACGTTGTTTGATGATGCCCGGTGCCAAAGGACATTTTTGGTGTGATGGTGATCACGTAGGGAAACGGCTTTTCAATATTGTGAAACTCCGCACGGATCAAGCAGCGATTGTCAACGATAATGGGTTCGTAGCTTTTTTCCCACTCCTCATTCCAGTTTCGCTTCTCGACCCGATCGAAAGAAAATTTGAGAGGCTCTACCGCTTTGTATTTCGCCTTGATCTCATCGACCTTAAGCTGATTAAAACGGTCTACCTCAGCGTAAGCCTCAAATCCATTTTCATTTTCCAGAAAAGCATCAAAGCCGGCTTCTCCAATCTCCGCTATTAAAATCTCAGAGAATTGTGGATCGCAAACCACAGTCAGTCGGGTGTGATACATGAACCCTATGCTGACTTAATGATATCAACAAAGTCACGCGACTTCAGGGAGGCGCCTCCAACCAGTCCTCCATCCACATCAGCGCATGCAAAAAGCTCCTTTGCATTGTCAGGCTTCACGCTGCCGCCATAGAGAATGGGGATTTGATTCGCAGTGTCTTCACCAAATTTCGATGCAAGGTGCTTACGAATCACTTCGTGCATTTCCTGCGCCTGTGCAGTTGTAGCCGTCTTTCCCGTGCCAATGGCCCACACGGGTTCGTAGGCAATGATTATTTTTTTCATCGCTTCTGCATTGAGGTGAAATAAACTTTCTTCAATCTGGCTTTTAACCAACTCCTCATGCTCACCGGCTTCACGAATGTCAAGCGGTTCTCCGCAGCAAAAGATCGGTTTCAGGTTGTTCGCCAATGCACCATCTATCTTTTGAGCAAGGAGTTTTCCGTCCTCATGAAAATATTGTCTGCGCTCACTGTGACCTATAATCACGTAAGGTATCTCCATGGACTTTAACATGAGCGCAGACACTTCACCTGTGTAGGCACCAGCCTGGTGTTCGCTACAATTTTGAGCACCCACTTCAATACCCGAGTCTCCCAGTTGATTCTTCACGGTTTGTAAGTAGGGAAATGGAGGACAGAGAATTATTTTAACATTGTTATTCGCCTCACCGGCCATCCCGAGTATCTCCGCTGTCAACTTTTGAGCTTCCTGTAAAGTCGTGTTCATCTTCCAGTTTCCGGCTACAATTTTTTGTCTCATGTTATTGTTTAAGTCAGTTGTCAAATGTGAAACGGTCGGTAGGCTTATCACGCATCAGCCGCGTACTCTTTATTGGCCCTTTGTATGTTACATGCACAAGATTCGATTGGTCATCATAGGTTTCTGTGATTACGGTATTGGTGACTTCGATCGTTTTAAAGTCTCTTACATCCTCAATTTCGATGTAGCAGATCAGCGCAAAGTTTTCTTCTTCAAACCCCAGAAGCGATATTGGTTGAACCTTGCCATCAAGGCGAATTTTCAGATGGTCTTTTAGATAATCATTCACCAAACCTTTGGTAGTAAGTCCATCCTTGGGGTTCATAAGGTCAAGTTCGGGTTTTTGGATTGTTGCTCTGATGCAGGTTTCCAAATCGTCAATGAATATCCTTGAAATGATTTGCAGTGCGTTCATCTTTTCGTTGTATTCTATTTCGGTAACCGAAACATGAAGCGGATGAAGCCAGAAAATAAAGGCGTATAGTAAGCTTAGCATAATGGTAAGGCGATCAAAAATAAGGCCATACCGATAGCTAAACAATAGCAACCTGAAGCCATCCCATTAAAATAAATGACCTATCCAAATTGAGTTTTAAAGGCTATTATTGTCTCCCCAAAAAATACCCATGAGCGAATTTCAACTTTATTTTTTACTCGGGAAGGATCACATTCTTGACTATGCGAACGGCTATGATCACATACTTTTTGTTGTTGCCCTTTGCGCTATCTATCTCACCCGCGATTGGAAGAAGGTACTTATTCTAGTTACAGCGTTCACCATCGGACACTCCATTACATTGGCCCTCGCTACACTCGAGGTCATCACCGTGAATGGCGAACTCATCGAGTTCCTTATTCCCCTTACTATTTTTATTACTGCATTCGGAAATCTTTTCCGAAAAGAAGAAAACTTCATGAACAAACCTGTTCAAACGAACTATATACTGGCTTTAACGTTTGGTCTTATTCATGGTATGGGATTTTCCAATTACCTTAAGGCAATTCTGGGGAAAGATCACTCCATAGTAACCCAACTTCTTGCATTTAACCTTGGCCTTGAGTTTGGCCAAATCGTTATTGTTGGCATATTTATGGTAAGTAGCTTTATACTCGTTGATATCATCAGCGTGTCGCGCAGAGATTGGAAGATGGTAATCTCCTCCGCTATAGCGGGCATCTCACTTATTCTAATGAAGGACAAAATATACTGGTAACCGATACAACTGTACTGACTTATGATACGCAATCTTGTTTTAACAACTTTTTTTACACTGGCATTTGCCGGAGCCTATGCACAGTGGCAGGGAAAATTTGAACAGCTCGGACAAACTCTGCCTACGCCAAATGAATACCGAACCGGATCGGGCTCTCCGGGTCCTGAGTATTGGCAACAACAAGCCGACTACGTCATCAACGCTGAGTTGAACGATGACACTCAAAGCATTACAGGATCTGAGACTGTAACCTACCACAACAACTCACCGGAAGTATTAACCTATCTCTGGTTACAATTGGACCAAAACTTATTTGACAGCGATAGCAACACTGGTAAGACTCGCACAACGTCCATTCAGGACAGCATCACTACAAAAGAAATTGCAGGTAATCTTGACCTATATGATTTTGACGGTGGTTATAAAATAAAGTCTGTGACTGACGCAAGTGGCAACGGATTGAATCACTTCATCAATGCCACCATGATGCGTATCGATCTTCCTAAGCCAATGAATCCCGGTGACGACTTCACTTTTAAAATTGATTGGGCTTTTAATATCAACGATCGCATGTCTGAAGGTGGAAGAAGTGGTTACGAATACTTCCCTGAGGACAAAAATTATTTGTACACAATTGCGCAATGGTTTCCTCGCATGTGTGTGTATGACGACATCGAAGGGTGGCAGAACAAACAGTTTCTCGGACGAAGCGAGTTTGCCACAGCATTTGGAAACTACAAGGTAAAAGTTACCGTGCCCGCTGATCACATCATGGCAGCTACGGGTGTACTTCAAAACGCAAAGGCGGTATTGACTCCTGATCAATTCTCACGCTACGAAAAAGCAAAGACTAGTTTTGATGCCCCAGTTATTATAGCCACGCAACAAGAAGCCGTGCAGCGGGAAAAAGGAAGATCAAAGGAAAAAAAGACCTGGGAGTTCCACGCTGAAAATGTTCGCGATTTTGCCTTTGCCACCTCACGCAAATTTATCTGGGACGCACAAGCTGTAAAAGTTGGCAACAACACCCCGCTTGCTATGTCGTTCTACCCAAAGGAAGGAAACCCTCTTTGGGAAAAAGAATCCACTAAGGCAGTGAAGAATACGATAACTACCTATTCTAAATACACTATTGACTATCCGTATCCAGTTGCTATTTCAGTTCACACTGCGAGCATTGGTATGGAGTACCCGATGATATGCTTCAACTTTGGAAGGCCTAACAAAGACGGTACTTACAGTGATAATACGAAATGGGGAATGATTGGTGTGATCGTTCATGAAGTGGGCCATAACTTCTTTCCAATGATCATCAATAACGATGAAAGAGAGAGCACCTGGATGGATGAAGGGGTCAATTCATTTGTTCAATATCTCACGCAGGTTGAAAATTATCCGGACATGCCCAAACGAAGAGGCCATGCCGAAGGTATCGTTCCCTATATGAAGGGTGATAAGAGCACTATGCGTCCATTGATGACGGGTGGTGAACAGGTAGTTCAAATCGGAAGTGAGCAATACGGAAAAGCAGCAACTGCATTGAACATTTTGCGCGAAACTGTGATGGGTCCCGAACTATTCGACAAAGCATTTAAAGAATATGCCCAACGATGGGCCTTCAAACACCCCAAACCTTCTGACTTTTTCCGCACGTTGGAAGATGCATCGGCTGTTGATCTCGACTGGTACTGGAGAGGGTGGTTTTACACCACAGACCATGTAGATCTATCTGTAGATAAAGTAAGGTGGTTCAAAATGCGTGAAGAGAATACGAATGTGGAGAACAAAAATAAAAACGTAAAATCCGGAGCAATCGGTGCCGGCTCGAGCGCAAACAGCAACTCATCCAATTTTGACAACGGACCAGAACCTTTCAGCGTAATTCCAACTGATAGCAGACTTTACGGGGAATTCCTGAGCAGGATTGATGACAAATCTGTCGCTGACAAAATGAAAGGAAAAAACTTTTATGAAGTTACTTTGAGCAATCGTGGCGGTTTGGTGATGCCTGTCATTATTGAGTGGACCTATAAAGATGGGTCTAAAGAGATCGAAAGGCTTCCTGCAGAGATCTGGAGGACCAATGAACAGGTAATTTCAAAAGTGTTTGTGAAGGATAAAGAAGTATCAAATATAGTTGTGGACCCTATGAAGGAGACAGCAGACACCGACACTGGAAACAATGCCTTCCCAAAGGTGGATCAGCCATCCAAGTTTGATCAGTTTAGAAACAAATAATTTGACATTAACTACAAGATGAAGAATATGAGAATCCTCGTTGGTTTTATTCTCGCGATCCTGGTGGTGCCAGCCATGGCGCAGGAAAGCTGGAAAGGCAAATTTGAACAGTTGGGAACTGAGTTGCCAACACCAAATCAATATCGTACTGGCTCTGGTGCTCCAGGACCAAAATACTGGCAGCAACAGGCTGACTATGTGATTGACGTGGATTTGAATGACGAAACTCACATCGTGAGTGCGAAAGAAACGATTACTTACACCAACAACTCACCAGATCAGCTTAAATACCTTTGGCTACAATTGGATCAGAACATTCTTGCAGATGGAAACGATACTGATAAAATCAAAACCAATTCTCTTAGTGAAACGGTATCTACTGATCAACTACAGCGTGACCTTGATTTGTATGGTGACTATAAAGGCGGATACACAATCAAATCGGTAAAAGATAGCAACGGTAAAGATCTCTCCAACTTTATCAATGGCACGATGATGAGAGTTGATTTGCCCAAGCCGATGAAGCCCGGTGAAAAATATTCATTCAATGTAGAGTGGTCATACCCTGTTAGCGACAGATTGAATGAAAGAGAAGCCGGGCGAAGAGGCGGAATGGAGTACTTTCCAGCAGATGACAACTATGTATACGGCATCACGCACTGGTTTCCCAGAATGTGTGTGTATGACGATTACGAAGGGTGGCAAAATAAACAGTTCCTGGGCCAGGGGGAGTTTACCCTGTCGTTTGGTAACTACAAAGTAAACATCACCGTGCCTGCTGATCACATTGTAGGAGCAACCGGCACACTACTTAATCCAACCGAAGTATTGTCGAAGTCAGAACAAGAGCGTTTTGAGCTGGCAAAGAAAACTTTTGACAAGCCAGTAATCATCGCCACACAAGTTGAAGCCGTGCAACGTGAAAAATCACGCTCGAAGCAAAAGAAAACATGGCGCTATGAAGCTGATAATGTGAGAGACTTTGCTTTCACCAGCTCTCGCAAATTCATTTGGGATGCGCAGGCGGTAAAACTTAACAAGGGCACAAGTCTTGCCATGTCGTACTATCCTAAAGAAGGAAACCCACTATGGGAACGAGAGTCGACCAAGGCAGTGAAGAACACAATCACAACCTATTCAAAATATTCAATCGACTATCCTTACCCAGTTGCCATCTCTGTACATATGGCCAACATCGGTATGGAGTATCCGATGATTTGCTTCAACGGAGGCAGGCCCCAACCTGATGGAACAATTCCTGATCGTACCAAGTGGGCGATGATTGGTGTGATCGTTCACGAAGTAGGGCATAACTTCTTTCCAATGATCATCAACTCAGATGAGCGTCAGTGGGGATGGATGGATGAAGGCTTTAATACTTTCGTGCAGTATCTGACTCAGGTGGAGCACTATCCTGATATGCCTCAGCGCAGAGGTCCCGCATCTGAAATTGTGCCTTACATGATGGGTGACAAAGAAACACAAAGGCCACTGATGACCAGTGCTGAAAACATCATTCAATACGGTGCTGAACAGTATGCGAAAACCGCTACTGCTTTGAATGTTTTAAGGGAGACCGTAATGGGCAAAGAACTTTTCGACAAGGCTTTCAAAGAATATTCGGAGCGCTGGGCCTTCAAACACCCCAAGCCAGCTGACTTCTTTAGAACAATGGAGGACGCCTCAGCAGTTGACCTCGATTGGTTTTGGAGAGGATGGTTCTACTCCACTGACAATACTGACATTTCTGTTGATGCCGTGAAGTGGTACACTGTGAAAAAAGAGGAAACCAATCTTGAGAACAAAAACAGAAATGTGAAAAAGGGTGACCTGGCTACCGCAGGAAATGCTGGCGGCAAAAATCCAAATGACTTTAGTGATGGACCTCAGCCATTTAATCTGATTCCCTCCGATGCGTCATTTTATGGGGAGTTCCAAAACCGAATTGACGACAGGGCCGTGGTAGACAAACTGCAAGACAAGAATCTGTATGAAGTCACGTTGAGTAACAAAGGCGGGTTGATCATGCCGGTCATCATTGAGTGGACTTACAAGGATGGCACCAAAGAGATCGAGCGTATTCCTGCCGAAATCTGGAGATTGAATGAAGGCAAAGTGACGAAGGTATTTGTAAAGCAAAAAGAGGTAGTAAACATCGTGATTGACCCAAAAAAGGAAACAGCTGATGTAAACACTGATGATAATGTTTTCCCAAAAAGAAATCAGCCATCCAAATTTGATGAGCTAAGGAAAAAAGGGAAATAATATTACATTTAACCACCTAAACTGAAGTCATTTCGTTGAACGAAATGACTTCATTGTTTGTACGATTTAACCAATGACTATGCGATTCTTATACGGTTTGATTTTATTATTGTTCGTTTTCTCAGCGCAGGCGCAGCAGAATTGGCAAGGAAAATTTGAACAACTGGGTTCAGAACTCCCCACCCCAAATAGCTACCGCAACAGCGCAGGTGCACCTGGTGAAAACTACTGGCAGCAACAAGCTGACTATGACATCGAGGTTGATCTGAATGATGAAACCCAGATGATCACCGGAAAGGAAACGATCACGTATCACAACAACTCACCTGAAGTTCTTCGCTATCTATGGTTGCAGTTGGATCAAAACAAGTTGATGCCGGGCAACATGACCGACAAAACAAGTAATAACGTGCTTCGTGATTCTGTACCCGCAAAATTCCTGGCTGAAGCATTAGGAGGATATGGCTATGAATATGAAGGTGGCTACAACATCAAGTCTGTAAAAGACGCAGCCACGGGTAAGGATCTACCACATACCATCAACTACACCATGATGCGCGTTGATCTTCCTGCTCCACTTAAGAAAGGAGAAACCTATAAGTTTTCTGTAGAGTGGTCGTATCGCGAGTACGATCGAATGAAGTTTGATGAGCGCGGTGGGTATGAGTACTACCCAGAGGACGACAACAGAGTTTACACTTGCGCTCAATGGTTCCCTCGCATGTGTGTGTTTGATGACTACGAAGGATGGCAAAACAAACAATTCCTAGGAAGAGGAGAGTATGCCCTCACGTTTGGAAACTATAAAGTGAAGATTACTGTGCCCAGTGACTTTATCGTAGGCGCAACAGGCTGGTTGCAAAACCCACAAGAAGTCCTTACCAAAGATCAACAAGAGCGTTTTAATCGTGCCCAAAAAACTTTCGATAAGCCTGTCTTCATCGTAACGGAAGCTGAGGCTAAAAAGAATGAAAAGTCGAGGTCGAAGAAGAAGAGCACCTGGATTTACCAGGCCAACAATGTGCGCGATGTTGCTTTTGCTGCTTCGCGCAAATTCATTTGGGATGCGATGGCCGTAAAAGTGGGTGACAAAACTCCGCTTGCGCAATCTCTTTATCCCAAAGAAGGCAATCCGCTTTGGGAAAAGGAATCTACTAAAGCAATCAAGAATACACTCGAAGTTTATTCATCAAGGACATTTGACTACCCCTACCCAACCGCCTACTCAGTTCACACTGCAGATCAGGGCATGGAGTATCCAATGATTTGTTTCAACTACGGACGTCCTGAAAAAAATGGATACTATTCTCAGAGGGTACTGGAAGGCATGGTAGGCGTGATTGTTCACGAAGTAGGCCATAACTTTTTCCCGATGATTGTGAATTCGGATGAAAGACAATGGACCTGGATGGACGAAGGATTAAATACTTTCCTGGAACA
Source organism: Cyclobacteriaceae bacterium (assembly GCA_050185175.1). GTDB lineage: Bacteria > Bacteroidota > Bacteroidia > Cytophagales > Cyclobacteriaceae > ELB16-189. The sequence continues at coordinate 145,242 of JBFWZR010000001.1, forward strand.
CGAGACAATTCGTACCCGGTATGAAGGATTTGATGATACCAGTGGCACCCCACTCGGAATCATTCCTTTTATGAAAGGTGACAAGAGCATCATGAGACCCATCATGGCGCAATCCGACAATCAGGCAACTAGCTTTGGTCCTAACGGATACACGAAACCATCCGCTGCTCTGGTATTGCTTCGCGAGACTATCATGGGCAACGAGATCTTCGACAAAGCATTCAAAGAGTACGCTGAACGATGGGCATTCAAACAACCAAAACCAGCAGACTTCTTCCGAACGATGGAAGATGCATCAGGCACCGACCTCGATTGGTTTTGGAGAGGATGGTTTTACACCACCGATAATGTAGACGTGACATTAGATGACGTGAGGTGGTTCCAAATGAAAGAGGAACAAATGGACCCTGAAAAGAAAAACGTAACCGTAAAACAAGGCGATCTCACTTCGCAGAATAATGGGGGTAAGGCTGATGACTTCAGCAACGGGCCTCAACCTCTAACCGTTGAAAATACTCCCGAAGATTCTTACCGTGATTTCAGAAGTAGAATTAACGACAATGCAGTAAAGCAAAGCCTAAAAGGAAAAAATCTTTACGAGTTGACTTTAAAAAACACAGGCGGACTGATTAGCCCGGTAATTATCGAATGGACTTACAAAGATGGGTCAAAAGAGATCGAAAGGATTCCTGCTGAGATATGGAGATTGAATGAAAAGGAAGTAAAAAAAGTTTTCATCAAGGACAAAGAAGTAACCAATGTGGTGATTGACCCTAATCGTGAAACGGCAGACATCAACACCAATGACAACATATTTCCCAAACGGATATCAGACTCGAAGTTTGATAAACTAAGGCAGGGCAACAGGTAAGCTCAACCTCCAACGGAGTTAATTAAAACGCAGGCCGGTGCCTGCGTTTTTCGTTTATAGTTATTTCTATATTGGCTACCTTCAAAAAAAATTTCCAGTTATGCGCGCATTAGCTATTACCCTTTTCTTCTCAATTGTATTCGGTAGCCTTCTAGCCCAACAACCCAAGTGGCAAGGCAAATTTGAACAACTGGGGCAAATGCTCCCCACTCCAAATTCCTATCGAAATGGGTCAGGTGCACCAGGAGTTGACTATTGGCAACAGCGCGCAGACTACACTATCCAGGCAGAGATTGATGAACCTAATAACACCCTTAATGGAAAGGAAACCATCACTTATCATAACAACTCTCCCGATGCGCTTCGCTTTCTCTGGCTTCAACTCGATCAAAACGTAAATAAAAAAGGAAATGAAGATTTTGGTGGTGCTGTAGCGCAGCTTCAGGATTCAATCAATACCCTGGCCATGCAGTACCTCGTTCGTCCGTTGGATTTCCCTGCCGGATACACTATCAAATCAGTGACGGATGCCAGTGGAAAGGCTTTGCCCATTACGATCAATAACACTATGATGCGGGTAGATCTTCCCCAAGCGCTTCAGCACGGAGAAAAGTATACACTTAAAGTGGAATGGTCTTATCCCATTACTGATCGCAGTTTATTTGTTTTGTCGCGTGAAGGTTATGAACATTTTCCCGCAGACAACAATAATGTCTATTTGATTGCCCACTGGTTTCCAAGAATGTGTGTTTATAACGACACAGAAGGTTGGCAAAACAAACAATTTCAACGGCTTGGAGAGTTCGCATTGGAGTTTGGCGACTATGATGTGAGCATCACCGTGCCTGCGGATCACGCTGTGGCGGCAACGGGAGCTCTACAAAATGCGAAGGAGGTTTTATCAACAAAGGAGCAACAAAGACTGGAGTCAGCGCGAAGTTCGTTCGATAAACCTGTAATGATCATTACACCAGAAGAAGCAATGCAAAGAGAAAAATCTAAATCCACCTCAAAGAAAACCTGGAAATTCAATGCCACAAACGTCAGAGACTTCGCCTTCGCCAGTTCGCGAAAATTCATTTGGGATGCCCAAGCGGTAAAGTTGCCCACCAACACATTGCTTGCAATGTCTTTCTATCCAAAAGAAGGCCTGCCGGTGTGGAGTGAAGAGTCCACCAAAGCAGTAAAGAATGCTGTTGAAGTTTATTCAGATGCCACTTTCGACTACCCCTACCCAGTGGCCATATCGGTCAACACTTCTAACATCGGCATGGAGTTCCCGATGATCAGTTTCAATGGAGGAAGGCCATCAAAAAGTGGAAAGATGAGTGAAGCATCGAAAGCAAGCATGATTACCACCATCATTCATGAAGTGGGACACAACTGGTTTCCCATGATGGTGAGCTCGGACGAACGTCAATGGATGTGGATGGACGAGGGGCTAAATACTTTCCTTCACACCCGTACGCTAATGAAACGTTACCCGCAATACCCTCACACCACACCTGAGTCTATTGTACCATTCATGAAAGGAGACAAAAACACATTGCGCCCTGTAATGACCACCTCTGACAATGACTTGCTAACTCAGTTTGGCGATAACTACTACAACAAGCCCACTGTGGCGCTGACCATTCTTAGAGAAACTGTCGTTGGCGAGCAATTATTTGACGTGGCCTTTAAGGAATATGCGAATCGCTGGAAGTACAAACACCCTAATCCCGCAGATCTTTTCAGAACTTTGGAGGATGTTACTGCTGTTGATTTGGATTGGTTTTGGCGCGGATGGTTTTTTACCACAGACAATGTCGATGTCGAAGTAGATCAGGTGAAATGGTTTAAAGTGAAAAATGAAGTGGATGATCCTGAAAGCAAAAGCAAGAAAATACAACAGGGAGATCTCACTGCTTCTAAAGGCGGAAACTCTGGCGACTTTTCTGGCGGGCCACAACAAATTACGATGACCTCGACCGATGGTCAATCGTATGGCGAGTTTCTAAGCCGGATCGATGAGACTAGTGTTAGAAAAAAATTAGATGGAAAAAATCTCTACGAGGTTACTTTGAACAACAAAGGAGGGCTAGTTGCTCCAGTCACTATTGAATGGACGTACAAAGACGGCTCTAAAGAAATAGAAAGAATTCCTGCAGAAATTTGGCGCTTGAATGAAAGTCAGGTGCGCAAGGTGTTTGTGAAAGACAAAGAAGTGACCAACATCGTTATTGATCCGAACAAGGAGACAGCGGATGTAAACACCGACAACAACCTTTTTCCAAAAAAGGAAAGCATCTCGAAGTTCGAAGAGTTCAATAAGAAAAACTGAGCTAGTCTACAGAAGCGAAGAGCTTAAATGCCTTTTCAAGATCTACGTTTCCTCCGGAAAGGATTACGCCTACGCGCTTGCCTGCAAATTTTTCCTTTTCTTTTAGAACGGCAGCGAACGGCACCGCGCATGAAGGCTCTACTATGATCTTCACGCGTTCCCAAATCAAACGCATCGCGCGAATGATCTCCTCATCTGTTACTGTAATGATTTCACTTACACCATCTTTGATAATGGGAAAGGTCTTATCCCCAAGGGAAGTTAACAACCCATCCGCCACACTATTGGCTTGGGAAGGTTCAGGCTTACCGCTTTGCATGGAACGAAACGCATCATCTGCGCCCGCAGGCTCTCCTGCAATCACTTTGGTTTTCGGAGAAAAGAATTGAGTGGCCAATATTGTTCCCGACAGCAATCCACCTCCGCCAACCGGCACCAATAAAAAATCGAGGGGTTCCTGAACGGCATCAAACAATTCGATTGCAGCGGTACCCTGACCTGCTATCACATCGTAGTTATTAAAAGGGTGAATTTCTGTTGCGCCTGTTCTTGCCACCACTTCAGCCAATGTCTTTTCACGGTCGGCTAGTGTGGGTTCGCATTCCGTAATTTCTCCACCAAATGCTCGTACTCCCTTCTTCTTGATTTCGGGGGCCGTCCTGGGCATTACAATGTATGCCCGTGTTCCCACAATCTTTGCGGCTCGCGCTAATGCCTGCGCGTGATTCCCTGAAGAGTGAGTCGCTACCCCTCTGGCCTGGTCTTCTGGAGAAAGGCTAAGGACCGCATTCATTGCACCGCGTGCCTTAAATGCGCCAACCTTCTGAAAGTTTTCACATTTAAAAAAAACCTGACATCCAGCAATGGCATCAATACTCGATGAGGTCATCACTGAGGTTTCGTGTATGTATGACTTGATCCTTTCGTGTGCGATCAACAGATCGTCTTTATCTGGTACCTTATCCATTACAATTATCTTATCCAGTTTGTTTTTTCTTTTACCGAACCTCTTCGTCCTGATCCGGTCTCTCCTTCAATAACACCAACGTGAAGAAACCCAATCAACTTATCCTCTTCGCCCAAGCCGAACAATTCTTTTGCTTCGTCAAAATACGTTATTCCGCCCGTGCTAAGATAGCAACCAACACCGTAAGCAGTGGCAGTGAGATACATATTTTGAACAGCACAAAAGACCGCGCCAACTTCTTCCACTTCGCGTACGCGCTTGTCCACATCACGCTTCATCCCTATCGCTATGATATGCGATGACTGCATGGGCTTGATGAGCAGGTTTTGATATCGTTCTTCTTTAAATGAGTTATCTTTTAGCGTTACTTTCTTATAGCAGGCGGCCTGCAATTCGGCAAACTTTTTCAATCCATCACCACTAAACACCACAAAGCGCCAAGGCTCAGTCAATTTATGAGTCGGTGCCCAATTCGCATTCTCCAATATTTGTTCTACGATTGAGTCATCCACCACTTTGTTAGGAACATAGCTTTTTTGAAAAATCGATCTCCTGTTGCGAATAAGGCTATTTATTTCATCAATGTTGTATGTCATGGTTTCAAAATCAGTTGGCGCGACCTTAGTTCCAATGCGTTCATTTTAACTCCTCACATTTCTGGGTAATTTACACGAACAATCTTACTCTCGAAATCATGATGATGACAAGAATTTATCTTTTAATGCTTGTTGCATGCTCATTTGCGGCTAACGCTCAAAGCAAAAAACCCCGTGCCCGGGATTTGAAAATTCCCTTTGAAGGTACACCTGGTACCTACAATGCGATTACCGATGTGCCTGGAGTTGAAGTGGGACAAAAAACTTTGATCAGTGGCGAAGGCGATCTCGTGGTTGGCAAAGGGCCTGTGCGTACTGGCGTTACCGCCATTTTTCCTTTGGGCAAAAATTCGATGGAACGCGTATTTGCTTCGTGGTTTACGCTCAACGGAAACGGTGAGATGACTGGCACCACGTGGTTGGAAGAATCCGGTTGCCTCGGTTCTCCCGTGCTCATTACAAATACACACAGTGTCGGTACGGTAAGAGATGCCGTCATTCAATGGTATGTGAGCAAAAAATCAACTGAAGGATATTCCGGAGATTTTAGTTTGCCAGTGGTGGCCGAAACATGGGATGGGTTTTTGAATGACATCAATGGCTTTCATGTAAAGCAGAAAGATGTGTTTGAAGCCATGGAGAACGCTTCGTCAGGACCAGTGGCAGAAGGAAATGTAGGTGGCGGAACTGGAATGGTTGTTCATAGTTTCAAAGGCGGCATTGGAACTTCCTCCAGAAAAGTGGAAACCAAAATCGGATCTTATACAGTTGGTGTTCTCGTTCAGGCTAACTATGGCTCACGCGACCAACTCATGATCGCGGGTGTACCCGTGGGGAAAGAGATTACTGATCTTAAGCCCACTGCTGGTAAACCAGACGAGGACCAGGGATCCATTATCGTAGTAGTTGCTACTGACGCACCGTTCCTCCCTCATCAACTTCATCGAATTGTAAAACGAGTTGCACTGGGCATTGGGGTGATGGGCGGCCGAGGCGGAAATTCCTCAGGCGATATCTTCATTGCGTTCTCCACCGCCAATGCAGATGCGGGCGCTATGGACAAACTCGGAAATGTCAAAATGTATCCGAACGAAATGATCAATCCTTTCTTTGAGGCCGTAGCGCAAGCCACGGAAGAGTCAATCGTGAACGCAATGATTGCCGCGGAAACAATGGTTGGTGTAAATGGAAACAAGGTCTATGCGATCCCTCACGACCGATTAATTGCTGTCTTAAAAAAATATAATCGATTGAAATAGTATATTCAATCCTTTAAACCTGTCTGTATGCGGCTTTTAGTGTTCTTCGCCCTTGTCATTGCGGTGTCTTCTTGTACCCCTATTTATGTCCCTACGGTCCGGAATACACCCATGTTTAGAGGTGAAGGTGAGTTTCAAGGTACAGTTGCGTTGTCAACAGGGGTTAGCCTCCAGGGTGCTTATGCCCTCTCTGATCATGTTGGAATGATCGGCAGCTATTCAATACTAAGTGAAAAAGCCAATGACCCTCAAAGCACGTCTGAGACCTTCACGCGAAAAAGCAACCAACTTGAAGTTGGATTAGGCTATTTTAATACGACACGATCGAGAAGATTTGAACTTTATGGGGGCTATGGACAGGGGGAGAGTACAACAACGGGTCAATACAGCGCTCTTAACCTAGGGGCACAAGACCGGATAGTTACTGGTAGGTTCAGACGATATTTTATCCAGCCTAGCGTAGGCACCAACAGGAAAAATTTCAACCTGTTCTTCACTCCTCGCCTTTCATTTGTGGATTTTTATGAGCTAACATCAAACACCACTACCGTGCCATCCGGAGAAGGTATCCACATTTTTATTGAGCCATCCGTAACCGGAAAATTCAGACTAACCTCATCACTTGATGGCATGTTTCAGCTGGGGCTCAACTTTCCAACTGCCAGTGATAATTTCTTCGACTATGTACCGGTGCAGGCAGCACTCGGTGTACAGCTTCATCTTGGGGGCAGTCTGAGGACAAGAGTGTACTAACTCCTCAGATGTTTCGGGATGCTGATTTTTTCTACCAGCTCAAAAGCAAACTCAACGACAATAGCGAGCAGTGCTGCAGGAATAGCGCCCTGAAGAATTAGTGACGTATTGTTTAAAGCAAGTCCTGTTACTATAAATTCTCCCAAACCTCCCGCACCGATAAACGCAGCCAATGTCGCAGTGCCAATTGTGATCACAGCTGCCGTTCGAATACCCGCAAGAATGGCAGGCATGGCCAATGGAATACCCACATATCGCAATTGCTGAAAAGTGGTCATCCCCATCCCTGTTGCAACTTTTCTCAGCACAGGATCAACAGAAGTTAAACCCGTGGTTGTGTTTCTTAAAATGGGCAAAAGCGCGTAAAGGAAAAGTGCAGTAACGGCCGGAATTTTTCCGATACCCAGAAGTGGAATCATCAGTGCCAGCAAAGCGATGGAGGGTATCGTCTGTAACAATCCCACTACGTAGAGTACAGGTCGGCTAACGAACGAAAAAACAAAAAGCAGAATTCCCAGAGGCACGGCAACAAGAACAGCCAGACCCAACGCAATGCCTGTGATGGAAAGGTGTTCAATAGATTTGGCACCTATTTGTTTCAACATTCCTTGAGAAGCAGATTTCCTACTGCCGGAAGTCAGATTCTTCCTTTGAAGAAAGGAACGTGCTACCTCCGCGAAAGTCTTCCCTCCATACAACATCTCAGAATTCATTGCCTGCATCTCATCTTCATCAATTTGCCCCTCCAGTTTGGAAGCTATGCGTTTCACCTGAGCCGGTAGGTTGGTCTTATACACCGCGACAGCATAATATTCGGGAAAGAAGCCCAGATCATCTTCCAGCAAAGTCAATCCATATTTCTCAATTTCTCCATCGGTAGAATATGCATCGGTGATTTGAATTTTTCCACTACTGATTGCCTGATAAGCAAGACCGTGTTCGATGCCAACTGGATTAAGCTGAAGATTGTAAGCCTGTCTTAAATTTTCCCAACCATCCTTTCTTTTCAAAAATTCATAACTCAATGCCATTAACAAATCGCGATGCTGCCGCAGATCAGAAATTTGTTTTACTTGCAGTTGTGAGAAGGTTTCCGGTGTACCAGCCAGTGCGTAGGTGTTGTTGAACCCGAATGAAGCTGATATCTCCAGATTTAAAGTCTCCTGAAGTTGCGTGTTGAGTTCAGTCAGGGAGAGTTTGGTTTCACTTTTTAATATTTCTTCTGCGAGCGATCCGGTGTATTCAGGATAAAGATCAATACCTCCCGTTCTCAGTGCCTCAAAGCACACAACAGTACCTCCCAGATTAAATTTTCTCTCTACTTCATAACCTTCTTCTTCCAGCAACTGCGACAATATCTCTCCCAGAATGTAGCTTTCATTAAAATGTTTTGCGCCAACCTTGATCACCTGACCGTAAGATGACAAAGCCCCCAGCAAAATGAATATCGTGCTGAGTGCCTTCATACAGTTGCTGTTAATTCTCCGTTTTCAAATTTCAACAGAACATCTCCCAACTTCTGCGCCTCTTCCGGATCGTGGGTCACCATCACAATACAGCGAGGTTCTGTTCTCTGAAGCTTAAGCACTTCCTGGTGTATTTCTGATTTCGTGTCAGGATCGAGTGACGAGAACGGTTCATCAAGCAACATCAAGGGCGGATTGAGCAAAATTGCCCGGCACAATCCAACTCTCTGTTGTTCTCCTCCAGACAACTGAAATGGAAACTTTTCAGCATGCGATGACGGAAGACTCACCAACTCCATCAGCTCGGCAGCGCGCTTGTTCTTCTTTTCGCTACTCCACCCTGCCAACTTCCCTGGTAGTGTGATGTTATCGATCGCACGAAGGTGTGGAAAAAGCCCAACCTGCTGCACAGCATATCCGATGTTCAATCTTGCCTGATGAATATTTCGATAGTTCAAAGGTTGGCCAAACAACCTCACACTACCCGCATCAGGTTTGATAAGTCCGTTGATGATTTGGAGTAAAGTAGATTTACCACTTCCGCTGCGGCCAAGTATCACCGTAATTTTATTGGCTTCTATATCTAATGACAAGTTTTGAAACAAGACTTGCGATCCAAAACGATGCGAGAGATTGTCAAGATGGATCGCTATTTCACTCAAGGCGATGTGGTTTCACCAACGATGCGAAGACCCGAAAGTGTAAGATGAGGGTCGACCTTATCAAAAAAGTCTGAAAGCGGAGTAATGATGGAAGACAATCCTCCGGTTGCAATCGCGGGGCAACTCACTCCGATCTCTTTTCGAATTGACGTGATCATGATTTGTACCAATCCCTGGTAGCCGACAAGCATTCCCGATTGAATGGCAGTTATCGTATTGGTGCCAAGTACTGAGGTAGGCATCTGTAAAGGCACGTCAAAAAGTTTAGCCGTGTTTTGCGTGAGCGATCGAATAGCTGTCTTTAGTCCCGGCACAATCGACACACCTAAAATTTTACCCTTGTCAGAAATAGTAGTGAAGGTGAGAGCTGTTCCAAAGTCGACTACAATACAGGTCTTCCTGTAATGATCAAAAGCAGCCACTGCATTGGCAACAAGGTCTGATCCAATCTCATAGGGATTGAGCACTTCTATTTTTAATTTCTTATAAATAGTTGGACCCAATATTACGGGTTCGCACTTGGTAATCGCTATGATCACATTGCGAAGCTTTTCGGTAAGTGATGGCACAACTGAGCTAACCACAACCTGATCGATTGAACTTTCAGCGATGTTTGCTTCCAAAAAATGCTCTCTGATTTTTACACCATAGAAAAGTTCAGGCTGATCGGGCCTTGAAGGAATCCTCCAGATTTGATTCCACTCATGTCCATTCCATAAGCCAATGGTGATGTCACTATTGCCGGTATCTAAAGCTAAAAGCATGTGATTAAGACCTCACCTCCACACCTTTCCAAAATGCTACTCTTCCCTTGATCACCTTCGCTGCATCCTTGGGGTCTGGATAGACCCAGGCTGCATCTGCGTTCTCTTTACCGTTTACATTAAGGTTAAAGTAGGATGCATCGCCTTTCCACGGGCAATGTGTTAGCGTGTCTGACTCCGTGAAAAATTCCTTCTTGATAGCATCTGGCGGGAAATAGTGATTCCCTTCGACCACCACAGTGTCTTCGCTTTCTGCAATCAATTGTCCATTCCAAATCGCCTTCATCTTAAATGTTGGTTTCTAATAATCTGTTTTGATCGACTTGTTCATCGGTATTCTCAACTGATAGCCAATGTTCTCATCCAGCTTTCCATCTAACACATCAAGCCCATATTTAATTTTTTTCGGGTCATCGTACACTAATGTTCCAAACATTCTATCCCAAAGAGAAAAGATGTTTCCGAAGTTCGTATCTGTCCACGGCCGCTCGAAATGATGATGAAACTTATGCATATTCGGTGTGATGAAGATCATGCTTAGCGTTTTATCCAACCAAACGGGCATGTTGATGTTGGCATGGGTAAAATAAGTGAAGAAAATTGTGCAAAATCGATATAGAAGGTAGTAAGAAATTGGAGCTCCTATAATAATAATCGCAAGCAGTGCAAACGTCTCACGTAAGAAGTAGTCTCCTGGGTGATGTCGTGTTCCGGTGGTCACATCTACTTTTGTATCACTGTGATGAATCATGTGAAACTTCCACATCCATTTAACCCGGTGTAGCAAGTAGTGCACTACATACTGTGCCATAAAATCCAGGAACATCACAGCAATCAGCAACTCTAGCCAAACAGGGAGATTGACGAAATGAAGAAGCCCAAATTGATTTTCGCCAAGCCAGACAAAAATGCCAACCGTGAGAATGCCGAATAACAGATTGATGACAAACGTGAAGAGCAGAAACACGAGGTTAACTCCGTCATGTTTCCATTTCTTATAAGGGTGGCGCACCAGAGGGAAGTTTCCCTCCAAAAACCAGCATACAATCAAACACGTCACTACCCAGGCAAGTTTTTGCCAGGTAGGCATTTGCTCAAAAAAGGTTAAAAACGCATCCATTTTAGTCTGCTTAGAGAGTCTAAAATAAGAATTTGTAGAGTAATTTTTGTGCGACCATCCTCAACTGACATAGGGCTGTCACCCTACTTGTCAATCTTTGATCTTGCCATGGCCGATGTAGATGAATTTGTTGCTTCCCTTCCTCGCAGTGAGCGTGTAATCACACAAACGCTGAGAAACATCATTATGGATAGTGACCCCAGAATTACAGAAAAGCTATCCTATGGGGTGCCTTATTTCTCTATCAGACGGAGAATCTGTTTTGTTTGGCCCGCCTCTGCACCCTATGGACCGAGGGATGGCAAGGTCTCTTTGGGCTTGTGTTATGGATATCTCATCTCCGACCATGACGGCTTGTTACAGATGGATGGAAGAACACAGGTCTCCGTTGCGCGGTTTAGTGCCTTATCAGAAATCGATGAACGCAAAATCAATGAGATCATGCAGGAGGCTATTCTTGTAGATAATATGAAGCTTAAGAGAAAATAACAGATGGCGGAACCACTAAAATATCTTTATGGCCCAGCATTTTTTGAACGACTTTGTCCTGTTCTGAAAGATCACCTTCCTGGATTTGATGACACAAAGTTTATTCATCGTGTGTTCGATACAGAGTGGCCAGATCTGGAACTGAAGCAACGCACACGCAAGGTAACGCAGTCACTCAGGCACTTTCTCCCTGACGACTTCATCAAAGCTTCCAGTCACCTGGTAGACGCTTCTCGGTCTCTCAAAAGCAGAAACGGCATAGGGATGGCTTATCCGTTTATCTTCTTTCCTGATTATGTTGAGATGTACGGCTTGGATCATTTTGATGAATCAATGAAGGCATTGGAAGAGATGACACAATTGATTAGTGCTGAGTTCGCGATCAGACCTTTCATCTTGAAATATCCAGAAAAGACGATGAGGCAAATGAAGGTGTGGTCCAGACATGAAAATCATCACGTGCGCAGACTATCAAGCGAGGGTTGCAGACCACGACTGCCATGGGCAATGGGATTGCCGTGTTTCAAAGAAAACCCAGACGCTATCCTTCCCATCCTTGAAAATTTGAAAAAGGACAAATCAGAATATGTGAGAAGAAGTGTGGCCAATAATCTCAACGACATCGCGAAAGATCATCCCGATGTTGTGTTGACTATTGCTAAGAAATGGCAAGGGTTAAGTAAAGAAACCGACTGGATTCTGAAGCATGGCAGCCGCACACTACTTAAGCAAGGCCACACAACAGCATTGAATTTTCATGGCTTTGATCCGAACCTCAAAAGTGATGTCAAAAAACTAAAACTATCACCAGAAAAAGTCCGCATTGGAGGTGCAGCAGAATTTAGTTTTGATTTCATCAACAAAGAAAAGAAGTCCTGTAACTTCCGGCTTGAATACGCTATCACTTACCTTACCTCCACTGGAAAATCCTCAAGAAAGGTTTTCAAAATTACGGAGAGAAATCTAGAGGCTGGTGAAAAGATCAATATCGCACGCAAGCAACGATTCACAGATTTTACCACCAGAAAACACTTTCCCGGACAGCATAAGTTGGAGATTGTTGTGAATGGAAAAACGAAAGCTCAAGCCAACTTTCAATTAGCTTGAACTTCCATTTTTGTGCCACCACGGGCCGTAGATTGTACTTTTTTAAAATTCAATCCGATAAGCCAACACGGGCACCAGAGGCATTTGATACCACTTCTTAATCTCACCAGCTTGCGGATCAAAATACTGACCTGCCTGGTTTTGATGATTCGTTGCGTTTAAGAGATCCAACGATAGTGTTGAAGTTGATTTTGGGCGATTACGTTTGATGCTCACCCTCACATCCGTTCTGAAGTAGTTCGGCATTCTATCACTAAAAGCCTGCGATTCAATGTATTCGGTTTCTCCAAGTTGAATAGATCGTGCAATGTCAATGGGAGTATCTCTGAAACCACCGCTATAAGTTGTCTTAATATTCAAGCCGAACGTACGGTTTTTGTTCCAGTGATATTCCTTGCCAGCCGTGAAGCTGAAGTTAAAGTTTCCATTAAATCGCGTGTTACGCAGCACCCCATCAAGCGCTTTGTACCTTGAATCATATAGCGAGGATGACAATAAGAAATAAACATCATTGTGCGTGAATTGCTCCAAGGTCAATTCGATTCCATAGTTTCTACCCGTTCCTTTATTTACCAAGGGATCGGTAAAGTATCCGTCTTCAATCACCAATGTGGAAATCGGGCTTGCCGGATCATTTTTTACGGCAATGTTGAAAAGATGCTGATAGTAAGTCTCTGCTTTGATTCTCAAATACTCTGTTAAAGATCTGTCATAGGCCAAAACAATGTGATGCGATTTATTTAACCCTATGTCTTTGTTGGGCTGTGATACATTGCCATTCACATCCGTTATCTCGGCTTCGTACACTCCGATGGGTTGTATCTGACTGTGCAAGCCATAGCCCAGGCTCAACGACTGACGGTCGTCCAGAGCGTATCGAACAGAGGCTCTGGGCTCCAGTGATTGGCTGCCGTTGTCTGTTAGTTGCAAATAGTGGAAGCCGGCATTAAGCGTTAATTTTTCAGTCGCGCGAAAATTCCACTGAGAGAATGCCTGAATCGTGGTTGCATCACTTTCTGCATTTAATCTTTCTTCAATGATCTGCGTCTCCGCATCGCGATCGCGTTGACTCAGATTATAAAAGTATCGATTGAAATACGCCCCTGATCTCAGACTATGGCGTGCGTTGAATTTGTGATTAACCACTGAGTTTATCAAAAACTTCTTATTGACATATTTCTGCCTGTATTGAAACTGCGGATCATAGTTATCATCAAGTCTGAACTCTTCGTATCCATTGTCGTTTCCTGAAAACACCACCGAAGATTGAACATATGTGTTCTGTCCTGCATTGATCACATGCTTTAGTCCTGCAGCCCCTGTATTTGAAAAATAACTTGAGTTAAGTCGCATGTCTTCCTCTTCCCACTTGGTGGAATCCTTTTCCGCGTTCTGCTTTTGATCGCTCAATCCACCAAATCCATAAAGGGAAAAGTTACCGAGTTTGTTGGTTGGCAAATAAAAATGATAACTCAAATCCTGAAAGTTGGTAACCGCGTCACCCACATTCACGCCAAGATTACCCAGAATGCTTAGAGTCGAATAACGATAGTTAACTAAATAAGAACCGCGGTAGCTGTCCGAGAAAGGTCCTTCTGCCGCTACATCTGTACCAAGAAAGCTACCCTGAATAGTGTATTCTCTCTTTTCATTATTTCCTTTTCGAAGATTCAAATCAAATACACCGGCTAATGCATTACCATATTCAGCTGGGAATGCACCGGTCATAAAATCAGAGTTTGTCAGCAGCTGTGAACTCAGAATTGAAATTCCTCCACCTGACGTTGCCACGTTTGCAAAGTGGTTCGGATTAGGAATGTCTGCTCCTTCCATTCTCCACAATAATCCATAGGGTGAATTACCGCGAATAGAAATAGAGTTATTTCCATCGTCAGTTGATACAACACCCGCATAAGACGTCACCATCCTCGCAGGATCGTTAACGGCAGCAGCAAATTTTCTGGTCTCCTCAACGGAGAAAGTTCTTGCACTTACTACCGCCATCTCATTCAGCGGCTTATCTTTTTCCACATCTGGTGTTACTATGATTTCATCCATTTGCATAATGTCCTCTTCGATGAAAACACTGAGGACAACTTCCTTGCCTGAGTTCACCACGATGCCGGGTAGTATCAGCTCTTTGTACCCAACAAAGCTTATCCTCAGAGAAACATTGCCTACAGGTATATCGGTGAGTTTGAAGTTGCCATCCATATCGGTAGTGGTCCCGATGATCGGGTCGGAGCCCATTACTATCACTGTGGCACCCGGAAGAGTCATCTCCGAAACCTTGTCGGACACAGTGCCTCGCACCGTTTGTGTCAGGG
>JBFWZR010000002.1:0-142843 GCA_050185175.1 Cyclobacteriaceae bacterium
ATCGGAGGATGGAGAGAATAAATACGGTGTAACAGTCACAGTCTACTCCCGTCTTTCTATCGCTCCATGCCCTTCTGGGACTGCGTACTTGCTCAACTCCTTCCTCGTCTCTTTTGTACTGAATGTGTTGGTACACGAAGTGCCAGATGTTGGAACAGGTTTCTTCCAGTGTCCGACCTTTCAATACCTTCGCAATCTTTTCTGTTTGCCACAACGTCTTTGGCAATGCAGTGCGAATGAGTTTCATCGTGTCCTCTACATTTGCACTCTTCTTTATTGTAGTATCTTTTTCACCTGGGGGTGGAAAGAGATGATCGAACTCCCTTCCATCCCTCAATCGCCTCTTTCTGTCCGCTACCATACGCCTCTTCCTTTCTTCATCATCTCCTTCTCATTTGCTGCCTGCCTGTCCGGTAGGCAGGTCATGCAGCTTTCCCTCCGCCCAAAGTGATATTGTCAGTTTTTGTGTAGGGTAAACTATCGTTGATTGTTGTTACCGTGTGTACAACCAAGTTGAGCTTACCTGTCTCTCGGTACTCTTTCACCAATGCCGGAACCGTTGTTGCCAGGCTTAGAAATCCAAGCTTGATTTTTATCGGATCAAGATTGACTTCACTGAATTTTGGAACAGTCAGGTTCACATCTTTTACTTGTGATGATGCTATGGTCTTATCGGCATAGATCATCTTGACAAAAGGATGCTTCACCTGAATACTTCCACCACTTGGATTCTTGAGCTTCACATTGATGGAGAGTTCAATTCCACTCAGACTTACATTGTGTATCGAAACCTTTGTACCAGATTCCAACTCATTTGAAAGTCTGTTGAGTTTGAGTAAGTAGCTGCCACCAAAGTAGATGGCTGCTACTGTACCGGCTCCGATCAATATGTGACTACTCTTGATCATTGCGCTTCTTTCTTCTGAGTCTAAGACTCTTTACCTTTTTGAGCTTCGCAAAATCTTTTACTCGGTCTTTATGCTTTTGCCATAGCGGACTGAAAACATCAGCAATGATTTTGAAAGCAAGACAGATGATACCCCCTACAATGGCTTGCAGCGCATAGTCCAGAAGAAATAAAAGATTTACATTGGACAGCAGATTAAATGCTGCTCCGAAAAGAAAGGCAATCCCATTGCCCATCCCATGATTTTGATTTATCGCTGTGTTCATGGGTCAAAGATGTGGCGACCCCAAAGCCTAGGTTAACGATTGTTAACGGTAGTGAATGACTGTGTAACTTTATTAAACTTTGTGAAGGATTGTAAAGGAATGTAAACGATTTTGAATGAATGTTCCGTGTGGAACAATGGTATTTGTTTATCTACACATAGTGCTTAAATGGAAGTACATCTGACTTTATGTTTCTTCCAGCCGTTAGCACTTCACCAATCGAATCAGCAAACTTCAAAGTCACAGGAGATCCGTCTGAATAGATACAAGCGTTATAATTAAGTTTTGTTAAAGCAAGGATGTCCTTACACACGGTTTCAATCTTCTCGTTCCCTCTTGTAATTTCAACACTAAGAGGGTTCGGAGTTTCTAATCCCAATTGAGTTTGAATTCTTGGGATATAACCATTCGACCAAAGATATGCGAACGTATCTGTAACAATCAATGCTGTACCTCTTGGGACGCAATACGAAAAGTCTCGATACAATTTAAACGCACTATTATCCCTTATCCTTACTCCAACCAATTCGCTCTTTCCCTTTGCGGCCTCCATAAATCCATCCCACTCCTCATCATCGAAATAAGTTTTCGCATGAATAAAAATCTGATCTGGATATGTGTCATTTTCGGACTTAGCTCTGAATGATTCGAGCGACATGGTAAGAAGTTCAATTGCAGCTTCCCTCTTTATGTGAAATTCTTTAGTCTTAGGGTTAAACCAAGGACCGATATTTCCTCTAAAGACCATTCCGTCACCGGAGTCAAGAAACATTTGGGCAGCACAGCAAGCATTTCTTCTGTCAGCATTAAGATCAATTTGTTTGTAAACTAACCCCAGATAGCAAACATTTTTTCTAACTTCTCCAAGCTTCCAAGGAATTCCCCCTGATTTATAATATAGAGTAGTTGAAATATTCCACGCTTTTGCAGTATCAAACTGACGCTCATAATCTACTTTATCATGATCAACCCAAATCTTTTCATACGCAATAGTATTTTCCCTTACAATCTGAGTAACGATCTTTTCTGATAGCAGTTTAGCTTTTAACTGGTTGTGAAAATTAACCTCAAATTCATAGGCTTCCTTTTGCTTATTCAGATCATCGAATAACATTATGACAGATGAGTTCTGCTCATAAGGATTTAGATGGGTAGTAATGTTGTTCTCCTCTGATGGAATTCTAGATTGCGGTCTGCCATACTGATATATTTCATTGGGTATTGCTACAAACCAGACTGAAATTGGTAGGTTCTCCTCATTATAGTATTTTATAAGTCTCGTTGAATACAAGTTGGTTAGATGAAATATTCTTTGATGACCATCAGAATATTTTAAAAAATCCTGAATTTGTTCTGAAGGCACATCCAGTTCCTGAAGGGAGTTGAAATTTATGGATACATCAAATGCTGCTTCTAACCCTGGAAAGTATGGTCTTGCAATATCGGGCTTAGAACTCAAAACGGGTTTGTGAATTTTTCTTAAATATTCTAAGACAAACCCACGTTGTTTTGCGGGACCAATTATACCCACACTAATTTGATTGCTGTGCTTACCTTTAGAATATGGACCAAATAAAGTCAATCCATCGCGAGGATCATCTACCTTTTGATTGTAGCCAAACGTAAGTCTCGGCTCATCTATGTGGATCAATTTTGGCTCAGTCATTTTGGTTATGGTCTTCGACTATCCGAATTGATTCAACATCTTCTACCCCGTCATCTTCAGCTTCGTCATTATCTTGTTCAATTTCTTCATACATAGAAAGTAGGTCATGTCTACTTTTATCGTTTGGATCAAAGTATCCAAAATCCGCCCAAAAATGTTCAGTAACGTCTGGCATTTTAAGGGTGAAATTTGCTGAGAGCTTTATTTCAACTTCATTATTCACTTTCAAACTTTGTATAAAACCAATAAGCATATCACGCCATTCTTCGTTGAACAACCTCTTACCCTTAGCTCTCCGATGTGTGCGAATTCTATCTTTATCAACATCCCTTTTCTTTTCACCATCCTTTTCCTTCTCATTTTCTTTCTTCCAAGTATTGTAGCCATCATCTGTGAACACCAAGTGGTTTTTCAAACTAAACGCAACAAGGGGTGTCAGAATTGGTTTCATGGAAACTGCGAAATGCCATTTGCCCAACTTTTTATACTTACCAATAAGGTTTTTAGTTTTTGATTTATCAACCGTTCTATGCGGAAACTCGAATTTTATCTTCGAAGTTTCCAAGGACTTAAGTGTATGGAAATAGGCCATTCTTTTATTAGCCATTTCATACCAATAAAGGCCTCGTTTCTTTAGGATGAGGTGAAATATTCTTTGGAGAAGATTTTTGAAATGATTTTCCGCATCCCTCTGAGTTGGGAATACAGTTTTTTCAAAACCTAAAAGCATCTCACTAGTTTTTATGCGATGCACATCCTGATGCTTCACGTTAAAATTTGGAGTTGCTTCAAATGAACTAATGTAGTTCGATATTTTTCCAAGAGGAAAATCATTATTGTTTGCCAAATAAATGGCTTTAGCTTGCTTTTCAGTCTTGAACTCGAAAATGTAGAAGTATTCGGGGAGTTCATTGATTGGCCACCAATTACTATAGTAAAGCTCCCGCCTTGAAGTTATTCCGTTTGGAACTATGTATTGAGTTGTGTACCAATTGGAAAAACTCTCATCAACTGATGCATTGTCTTTTGGAACCTGATCTTTCGCGAGTTTTTTTTCAAGCTGCTTGAATCCATCCGCCCAATTGTCATAAAAGGGAATTTGATTTAATCTATCCGCCCCGATAAACAGATTGTATGTCGAGGCATCAATGTTCATCAATATTATGAAGTCATTCAGTTTGTTCTGTTTGCCAATACTTTCTGCAAGGCTATATTCCTTGTAAACACCGTCCTTGAGTTTACCAAGTGTTGGATCACCATTTTCGTCCTTAACACAAATGTGCTTTGAATAAACTAAGAGTACTTTAATTGCCTTATTTCTAATAGTCTGGTCAATTTCTTCCCAGAACTTTTCTCCACCAAGTAGGGCATTTTTATCAATCCATACATTGTATCCGAGTAGTTGAAGTCTCGAAGCCAGCCAAATGGTGAAATCGTTGTCTTCGGGTGTTGCGTGACTTATAAATATGGTGTCCCTCATAGCGCCCAAAAAGTCTACTAATGTGATATTAACCTTTTCAAATATAATGATTAGATTTGACAAATTTTGACAAGCCAAACTATATACACTTGAACTATTTCGGACAACGGGTACGGGAACTTAGAGAGAAGAAAGAATTGCTTCTTCGGCAGGTTGCAGCACATCTTGAAGTAGATACAGCACTGATGAGCAAAATTGAACGAGGGGATAGAAATGCCAGTAAAGAGCAGGTGATAAAAATTGTCGAGTTTTTGAATGCTGATCTTGATGAACTACTCACGCTTTGGCTTGCGGATAGAGTAGAATCAGCGGTTGGCGAGGAGAAAAAGTTGGCTAATGAAGCCCTTAACATCGTTAAAAAGAAATTCAAAAAATGAAGCAAGGCGTAAAACTCATTGACAACTCAATTGGTGAGTATCAGTTAGGAAGTATTCTCAAAGAGTTACTTGCTGACAACTCCTATTCACAAATATCAGTAGCAACAGGCTATTGGGATTTGCCTGGCATGGTTGAAATATTCTCCGAACTTGAAAACTATTTAGAAAGAGAAAATACGACTTTCCGTTTATTGCTTGGCGAAGAACCCTCAATCAAATCCTATCAAGTTAAGAACCCAGAAAAGGTAGACCCTAACTTCCCACAGAAGTATTTAAAGAAGGATTTAGAAGACTTGGAGTTGAAACCTGAATTTCAACGAGTAATAGATTTGCTAACCAAGTTCTTGGACAAAAATCCTAACGGTTCCACTAAGCTGCAAATCAAAGTCTATAAGCAAAACTTTCTTCACGCTAAGTGTTACATTTTTGGCTCTGAAACCGAAAATGCCATAGGTATTATTGGAAGTTCAAATTTCACCAAGCAAGGTTTGTCGGGCAATCTTGAGTTGAATGCTTTGGAAGATGATGGAAGGATTGTTAATTATCAGCGCCTAAACGAAAAGCAACATCCTTCGCATCGCAGTTGGTTTGAAAATATTTGGAGCCAAAGTGAGGATTGGAATTTAAAATTCAATCAAGAGATTTTAGGTCTTAGTCAATTTGGAAGCCTATCCTACTCACCTTACGAAGTCTATATACGAATACTCTATGAGTTGTACGGTGACGATATTGAATTGGAAGAAAAGATAAAACTTGAAGATGGTTACGAAAAGAAAAACACATTAACCACATTTCAGCAAGAGAGCGTCCGGAAAGCATTAAACAGACTGAACGACAAACGCATTGGAATGTGTTTGATTGGTGACAGCGTGGGTTTAGGAAAATCATATATTGCACGAGACATCATTGAACGATATGGATATTTTGAGCGCAAAAATGTAGTCATCGTTTGTCCAGCCTCCTTGCGGTCTGACTGGCTAAATCACATGAGAGAAATCACAGTGAACGCATCAGTTTATTCCATTACTGAGTTTGCAATAGAAAATAGCTACGAGTCAATTAAGCATGATTTACTCGTTCGCAAGCGAAGCTCAATCAACAACACTGCGATTGACCTATTGGTTATCGATGAAAGTCACAACTTAAAAACTCAAGGCAGCAAATCGTTTCAAAACATTCTTTCAATCTTAACGGACAAAACGTATTGCAAGGAACTTCCAAAAGTTCTTATGCTTTCAGCAACGCCTGTTAACAATGGCGTTAAAGATTTGGCAAATCAAATTTTGTTAGCAAAAGGCGGTGACGAGAAGTTTTTCACCAGTTATGGCATTGACAATCTCATGGGCTTGTTTGCCAACACTCAAAAACTTTTTAAAAGACTGAATAACGAAGATGTATTCAGTGAACTGTATCCAATACTGAATAAAATAATGGTGAAGCGGACAAAGCATCAAGTAAAGAAAGACTTTCCTGATGCTACTTTGAACGGTAAACCAATTATTTTCCCAAATGAGACTTTGTTCAATCAGTTGTACGAGTTAGACAATAAACAAATCAGGAGGACTATTAGCGAAAGCTTAAAGGACTTGAAAAGAGACAATGAAGTATTGTATGACGCTTTCACAAAAGACCTGACAGAAAAGCAAGAGACAGAAATGGAACTTCAAGGAGTGTTGGACTTCTTCAACAACCTTGAAACAGAGAAAGTCAAAACAAAAAATGAAACGGAGTTTCAATCTGTATTTCATTTTATGGACAGGGCAATTAACAATTTGAAGTTAGTTCCTTACAGTTACTTGAGTGAGAAACTCAATAAAACAGAATTTGAAGAGGTACAGGCGAATGCAAGAAAAAATTTGACAGGAGTAATGAAGGTTACGATGTTCAAATCATTTGACTCATCTATCTTCACATTCAAAAAGCGAATCGATAAATACAATACATACTTATTAAACTTTGAAGAACTCTTTTTTAAACAAAACAAAGTAGTTAAGCCCGAAATAATTCAAAAGGCAATTGCCAAACATGAAACCGAAGAATACAACGATACAGATGTAATTGAGCTAATAGCCGATGAAATTGAAATCTACAACGAGCGGGAGAAGGAAAAAAATGCTAAAGACCCAAAATATAGAATTCAGTCTGCTGAGATGTCCATTGTGCATGAGCAGTACAATATTGCTAAACTGAAGGCTGCAATTGCGCAAGACAAAGAAATCATTGCTCTAATCATTCATGTTTTAGCAAATATAAAACCAGACGCCAAGCTAAATCAACTAAAGGCACTGGTAAAGGAACTGAAAGGAAGTAAAATTCTAATCTTCTCTTATTTCGCCACAACCGTTGACTATTTGAAAGAAGCATTTACAGAGGAATTTCTTGCTGAAATAGATTTATCAAAAGAGCAAGTTGCTTTCTTAAAAAGCAGAAACGGAAAAGAAAAATCCTCATTCGTTCAACGGTTCGCTCCAGTAGCACAAAAACAAGAAATAGTGAACGGAAGAGTGAATGGTAAGGAGCAGTTGCAGATTTTAGTTTCTACTGATGTATTGAGTGAAGGTCAAAACTTACAAGATTGCGGTATCATTATCAATTATGACTTACACTGGAATCCAGTAAAGATGATACAGCGTAATGGTCGTATCAATCGTTTGGGTTCAACCTTTCAAGAGGTAAAAATCCACAATTTCTTACCTGAAGGTCACTTAGAGAGATTTTTAAAATTGATACAACGGTTACAGGACAAAATAAGAATCATTGGGGGAAGCGTAGGTATTGACAGCAGCATTTTGGGAGAGACAATTACCGACAGACAATTCGGTCTAATGTCAGACATCTATTCGGCTGACAGCACCAAGCAAAAGGAAGCTATTGAAAAATTAGAGCGAGAAAATGATTTGGCATTTGATGAAGTTTTCGAAAATGACCTTCGCGAATTTATGCGTAAGGCGACCGATGCGGAAAAGGAGTACATACTCAATATGAATTTGCATAAATGGGTCGAGCTACCAAGTATTGATGAGAACGGAAAAATAATTGCATTCAATATTCAAAAGGGTGTTTTTGAATTCATCAAAACTGATGGACGGAAAGTTGAAAAAGAACCAAACCAGTTGAAAGTATTAAATCAATTGAGAAGTTTTGATACCGAAAGACAAACCGAGAAATTGAAATCGGAACAAAAGAATGACTTAGTTCAAAAGGGATTGAAAGTATTTGAAGCAGAGAGAGCATTCCAAACCACATTGGAAGGAACAGACCTTTCTGAATTCATGGGTGTGAAAAGTACAGCAGGCGGCAGCAATTTAAAACCTGCTAAAGAAGGATTGTTACAATTACTTAATGAGAACATAGAACGCTATTCTGCTGACAATATCAACCGTTTACAGAAACTAATCACTTCAAGAAATTTAGCTTTTGAGAACCGTTTGCGGGCGTTTTTGAAAACGAATGAAGGTCAGGTAAGTGTTGACCTGCTGGATACATTAGCAATACAAAGTGTGCACTTAGTTAAAGACGAAGCTTCAGAACCGAAACCAGAACCAGTAATGTGGTATGGCTACTATGCATCTGACAAAAAAGAATAATTAACGATGACGATAAGAGAATTAATAGAAAATAAGTCCACACTTAACTATCAGCAAATTTGCACTTCGCTTATTCTGACTTTTCGTGTCGATGAAAAAGTGAATTGGGAAAGCGTGTTGCCTGCGCAGCAGCAGCAAGAGTATTTTGGAGGTGAAACGCTTCGCTTGATAGCAGAACACCCCATTCTTTCAAAGCAAAAGGATATACGCCCTATTTCTTTGAAAAAAGGAAGTATATCTCAAATGCTTTTTTTCTATGTATGCTTGCAAGACTCCTCTTTACCCAAAAAGCAAATTCAAGATGTAACGAAGAAATTTATTAGCGGTGGTGATGCTAACCGCTATATCATTTGGTTTTTCGGAAACAGAGAAGGCACTGCTTTAAAAGTGGTATTGAGTGCAAAGGAAGGAAAGAAAATTGTACTAAAAACATTGCCATTTGGTGTAGCCCAGCCCTATTACAAAACTTACGACTTCATAATCCGCGAAGTAAACGAAAAAGTAAATCAGCTATTCGTTGAGCCAACTGATTTATGGAAAGCGCTATGGACTGCTTTTGACATTTCAGTTATCAACCGTAAATTCTATGAAGAAATTAAAGATGCTTTTGATGACTTACAGACTCAACTAAGCAAAAAAGGCAATCCATTTACGAGTGAAGATGACCGAGTACAGTTTGCTATTCGTTTAATCGGTAGAATTATATTTTGCTGGTTCTTAAAGAGAAAAGATGTTTTGCATGATGAGGCCATTTCTTCGGAAGCAGTCAAAGAACACAAACAGAAAAACTATTATCACGACTTACTGGAGCCATTATTCTTTGATGTCCTGAACACCCCGGATAAGGAGCGCAGAGGAGGTTTACCAAAAATCATTGCTCACTACCCATTCTTAAACGGTGGATTGTTTGATGCTCAGGAAACCGATTACAAACAACACTTGCTATTAAATATTGAGAATGATTGGTTTCAGCAATTGTTCTCAAAAACACTAGAGCGATATAATTTTACCGTAGACGAAAACAGTAGCAGCAACGCTGAAATTGCTATTGACCCTGAAATGTTGGGCAGAATTTTTGAAAACCTACTGGCCGAACAAAATCCTGAAACAGGTGAAACAGCAAGAAAGGCCACTGGTTCGTTTTACACTCCACGTGAAATTGTGGATTATATGGTAGAGCAAAGCATTACAGAGTTTTTAAAGACGGCTTTGGCGTTGGATGCAAAAATGAACGCCCTTATTGAGGACTTTGTACATACACAAGTGCTACCAGCAGCACTGTCCAACTATGAAGAAAACCTTAGTAGCGAATTAAGTAAACTAAAAGTACTCGACCCAGCTTGCGGCTCGGGTGCCTTTCCTATTGGTATTCTACAAAAGGTGGTTGCACTTAAGCAGCAATTACATCCAAAGACAAAAAATTACAAACTAAAATTAGACACAATACAAAACTCCATTTACGGCATTGACATTCAACCTATGGCCGTTGAGCTAAGTCGTTTGCGGTGTTGGTTAAGTTTGGTGGTAGATGAAGACCCAAAAGACATTAAAGCACTTCCTAATTTGGATTTCAAATTTGTTTGTGCAGATAGTTTAGCTGATGTACCTCTAATTGAAGGTTATGTCACAGATTCTTTAACTCTGAATTTAAAGGAACTGGAAGAGAATGTAGAGCAGTACTTCTCTCCGGATTATAAGAACAAAAAGAAAATCAAAAGTAACATTGAAAGATGTATTGTTGGGATTAGCAAATCTTATCACAATCTAATCGCAAGTTATATTACTAAGATAAGGAAAGAAGAAAAGTCAGCAAGCCCCACGCGATTAAAACAACTGAAAGAGCGAATGATGGACTACTTTCAGATGGACGCAAAATGGAACAGTTATGATAATATATTCAAAAACAAGAAAGTGGAGTTCTTCAATCCAACATTCTTCTTCCCATCAGCGAAAAATGGATTTGATATTATCATTGGAAATCCACCATATGGCATAAGGTACACTGAAGAGGAAATAAAATCATTCAGAAAGAATTACAAAGTTGTAGTTGGTCACTCTGAGGCATACTATCTCTTTATGGAAAGAGGTATGAGATTATTAAAACCTAATTCTGTGCTTTCTTACATTACTCCAAATGCCTGGCTATCCAACAAATATGCAAAGGAGGTAAGAAATTTAGTATTGAAGGAAAACAAATTACTCTCTTTAATAAACCTAAATAAAAAATTCGTTTTCGAAAATGCTGGTGTTGAAGCCTCCGTTTTCTTAATAAGCAATAATCAAAGTAAGTCTATGGAAGTCATAGTAGGTAATGATGTTGAAAAGGAAAAACTATTTCCATTCGATATTACCATGTGGCTAAACAATGAGAACTTAATTATTGGATTCTCAGATAACCAACTCGTAAATAATATTTTTGCCAAGATAAGAGAGACAAAAACCAAGCTATCCGATTTAATAGACTTATCAAATGGCTTTAAACCTTATCAAGTAGGATATGGAAAAAATACCCAAGGAAAACCTTTAACTGCTCAGGATGTAGAAAAGCGCATTTATCATAGTGACACTAAAATCAATGAGAATTACAAAAAACAGATAAAGGGTAAAAATGTTAACAAGTATAGTCTGTCCTGGACTGAAGGTTTTATTAATTGGGGTGACTGGTTAATGTCTCCGAAAGAAGAAAAGTATTTCGAGAATCCTAAAATTCTAATCCGACAAATCATTAGTGACACTTTATTCTGTACAATGGATGAAGAAGGTTATTATGCCGACCAATCACTTTACATTGCTATTAACTATCCAAACAAAGAAATCTCACTAAAATATTGCACTGCTTTATTAAATAGCAAACTAATGGGATTTTACTTCAGAAAGTTTTATTCCGAAGAAGATGCTCTTTTCCCAAAAATAAAAGTTAATGAACTTAAGGATTTACCTTTAAGAAGCACTAATGAGGGAGTTCAAAAACTATTCTCCACACTTGTTGACTATGTTATTCTGCTTAAGCAAAGTCAAAACCCCATTCACCAATCAGTTTCAAACAGCCTGATAGCAATACAACTTGAAGAGATTTTAGATGGAATGGTATTGGAACTATATTTCGAAGAAGAGATGAAGGTCAAAAAGCTTAACATCATAGATTTAGTTGAGAGCGAGTTGACTAAAGCTAAGGGAGAAAATGTAGCCGAACGCATTTACAATTTCAACAAATCAGTTTCACATCCCGATAGTGAAATCCGCAACCGGATTTTATCATTTGCCCTTGTAAGCCCCGATGTTCTTAAACCAATTCTGCAAGGCTAATGAGTAAGACAGTTGAAAAAATAGTACTGAAGAATTTCAAAGCCTTCCGAAGCGAGCAGATAATCGATTTTAAAAATAAGAATGTTCTTATCTACGGAAACAATGGTGCCGGAAAGTCTTCCATATTTTGGGCACTATACACCTTTTTACAAAGCAGCATAAAAACCAAAGCGGGAGTAGATAAGTATTTCAAAGTATTTGATGTTGATAATGAAGCAACTCACCAATCATTACGCAATGTTTTTGAAGCCGCTGAAGAAACATCGTATATAGAACTGCACGTTCGCGAGAATGGAGACCTAAAGAAGTACAAAATACCGGCCATTGAATCGCCAGAGGCCACTCCTGTCGCAGAACCAACCGCTGTAACTGAATCTGTTCCAGCAGAAGTTGAACCCGAGGAGCCTCCTACTCCAGTGGTAACTGAGACAGTTGAAGCAGAAGCTCCAGTTTCTGTCGTTGTAGAAGTGCCAGTCGATTTAAGTCCAATCACTCCGGTAACTGCACCAGCAGTTCCACCGCCTGTTGACACCAACGTAAAGGAACTAAATACCACAAGTGACTTTATCAATTACAAATTACTAAGTGGCTTTTACAACAACTCCCACAAGTATGATGTAAATCTCTGGAATGTTTTTGAACGAGACATCTTTCCATTTATTACAGACAATGTAAATGATAAGACCTTTCTTGAAAAGATAATTGAAAATACGGAAGACGTTGAAAGGTATGCGGGTACAGGCTATAAGCTAAGGGAAGGCTGGCGTAAAGACGAATATATTGACTGGCTTGAATCTGATGTAAATGGAGTGATAGATGCCACCTTAGAGCGAATTCAAAACTTTGCGAATGAATTCATAAAAGAGCATTTCTATGATAATAAGGATGTATTAAAAGTTCAATTGACCTTCGACAAACGTTTTACTTTTGATTTAATAGAACAGCATGTTTGGAAAGACGAAAATAAACATCTTCGTGAAGCAGGTTTACAAATTAAATTGGTTGTTCTCCAATACGATACAGTCAAAGCAGAATGGATTTCTTTGCATCGTGTTCAATCATTTTTAAATGAGGCTCAACTAACAAGAATTGCAATAGGTATCCGTATTGGCGCATTACGCACAACAAGAATTCAGTCTACTGAATTTAAAATACTCGTTTTAGATGATATGCTTATCAGCTTAGATTTAAGCAATCGAATGGAGGTGATAAAAATTATCCTAAATCATAATAACAAACCCTCATTAAAATTCTTTGACAGTTTTCAAAAGATAATACTAACCCACGACAAAGGTTTTTATAACATTTTAAAAAACTACACCAATGGAAACCACTGGGAGTATTATAAGTTAACAAAGGACGAGAATACGAATGAAGCCCCTAAACTGAATGCAGATAAAACTCACATTGACAGGGCAGCAAAATTTTTAGCGGACGGAGAATACGATGCGGTTGGAAATGAATTACGCAAAGAGGTTGAATTAACAATCAAGAAATACTTAAACCAAGGACTAAATAAAGAGAACGAAGAATTTCAGGAACTCTCTAAAATGCTGAAGTCAGCGCATGAAAAATACACAGCTAACGAAAGAAGAGCATTTGAAAAATTGTTTGTTGACAATGGAGTATCTCTTGACTTGATTAAAAAAATAACTGGAAACTTTGAAGTGGACCCAGCACTTGGCCCCGAGGAGATTGGTAGATTAAAGAATAAACGGAAGCATCTGTTCGAATACCTGATTAAACAATATGAAGTAAAAGAGAACAAGGACAAACTGTTCGATGAGATTAAAACCATTCTTGACCGCATAATGAATCCAGCTTCTCACGCTTCAGGAGAGGCCATGTACGACAGAGAATTACAAAATGCGATTACGAAAGTTCATGAATTGAAAAGACTATTAGGAGAAAGTAGTGTCTATATTCTCAACGCATAGTTAAGTAGAGGTTGAAACACTATTTGATTTTCAGAAATACTTTTCGTTCAAAATAGTTTCCAAGCGTTCCTTCCTGTGCGTTGCCTTTTATACTCTCACCTTTTGTGAGCATGATTTGCAATTGCAACTCTGTGTTCTTTGCACTGCCTAAAGGCTGAATGATCATAGGCAGACTGGTGATGTCGGCATTCTCATAACCATCGAGTTTGTCACCAACGATGCGACAGGACAAAGGAAGATTTACATCCCAATTCGGAGCAAATTTAGAAAGTGAGGGAGTACCTATCGTTGTAGGATCAATGTAAAGCCAAGCATTACGGTAAGGAGCCGAAATAGATTTGTCTTTCATCCAGCCAATGACGGTAAGCAATTTCTTTTGCTCCCATCGTTCTGTTTCAATTACAAATGAACCATCGGGTTGTTTAAATGATTTTTTGGTTTCCGCATCAAGTATGTCGACAATGAGTTTGTTGTCCTCGTTCCAGGGGCCTTTACTTGAATGACAGCTCACACAGTTTTTGGAACTACTCAAAAGACCTACTCCAGGTGGGTATGCAAGTGCTTCTTCTATTCCAAAAGATGTATGCGGTTCTCTGAACTCCTGATGATAAACAGTCTCTTCATCATGCATGAGAGAACTGAAAATGATACTGGCCAATGCAATGACAAGAATGAAGGCAATTTTTGTTTTCATTGGGTATGGGGTTTAATTGAAAAGGTATCGATTGTTTTAAACAAAACCTGCAACGCGTCTTTGCTACCATTATATTCTCCTTTTTCAAAATCACCTTCCACGCTTGCCATCTGGTTAGTTACATGAGCGAAGCAAATTACATTTTTATTCCTGGCTTGGGCAAAAGCATAGAGTGCAGATGCTTCCATTTCTACTGCATGAATACCAATGCTTTTATAATAATTAATAGATTCTACTGTTTCACGATAGGGAGCATCGGTAGTCCAGGTTGATCCTGTAAATATTTTAATGGCAGGAACATTGAAAGCATTATTTAACTTTTCTTTCAGGTCAGTATTAAGAAAACTAAACTGTGAAGGAGCTAAGTAGTGATAACTTGTTCCTTCGTCCCGAACGGATTTTTCAATGAGAATGAAATACGGAGGTTCCATTGGTTGCACCAACTGGCCTGATGAAGTCATACTCAATAAGAGTTTACAACCCGATACAAAAAGTTGCTCAGCCAATAACACTGCAAAAGATGCGCCTACCGCTCTGCCTATAATTCCAATCTTTTTGCCTTCATACTCAAATTCAAAAAGCTTGGTATGATAGCAAGCCCAGGCTTTGTTCAATTTTGCATGGTGCTTTTGAATGACGTACTCTTCAATGTCTCCGTCAGGATCAAGAATGCAGACTTCAGGAATAACAAGCTCCGTTATTTCTTTCTGCCTTCGTGCTTCACGTAAAAGATTCTCTGGTTGGAATACGGATGGCTGATCATAAAACTTATGATCTAAAATTGGTGACTGACTCATTCGAAAATTAAAAGGTTAATACTTTATCACTGTCAACAACCCAATTGGTAAGCTCGGCCATTGAACTGATTTCCGTTCCTTCAATAAGCGGTGTTTGCTTAAGCCCGCGAGCTTCGGCACAACTTCCGCATATTTTAACTTTGGTCCCTTTGGTAATAGCCAGTTTTATCATTCTCTCAATGTTATAAAATCCGTTGGGAGTGGTCTGGTTCGCTATGGCACAGGTGGCAGCATCGGCCATAAGAAATAATCTTACTTCGACTTCCCCATGCTCTTTGTTTAATTGATTCGTTAGTCGCAAAGCGTTGTAAGCCTTCTCCGTTCCATACGGGCCGTCATTTACAATGATAAGGATTTTCATAGTGGTAGATTTAGATTTAACTCACAAGGATGTTTTAGAAATATTTATAGAACCAGTATTTTTCAAACCAGACTTTTGTCCAATGCCAAATTATACCTGGCTTTTTCAGTTTCACATCGGGCAATGGTGAATTGTAAAAATTCCCTCCGGCATAACCAGCTTGTCCTGCACCAATTTCAAGGAAACATTGCCCATAGCCGTCAAATTTTTTATCAGGTTCATTTCCAGAAATTTTCCGTAAAATATTGTGAGCTACAACTTCTGCCTGATAATGTGCAAAAACACCTGCTTTAGGTAGCGGCCTTTTCATTTCAAGCGGAATGGCGGTAATGTCACCGATAGCATACACATCCGGAAATGCTGTTTCCATTGTGTTGCGGTTCACTTCTACCCAATTTGAATTTCCAACAAGCGATGTAGCCTTAATTACACCTGGACACTGATGTTTTGGGGTGTAGGCAAGTAAATCAAACTGAACTGTTTTGCCATTTTGAAATTCAAGCACTGAATCATTAACAGTAGTCAGTTGATGTTCAGGATAATAACGAACCCCTTTTGATTCGACAGTCATCTTGACCTGACCCGATATTTCTTTTCCTGCAACAGGCATTGGGCCTGGTTCAGGTGTATAGATAGAGATTTCAGTTTTACTTCCAAGACCATTCTTGTTTATAAAGTCTTGAATTAGCAATGAAGCTTCATAGGGGGCAGCAGGACATTTGAAAGGAAGAGACGGAACCAACACCACGATTTTTCCCCCCTTAAACTCTTTTAATTTTTCGTAAAAGCCTTCTGCCCCGGTGAGCGTATAAAAGTCAAAACCAGATTTATTGAGATTGTATTCAGTTACTTGTTCTGCACCGAGTGAAATAACCATGAAGTCACCCTTGTATTCTTTTCCATTTACTATTACGGTTTTTGTTGACGGATCAACGTGCTCGATGGTGCCCTGTACTAATTCAATATTTTTTCTGGCGAGTTTATTCGTTGGCCTGAAAACCTGGGAAGATTTTCTCAATCCAACCATTAGCCATAAAAGAGACGGAGCAAAAACATTCTTTTCCTCTTTTTCAAACAACACTACCTTAACATTTTTCCGCTCTGTCTTAGGAAGTCCTTTAATTAATTCATGCGCTGTGATTATGCCTCCGGTTCCGGCACCTAATACTAAAATTGTTTTTGTCATTTTGATTTATTTAAAGCCATTTGGCTATTGACGTTATCCTTTTAAGCACTTTATTAAACAAGGCTGACTTTGATTTGAAATCTTGAATCAGGTAATTGCTCAGGTGATTTCGGAGCGCAGCTCATTCTGAATCTGACAATCAAGGAGGAAGCAACTGTTAGTAATCCAATGGCAAGAATAGGTGCAATCAATCCAAAACGATCTGCAATCAAACCAGTTAGGATCGCGCCAATGGCATAGCCTAAATCTCTCCACAATCTGAAAATACCAATGCTCTTTGGTCGTTGGTCAGGATGGGTGTAATCCGAAATTGCTGCGAGAAAAGTCGGATAGACAATAGCGGTTCCAATTCCGAGTAAGGAAGAGAGTACAATAAACCAAGAAAAGGAATTTGCCCAAATCATTCCTAGCAACGCCACTCCCTGCATGAACATGCCTATGAACAGTAAGGTCTTCTTACAATATTTGTCAGCAAGTTTGCCTGAATAAAGTTGACCCAATCCCCAAACAGCCGGATAAGTTGCCACGATGATTCCGATTTCATGAAGGTCAAATCCTTTGGATAGCAGTAGCATCGGAAATAATCCCCAAACCATACCGTCATTTAAATTGTTGACCAGGCCGGCTTGCGTAATGGAACCAAGATTTTTATGCTTCCAGGTGGTGTCCCAAAAAATATTTTTCAACAATGGAATAGTACTTGAGGTTGCTTCCAACTTTACGTGATGGTGTGTGTCCTTTACAAATAACCAACTCAGGAGTAAACCGATTATGCTTAAACCAATTCCTATATAGAATGGATAAGGTCGTAATCCGTAATTGCCTGCTATCCATCCTGTAAAGAAGGCAACAATTGCTACGGCTACGTATCCGGCAAACTCGTTGAGTCCCATTGCAAAGCCTCTGTCTTTTTCGCCAACCAGGTCAATCTTCATTACCACTGTACTTGACCAGGTAAGCCCCTGACTAATTCCGAGAAACAGATTGGCAGCAATAATCCAGTTCCAGTCTGGTGCGTAAATAAGTAATATGGGTACAGGTAAAGCGAAAAGCCATCCAGTGACTAACAGATTTTTTCTTCCAAATCGATTGGCTAATGCTCCTGTGTAATAGTTTGTAATTGCTTTTGTTACTCCAAAAACTACAATGAAAGATAGTATTGCAGTTTTGGCAGCCATACCAAAATCAGCTTCTGCGATTTGGGGAATAATGGTTCGTTCTAAACCAATCATGCCACCTACGAAGGCATTTACAATCACCAGTAAAGTGAATTGTTTCCAGTTCTCTTTTAATCCTAATTTTACATCCATACTTGGTCTATTTAACTGCACTGATTACTGCAAAGCCACCTTTCCCATACCCCTGTTGAGGTTCTTCATAGTTTTCCTGGGAGATGTTCAAAAGAGTTTGCCAATAATTGAATTGATGAAAGTTTGCTTTACGCAGTTCGTTCGTCATCTCATCGACATCATGAAAAGTGGCGTTGCAATAAAATATATTGTCTTTCTTTTTGGTCTCGTACAGTATTCCTAATGGGCTTGATTTATCAATCATACCGATGATCAATTTTCCACCCGATTTCAATACACGGTATATTTCTTGAAAAGCCTTGGCGAGGTCATTTAGAAAACAATCTACAGTGACCATCAAAACGAAATCGATAGATCCATCAGGATAAGGCAATGCTTCAACTACACCAATTTTTATACTCAATCCTCGTTCGCGCCCAAGTGCTGCCATGCTTTCTGAAGGTTCTATTCCTTCTGCTATTCCCAATGCCTTGGCAAAGCGGCCACTGCCGATTCCTACTTCAATACCCCTGGCGTTTTCCGGGATGGCTTTTTTAATTGCAGTAACTTCAGACATATACCAGTTGTGATGATCATCAAACCACTTATCGTAGTGCTTTGCATGCACATCATACACGTTTATATTTTCCATTGCTTAATTATTATGCTATCGCGCACCGATTAGCACCTGCCTCTAAATCAGCCGGTGTGTATCCTTCATAACTACCTTGTTTATTGAGCGTGGCAATCGTCAAGTAATTAGGAGGTGTTGGGGGAATACGCGACATCGTGAAGTTTATAAACTCTGATTCGCTCAACTTGAGCATTTCAAGTTTATCCTTCAGATTATTGATTGTCTCTCCAATCAGTTTATTATCAAAAGCAACTGCTTCTGAAATATGTGCAGGAAGAACAAGTGTATTTTCATTGAGCTTTAACAATTGGCTAAGTGATTGAAAAAGCATCTTAGATTTATCAATTGCTTCATCCTGATTAGCCTTTAGGTCAGGTCTTCCAACACCATTAACAAATAAGGTATCGCCTGTGAACACGGCATCCGCACCTAACCGGAACGATGTACTTTCCAATGTATGACCAGGTGTGTGAATTACTTCCAGCGTTGCCTTTCCAATTTTTATCTGCTCACCGCTTTTTATCGGAACAAAAGGATATTCAACGCTTGCCATGTCAATTAATACGTGTTTGGCGCTAGTAGCTTGGGCAAGTTCTCTTGTACGAGAAAGATAATCTGCATGAATGTGCGTGTCAGTTACATATTGAATTATCCAGCCATTGTCTTTCGCAATGTTAATATATACCTGCGGATCAAGTGACGCATCTATCACAATGGCATCACTGCCCGAACCTATTATATAAGAGAGACAACCTTTGGACGAACGCCTAACCTGAATGACCTTCGCATCGGCAAGTTTTAGTTCCGCTGTATTCCAGGCGAAGTTCCAGGCTTTCATTCCTCCTTGTAAAGAGAGCGCTTTGTAACCCTTGTCTTGTAATTTTTCTGCTGCTGTAACACTAAGCTTTCCACCACCACATACGGTTACGATGGGCTGGTTGCCTGGAAGTTCAATACCATCAAAAGCAGTTGGATCGTTTGCCTTGAGTTTGTCATAAACATTAGCGTGAATACTTCCCGGTATTAACCATTCTTCGCGCTCCTTCAGTGGCCGAATATCAAGAATGGTAACAGCTTTTTTTTCTTTTAACCAGGTAGAGAGTTGGTCTTTGTCAATAAGTATTTCTTCTGTGGTCATAAGTGTGGTGTTATTAATTCATGGTGACTTCAACGGGTAGGTCTTGTAGTTTCCAATCGGGGAAACCTTCTTCGAGTCGTGTCGCTTTATAACCTGCTTTGGTTAAAATGTTAACAGCTTCATCGGCATAGACGCAAAATGGTCCGCGACAATAGGCGATAATCTCAGTGCGTTTGGGAAGTTCCTTCAGCCGTTTAGATAGTTCATCAATTGGGATGGAGATCGCATTGGAGATGTGACCTTGCTTAAATTCAGATTCGGGTCTAACATCTAAGATGGTGACCTTACCAGCGTCTAACTTTTCTATTAGCCCATCAATGGTAACGGTTTCGAAATCAAACTTTGATTTCCTGAACTCTCTAACCACTTTCTCAATGGCAGCAATTCGTTCAACACCCAACTCACGTAATGCTTTCCATGCTTTGAATACATTGCTGTTTGAAAGTCGGTAGTAAATGAAGTTTCCTTGTCGGTTGATTTCTACAAGCTGAGCAACCTTCAATACCTGCAAATGCTGAGAGGCATTCGCAATTGACAAGTTAGTCTGATCAGCTATTTGTTCTACAGAAAACTCTCCCTGAGCAAGCAGCTCAATAATCTCCAATCGGTGTGGGTTAGCCATTGATTTGGTAATCTTGGCCAGTTCACTATAAACCTTATCCTTAAATTCCCTTTTGTTCATGGTCTTAGCTTGTTTGCTTTAGAACCACAAAGGAATATAAATAATTCAAGTATTCAATAAAATACTTGAATAGATATTAAAACAGGCCTAAAACCCGTTTTTAAGCCGTTTTTGGTTTCCTTTTGAACAGGAAATTGTAAATCATGGACGGGATACAAATATCCATTGTGCTTACCAGTGTTGCCACAGAAACTAATATCCAGCCAGTGAAGTAAGCCCAAAAATGAAGGCCGTTATAAAAGAGATACAATACTCCACCCAACCAAACGGTTGCGATTCCACACGCAAACCTTCCTTGATTTGATCTGGGAGGCATTTTTGGTTTATGAATCAGATGCCTGATCACATAGTTGTAGAGATAATCGAAAGGATGATAAGGAGGCAGTGTTCCCAAAAAGGCGATAATCATTGCCGCACCCAGCACGTTAAGATTGGTCGTTAACAAACCAATGACAACAAGTGATCCACACATATAATAGGCAAAGCGAATTCCAAATTTGAAATCATTTAGCTCCACATCTGTGAATCCACAGTATCCCTGAGTTTCAAATCTTTTTCGTCTGACTAGAGAAATGACATCCTGATTTTTCATGACCTTTGGAACAGGCGTTAGGAAAGAAAATCAAATTGTTCTTTTATTGAATATAGTAAATTAATGCGAAAACTGGTTTAAAATGTATTTTTAGCCTGTATTGCCCCTTCAATGCTACATCAAATCAATGACATCATTCAGATTGTAACGGCCACCGTTTTGGGATTGGCGTGCATCCTTCTTGTAAAGCATTCAAAAAGCGGACATCATACCTGGACTGGAATTGGATTTACAATCAGCATATTCTGTTATGTAATCATTGAGTCGCAAGTGATTCAAACAGTGCCTGTTTTAAAATACATCGCTATGGTTGGGGCGATCTGCATCCCGGTGCAGTTCTGGTTTTTAGCGAGAGCAATTTTTGATGATCACTTCAAGTTTGCTCCTCGTCTTATCGGATGGTTTTTGGTACAACTTGTTCCACACTTTAACTTTTTCATTTGTGATGTGGTTTCATGGTCATGGTTTGTGCCGATGTCAAACATACTTGCAGGAGGTGTCTCGCTCGGATTCGTATTAGCCGGACTTTACACAGCATTAAAAACAAAACAAAGTGACCTGATTGATTCAAGATTAAAATTCAGGAATGTATTCATAATTGTGACGGCAACAATTATTGGAATGACGTTGATTGTTGAGGCGATTCCGATTAATCCACAAACCATAACAGCCCTTCAGGTGATTCAGCGTACTTCCATTTTCGGAATCACATTGTATTTTTTGATCAGCAATTTTGGGATACGGTCAGGTTTTTTCTTTAGGGAAATCAGCAAACCCAAAACACAACCAGTTGACGATCCATTACTGAATGCTAAACTTCAGAAACTCATGGATGAGCAGAAGATTTACAAAAAAGAAGGATTGACTATTGGTGGGCTTGCCGAATTGATGAACGAGCAGGAATACAGATTGCGGAGATTGATAAATGGCCAGCTCGGTTTCCGCAACTTCAATGACTTCTTAAACCAGTACCGGATCAATGATGCTTGTGAAATCCTGTCTGACCCTGCCGAAACCCGAAAAACAATTTTGGAAATAGCCTATGATTTGGGCTATCAGTCGATTGGCCCTTTCAACAAAGCCTTCAAAGATTTGAAAGGAGTCACGCCAACTGCCTACCGCAAAAGCCAGATAAACTGACTTTTTCATGCTGATTTTGAAATCAGTAAGCATTTTTCACAATCAAGGAGACTTTCAATCTTGCCATCGATAGGTTCGCCCCCATAAATTTTTAAAAACTATGGAAGCGAAAAACTTTATTGATGTGTGGCCGAACATTTATCTGTTCGACTTACTCCGGTACCTGATCCCGGCCAGTCTGTTCTTTTTAGTCTTTTGGGTAATTGCCAAAAACGGGTTGATGCACCTGTTCATTCAAAGGACGATGCCGAGGTCGGGTCAGCTTTGGAAAGAGTTTGCTTACTCGATGAGTACAGTTGTTATCTTCTCCATAGTAGGCTTTGGAATCTATTCTGCGGAACATGCCGGACTTACCAACATATACTATAACATAAGCGACTATGGTATTAGATATTTAATTATCAGTCTGGTCGTTGCAATTGTGTTCCATGACTTCTATTTCTATTGGACGCACCGGTTGATGCATCATAAAAAACTATTCAAGTATGTGCATCGTGTTCACCATGAATCAACGAATCCTTCGCCCTGGGCAGCATACTCGTTTCATCCTTGGGAGGCTCTTATTCAAGCGTTGGTGATGCCGATACTGGTTTTCAGTTTACCGCTTCATCCGCTCACTGCATTTATATTTCTGGCATACATGATCATTCGCAATGTGATTGGTCACCTTGGTTTTGAAATTCTGCCGAAAGGTTTTACTAAAAACAGATGGTTGAATTGGAATACTGCTGTCACGCATCATAACATGCATCATGAGCACTTTCATAGCAACTACGGCTTGTATTTTACATGGTGGGACAAGTTGATGAAAACAGAAAATGCTAAATATCACGATGCCTTTGATGAAGTAAAATCAAGACCCAAAGCATGTGAGTTGAAAGTGAAGGCTAAAAAATCGGTTGCGGCTACAGTTCTGATTTTAATTAGCGCATCGGTTCTTATGGGTCAATCGGTGGAAGGCAGATGGACTACTTATAATGAGCAAACAGGTTCTCCGTTATCCGTGATCGAAATTGTAAAAAGGGGAAATTCCATAGAGGGAAAAGTTTCACAGATTTTGTTGGAACCCTTTCAGGGAGAAGATCCCATTTGTACTAAATGCACGGGAGAGCGGAAGGACAAAAAAGTTGTTGGAATGAATTTCTTTTGGGGATTTAGACAGGCTGGCGATTCTTGGGAATCAGGAAAAATTCTTGATCCGGAGAGTGGGGAGATTTATGCAAGCAAGCTTTGGATGGATGATGCAAACACTTTACAAGTCAGGGGTTATGGCGGACCTCTCGACTTATTTTACAGAACACAAACGTGGAAACGCGAAGGAACTTTCACTGAGAAAACACCTGTAGGTACATGGCAGACCATTGACGATCATTGGAACAGAGTAAAATCCGTTGTAGAAATCAAAAATTTAAATGGAGAACTAAAAGGATTCATTCGCAAAATCTATTTGCTGCCCCATGAAGGAACTAATCCGGTATGCACCAAATGTGATGGAGAGTTGAAGAATTCGCGCGTAGTTGGAATGAAAATAATTTGGGATTTCAAGAAGGATGGAGATAAGTGGGTTGATGGAAAAATACTCGATCCTGGCAATGGTAATATCTACGCATCATCATTGTGGTTAATTGATTCAGATACGCTGAAGGTGCGTGGGTATCTGGGGCCATTTTATCGTTCCCAAGTTTGGAAGCGGGATAACTGATTTCAATGAAGATTCTAACTTGAAACTAAAGAAACTTTGATGTCTACTAAAAGGCAACATTAAAGCGTGTTCGTTAACTTCCTTTAAGTATTTCCAACTTCAAGTCAACTTAATTTTAACTAACATAGCACCTGCCGTACTTCAGCTTGTTGAAATAAATTCCTTTAAAATCATTCATAATATTTTACAATCCTTCATAAGCATTAAGGAGCAGGTGTTCACAGTATTATTATTGCTATCTACAAAGACGGGAATGATGATGAAGGATAATAATGGAAAAAAGGAAGAGGTCTTTGTATTAAGACCTCTTAACCACAAGCAATTAGCTCAGATGTATGGAGTAAGTTGGTTGACGTTTCAAAATTGGATTAAAAAAGTTGAAAAGGAAGTAGGTAAAAAAACGGGACACTTTTATCATGTGCCCCAAGTGCGAAAAATCTTTCAGCTCTTCGGAATTCCCAAACAGATTAGTATGGTGGTCAACGAAATTGATGATATATTTAGAAGTTAATGAATCAACCAGCCTTTCTTAGTTGCTCTTTCAATAAGACCATATCGCCCTCCAACGCATTAATCCTCTCGTATAATCCGGAAGGTTCTGGTGCCTGACGGGTGAGCTTAATCTTGAATTTCCAAACCTCTTTGATATTTTCAACTGGTAGAGGAAACGTTGGGTACTGCGGGTCTTTGTTATCCGATTTACAAATAATCACGCCTCCTTTATCGAGGTAATTCAAGCAACGTTTTAAGACTATGTTATCAACTTCCTGCGCATTGTTAACCAAAATGTAAACGAAGCCGTCTTTAATTTCTTCAAGTCTCTCAACATATTCACCCACCACAATATCTCCAGGAAAAAATCCAGTACGATCAGCCAACATGCTATATCCGCTTACCTCAAAAGCTCGGTACGTTCCGTGATTCAGACCCGGAAGCCAAAAAGTTGGAAGATGCTCAATGTATTCAGGTTGTTGCGCCCCTTGAAGGTATCCAGCTTGCGCTTTAATCGGAACTAGCACAATATTGTCTCGTCCGGTTTTATCCACAGTGGTGACTAAAGTCCTGACCGGAGATACAGTCATTTGTGCCGGTTTTTTGCCTTTTGTGTGTCCTACTAAATTATCCCAACTTGTTGAGTAGTACTTAACTATCTTATCAATTGACTCCAGAGAGGGGTACATTTGGCCACTTTCAATTTGCGAAACGGCTGAACGGCTCAAATCCACAGGAGCGCCAAATTCCTCCTGAGAAAGCCCTTTTTCCAGCCTTAAGACCTTAATTTGGTTTCCTAAGACACTCTTTGTCAGCATAAATTTATTTGTTTAGTAAAACTTGACAATATTAATAAGCAATACTTAACATTGCAAACTGGCTGAGAAAATTATAAAGAGAATGTATATGAAGCGTGAAATCACAAAAACCGAGGAAACCGGACACAAACCAGAAATTTTCGTCTTGAGACCATACAATCACAAGCAACTGGCGGACTTCTACGGAGTATGTTGGTTGACGTTTCAGAGATGGGTGAAAAAGAATGAAGACCAGATCGGAAAGAAGACTGGACACTTTTACAGTATTAATCAGGTCCTTATTATCTTTAAAATATTCGGTATGCCTAAGCGATTTAGGGTCTCGTTGTCAGAGGTAGAGGAGATGTTTAAGGCTGCCTGACGTCACAATACATAATGTAACTTTGGACATCATGATCTCCCCGTCAAAAGAAATAACCATTAAAAATAAGCTTGAAACTGAACAACTCTTCAAGATTTCACGCTTTAAGGAAGTAGTCAAGCGCACGAAGCCGCATAAGCACGATGCTTACTTTGAGCTGATCTACCTATCTCAAGGCTCAGGCTTTCATTGGATTGATGCAAATAAATTTCAGATCACCCCCCCTGTTGTCTTCTTTCTTTCCGGGCAGTTGCATTATTGGGAAATGACAGAGATTCCGAAGGGGTATGTGATGCTATTCCGCGAAGGTTTCTTTGATAAGAAAGATCTTGTGAATCTTGTACGCTCATTGGAAGATACGGTCTATGTAAATCCGGCAGACGGTGATAATCTTGATTTCATTTTTAGTGAGATGGAGAAAGAGTATCGTAATCCTTCAAAAAATTCTATTGAACTTATACAAGGTTATCTTCAGGTGGCACTTGTCAAATTATTGCGCTATAAGGATCAGGCGAGTGTTATTATTGCTTCGAATGGCCAGGAGGTTTTCAGAAAATTTCAACAATTCATTCAACAGGCAAATCCTGTTTCCAATCTTAAGGTCAATCAGGCTGCTGACCATATCGGCCTGTCTCCTCAAAACCTGAATGCTATCTGCCGGAAAGTTTCAGGGAAGTCAGCCAGTGAGTTGATTATTCAACAGGTGATCTTGGAAGCAAAGCGTTACCTGATCCACTCAGACAAGAATGTGAGTGAAATAGCTTTTACGCTCAACTTCACGGATCCGTCACACTTCGTGAAATATTTCAAAAAGGCGGCTGGTGAAACACCACAAGCTTTCCGATCCAAACATTTTCAATAATACCATAATAACAGCGAATTGTACCACAAAAGTGGGTATTGACTATCTAACTTCGCCTTTTCTAAATGCTGAGCGGTGGTTAGATGTTTCAAATCGTCCATGCCATGAATTTCAAAAGGGTAGTATCCAGTGATACGGCTTCCACAACCTTACTCATCCGGTTGATGGTAGGTGTTGTTTTTCTTTCGGAGGGAATTCAGAAGTTTCTGTTTGCTGACAAACTCGGCTCAGGCCGCTTTGCCAAGATTGGCTTACCAAATCCTGATTTCCTTGGCCCCTTTGTTGGTTCATTCGAGATTGTTTGTGGTTCCCTTGTTCTGATCGGATTGCTAACGCGTTTCGCATCCATTCCGCTCATCGTCATC
Organism: Cyclobacteriaceae bacterium; assembly: GCA_050185175.1. Taxonomy (GTDB): domain Bacteria; phylum Bacteroidota; class Bacteroidia; order Cytophagales; family Cyclobacteriaceae; genus ELB16-189. The sequence goes on from JBFWZR010000002.1 coordinate 26,640, forward strand.
ATGCTTGTTGCCATTGCTACAACAAAAGCCGAAGTGCTGGCCAATGATGGCTTTTGGGAAATGATGCACGGCAGCCGCACCGATTGGGCAATGTTACTCGGAGGAATATTTCTCCTGATCAAAGGTGGTGGAAGATGGTCGGTTGATCAGAAAATCCAATGACAGAAATTATTATCCTTAGTCTTGCAGCCTTAGTTACTTCGCTGCTAACATTTTTTTCCGGATTTGGATTGGGTACGATTCTTATGCCTGTCTTTGCAATATTTTTTCCTGTAGATCTTGCCATTGCATTAACAGGGGTTGTTCATTTCCTGAATAATATCTTCAAGCTTTCATTGGTTGGATTAAAAGCGGATAGACAAGTAGTACTCCGCTTTGGCATTCCTGCCTTTATCGCAGCCATAGTCGGTGCGTATTTTCTTCTCCAAATAAGTGATCTTCAACCCATCTTCAGTTATACACTTGGAGGTAAATTATATTCCATCACTCCGGTGAAACTTACCATCGCTGTATTACTGATTTTCTTTGCACTTACAGAAGTGATTCCGTATTTCAAAAACCTTCAATTCGGAAAAGACAAACTCATCATTGGTGGTCTATTAAGTGGCTTCTTCGGTGGTCTCTCCGGCAATCAGGGAGCATTGCGCAGTGCTTTCCTGATCAAGAGTAATCTGAGCAAAGAAGCATTTGTAGCTACCGGAATTGTGATCGCTTGCATTGTTGATTTTTCTCGACTCGGAGTTTATGTGACACGGTTCTCAAAATCCGGACTACAAGAAAATATCGCACTCATTTTGGTAGCAACCTTTTCCGCGTTCATTGGTGCTTACATCGGTAATGTCCTTCTTAAAAAAGTAACACTAAAAGTTGTTCAAAACATTGTCACAGTGATGCTATTCATTCTCTCCATCGCATTAGGCTTAGGTATAGTATAATTATGAAAAGATATACACTCATTATTAGTCTGGTTTCTCTGGCGTACTTCAGTCATGGTCAGGCATTACAGGAACTACTGAAACAAGCAGAAGCAAATTATCCTTTGCTTAAGGCAAAGGGTTATGAAGTTCAGGCTCGAAAAGATCAGGTGGCATTTGTAAAAAGTACTGCTCTTCCATCTCTTGACGCTGCCTATCAATTGAACTATGCGACCTATAACAATATCACCGGCATGGCATTGGGACAAGGATTTGTTCCCATTAGCGGACCTCCATCAAAAGATAACACATACGATGCAGTTTTCGGAAGTGCCGGAGGATTGGTATTGAATTGGGAACCTTTCACTTTTGGTCAGCGGAAATCAAAGATAAATTCGGCAAGGGCTTATCAGGAATATCAACAAGCCGAGCAAGATCAGGAAATTTTTCAACATCAGATTAAAACAGCAAATGCTTATCTCGATGTAGTGATGACCTACGAGCTTGTGAAAGTATATTCCAAAAATCTCGAACGCGCAGAAGACAATTTACGAATCGTAAAATCATTAACGCGTAGTGGTTTGAGACCTGGAACCGACACTGCACTATTCAAAGCAGAATTGTCAAGAGCAAAAATTGAATTACTCAATTACGAGCGGCTTCGGGAAATGCAACAGGCTTTGTTATCAGAATTATTGGGTGGAAGCAAAGACGCATTCAGTATCGACAGCAGCTTTTTTAAATCATTACCTGTTATTGCAGCAGATACGGCTTCATTAAATCATCCCCTGATACGGCTTTCAACAAGCAGCATGATGATCAATCAATACGACAAGAAATATTTACAAACCTCATTGTATCCCAAGTTATCGTTTTGGGGAACAGCGTATGCCCGTGGTTCCGGAATTCGCTATGATGGCCAGGTGAATGCTGAAGAAGGTCTCTCGTTCAGTCGCTATAACTACGGAGCAGGATTAGTGCTCAGTGTTCCACTTCTTCGCTTTGCCACTATTCGCCATCAGGTCAATGCACAGGAATCACTAATCAAATCAGACGAGGAAAAACTCAAACTTGTTAAGCTCCAACTTGAAAAGCAAAATCAGGTTGCCGATATGACACTATCCAATGCGCTTAAGATTGCACAGGAAAGTCCATCGTTTTATCAGTCGTCAGAGTTTTCCTATAGAACGTTATTGAGCCGTTACAACTCTGGATTGGTGAATTATGCCGACCTGATACAGGCGCAGTATACTCTTATAAAATCGGAAGCTGATCTAAAGAAAGCATACCTCGATTCCTGGAAAGCATTGCTTTACAAAGCAGCCGTGCAGGGTGATATAAATATTTTTCTGAACCAGCTTAACTAAGTATATGAACCTGTTGCTTGGCGCATTACGCAAACCCATCACTGTACTCGTAGCTATACTAGCGATTATATTCTTTTCTGCAATGGCAATACGGAATATGAAGATTGACATTTTTCCAACTTTGGGTCTGCCTACCATCTATGTAGCTCAACCTTACGGTGGACTTTCACCGGAGCAAATGGAAGGTCTTGTTACATCTTACTACGAATACCACTTCTTGTATGTAACCGGAGTGAAGTTTGTTGAATCGAAATCCATTCAAGGCGCTACACTGATTAAAGTTCAATTTCAGGAAGACACCGACATGAGTCAGGCGATGGCGGAGATCGTGGGTTATGTTAATCGTTCGCGTGCCTTCATGCCTCCCGGAACTGTGCCTCCATTCATCACTCGTTTTGATGCCGGTAGTGTTCCTGTAGGTCAGTTGGTTTTTACTTCGGAGACAAGATCGCTGTCTGAAATTTCTGACCTCGCGTTGTTCAGAGTACGACCCATGTTTGCAACGCTTCCGGGCGTATCAGCTCCACCACCATTCGGAGGAAATCAAAAAACAGTGATCATCAAAGTTGATCCGGAGAAAATCAAGAACTATAAACTCTCCCCCGATGAAGTAGTGCAAGCCATCGCTAAAGCAAATACAATCTCACCGGCAGGGAATGTTCGTATAGGTGATGAAACAGTGCTCACTCCACAAAATACCATCGTTGAAAATATTAAGGAGTTAGAAAATGTACCCATCACATTAGGTGCTGGCCCTGCGGTTTATGTTCGCGACATCGCCAACGTTCAATTGGGTTCCGATGTAACAACGAGTTATGCGCTTGTCAACGGAAAGCGCTCAGTATACATCCCCGTAACAAAACGCTCGACTGCTTCTACCTGGGATGTGGTAAAACGTGTGAAAGCAGCATTGCCTGAAATGCAGGCTGCCATTCCAGAAGACATTGTTGTTACCTATGAGTTTGATCAATCGGGTTATGTGATTAACTCGCTTACGAGTTTAGTTGTTGAAGGTGGACTTGGTGCCATCCTAACTGGACTGATGGTACTTCTGTTTTTGGGCGATCGAAGAAGTGCCTTGATTGTGGTTCTTACGATTCCATTGGCATTACTCACGGGAGCTACATTCCTTTTTCTTGCAGGACAAACTATCAATATCATGACGCTTGGTGGACTTGCATTAGCAGTAGGTATCCTGGTGGATGAAGGAACCGTAACGATTGAAAACATTCATCGACATCAGGAGTTAGGCAAGCCAAAGGCAAGAGCCATACTGGATGCGTGTAAAGAAATTGTATGGCCGAAGCTTTTGATCCTGTTATGTATTCTTGCTGTATTCGTTCCGGCACTCTTTATGACAGGCGTTCCGAGAGGCATGTTCCTTCCGTTGTCGTTGTCTGTAGGCTTTGCCATGATTGCTTCGTTCTTTCTTTCAAACACTTTTGTTCCGGTTATGGCCAACTGGATTTTGAAAGACAAAGTCAGTGAACATTCGTCCGGACGATTTGAAAAATTTAGAACAAACTACCTTTCGCGATTGGATAAACTTTCATCAAGATCAACGCTTACTATTGGTCTCTACGGTTTAATCACAACTGGTTTACTTGTTGTACTGGCTTTGTTTATTGGTACGGAGATATTTCCTAAGGTCGATGCAGGACAAGCAGTCGTAAGATTAAGGCTTCCTGTGGGGACAAGAGTTGAGCGTACTGAAGAAGTCACGCAAAAAGTTCTTGCACTCGCTGACAGTATCACGGGCAACGAAGTGGAGATCACGTCAGCATTTGTTGGTACACAGCCTTCAAGCTATCCGGTAAACCTTGTACACCTCTGGACAAGCGGGCCTCATGAAGCAGTGGTTAGAATTAATCTTACGAAGAGCAGCTCGATGGGCATTGAAGATTTTAAAGAACAACTTCGCGAAGCGGTTGACAAGAAACTTCCTACGCTTAAAATTTCATTTGAACCGGGAGACATCGTAGAGCAGGTGATCAATCTTGGCTCAACCAATCCGGTAGAGATTGCCATCACCGGAAGAAACCTTACGCAAACACGCGTGCTTGCTGAGAAGCTTGAAAAGAAACTTCAAGGCATTTCCTATTTACGCGATGTCCAGATCGCAACTCCGCTGGATTATCCAAGTATCAAGATTGATATTGATCGTGTCAAAGCCGGACAACTTGGATTAACGGTTGATGAGATTAGTAAGTCAACTGTAGCGGCAACTTCTTCCAGTCGTTTTACGCAACCGAACTACTGGCTTGATAAAAGTACAGGCACAGCTTATCAGGTACAGGTTGAGTATCCACAGTACCAAATGAATTCGACCGATGATATTGAACTTATTCCTGTTTCCAACGATCCTCAAATTTATTTGAGAGATGTTGCCCGATGGAGCAAGCGATTTACACCAGGAGAATATGATCGACTTAATCAACAACGATTTATTACGATTACTGGTAACATTTATGAAAAGGATTTAGGTGCAGCCCTAAAGGAAGTACGTAATAAGATTGCCACCCTCGGAGAATTACCGAAAGGTGTAAAAGTGCTGGTAAAAGGTCAGGTTGAACTTTTGAGTGATACCATGTCTTCGTTGCAATCCGGATTGCTCATTGCTATCGTGGTGATCTTCCTATTGCTTTCAGTAAACTTTCAATCATTCCGGCTATCGCTTGTTACACTATCTATTGTTCCCGCTGTGGTTGCTGGATCACTTTTCTTTTTGATGATCACAGGCAAGACGTTGAATATTCAATCGTATATGGGAATGATCATGGCCGTAGGTGTAGCCATTGCCAATGGAATTTTGTTTATCACCAACGCAGAACAGTTTCGTAATGAAGGAAAGCTATTAGCTTATCGAGATGGCGCGTTCAATCGTCTTCGCCCTATACTTATGACGAGCCTTGCCATGATTGCAGGTATGATCCCGATGTCGTTAGGATTGGGTGAAGGAGGTGATCAGGTTGCACCTTTGGCCATTGCAGTTATCGGTGGACTGTTATTCTCGTTGATCAGTACTTTATTATTACTTCCCTTGATCTATCAACGTGTTCAGGGAGGTAAGACTCATACAAGTTCATCGCTCGATCCGGATGATAAAGAAAGCCGCTATTACCAACCATCATGAATTATAAACCATATATGAATAGATTAGTTATCCTCTTTGTCATCGTTGCTCTGGCGGGATGTGCAGATAAAAAGAGTCAGGCACCATCGGCAACTTCTACTGATTCGGTTCAGGTATTTAAACTCAAGAAGGAACCTGTAATGAAAACACTTTCTCTTCCTGCCGAATTGCATCCGTGGGAACGTGCAGAGTTATTTGCAAAAGTGGAAGGTTACGTAAGAGAATTAAAAGTAGATATTGGAAGTCGCGTAAAGAAGAATGATGTTCTAATCATCATTGATGCACCCGAAGTAACGGCTAACTATGCAAGGTCATCAGCGGATTTACAAGCTGCACAATCGCGGTATAATACCAGTCGAGATACGTATATAAGAATGGTGAATGCCGCAAAAGAAAAAGGTGCTGTGTCGGATAGCGAGCTGGAACGTGTACGAAATCAAATGCTCACAGACAGCGCCACCTGCGAAGCAGCGAAATCGGGATCAACTGCTTATGCACAATTAAAAAACTATCTCGTAATCCGTGCCGCTTTTGACGGAGTGATCACGCAGCGTAATGTTGATGCCGGTACATTAGTTGGTAAGGGATCAACACCCTTACTGGTGTTGGAAAGCCTGAATAAACTAAGAGTGCGTATTGCTGTTCCGGAAATCTATACGTCAGCTATTCCTGAATCAGCTTCCATTAACTTCACTGTAGATGCACAGCCCTCTAAAAAGTATTCAGCAACAATGGCTCGCAAATCAAATCAGATTGATGCAAAAACGCGAACTGAACTTTGGGAGTTTGAGGTGGTAAACACAAGACAGGAATTGAAATCTGGAATGTATGGAAACGCAAGCTTCAACCTCCAGCGTAATGAACCTTCTTTCGTAGTTCCGTACTCAGCAGTTGTGACTAATTTGGAGAGAAGCTTTGTGATCAGGGTTCGTGACGGGAAAACTGAATGGATTGACGTTCGCAATGGTATTAGTATGAAGGACAAGGTTGAGATATTCGGAGACCTGCAAGATGGAGACCAATTGGTTTCCAAAGCGAACGATGAGGTTAAAGATGGATATACTGTCATACCAAAAATGGGTAAGTGACGTGTGATTAGCTGAAATCAATCACAACATTTTAAATTCATACATAATCGTTTATTATCATTCACAACCCTTAACCCTCACTTTCTCCTCATTCTACATTTGGCAGAGTGAGGGACAAGGAGATCATAAAGGCACAATTTCTTCAGCACGTTCGAAATGAACTAGATGCAAAGAAAAAGCACAATAGAAAATCTATTGAGCGCATTGCCTCATCTTACGGAATCACCGATAAATCAGAAGTAAAAGAATACACGGAACTTGCTATTGTTCTCAAGGCAAGAAGCATTTCACTATCATCATTAACCATTGAAGAAAAATATTGGAGCATCGTTGAGCTTTACAAAAGCCAGGTAAATATTTCTCACCGCACAAGCCAGAGTATCTTATTGCAACAATATAGCACTCCGGCTCCTATTTCATTTCTTGCCGGAATTTTCACTAATGTAGAACAGAATATTTCAGTGTTTGAACCTTCCGCTGGAAATGGTCTGCTTACTATTGCTGCCAATCCTTCAAGAGTCATTGTCAATGAAATTAATGAGCTAAGAAGATCGAACTTAGCTGACCAGGGTTACAGACAAGTATTAAACCAAGATGCCACAAGTCCTTTCAAAGGTTTCGAGAAGAAGTTTGATGCAGTCATCACAAATCCTCCGTTCGGACTTTTAGATAAGGAAGTCAAGTATGAGACCTTTAATATTGAAGTGCTTGATCACTTGATGGCCTTGCGTGCCTTGGACTGCATGAAGGATAATGGTAAAGCCGCAATCATTATCGGAGGGCATACACGCTATGATAAGAAAGGAAGAATTCAAAAAGGGAAAAACCGCTTCTTCTTTAATTACCTCTTCAGCAGGTACAATGTAGTCGATGTCATTCCCATTGATGGTTCCAAACTCTATTCCCGCCAGGGAACTTCATTCGACACCAGGCTCATGCTGATTGATGGACGCAAATCTCCACTCTTTGGTGCTGCTCCTTTGAGAAATACGGAACGCGATGCGGTGGTTGATTCCTTTGAAGAGTTGTATGAGCGTGTGATGAGCGCAACCCACCTCCGTCAAGACTACGGTCGGCAGACAACACCTGCCTACGCTGAAGCTTCGGCAGATAAACCAAGACAAGAATTTACAATGACAAAAATTGAATTAGAAGCCCAGGCTCTTGCCCTGGAGCTTGAATTAATGAGCTTCGATGAACTCGGTATGCCATACACCCCTGTATCAAGCAGTTGCTTTGTTCTCAATACGGTAGTGCCTGATTCAATGGGCTTCGAAACCCACAGTGCATTGCAAAGAATTAAGGAAGCAGTGGGTGGTGATATAGATGAGTATGTACGAATCAAACTCAACTACCGAAGCAATGTAGAATTATGCAAAGCTCTATCTGCCGAACAGATTGATGCCGTAGCGATGTCAATCTACAACATTGAAGAAAGAGGTGTTGGTATGATTATCGGTGACCAGACAGGAATTGGTAAAGGCCGAATTGCCGCATCTATTATCCGATATGCAGTAGAGCAAGGAGTTCAACCCGTCTTCATTACTGAAAAGGCAAATCTGTTCTCTGACATCTATCGTGATTTGTCAGCGATAGGTTCTTCACACCTTGTTCCATTTATAGTCAATGGTCGCGAGAGTAAGACCGACATCAAGGATGAAGATGGAAACGTAATCTACCAGGCACTTCCAGTCGCAGACCAAAACAGAATATTTGAGGGACAGCGCATACCACGAAACTTTCATTTCGTAGTAGCCACTTATTCACAATTCAACTCACCAGATAAGAAGCCAACAAAACCTGCATTCTTAAATGCTATTGCAGAAGACAACATTGTTATCATGGATGAAGCTCACAATTCCTCTGGCTCTGGTAATACCGGAAACTTCATGCAATCTGCTTTATCTAAATCCAGAGGCGTAGTTTTCTTGTCGGCTACGTTTGCCAAGCGTCCTGATAACATGCCCATCTATGCGATGAAGACTTCTATCCGCGATGCAAGCATGACAAGGGATGCGCTAATTGAAGCAATTACTAAAGGTGGAGTGGCCTTGCAAGAAATCCTGGCTAGTCAGCTTGTAGCCGAAGGTCAGATGATACGAAGGGAACGTTCATTCGAAGGCGTGGAGGTAAACTACATTACTCTGGAGGATAAAGAGCAAGAGCATAAAGCCATCGCAGACAATATCACTTCAATCATTCGGGACATCATCAAGTTTCAAACTACCTACGTGGATGAGATTGTGGAAGAGCTTGATGACATTGCAGTAGCAGAAGGAAAGCAAGTGGAGATTCGAGAAGGAACATCTCAAGCCGGAGTAGATAACTTGCCATATTTTTCCAAAGTCTTCAACGTAATTAATCAAATGCTTTTCAGCATCAAGGCAGAAGCAGTTGCGGAACGAGCCATTGCACGATTGAAGGAAGGCAAAAAACCCGTTATCGCTTTTGCTAGCACGATGGGAAGTTTCATTGAGCAAATGGAGAATGATGCTGGTCTTGCGGTTACGGATGGGGACACCATCAATGCAGATTTTTCAGTGGTTCTCCAAAAAGGACTTGATGGAATTTTGCGTTACACGGAAACCGACACTGATGGTCAGAAGGTTTTCAAGAAATTTGAAATCTCGGAATTCCCCTTGGAAGCACAAGCTGAGTACTTCCGCATAAGTGAGAGAATCAAAGAAGCATCAACTGGAATAACCATTTCTCCCATTGATGTGATTGTCCGAAAAATCACTGAAGCCGGATTCAAAGTGGCCGAGGTTACGGGTCGTAAGTATGAGCTTCAGATTAACCCCAGGACAAACAAAGCATTGGTGATGACACGTAAGCGTGTAAATACAAACGATGCTTTTCGGCAGTTCAATAACAATGAAGTCGATGTTCTCTTAATTAATCAGTCGGGAAGTACAGGAGCTTCCGCTCATGCTATTGTAACTCCAAAAGTTTCGAAGGATAAAGTGAAGCAGCGGGTAATGATTGTGTTGCAAGCAGAGCTTGACATAAATACCGAGGTTCAGAAACGTGGACGGATAAACCGCACCGGACAGATTTTTAAACCTATCTATGATTACGTTAACTCTGCTATTCCCGCTGAGAAGCGATTGATGATGATGCTTCAGAAGAAGTTGAAGTCCCTGGATGCAAACACGACCTCTAACCAAAAGTCATCTACTAAAATTCTGGATGTTCCTGATTTTCTAAACAAGTATGGAGACAGGATAGTAGCTGAATACCTAAAGGAGAATGTAGAGGTAAATATGCTCCTCGATGATCCATTGGGTCTTTCAACACGCGAAGTCGATGGAGCGGAATTAGAAGATGCAGCACACAGAGTCTCTGGAAGAGTCGCAGTGCTATCAACGCTTATGCAGCAAGACTTCTATAATGAAATTGCTAATCGTTACAGTGAGTATGTAGAGTATCTCAAACAAATAGGTGAGTACGACCTTGAAGTGGAGGCGATGGATCTTCAGGCAGAAACACAATCTTCCAGAACCGTGATTGTGGGTAAGGGTGGAACAAGTGAGTTTGGGGATGATAGCATTTTGGAGACAGTGATGGCCAATGTTCTCAAGAAACCATTCTCAATGCAAGAGTTAAGCAATCTACTTGCAGAATCACTTCAGGGAAAAGATGGAAGGGAATTGCAAAAGGAAGTGAAGCTGGAGTATGAAGGCTACATGGAGGCGCAGCTTCAACAGGAAATCGCTGACAATGTCGCGTATTACGAAGACCTCATGCAAAAGGTTCCGCAAGAGAAGAAGATTCAAAAACTTGTTGAGAAGGGTAATGATGCTGAAGCACAAGAAGCCATTAAAGCCAGAACCACTGAGCTTCATAAAGCGATGAGTGATTCCGAGGAAAAGATAAAACGCTCATTCAACAATCGTAGACAATACCTTGAATCCATTTTCACCTCCTTCTATGTAGGACGAAATCTAAACTATCCTGTAAGCAGTTATGAGGGAGGTCAGGAACTTGTACCTGCTGTCTTCCTGGGTTTCATCATTGATAAGAAAAGGAAGAATCCGTATGCGCCAAGTTCTATGCGTCTTCGTTTTGCACTGGCAAGTAGTAACAAGTACATCGCCATTCCAGCAAGCTATGCACAGGACGTAAGAGCAATCATTGGTGCAAGTGTCGGATTACCGCACCTGGAAAAGGAATCGCTTTTGTCAAAATGGGAAGCCTCCATTAAAGAGAGCACAGTTGATAGAAAGATACGACACATCATTACAGGAAATGTTCTTCAAGCTTTTAGTGCCTACAAAGGGAAACTTGTGAGCTATACTACGATTGATGGAGGAATCAAGAAAGGAATTCTCATGCCGGAATATTGGGAGCCAGGAAATGATGTTGGGCAAAAAACAGTGGTACCCATTTCCAGAGCGATGAAAATCATCCGGTCTTTAACGATTGGTGCAAGTATCACAACAAAGAACGGAGTATCTATCTTCCGTCAGCCTGGGAAATTCAAGATTGTGGTTTCCTCCTCACGGTCTAGGGGTGGTGATACATATCTTGACCCAGACCTCTTGAAGATTGTTGATGGAAACAACTTTGAAAAGATTTCTGATCGAATGACGGCATCATTGGGAGAAGGCAGAATTGATGAGTTTGTCAATGTGCTCCAGGAGAAGTTCAATGATAGTGTTTCCCTTAGTCCTCCACATTATGAAGTAATCAAAGGAGAAATTCCGAAAAAGGAACCGAGGACAAGGCCTACTATCGTGATGCTCCCTAAACAATCACAATCTGAAGTGGAGCAACTGGAGCTTGAAGCTCTTGCTCTGGAACTCGAATTAGAACTATTAAACTTTGCAGCGTAATGATAACGGCTAGTAATTATTTTATTGAAGTGGAGCGGATCGGTGTAGAGACTTTGCCTGAAACGCTAAAGAAAGGACATGACCTCGTGGTGAAGAGTACATCCAACGGAACGAATTGGGCGAACTATCAAAGCAGTGAAGGTATCAAGAAGGTCATAGACTTGTATTTTCAAAAACTGAATGAGTATGCAAATACAGTCAGTCCGAAAAGAACAACTCATGAACCTCCAAAAGCGAAGAAACCTCCGGTTAAAAAAGTCGAACAAAAGACGAAGGTAAAATCGGTGAAGGAAACCAAAGAGCCAAAGAATGTAAAACACGTTGAGCACATCCGTGAAGAGGTGAAGTACATTAAAAGGTATGTTGGGTTACACAATAAGGTTAAGTCACCCAATGCCATACTTGCTTTTATCAAAGCCTTACAGCGTTCCATCGTTCAAAAGCTCATCCGTAAAACCTCGCCATTGTCGGAAGAAATTGAAATGATTCAGAACAAACTTGTTCAAGCTTATAATAAGATGAAGGGTGATGAATCTTTTGCTATCAATGATAAAGACCTTAATCACCTTGTCGCAATCGCGGGTGGTGAGAAAGTGTACCAGTCGATTACCGCTATTAAACGCTACATCGGTTTACAAGGAAAAGATGACCAAAAGAAGATTAACGATTTCATCAAGTACCTGGAGAATCTCGTTGATAAGAAGAAGCTTACCAAAGATGATCCCTATGCCGATAAAGTTAATGCTATCTACAAAAGCCTGAGACAACGGTCGAGTTCTAAAGTGTCCATATCAAAAGCTGAATTGAATGGATTGGAAGGAATCGTAAAAGCTTGCGGATGCAAGAATGAGGTAGGCAGAATCTATGACACGGGTGGAAGGAAGCTAAGACCCTGCAAGAGTAAAACCTACTCTGATGCAAGTCGTGGAGCTTGTTCGCATAACAGAGGGCTGAGCGGAGTACTGACTGCGGAAGAAATGGCAACCCGCAAACTTGACTTACTTAATTTCTTTACATTCTGGCATTCCCTGTTTGGAAATCCGGCAAGAAACTTCACGATGATGTTTCATGGCGAACCTCATAATGGAAAGACCATCTTTCTGCTAAAGCTTGCGCAATACCTTGCTGAGAATTTCGGTGATGTGCTTTACGTGTCATCGGAGGAATTTGCTTCGCCAACCATGACCAAGAAGGTGAACGAATTTTTGAATCCCTTACCATCAAGGTTACACTTTGCGGAAAACCTGCAAGACCCTGACCTTTCGGATTATCAGTTTATCATTCTCGATTCAGTAAATGACCTTGGATTAAAAATCAATGAATACAAAGAGCTTCGTAAGGAGCATCCGGACAAAGCATTCATCTTTATCCTTCAGCATACCAAAGCGGGCGATTTCAAAGGTGGAAAAGATTGGGAGCATATCGCAGAGATTGCAGGTGAGGTACACAAAGGCGTGGTAAACATAACTAAGAACAGATACGCACCTAAGAGCACTTTAGATTTCTTCCGGCAATTCGGCATCCAATGGCAAGAGCCAATGGCCAAGCAAAAATTAAAACCTTACCCGATCAATGGTGACATGACTACTAAGGATAGTCAGCATTACTAAACAGAATTATCTAACAATTAAATACACAAACATGGAGGCAAGTGAAGTTGGTAAAAAGCCAGCTATCGGGGGATTTTTGTCTAAAATTCTCGGAGCTGGAGTAAAGGAGACAGTCGATTCTATTGGAAACGCAATCGACAAAATTGACAAGTCGGATGAGAAGCTTGAGCTTCAATTGAGGTACAAGGAACTTCTCATGAACATGGAAGGAGCTTGTATTGATTATGAAAGCAAGCTCCTGGACACGAAATCAAAAATTATTGAATCAGAGACGAAAGGTGAAAGCTGGTTGCAACGAAACTGGAGACCGATACTCATGTGCATCTGCATGTTTATAGTTTTCAACAACTATGTGCTTGTGCCATACTTCAATCTTCCGGTAACTACTCTTGATGATCACATCTGGACATTGATGGACTTGGGTGTCGGAGGTTATGTAGCAGGTCGATCTTTGGAAAAAATCAGCGAAAACCTAGGGCCTGTTCTCTTTAATGTGAGAAAAAGGAAAAAATAATTTTGGAAGTGGTTTGTAGGTATATATTTAAGGAGCCAAAAGAATGGGTGCGGTGGGATTGAAGTCTTCGCGGTGGACTCCGGAGAGACTTAGACAATTTAAAGGATTTGAAAACTTCAGTGATGAAGAAGCAGAGAGAGCTATAGATACAATAGAAAGACTGGCTCGCATCTTGCTTTCAATTCACATGAGAAACTATCAAGAAAATGGAAAATTTGAAAATTCTTCAAAACTTCGGGAAGGGTCAAAAGAAAATCAAGAGTGGTAGTAAGAATGCAATTATTTATACACGAGTATCAAGCAAAGAACAAACGGAAAATCTGAGTCTTGAAGTTCAGCTAAAAGGGTGTGAACAATTTGCCATCAAGAACTCACTACAAGTGAAAGGAAGATTTGGAGGAACATACGAGAGTGCTCAGACAGATGAAAGAAATGAGTTCAAGCGAATGGTCAACTTCGCAAAAAATTATAAAGAAGGAATTGCTTACATCGTTGTTTACAGTCTTGAAAGGTTTAGCCGCACAGGTGAAAATGCAATTTGGTTATCAAGGCAATTAAGAGAATTAGGAATTACAATTGTTTCAGTCACTCAACCAATTGATACAAGTAATCCTTCGGGAGTATTACAACAAAACATTCTTTTCTTATTCAGTCAGTACGATAATGATTTAAGACGTCAAAAGTGTATCGCTGGAATGAAGGAGAAACTCATGAGAGGTGAATGGGTTGGTGGCGCTCCAGTGGGATATTCCTATGATCGATCAGATTCCAGAGTTCAACGGATCGTTCCCAACGAACAAGGGAAGTTGATACGTAAAGCTTTTGAAATGAAAGTCCACGAAAAGCTTTCAAACACCGAGATCGCTGAAAGGCTTTGGAAGCGTGGATTAAAACTTAGCAGAAAGAGAATCTCAGAAATATTAAGGAATCCATTCTATTGTGGATTCCTTTCTCATTCTTTACTGGAAGGACAAGTTGTAAAAGGAAACCATGAGCCTATTGTTTCAGAGAAAGTCTTCTTTCTGGCAAACGAGGTTATTAAAGAATCTAAAGCTAATCTTTCGGGGTACAAGCATAAAAAGGAAAATGACAATGTTCCTTTAAAACAATTTGTTTACTGCGCAGAGTGTGGCACTCCGTTTACTGCCTATATCGTTAAAAGCAAGAAGCTATATTACTATAAGTGTAATAAGATAGGATGTAAGTGTAATAAAAGTGCCAAGCATCTTCATGCTCGTTTCCAAGAGCTTTTATCTGCGTTCCAAACTAATGAATTGTGGGTGCCCGTATTACGAGATAAAATTCTTGAACAGTATGAGGAGGTAGTTAAAGAGAATGCTTCAGGCAATAAGGAAATAAAAACTAAACTAACAGAGCTAAAACAGAAGCTTGAAAAAGTTGAGGAAAGATTTGCGTATGGTGAAATCGATAGATCGATTTATGAGAAGATTTCAGAAAAGTTAAAGGCTGAGTTAACGGATTTAGGCAATGAAATTGAAAAGTCGTCTTTGATTTTATCGAACCCACTAGACCAGGTGAATAAAGCACTTGAAATCATGTCAAATTTGGTGAATTTGTGGCTTTCTGGTGGGTCTAAGGAGAAGAAGAATATCCAAAATTTACTCTTTCCGAAAGGATTATTGTATGATCGAAAAATAGACCATTATCGAACCGATGAGGTCAATCCAGTACTCGCTCTAACTTACTCATTCTCAGAGTCGCTAAGACAAAATAAAAACGGA
Source organism: Cyclobacteriaceae bacterium (assembly GCA_050185175.1). Taxonomy (GTDB): domain Bacteria; phylum Bacteroidota; class Bacteroidia; order Cytophagales; family Cyclobacteriaceae; genus ELB16-189. Next base: position 41,843 of record JBFWZR010000002.1, read on the forward strand.
CAGGAAGGAAAAATCCCTCACCTGTCCGCTTTGGTAGCCCCGACAGGAATCGAACCTGTATCAAAAGTTTAGGAAACTTCTATTCTATCCATTGAACTACGGGGCCATTTCCCTGAGGTGAATAGGGCAGCAAATTTAGAAAAACTGGGCTAGCTTTCAACTGAATGATCAGAACTGATCGACTCATAAGTATTCCCGTTGAGGTAGTTCGGGTAAATCATCAAATGTCTTTTCTTCACCGCTGCAATAATAACCGATCGCAGCCCATCAAGATTCTCCTTTGTAATGGCCGAAACAGGAACTACGTCCGCAAAACCCAATGACTTATAATAATTGATTAGATCACCCAACTCGGTCTCCGGATAAATTTGACGCCAAAGGTCAATTTTGTTGAGAATCAACACTACCGGGATTTCTCCGGCCCCAATTTCATTGAGCGTTTTGGATACCACTTGAATGTGGTTGTCGTGAAAAGGATGAGCGACATCCACCACGTGAAGGAGGATATCTGATTCCCGCACTTCATCCAAAGTAGATTTGAACGACTCGATAAGATGGTGCGGCAGTTTGCGAATAAACCCAACCGTGTCTGAAAGCAGGAATGGAATGTTATCGATCACAACCTTACGGACGGTGGCATCCACCGTTGCGAAAAGTTTATCCTCCGCCTTCACGTTGGCCTTCGAAAAAAGATTCATCAGGGTCGACTTTCCTACGTTTGTATACCCAACCAGGGAAACCCGCACCACGTTACTTCTCGACTTGCGCTGAGTTTGTCTTTGGCGATCTATCTTTTCCAGCTCTGTTTTTAAAATCGATATCTGGTGGCGAATATTTCTTCTGTCAGTCTCGATCTCCTTTTCACCAGCTCCACCACGAGTACCCGTCCCTCCACGCTGTCTTTCCAGGTGAGTCCACATTCTGGTGAGCCGCGGCAAGAGATACTGGTTCATTGCTAACTCGACCTGTGTGCGAGCCTGTGCCGTTTGAGCTCTCAGCAAGAAAATGTCCAAAATAAGTAAACTCCTGTCATATGTCCTGACTTTGGTCTCACGCTCTTTTGGGTTCAACTCTTTTTCAATATTGCGAAGCTGAGATGGACTCAGATCATCATCAAAAATGACCACGTCAATTCCGTTCTCAAACACAAAGTTTTTGATCTCGGTAAACTTACCCTTGCCTACATAGCTTCTGCTATCAGGATGGGGAAGCTTCTGCACATACCGTCCCACCGTTTCAATTCCTGCTGTCTCTGCCAAGAAAGCAAGTTCATCCAGATGTTCAGTAGTTTCCTCCGAACTTGTTCTTCCTGCTTCAATCGCCACCAGCACTGCTTTCTTTTCTACCTTTTCCGCCATCTTAAATCCTAATATTACTCCACTCAAATAATGAACTGTATCTAACTCAATTTATATCCAAATAGTTTGGCAAAACCGTGTTACTTTTTTCTATTTTTACAGGATATAGTACATCAAACTTACATTACTATTGAGGATTGAGGTTACTTTTTTGAACTTAATACTATTGTTCTTTAGCTAGCGAGTGAAGCTAATGAAATGTCTTGTTGGCCCATGAAAATTGCGATCGTCTTAAACACCTCCTGGAACATTTACAATTTCCGCATGAACTTCGTAAAAGCCTTGTTAGCAAAGGGTTATGAGGTTCACACGGTGGCACCAGTGGATAAATATACTCATCACCTGGTTGAGGCGGGGTGTATCCATCATAAGGTGAGGATGGACAGCCGGGGTGCGAATCCAATTAAAGATTTTGCGCTAATAATTGAGCTTTGGTCGATCTATCGTAAGATCAAACCAGACGCAGTACTTCATTATACTGTAAAGCCCAACGTATATGGAACCCTTGCAGCTACCATGCTTGGCATCCCAGTGATTAATAATGTCTGCGGGCTCGGTACCGTTTTCTTAAAAAACAATCTTGTTTCTGCCATCGCGATTGGCCTGTACAAGATTGCCTTCAAATACCCTCAAAAAGTATTCTTTCAAAATGCTGACGACCTCAACTTGTTTGTCAGAAGGAAATTGGTTGACGATCAAAGGGTAGATCTTATCCCTGGATCTGGAATTGACCTTGAAAGATTCAAGCCGGTTCAATTCAAGAGAAATGATTCATTTACTTTTTTGTTGATCTCAAGGCTGATCACCGACAAAGGAATTTTAGAATATATAGAAGCTGTCAAAAAACTTCGTACTTCCGGACTTAACGCCCGATTTCAAATACTCGGTGCCAAAGACCCAAAGCACGCGAGGGGAATTAAAGAAAAAGTGATTGAACAGTGGATAACTGAAGGTACGGTCGAGTATCTCGGCACAACAGATGACGTCCGTTCTTTTATCCAAAATGCTGACTGCGTTGTCCTTCCCTCCTATCGTGAAGGGGCACCCAGAACTTTGCTGGAGGCAGCAAGTTCAGCGAAGCCCATTGTGGCTACTGACGTACCTGGATGCCACCACGTGGTTAAAGATCAATACAACGGCCTGCTGTGTAAGATTAAGGATGTAGATGACTTGGCTTCGAAAATGACTGAAATGGCCAATTCCAGTGATGATCGCCTGGAAGCCTATGGCCGCAATGGCAGGTCAAAGATGGAGAGTGAATACAATGAAGGGGTTGTTATTGAAAAATACCTTCAAACCCTTTCCGGTCTAAAAGTCGCCTGATTCCCTATTTTTGAGGATGGAGATCATCAAAACCCCGATCGAGGGTCTAGTAGAAATTTTACCCAAGGCTCATGGTGATGAGCGAGGTTGGTTTCTTGAGGTTTATAAATCCAGCGCATTCAAGTCAATTGCCCCAGACGTAAATTTCGTTCAGGACAATTTGTCCTCTTCTAAAAAGGGTGTGATACGTGGTCTCCATCTGCAACTCGCTCCTCATCAGCAGGCTAAGCTTGTTGCCGTGTTAAAGGGTAAAGTGATTGACATTGTCGTTGATCTGCGCAAAGGCTCTAGTACGTTTGGAAAGACTCATAGCTGCGTTTTGGATGAGCACTCAAAGAGAATGTTATATGTACCCGAAGGTTTTGCTCATGGCTTTGCTGCACTCGAAGATGCGATATTTTTTTATAAGTGTTCCAGCGAATATCACCCCGGGCATGAAGCGGGTATAAAATGGAATGATCCTACATTGATGCTCGACTGGAAGATTGACCACCCGATCCTTTCTGAAAAAGACCGGTCCCTCCCCTCACTGGAAGACTTATTAATAAAATCTGTAATTTCACCCTGATAAATTAGGGTGTTTTGAGTAGTTACATAAGAAGATGGTTTTGGGCTGGAGCCAGCCTGCTAGTGATTTCTTGCTCGTCTTATAAACAAAATATCATGTTTCAGACGCCTGAGGGCTTTCAGGGCGCTGATTCTGGTACCTCGGTTGGTACGGACTACACAATTCAGAAGAATGATGTTCTAAAGGTCGATGTGTTTTCGAACAGCGGGGAAAGATTGATTGATCCCAACCCGGAAATGACACGCGGTAATGTGAATACAAATCGTGAGAGAGACGAGATACACTTTTTGGTGGCCACTGATGGCAAGGTAAGACTACCCATGATCGGTGAAATAGCTCTTGAGGGTCTTACGTTAAGAAGTGCAGAAATTGAAATTCAAAAAGAATATGCCCGGTTTTTCAAGGATCCATTTGTAGTGACAAGTTTTGTGAACAAAAGAGCAATTCTTCTTGGCGCTTCTGGCGGACAAGTCATTCCACTTGAAAGCCAAAACATGAAGCTTTCAGAAGTGCTGGCGCTTGGAAAAGGTATAGATAACAATGCAAAAGCCCATAACATAAGGGTACTCCGCGATAAGCAGACCTTTCTGGTTGACCTCACAACCATAGATGGTTACCACAAAGGAGATATGATTATCCAACCAGGGGACATTATATACGTGGAGCCTGTAAGAAAACCTTTGAGTGAAGCGACACGAGACTACGGCACATTACTTAGTGTGGTAGTTAGCCTGGCGTCACTTATCGTGATTATCCTCAATGTCAACTAACATGAATAATAGTTCATCAGATATTGAAGGAATCGATTTCGAGAAATTAAAGATTGTCCTAAAGAAGAATTTCGTTTGGATGATCTTAATATTCGTTGTCGTTAACTCGGCAGCATACCTAACCATACGATGGACTAAAAATCTTTATGAGTCAGAATCCGAACTGAAGCTTGAAATCAAGCAGGATGCAACTGAACTCGGTATCAAAACGCTGGTGGAAGACCAAAACCTGAACATCATCTCAGGAGAAATAGAACAGATCAAATCCAAAGTCTTCCTTAATAGGGTGATCGACACCCTCGATCTCGACATTGCCTACTACAGTATCGGAAAAGTCCTGGTTGATGAAAAGTACAGGAGTTCGCCCATCACAGTTATTTCATCCTACTTTCCTTCATCAATAAAGGACAAAGCTATCTATGTCGATTTGAAACCTAACTCAAATGAAATAGAGGTGAGTGTAGGAGAAGATGGACCCGTAGTAAAATCAACTTTCGGCAGTGATATTTCGTTTGGTGACTTTCGATTCAAGATCAGCAAATCATTGACTTATGATCCGCAGGCAACTGATGACTACTATTTTGTTGCACACAGCCGTGAGGCCCTGTTGGATTATCTCTCGAACAATATCACTGTAGAGCCACTCAATTTCAATGCCAATACCATCAAGATTGCTTTTAAAGATTACAATGCATTGAAGGCGTTCACGATTGTGAACAAGATCGATTCACTGTACATCAGCTACAGCAACGAACAAAAAAATCTTGCCAACAAACAAAAGATTGAATGGCTTAACCAGGAGTTATCGCAGATCGAAAACAGGATGGAAGGATTTGAGGATTACTTTGAGTCTTTCACACTTCGCAATAAAAGTAACAACGTTGACGAAGACCTGAAGAGGACAATTTTTTTGATCAATAAAATTGATTCGCAGCGATTTGAACTAAACAAAAGACTAACCGATCTCAATGATCTCATCGAAGCCTTGTCAACTGAAGACGGTAGCATCTCTTTTGCACAAAGGCAGTTTCTTCCACCCTATCTTAACACTAATCTTGAGGCACTTCAAAAACTCACAGCTGAAAGGGACAGGTTATCTCTTTCCTACAATGAAAATACATTTGCTTTCCAGCAAAAGCAGAATGAAGTAAAGGCATCAAAAGACCAAGCTTTCAACCAACTTAATAACCTGAAAAAATCCTGGCTCGAGTCCCTTGTCGATATCAACAAGAGAAAAGAGTCTCTTGAAAAGGAATTTGTGACAATGCCGGACAAGAACACCCAGTTCTCGAAGAATCAGAGGTTCTACAAACTATATGAAGAATTCTACCTCTCGATGATGCAGGCAAAAGCACAATTTGAAATTGCACAAGCCGGTAATACACCAGACTTTAAAATCCTATCACATGCGACCATGCCTGTGCAGCCAATAGCTCCCAAAAAACTGATGATCCTCGGAATTGGACTTGTGGCGAGTTTGGTATTTAACTTCTTCTTTATTGGAATTGCGTACTTACTCAACAATAAAGTGATCGGTGTTCATGAAGTTGAAAGGATAACGCAAATACCTGTTCTCGGTTCCATTCCAGTTACCCAAAATGTAAATAGGTCGGGGCTTATTGTGCAGGACAACCCGAAGTCGATGGCCACAGAAGCCGTTCGCAGCCTGCGCACCAGTCTTGAGTTCTTTGCCCCTGGTAATAGCAAAAAAACAATTTGCGTCTCGTCCACTGTCGCAGGTGAAGGCAAATCGTTCCTTGCCATGAACCTGAGTGGGGTGTTGGCTCTTTCCAAAAAGAAAGTAGTACTGCTAGATCTTGATATGCGAAAGGCGAAAGACAATTTGCCGTTTGAAATTCCGGATAAATCAAAAGGCATCAGCACAATCCTTATCGACAAAAACGCATGGAAAGATTGCGTCATAAAAACAAGCCTTGACACCTTCGACTACATTCCGTCTGGCCCTCACCCCCCCAACCCATCGGAACTTTTGCTTAATGGCGCCTTTGAGAAGCTATTGGTGGAACTTAAGAACGAGTATGATCTGATTGTCATGGACACACCACCGGTTGGGCTGGTAACAGATGGTGTGATGGTGATGAAAAAATCGGACATATCGATATATGTTATCAGGGCCAACTATTCCAAGAAAGCATTTATACACGACCTTTCACGGCTTGTCAAAATAAATAATCTCACCAACGTAACCGTTGTTGTCAATGCATTGCCAGCCGACAGCAAAGCTTACGGCTATGGATACTATGAAGATCAGGGACGGAAGCGAGGAATCAGAAATCTCATCAATATATAGTGTTCTCTTTTTTTAAGCGTCAATCAACTGCACCTGCCAAACCTCTTCTGGCAGACATGCATTCCCACTTATTGCCGGGGCTTGATGATGGCGTTCAAACGCTGGAAGACTCCATTGATCTGATCACTCAGTTTTCCAAACTTGGGTACCAGAAGTTGATTACAACTCCTCATATCATGAGCGACTTCTACCGAAACGACAAAGATTCTATTACAAATGGGTTGCTGGAAGTCAAAGATGCCATTGAAAAAAAAGGGCTTAACATCGAGTTGGAGGCTGCAGCCGAGTATTATCTGGATGAGGTATTGATGTCGAAAGTGCAGAATGGTGAAGCCTTACTTACTTTAAGAGACAAGCTGCTGCTGTTTGAAACAAATTTTCTCACAGAGCCCTTTCAACTTAAAGAATTCATCTTCAATGCGACCACCAAGGGATACAAGTTAGTGTTAGCACATCCAGAGCGGTATCAATATTTAATCGGTGATATCAATAAGGCCGAGGACTTACGTAACAGGGGCGTTCTGTTCCAAATTAACATACCTTCAATTGTCGGAGCCTACTCAAGACCGATACAAAAATTTGCACAACAGTTGATCAACAAAGGTTGGGTTGATTTCCTTGGAAGTGACTGTCACAACCAAATGCAGATGAATATTCTTAAGGAAGCAACGAAAGACAAATACTTTGTAAAGGCAACAAACCTTGCCTTGATGAATCAATCCTTGATTGCATTATGATTGCGATTACCGGAGCAGCCGGACTCTTGGGCAGTGTAATAATTCAACGACTAATTGATGATCATCAATCGATTGTCGGCTTAAAAAGAGAGACTTCGAATATCTCCCACCTGAATGATCTCAATATTAAATGGCTTGATGTTAACCTTGATGATGTCGAATCACTTGAGCAAATTTTCCGGGCTGAGAAGATTGAGACAGTGATTCATGGAGCAGCCTTGGTGTCTTTCAGGCCAAGTGATCGTGAATTGCTTTTGAGAACTAATGTAGAGGGCACAAGAAATGTAGTCAATGCATGCCTCATCGCCAACGTACCTCGATTGCTACACATTAGTTCAATTGCAGCACTTGGAAGGCAGAAGGGAATTGATTTGGTAAATGAGAAAAGTAACTGGACAGATAATGTCCTGAACTCAGACTATGCAGAGTCGAAACATTTAGCAGAGCTTGAAGTGTATCGTGGCTATGAAGAAGGTCTTTCAATAGACATCATCAATCCATCCATCATCCTGTCGCAATCGGACTGGAACAGGAGTAGCTCTCAAGTCTTTAAATACGTTTATCAGCAGCGCCCGTTTTATACGGATGGGCTGATCAACTATGTTGATGCGAGAGATGTTGCAGATATGATTGCGAAAATTCTTTCAATGCCTCCCACTGGAAAGCGATACATCGCCAGTGCCGGTGCTATCGAGATCAAAGACTTCTTCTCTACCATCGCTACTCATCTCGGCAAGCGAGCCCCGTGGATAAAAGTCCCTCGACCTATGGTTGTTATGGCTGCCAGAATTGAACATCTCAGATCTGCAATAACAGGAAGTACACCAATGGTGACGGCCCAATCTGCCCGCTCAGCAAAGGAGAAAATACGATATGATAACCAACGTGCAGTAAATGAGCTCGGAATGAAGTTTAAGCCATTCGAGGAAACCATTAGGTGGTGTTGCGAGTACTACTCGAACAGTAGTACAAACTAATGAATTTCGCAAGTTTGCCCCGTTTATTTATTGCACTACCTTTGCCACTAATTCCCCTTCACTTGTTTTTAGCGGGGATATTTTTGCCTATTTTAGGAAAACCATTTATCGGATGGCCCACGATTTTAGGAAACGCGAGGAAGAGGAAGAACTGATTAAGCGGTTTGAAGAAAGTTTGAAGAAGAACTCCAACGAATTCTTCGAAATCAATTCCTACGAAACAATCATCGACTACTATCTTGAACATTCTAAATTCAAGAAAGCACTCGTAGCTGTAAATCAGGCGATGGACCTCTATCCATTCTCCACCGAACTCATCACAGTCAAAGCACAGATCCTTTCGAACCTCGAAGAATATGATGAAGCACTTTCGCTGCTTGAGAAAGCGAAGAATCTTCATCCAACTGATCTTGAAATTTATATTTCGATTGGATCAATTCTGTCACTTCAATTAAAGCACAGAGAGGCTATTGCTCTTTACGAGCAAGCGCTTTCGTTCACTGACGAAGAAGCTGATGAAGTTTATTATAACATAGGCCTTGCACATCAGCATCTTGAGGAGTATGAACAGGCGATTGAGGCGTACAAAAAAACCGTTGAGTTGAACATCGCTCATGAAGGTGCCTTATATGAACTTGCGTTTTGTCTTGATATTGTAGGACAACTAGAAAGCAGTCTTTCTTATTACAAGAAATTCATCGATGAGGATCCCTACTCTGCAGCTGCGTGGTACAATCTGGGGATCGTGTGCAATAAACTGGAGAAGTTTACTGAAGCGATTGAAGCTTATGAATATGCCCTGGCAATCGATGAGTCTTTCGCGTCTGCATCTTACAACATGGGTAATACCTATCTGAATTCAGAGCAATACACAAAAGCACTCGATTCATTTAGAAGAACGATAGACATTGAAGGCCCCAGCCCTGAAGTATATTGCTCAATGGGTGCTGCATATGAAAATCTGGAGCAATATGATCTTGGGTTAAAGTATTTTCAAAAGGCAGCAAAACTAGATGCATTTTATGACGAGGCTTGGTTCGGAGCGGGTAGCTGTCTCGAGAAACAGGAAAAGTGGTATCAGGCACTTCACTTCTTTAATAAAGCCATCAAGCTTGACAGTCAGAATGCTGAGTACTGGAAAGCAGCAGCACACGCTGAATTCAAGATTGGCAATACCATTTCAAGTATTAGCGCCTATGAAGAGGCCAGTCATTATGGATCGACTGACAAAGAGATCTGGCTGAATTGGTCTTTCATTTACTATGAGCAGGGAGAATATAAAAAAGCGATAGAGGTACTTGAGCAAGGCCTGGGAGAAATTCCAAACGAGCCAGACTTTCTCTATCGCATTGCAGTATATCACATAGAGGATGGCCACTTTAAGGAAGCATTCAACTTTCTTGAAAATGCGCTACTTTTGGATTTTGAAGGGCATCGAATGTTGTTTGATTTTTTTCCAAAACCAGAAACGCAAAAAGCCCTCTTCAAAATCATAGATCAATTTAGAAAAGAGAATCAGTAATGAACTACACGTTGAGGAATCTACCTGAGCGCACCTCAAAGCCCAGGCAAATAGGTTTTACTATGGCGATGGATAAGGGGTTGAGCGTTCGCGAGGTGGAGGACCTGATGACCATTGCCGCAGACCACATCGATATTGTTAAGTTAGGTTGGGCTACATCCTATGTCACCCCTAATCTCAAGGATAAGTTGAAGGTGTACAAAGATGCAGGTATCCCCTGCTACTTCGGTGGCACCCTGTTCGAAGCTTTCATTATCCGCGATCAATTTGATGATTACAGAAAAGTGCTCGACAAATATGATATGTCCTTCGCTGAAGTCTCTGACGGCTCAATTGATTTGGACCACGATAAGAAACTTGACTACATATCAAAATTGTCAGAACAAGTGACAGTGCTTTCAGAAGTGGGATCAAAGGATGCTGAAAAAATAATCCCACCCTACCAGTGGATTGAGCTGATGCAAAAAGAACTTGATGCAGGCGCCTGGAAAGTGATCGGAGAAGCAAGAGAGAGTGGTAACGTAGGTTTGTTCCGCGCCACTGGTGAGGTTCGATCAGGACTTGTACAGGAGATTTTGACAAAAATTCCTTTTGAAAAAATTATTTGGGAGGCTCCACAAAAAGCGCAGCAAGTGTGGTTTATTAAGTTACTTGGAGCGAATGTAAACCTGGGTAACATCGCACCGAACGAAGTGATTCCACTGGAAACACTCAGGCTAGGACTACGTGGCGATACTTTTTTACATTTTCTGGGACTGGAAAAGAAGAAGAGCAATAATGCTCCACCATTCTACGCTGATTAAAATCCGTTGAGACGATTTAAAGACTATTTGCTCCTTTATCTTAAGGGAATAGGTATGGGGGGCGCTGATGTCATTCCTGGTGTCTCCGGAGGTACGATTGCTTTCATCAGCGGTATCTATGAGGAACTTATCGAATCGATAAAAAGTATTGACGCAGATGCGCTTGCGTATCTAAGAAAATTTGAGTTCGCGTCCTTTTGGAAAAAGGTCAATGGATCATTTTTGATGGCGGTCTTAGCAGGTGTTGTCACCAGCCTTTTGTCACTTGCCAAGCTGATGGGTTTTCTTCTTGCGACTTATCCTATTCCGGTTTGGTCTTTTTTCTTCGGGCTAATACTCATTTCTTCTCCACTAATTTTAAGAGAAGTGAAAAAATGGTCATTCTCAATTGTGCTATCGGGCGTCTGTGGAATCGTAATCGCTTATTGGATCACTATTATCAGCCCGTCACAAACACCATCAAACTTATTCTTCATTTTCTTCTGTGGTGCTCTGGCCATTTGCGCCATGATACTTCCTGGCATTTCTGGGGCTTTTATTCTCTTGCTTCTCGGAAAGTATGAATACATGATTCAAGCTCTGATCGAATTCAACATTCCCGTGGTACTGGTGTTTATAGCGGGTTGTTTTGTCGGTATTTTGAGTTTTTCAAGATTTTTGAGCTGGATATTAAAACATTATCGCTTTCCAACTTTAGCTTTGTTAGCTGGATTTATGCTTGGATCTCTCAACAAAGTGTGGCCGTGGAAAGAGGTTGTTTCATTTAGACTTAACCATGCTGGTCAACAAGTACCCGCATTTGATCAGAGTATATGGCCGGGGCAATACCTGGAAAAAACAGGGAATGATCCTCTCATCTTTCAATCAATCTTATTTGTCGCGCTCGGGGTGCTTATCGTTGTGTTTGTTGAAAAGTTGGCAGGTGCCCTGAAAACCAAACCGTAGTATGGAAAAGAAATTTGGTCTCATAGGCCTCACCGTTAGTCATTCATTTTCTAAAAATTATTTCGATGAGAAATTCTTTAGAGATGGACTTCGCGACTATCACTATGATTTATACGAGTTAAAAAAGATAGATGACCTCAAACAACTAATTGCGGACAATCCCGAAATGTGCGGATTGAACGTAACAATACCCTATAAAGAGTCTGTAATTCCTTTGCTTGATAGCATCGATGAAAATGCAAAGGGAATTGGCGCGGTGAATGTCATCAAAATCAAGAACAAAAAACTGTCCGGGTACAATACCGACAGCATTGCATTCAAAGAAACGCTTACACGATGGTTTATCGAGACAACCAATGCTTCGGCCATAGTTCTTGGGACGGGAGGATCGTCCAAAGCCGTGCAGCAAGCCCTAAAAGATCTGGGTATAAACTTCAAACTCGTATCGCGAAACAAGGACAAAGCTGATTTCACATACGAAGAATTGAAAAACAGCAGTGCGGTTAGTGAGTGTAATCTGCTGATAAATACAACCCCGCTCGGCATGTCACCGAAGACGGACGGCTACCCGCCCATTAAATACGATCAACTAACTTCGAAACATTTCGTTTACGATCTTATCTACAATCCAGCGAGAACTCAATTCCTTCAGAAGGCTGAAATGAGAGGAGCGTCAATTAAAAACGGGTTGGAGATGCTACACATTCAGGCTGAAAAAGCCTGGGCTATCTGGAATAGCTAAAATAAAATCTTCATTATGGATTTTATACTAAGCAGTGAGTATGAACCAACTGGCGACCAACCCAAAGCCATTGAACAACTGGCGTCTGGTATACTGGCTGGAGAGGCACATCAAACGCTGCTGGGCGTAACTGGTTCTGGTAAAACATTTACGATTGCCAATGTTGTAGCTAAAATAAATCGACCAACCCTGGTCCTAAGCCACAACAAAACACTCGCGGCTCAATTGTACGGAGAATTCAAACAATTCTTTCCAGAGAATGCGGTAGAGTATTTTATATCCTACTACGACTACTATCAGCCGGAGGCTTTCATTCCAAGCTCCAATCTCTATATTGAAAAAGACCTGTCGATCAATGAAGAAATTGAAAAACTGAGGTTGAGTGCCACATCATCACTCCTTTCCGGAAGGCGGGATGTTTTAGTGGTTGCTTCTGTTTCCTGTATTTATGGTATCGGTAATCCTGAAGAGTTTGGCAAAAACAGAATTCAACTTGCTGTAGGTGAATCGATACCCAGAAATCAATTTCTATTCGCGCTGGTCGACATTCTATACAGCAGAACTGAAGCTGAATTCAAGCGTGGAACATTTCGCGTCAAGGGCGACACGGTTGATGTCTTTCTTGCCTACGCGGATTACGCAGTGCGAATATATTTTTTTGGAGATGAAATTGAAGGCATCCAGCTAATTGATCCCTTTACCGGAAAAAAGATTTCGGATGAAAAGGTTGCAGTTATCTTTCCAGCCAACTTGTTCGTCACCGGCAAAGACCTCCTTCAACAAGCAATCAAGGAGATTCAGGACGATATGGTTCTGCAGGTGCAAATGTTTGAAGGTGAAAAAAGACATTTGGAGGCTAAGCGTCTGAAAGAGCGTACGGAGTTTGATATCGAGATGATGCGGGAGCTCGGATACTGCAGTGGCATAGAAAACTACTCCCGATACTTCGACAGAAGAAATGCTGGAGCGAGACCATTCTGCCTCATCGACTATTTCCCAGATGACTTTCTGATGGTAATAGATGAGAGTCACGTGACGGTGCCACAGATCCGAGCCATGTGGGGAGGCGATCGATCCAGAAAAGTCAATCTGGTAGATTATGGATTCCGCTTACCATCAGCCATGGATAATCGTCCTTTGACATTCAACGAATTCGAAGGCATTCTAAATCAAGTAATTTACGTAAGTGCAACCCCTGCCGAATACGAGCTCAGGAAATCCGAAGGAGTGGTGATCGAACAGTTAATTCGCCCCACAGGTTTGCTCGATCCTGAAATCGATGTTCGACCTAGTAAGAATCAAATTGATGACCTGCTGGAAGAAATTGACGAGCGTGTCAAAAAGAAAGAGAGGGTTTTAGTCACCACGCTGACCAAAAGAATGGCCGAAGAGCTAACAAAGTTTTTAGAGCGCGCCAGCGTGAAGTGCAGATATATTCACAGTGAAGTTCAAACGCTTGACCGCGTGGAAATACTTCGCGAGTTACGACTTGGCATTTTTGACGTTTTAATTGGTGTTAACTTATTGCGAGAAGGTTTAGACTTGCCTGAGGTCTCTTTGGTAGCTATCCTTGATGCCGACAAAGAAGGGTTCCTCAGAAATCAGCGTTCTCTTGTTCAAACCATTGGTCGGGCGGCACGAAATGAAAACGGCAAAGTGATCATGTATGCCGATACGATCACTGAATCAATGCAAATGGCGATCGATGAGACCAACAGACGGAGGAAAACACAAATTGACTACAATCTGGCACACGGAATTGTGCCAAAAACCGTTCTGAAGTCAAGAGAGTCAATACTTGGTCAAACCAAAGTGGCAGACTCAAAAAAATCGACCAAGAGATACTATATCGAAGATGAGGAAAAATCGCTCGCAGCTGATCCGGTAGTGACCTATTTAAGCAAGGAAGAGCTGCAAAAGATGGCAGACCGAACGAGAAAGGCAATGGAGAAGGCAGCAAAAGAACTTGAGTTTATTGAGGCAGCCCGCCTACGCGATGAATACCTTGCTTTGCAAAAAGCAATTGAGGAGAAAAACTAATTTTTTTATCTATACATACAATCACCAATGAAAAGGTTAATCTTAATTACCGTCCTGGCTTTTATTACATCCGCTGCATTTTGTCAAAGTACAAATGACATCATGATTGGTGGAGGGCTCGATATTATTAAAACTGACAATCCGGGTGTTTTCGAAAGAGCGCAAGTCGGATTGGAGGCTAATTACTTTGTTGTCCGTCACTTCGCGGTAGGCTTGGGAGCAGAGATATGGACAGATCAAAAGAGTTCGTTTATGATGGGAGCAAGATGGTATGCCAACGATAATGTATTTGTCCGCTTTCGTGGACTCATCGGTGCTAATGATGCAGCCGTTGGCGCAGGTTATGCCAAGGCACTCACCGAATACCTCCGACTGGAGGGCATGGGGGATTTTTACTTTGCATCAACCGAATTTGGAATTAGGGTTGGCTTGAGTTATGTGATCAAAAGGAATTAGAGCCAAGCTCTTTCAAAAACAAAAGGCCCTTTCGGGCCTTTTGTTTTTTGTGGACTAGTTCGATTACGAAGCAAATCTCTTCGCTGCCTCATCCCAGTTCACCACGTTCCACCATGCTGCTACATAGTCAGGGCGTCTGTTTTGGTAATTCAGATAATAGGCATGTTCCCACACGTCTAAACCAAGGACAGGCGTTCCTTTTGTTTCAGCAATATCCATTAGCGGATTGTCCTGATTCGCAGTGCTTGTGATCGCCAGTTTGCCACTAGCGTCCTTAATCAACCATGCCCAACCTGAACCAAAGCGTCCTGCTGCTGCCGCGTTAAATTTAGTCTTCATTTCGTCCACACTGCCAAACGCAGCGTTGATCGCATCCAACAATGCTCCAGAAGGACTTCCTCCTTTTGCGCTTAACAGTGTCCAAAACAAACTGTGATTATAGTGTCCTCCACCGTTGTTTCTAACGGCTACTGGATACTTTGAAATGTTTTTACAAATGTCTTCGATCGAAAGTTTTTCCGCATCGGAACCGGCAATCGCGTTGTTTAGATTGGTCACATACGCATTGTGGTGCTTACCATGGTGTATTTCCATAGTGCGAGCATCTATATGTGGTTCCAATGCATTAAAGTCATATGATAATTTTGGGAGTGTGAAAGCCATAAGTATTGATTATTAAGTGAGAAATTAAGTTCGCATTCAAATATAGTAACTACACTCTCCCCTAAAAAGTTTAGTTTTTTATCGGTTTAATACTTTTTAACGAGGTCGCCCAAAATCTTTAGCCCTTCTTCTACTCTATCGTTCCATGGAAGGCCATAGCATATCCTAAAGTAATTTTGAAACTGACCTCGTGAGGAAAATATATGGCCCGGAGCGATGCCTAGATTATGCTTTAAAGCTCTTTTGTGCAACTTAAAAGCATCCACCCTCTCATTCATCTCAATCCAAAATGAAAATCCTCCTTGTGGACGAGTTACTTTCGTCTCTTCAGGAAAAAATTCAGAGATCGCCTGACTGTATTTCAAACACTGGGTGTGAAGCGCCTTTCGCAAATGACGAAGGTGTAATTCGTATCTCCCTTTCTGAAGAAAATTAGCAATCGCCTCCTGAAGCAATGTGTTAGTGGATACATTATTCATTCTCTTCAACGCCACCACTTTGTCTCTGTACTTACCAGGTACAGCCCAGCCAATGCGATAGCCAGGTGCAAGAGATTTTGAAAATGATCCACACTGAAGCACTATTCCTTCTTTATCGAATACTTTACATGTACGGGGTCGTGTCTTGCCAAAATAAAGTTCACCGTAAATATCATCCTCAATCAACGGAATATTCTTTCTGGTTAACAATTCCACCAGAGCCTTTTTGTCCTCGTCAGGCATCAGACTTCCCAAAGGATTGTTAAAGTTGCAGACAAACAGACAAGCCTTGATATCAAATTTAGAAATGGCATCCTCCAAATATTCAAGATTTACCCCCGCGTCAGCATGCGAAGGAACTTCTACCACTTTAAGCCCAAGACTTTCTATCACTTGAAAAATACCGTAGTACGTAGGTGACTCGATGGCAACCGCATCTCCTGGTTGTGTGACTGCTTTCAAACACAACGACAAAGCTTCCAGACAACCGTTGGTTACTACAATATCACCCTCACTTAATGCTCCACCCCAATTGAACGAAAGACGCGCAATCTGCTGTCTCAAGGCTTCGTTGCCTTCAAAGTCCTCATAGTTCAGACAACTGTCAACCGAATTTCTTAAAGCATGAATTACTGACTTATTGAGTTTGGCCGTTGGCAACAATGAATAGTCAGGAGAACTAACGGAGAAGTGAATCAATTCTGGCGACCGCAGGCCTTTATAAACACTCGTGATAATCTCATCCAAACTTACAGGCGTACACTCCTCAGCAGGCTTGCAACTGGAGGGCACATCACGACCGAGCTGCGGTGAAAACTTCACATAATATCCCGACTGTGGTCTAGCTTCAATCAATCCCTTGCTCTCAAGGTGATAGTACGCCTGAAACGCGGTGCTCAAGCTGATTCCTTGTTCTTTACTCAGCGCCCGAACCGAAAGCAACTTGTCTCCTACACGAAGGGAGTTCTTTTCAATTAAGCTTTCAATTCGATCTGCAACTTCTACGTAAAGGTGGTCTTTGGTGGCAACTGATTCCATTCGCAACTGATATGGTCAAAATTAATAAAACTGAAACTGTTTCGTATACGTATAATCGAGAAATTTGTGACAAGAAATAGAATAAGATGAGCATCGGAAGTAATTGGAAAGCGTACCTGGCACTTGCAGTGGTCTGCATCGCTTGGGGAACAACGTATCTCGCGCTGAGAATTGGGGTGATGGAGTTTCCTCCGTTTCTCTTTAGCGCCTTAAGGCAGATTATTGCTGGCATTATACTTTTGGCCACCATGTTTTGGTTTGTAAAAAAAGAGGTGCCTTCCAAAGCAGTGCTCTTCAATCAAGCCGTTGCTGGGTTTTTCATGATCACTGTTGGGAATGGTCTGGTGGGTTGGGCTGAAATGTTTGTACCCAGCGGTATCGCTGCAATTATTTGTTCGATGGTACCGATATGGGTGATCGTAATCAACCTAATCGTAGCCAAAGACGAAAAACCAAACTTCCCCATCATCATGGGTCTCGGAGTCGGACTGAGTGGTATCATACTCATATTCGGTCAAAATCTCTCAGAGATAACAACCTCTGCTTACATGATTGGCATTTTGGCGATTGTTATTGCCAATCTTGGTTGGGCAGGTGGAAGTATCTGGATGAAGAAAAAAAATCAACAAAGTGATCCGTTTGTAAACGCGGGGCTGCAAATGACTTTTGGCGGATTGCTACTGCTTCCGGTAAGTCTTGGTTTTGATAATTATAATAGCATTCAATTCAGCGGCAATGTTGTTTGGTCGCTTTCATATCTAATTGTTTTTGGATCAGTTGCCGCATACGCGTGCTATTCATATGCTATTAAGAAGCTTCCAGTTACCATAGTTACATTATATGCCTATATCAATCCGATAGTAGCCATTTTGCTCGGATGGTTGATATTGGATGAAATGCTGACGCTTAGGATAGTTATCGCCATCGTCATAACTCTCGCTGGTGTTTATATCGTCAACAAAGGTTATCAACTACGCAGCTTGTGGCGATCGGCCTTGTCTACCAATTCTTGAAAGGACCTTAATTATAACGCTGAAATCAAAAACTGATCATGACTGAAGTTTCATCGCTACAGAAAAAGATGCTTGAAACAATGAAAGACCGAGACCTCTTTCAAAAAGCAGAATCTTTTGGACTGGAGTACTTATCAAAAGCTTTTGAAAGAAATGTGTACCCAAGTGACAAAGCGCTTCTCGGCCTGACAAAATTTGACGAGCCGTTGCCAACGTCAACAGGTGATGCCTACAGCGTATTGCAACAACTAAATGACTTTGGAGGACCAGCAACTGTAACCACCATCGGCAGCCGTTATTTTGGTTTTGTGACAGGAAGCGTGCTGCCAGCTAGTCTTGCTGCAAAAAACTTGTCCATCTTTTGGGATCAGGTCTCCGCTATGCAGGTGATTTCCCCGCTGTGCTCAAAATTAGAGACTGTAGTAGAGGAATGGTTAGTTCAGTTGTTTGGCTTACCTAAAGACACTGCTGCAGGTTTTGTAAGCGGCTCTTCGATGGCAAACTTCTGCGGGTTGGCTGCTGCCAGATATAGAATTCTGAAAAACCAAGGATGGGATATTACTGAAAAAGGATTGTTCGATGCGCCAAAAATCAGAGTGGTAACAGGGAGACATGCGCACTCTACCGTGCTAAAGGCAATCTCACTCATCGGATTGGGTAAAGCGAATATCGAATGGGTGGAGGTGGACGACCAGGGGCGAATAATTGTTGACCAAATACCTGAACTGGACAGCCGAACTATTTTAATTCTTCAAGCAGGTAATGTCAGCAGCGGTTCGTTTGATGACTTCAAAAACATTTGCAAAAAGGCAAAAAATAAAGGCGCATGGATCCACATCGATGGAGCATTTGGATTATGGGCTCAGGCGTCTGAGTCATTGAAGCACTTGACAAAGGGAATCGAATTCGCGAACTCATGGGCCGTTGATGCACATAAAACACTCAACACTCCATATGACAGCGGAATCATCATGTGCAGCGATAAAGAAGCGTTAGTTTCGGCATTGCATATGACCGGTGGTTACATCGTCATTGGCGAAGGTAGAGATGGAATGTACTATACTCCCGAAATGTCAAGAAGAGCGCGTATCATTGAACTATGGGCAGCGATGAAATACCTTGGAAAAGAAGGCATCGACCAGCTCGTAACCGATCTACATTTGAGAGCCGCTCAGTTTGCCAATGAAATCAAAACAAAAAAAGGCTTCAAAGTTTTAAACGATATTGTATTCAATCAAGTACTCGTGCAATGCGATTCAGACGAGCTCACCGATCGAACTATTTCAAAAATTCAGGAGTTAAGAACGTGTTGGGTGGGCGGATCAACATGGTTTGGTAAAAAGGTGATTCGCGTTAGTGTCTGCTCTTGGGCCACCACACCAGAAGACATAGCAAAGTCCGTAAATTCTTTTGAAGAGGCATTAACATTGGTTCAATCATAAATTGGGAAAAGATGAAATCGACAGCGTGGTTTGAAAGAGAATTTAAGTTTAGCAACAAACCTGAGATGCTCCCTTTCTTCCTTGAAAGATTGACATTCACAGGTCTGCGCATTGAACACAAAGTACGTGGCGTGTCAGATGAAATACTTTCTACACAGCCTGGAGGTAAGTGGTCCATTAAACAACATATTGGTCACCTTGCAGAGGTGGATGAAATCGCGATGAAACGAATCAGAGAGATGTTGGAAGGCACACCAACACTTTCACCTGCTGTATTCGAACCAAAGAAGGACTACAACAAGATGCCCGTCAACGAGGTAGTGCGTTTTTTTAATGAAAACAGAAAAAAGAACCTTGAACTATACCAAAGCCTGAGTGAAGCTGACCTCAAAAAAGAATCTCTCCATCCAAGATTGAAAGTGATGATGAATCCAGTAGACCTCGCGATGTTTGATGCAGAGCACGATGATCATCACCTTGTTAAGATCAACGAAATTTTAGTACAACAATAATGTACGTTCCCAAATACTTTAGACCTGATACCTCGGAAGAGGTAAAGGCGTTCATTAGGGCAAATAATTTTGGCATACTGGTGAGTGAACAAAGTAACAGACCTTGGGCCACCCATATCCCTTTTATGCTCAACCAGGCGGGCACACAGCTCACTACTCATATCTCACGTGGCAACCAACAGTGGAAAGGACTTTCAGAGAAAGAAGTGATGGCGATATTTCAAGGGCCTCATGCTTATGTCAGTTCATCATGGTATGATCACGAGAATGTGCCTACATGGAATTATATGGCGGCACACGGCTACGGTAAGACACGAATTATTGAAGGCGATGAACTCCGTCAGGCCCTTCGAGAGCTGGTAGACCATCATGAGGCGGGATCAGCCAAGCCCGTATCGCTTGACAGCATGACGCCTTCCTATGTTGATCGCGAAATCAGAGCCATCGTGGGTTTGCAAATTGAGATCACAGAAATCAAGCAGCTTATAAGCTTTCACAAAACAGAGATTCCAAAAATCATCAAAATATAATCGATGAGTTGGAGCGTCAGGGATATGCCGGTGCAGTGGATGTGGCAGAAGAGATGAAGAAAAGATCACGAGAATAGATGCTCTGCCCTTACTACGCGGATAAAAAATAAATATCTTTATCGTCAAACTTTTTTTCACATGACCCAAGTGTCTACACTGCCCATTCAAAAAGCGACAAAGTCAAGGCTTTCAAGTGTCGATTTCGCCAACCTTGATTTCGGAAAGTACATCTCAGATCACATGGTTCTCGGAGAATACGCCAATGGAAAATGGTCAACTCCGTCAATTGTGCCGTACAGTGAACTTCCAATGAGCCCGGCCATGCTTTCCATTCACTACGGCCAGTCCGTGTTTGAAGGAATGAAGGCGTTTAAGATGGCTGATGGTCGTATCAATATCTTCAGACCAAAAAAACATCACGCACGACTCAACAAATCATTGAATCGTATGTGTATGCCGGAAATTCCAGAAGATATGTTTTTGGAGTCGCTCGAAACACTTATCACCGTAGACCATCAATGGGTACCCTCCGGTGATGGGGCGTCTTTGTACATCAGGCCGGTTGTTTTTGCTTCAGAGTCGCGTCTGGGTGTGAAGGTGTCAGATCTCTATAAGTTCGTCATTATGACCACTCCCGTAGGCCCGTACTTCAGCAAGCCTTACAAGCTCAAAGTTGAAGATCATTACGTTCGCACAGCAGAAGGAGGAACTGGGTTTGCAAAATGTGCGGGCAATTATGGAGGTGCATTCTATCCTACACAGGTCGCACGTAATGAAGGATTTGACCAGGTATTGTGGACTGATCATAAAGAACACAAGTATATTGATGAAGTTGGGATGATGAACGTGATGTTTGTTCTAAACGGAAAACTGATCACTCCGAAACTCAATACAGCAATTCTGGACGGAATCACTCGCGATTCAATTCTCACACTGGCAAGAGAAATGGACTTCAATGTGGAGGAAAGAAGGATCAGCCTTGATGAATTGGAAGAGGGATTCAAAAATGGAAGATTGACCGAGGCATTTGGTGTGGGCACGGCCGCTGTTGTGGCTACGATCGCATCTATGAATATTCACGGGAAAAACTATTCTGTAAATCCTCCATCCCCTGAAAGTTTTCAACTCAAGGTTAAACAACAATTGCTTGATATCAGGACTGGAGTGGCAGAAGATAAGTTTGGTTGGAATCATATTGTTGATATTAAATAGAACGGCTTGAAACTACGCGCTGCATTTTTTCACGGAAAGGACACTCTGACTTTACAGGAAATTGAAAAACCGAAAATTGGAAGGAACCAGGTCATTGTTAGAATTAAAAATGCCGCTCTAAACCGACACGACCTTTGGCTGCTCAAGGAACAGGCGGATTCGATGCCTGGTGGAGTTATTCTGGGTGCGGACGGTTCTGGTGTGATTGAGGAGGCTGAGGCAGAAGAAGATCAATACCTAATTGGAAAAGAAGTTGTCATCAATCCTAGTATCGGCTGGGGTAAAAACCCACTGGTGCAAGCGCACTCGTTTTCTATTCTTGGTTATCCTGCTCATGGCACTTTCGGTGACTACCTGCAAATTTCCAGAAAACAAGTATTTGAAAAGCCGCCTCATCTCAGTTTCGAGGAAGCAGCCGCTCTGCCACTCGCAGGCCTCACCGCCTACCGCGCCTTATTTACCAAGGCGAGGTTAAGACCCGGGGAAAAAGTTTTGATCACCGGGATAGGCGGTGGTGCCGCATTATGGGCCTTGCAATTTGCACTGGCATTTCAGGCCAAAGTATATGTTACTTCAAGCTCAGATGACAAAATCAAAAAGGCAATTGAAATGGGAGCAATTGCTGGATTCAACTATAGGGAAGGTGATTGGCTAGCCAGAACTTCGAAGGAAGCAGGTGGGTTTGATGTCATTATCGACAGTGCGGGAGGAAAACAATTCAATCAACTTCTTGACTTGGCATATCCGGGGGGACGCGTGGCGCTCTTCGGCAGAACCAGTGGTTTGATCACTGATATCGCACCTAAAATTCTTTTCTGGAAACAACTTTCAATTTTTGGCACCACTATGGGTACTGAGGATGAATTCTTGTCGATGCTCGATTTTGTGGAAAAGAATAAAATCAAACCAGTGATCGATAGCACTTATCCTCTGGAACAAATTCACGATGCCTTTAAGCGCATGGAGCAAAGTGAGCAATTCGGAAAAATTGTAATCTCCGTTTCATAACATGGATATCGTTTATAAGTCGGACGCAAATATTACTGCAGATCAATTCATCGATATTCTCAAGAGATCAACGCTGGATGAAAGACGTCCGGTAAATAACCCCGAGAGAATTCAAAAAATGCTTGATCATGGCAATGTATTGGTCACAGCGTGGGACGGAGACAAACTTGTAGGTGTGTCGCGTGCGTTAACTGATTTCTCATTTTGTTGCTATCTGTCCGACCTGGCAGTCGACCGTGAGTATCAGAAAAAAGGCATTGGCAAGAAACTTATTGAAGAAACACACAATGCCTCCGGGCCAGCCACCTCGCTAATTCTGTTAGCAGCGCCTGCGGCTGCCTTATATTATCCAAAGATTGGAATGGAACAATTTACCGATTGCTTTATCATCAGAAGAAAATAAACGCCATGAGTCAATTCCCCATCACCGACAAAACTAAAATCACACGCCTTCCTAAACGAGGTGTTTACGACAAGGACACCGTTTACAGGATTTTGGATGAAGCTTTGTTTTGCACCATTGCCTTCAATCTCAATGGTCAACCTTTTCAAATCCCAACAGGCTTCTGCCGCCTTGATGACAAGCTCTACGTTCATGGCTCTGTGGGTAGTCACTATATGCGCGAACTGGTAGCCAATAACCTGCCGGTAAATATCAATGTAACCTTTATGGATGGAATTGTGTTGGCTCGATCTGCTTTTCACCACTCCGTGAACTATCGATCCGTGAGTGTGTTCAGCAAAGCCACTCAGGTAACTGACCCAGAAAAAATGGATACGATCCTTGAAGCCTTCACGGAAAAGATGTGTCCCGGTAGGTGGAACGACATCCGTAAACCAACTGCAGGCGAGTGGAAAGCAACGATGGTAATTGAATTTGCCATCGATGAAGCTTCCGCAAAAGTCAGAAGCGGTCCTCCTGTGGATGATGACGAAGACTACGATATGAATGTATGGGCAGGCGTGCTGCCACTTCAAATTCAAAAAGGCCAACTATCCCCAGATCCGAAGCTTAAGCCTGGTGTGGAAGTGCCCGCCTACCTCAAGTAGTTTTGGATACCATCAAAGATCAATTGCTTAGCCGTTGTGAGGCATGGGTGGGCGATCGGTTGAGCCATTTACATACTGAACTGGCCTCACTCAAACAAACGCTCCAGGACGAAACCAAGAGCTCTGTAGGTGATAAGTACGAGACCGCCAGAGCGATGACACACTTGGATATGGAGAAGTTATCAAGCCAGTTGGTGGAGGCTGAAAAAATGAGTCAGGTGCTCTCAAAAATTAAATCGAGACAAGCAAATGAGGACAACGCTGCTGATCTTGGAAGCCTGATTCAAACTGATCTGGAGGTCTATTTTCTGTCCATCAGCATGGGTAATACGGAGATCGAAGGCAAAAAATATGTTTGCCTCTCCCCTATCTCACCACTTGGAAAGCTATTCATGGGTAAAAGGGCGGGTGAACTAGTGCGGTTTGGCGCAAGAAGTCTGAAAATCATCAAAATCTCCTGACATCGTATTTTTTTTACATGGTCTTATGCGCGAGGAGGTCCTGGATGCCGCGTAATTGAGGTCTGGCAAGGATTTCCGGCTAAAAATCACTATCTTTGCGGCACCTCAATTTGACTGGTATTGACCAATACAGCCTATCAAAAACGCAAAAATCCTTTCGAACCAATATTCTGCGAAAGGAGTTGTACCATTGAAAATTCGAATGTTTCACTATAAAATAAGTTAACTATGGGAAGACCCCCGGTATTACCTAAGAAGAAAAAGGACGGTTTTTATCTGGAAATCAGAAACAAGGGTGCCAAGTCAGGGATAATCATTATCCGTGACAGTGAGAGAGAGATGATGCAAGCTGTGAGACAGTACGAAAACACCAAGGATGTAATTATTCTGGGTGAGCACAAGAACGGAAAGCGAGTAGAAGATAAGAAGAAGAAAGTGCACCAAAAGGAAAAGGTTTAAAAAGCAAAAGCCCTCGACAAGTCGGGGGCTTTTTATTTAGAACGGAAGATCATCACCGCCTCCTGAGTCAAATGGCTCCTCCATCGGTGGAGGTGGAGATGTAGGCGATCCCATACTACCACTCTTTTCAACCTTCCATGCTCTTGCCTCCGTGTACCAACGTCCATTATATTCTCTGCTCTCCAAATCTACAGCGACAGATACATCGTCACCTTCATTCACTCCAAACTGATCAATCTTATCACCCCAGATAGATAGACACACTTTCTTTGGATATTGACTCTGTGTTTCTAAAATAAATTCCTGCTTTCTCCACTGCCCTTTGCGACCCATACCTGATTGAAGTGGGAGCAGTTGAATTACTTTTCCTTTAAGTTCCATTGCCATAAGGCTTCAGATTTTATGTGATTGTTAGTTTTCAGCAATTTCAGGATAAAACAAGAATATGGCAAAGAAATCTACTGCTCGCGAATACGCTTGAAGAAGGAATTCACAAGTTCAGCGCATTCATTGCTTTTAATGCCTTTTACCACCTCCGTCTTGTTATGTAGGATTGGGCTTTTTGACAGTGAATATCCCCTTTGAACGTCTGAGGCTCCGTACACCAACTTCATCAATTGAACCCAATGCAGAGCACCAGCGCACATCACGCAGGGCTCAAGCGTGACATAAAGTGTACACTCGCTTAAATATTTTGAGCCGAGAAAATTGGAAGCTGCTGTGATCGCCAGCATTTCCGCATGAGCTGTGGCATCTGTAAGTTTTTCTGTTTGGTTATGAGCCCTACCTATTATCTTGTTTTTGCACACCACTACAGCACCTACCGGCACCTCACCATCGTCAAAAGCCTTCTGAGCCTCTTTGAGAGCTTCGCGCATGAAATATTCATCGGTGTAAAGGTCCATCAGTATCCTACTTGATCCGCAAGCTGTTCATCATTGCCCTTGCCGTCTCCTGCCATTCCCCTTGCATTTGCTGAGGGCAATTAAAAGAGATGACTAACGTTCTCGACTTCTCTACCAGGTAGATAATATACGTGTATTTCTGAATGGCATCGCTGTTACCCATATCCCGTCTGTCGCCATTTATCCGCGATTCAAACTCAAAAAATATGTACTCCTTTTTATGGATTTCGCGAATACCCTCATCAATCATCGTTACCCGATCGTAAAGATTGTATATCCCCGATTTGAAAAACTGTCGCGACATATCCAGGTCGACATCAGGCCATTGGGTGGCAGATGTTTTTATGCTGAAATCGATCATGCGGTTCTCATCCGTGTAAGCGCCCAACGGAGCCCTTACGGAAGGATGGCGCTGTGCGATGTCCTCCGGGGTCATGGGCATCAGCTCGCCAGCGATAGAGACGGTAATGTCATCGGTCACTTTGGTCTTTATCAGCTTATGTCCGTCAAGTGGAACAAGAAAAAGTAATACGATAATTGAGATTTTAGTCATAGCAGCAAAACATGCATAAATGAGGCCAGTCTTAGTAAGAATTCAACCAATTAATCAGCAACCAAGCCTCATTTAAAAGGTCAACCTTTTGTTAATTTGCACCCTCAAATTTAATCGAAAATTACATGTTACGAACTCATACATGCGGTGAGCTGCGGATGTCAAATGTAGATGAACAGGTTACCCTGACGGGTTGGGTACAACGCGTGCGTGATAAAGGAAGCCTCGTATGGATAGACCTTCGCGACCGCTACGGTATAACCCAGCTATTTCTGGAAGAAGGGAAATCTGACGCTGCGGTCTTGGAGCAAGCCAGGAAGTGTGGCCGTGAGTTTGTTGTTCGCGCTACAGGCACCGTTACCGAACGTCAGTCGAAGAATGACAAAATGCCAACAGGAGACATTGAAATAAAAGTTGAAGAACTTGACCTACTCAATGCCTCCAAAACACCTCCTTTTACAATAGAAGAAGAAACGGATGGTGGTGATGATCTGCGAATGAAGTACCGTTATCTTGACCTGAGAAGAGCAAGCGTAAGGCAGAATCTGCAACTGCGTCATAAAATGGCGCAGCAAACACGACTCTATCTGGATGGCCAAAATTTTATCGAAGTAGAAACTCCGGTATTGATCAAATCAACGCCTGAAGGCGCCCGCGACTTCGTTGTGCCATCACGCATGAATCAAGGTGAGTTTTATGCGTTACCGCAATCTCCTCAAACATTCAAACAATTGCTGATGGTTTCGGGATTCGATCGTTACTATCAGATCGTAAAATGTTTTAGAGACGAAGACTTGCGTGCCGACCGTCAACCAGAGTTCACCCAGATAGACTGTGAAATGTCCTTCATCGAGCAAGAAGACATCCTTAATATGTTCGAAGGACTTGTGCGTCATCTCTTCAAGCAGGTAAAGGGTATCGATATTGCTTCAGTGCCGAGGATGACCTACGATCACGCCATGAAGTACTACGGCTCCGACAAACCAGACACGAGGTTTGAAATGAAGTTCGTTGAACTGAATGACGTAGCCAAGGGTAAAGGCTTCTCCATATTCGATGATGCCGAGCTGGTTGTTGGAATTTGTGCGAGTGGTTGCGCAAGCTACACCCGGAAACAGATTGATGAACTTACGGAGTTTGTGAAGCGACCACAGGTGGGCGCCAAGGGACTCGTCTACGCTCGTTACAATGAGGATGGCACCTTCAAATCTTCGGTTGATAAATTCTACGATGAATCCGCGCTACGCTTATGGGCAACGGCAATGAATGCAAAACCTGGTGACTTGCTATTGGTTTTATCTGGTCCTGAGGAAAAGACAAGAAAACAACTGTCTGAGTTAAGGTTGTACCTCGGAAATCAACTTGGACTTAGAGATAAGAATAAGTTCTCTCCACTTTGGGTGTTGGACTTTCCACTATTCGAATGGGACGAAGAGACACAGAGGTATCATGCAAAGCACCATCCTTTTACCTCACCAAAACGAGAAGACATTCCTCTGCTCGATTCTGATCCGGGAAAAGTTCGCGCCAATGCTTACGATATGGTACTCAACGGCACTGAGATTGGTGGAGGCTCTATCCGTATCCACGACAAAGCCACTCAGCAACTGATGTTCAAAAAACTTGGCTTCACCGATGAGGAAGCAAAGAAACAATTTGGCTTCCTCATGGAGGCATTTGAGTATGGCGCGCCTCCACATGGCGGTATCGCATTTGGCTTCGACAGGCTATGCTCTCTATTTGGTGGTGTGGATTCAATTCGTGACTTCATTGCCTTCCCTAAGAACAACGCAGGCCGTGATGTAATGATCGACTCACCATCAACTATTGCTAAGAGTCAATTGGATGAGTTGGGCATAGCGCTCAAGGAGAACCGCTCATAGCGATACAGTACGACTGATAACATTCGAAATGGAGGCTGTCACAATTGGCAGCCTCTTTTATTTCATTTTCTTACCTTGTCTTTCTAACCCGGCTCATTAAATGAAACTGAACACTTACCTGACGACACTTCTGTTTGTTTTTGCTTCTCTTACAATATCTGCGCAAAAGTCGAAGAGCAAGCAAGCACCAGCGACTTACTTTCCCGAAAAAGAGTGGCAACACAAAAAAGCCGATGAGGTCGGCATGAATGAAAGTTTGCTGAAAGAGGCTGTTGATTTTGCAATTGCCAATGAAACAAGTGCTCCCCGTGACTTAAAACTTAATCACTACAGAAGCTTCGGCAGAGAGCCATTCGGTGACGCTATCGGCCCGATCAAAGACAGAGGGGAACAAACCGGGATCATTATCAAAGACGGCTACGTGATCGCAGAATGGGGTGAACCCTGGAGAATAGATATGACACATAGCGTCACAAAAAGTTTCCTGTCTTCGGTTGTCGGGTTGGCTTACGACAGAGGCTTGATCAAAAGTATTGATGATCTGGTTTATCCTTATGTCCCTCCCATTCTTGAATACCATCCACCGTCAGGTAGAAATAAAGCCGATGATATTAACAGTGCAGATCTGTTGACCCCCTTCGACACACCACACAATCGAACCATCACATGGAAACACCTGCTACAGCAAAATAGTGATTGGGAAGGAACACTGTGGGGAAAGCCAGATTGGGCGGATCGTCCAAGTCAGGAATATAACGAATGGATGACACGCGAACGCGTAAAACCAGGAACTGTGTATGAGTACAATGACACCCGTGTAAATGCACTGGCGCTTGCTGCACTTAGCGTTTGGCGCAAGCCGTTGCCGGAAGTTTTAAAAGAAAATATCATGGATCCAATTGGTGCCTCCAACATGTGGCGCTGGTACGGCTATGAAAACTCCTGGATTGTATTGGACGGAAAACCCGCGCAATCTGTAAGCGGAGGCGGTCATTGGGGTGGCGGCATGTTTATTCACGCCTATGATATGGCAAGGTTTGGTTATCTCACTTTGAATAACGGAAAATGGAACGGCAAACAGTTGGTCTCAGAGCAATGGAACAAGTGGGCTCAAACTCCGTCAGCACCGCAGGCCACCTATGGCTTCATGAATTGGTTCCTCAATACTGACAAAAAATTCCTGCCTAGCGCTCCGGAAAAAGTTTTTGTACACATTGGCAATGGCACCAACATGGTTTACGTTGACCAGGAAAACAACATTGTTGCGGTAGTGCGTTGGATCGAAAACAGCAAAATGGACGACTTCGTAAAAAGACTACTGGCAGCCATCAAATAATCAGATGAAATACATCCTCTTTTCCATTTTGATTTTGTTGATGTGGAGTTGTGGTGATCCCGGCAAGAAACAAACTGACGATGCATCAGCTGCGTTTGATGACGGAGATTATCAAAAGGCTGTTTCATTGCTTGATGAAGCCATCAACTCTGGCAACACATCTGCAAAAATCTACTTCATGCGGGGGAGCAGCAAGTATAATCTAAACGACTTTGAAGGCGCATTGGCCGACTACGATAAAGCGCTGGAGACAACGAAGGATGATCCTGAGATTTTCTTTCATCGTGGCCTCACCAGGTTTGCGTTAAGCCAACACAACCCGTCAATTGAAGATCTGACCATGGCCGTTACGCTTAAACCTGACTATGCCGAGGCCTTTCAATATCGGGCAGAAAACTGGCTTGCCCTAAATGTGATTGACAGTGCACTCATCGATTTGAACCGTGCAATAGATTACAACGAAAACCTGGCTGGTCCTTATCATTCTCTCGGACAATACTACTCATCAATTTCGGATTATAATCAGGCGATCGCCTACTATTCAAGAGCCATTGAATTGGAACCCAAAGCAGAGTTTCTGTTCAACCGTGGGCTCGCATATTTCCATGAAAGTGATTATGAAAACTCAATCAACGATCTGAGCTATAGTATTTCACTGGATGGTACCTTCGTTGATGCGTATGTTATGCGCGGAATTGCGCGAGATGAAACCGGAGCCAGCCCTCTTGCACTTGAAGATTTTGATCAGGCAATTACGCTAGACCCTGAAAACGGCTACGCCTATTTCAACAGGGGGATTACAAAAAAGAACCAAGGTGACACCCAGGGCGCTTGTGCAGATTTTAACAAAGCATTGGAGCTTGGCTATACGGAAGCCATTGCCAAGACCGGAGACTGTGTTAACTAATCAAGCAGTCGGGCTGTCGCCTCTGCATCGATATCGATATCGTCCTCACCAACATTGTCGTACGGATTTTCAAGGTGATCCTGAATGTTGTCAAGACTCACAAGGATGAAGCTGTATAAGATCGGCATTACATATACCAACTGCGAGGAGTAGCTGTCGAATGACTTCGCGAAGTAAGGACCATAAATGATTGGAAAGACATAAATAAAACCTTTGCTGTAGGCACGCAATGTTACTGGTGTTCTGTAGTTGTGCACGATCTTCATGTTGTCAAACGCGATAATCATTTTACTCACATACTGACTGATCCGGCTTATCTCCCCACTTTGCACACCTAGATTGCGAAGTTCCATCGTATAGGAAGACAGTTTGGAAAACATCTGATAAATCTTAACCTCGTTTTCATGCCAATGATCTGTTTTTCTTTCCGCCAGCATTTCTCTCATTACATGGAAAAGATCTTTCATTAACACTCTCATCCTTTCCGGAAGGTCGCTACCCTTGTCCGCTGTCCAATCGCGGGTGGCATAGTAGATAGCAATAGCATGTCCTTTAAAATCCGCCAATCGCTGAAGCGCTGTTTCCCTTCTGTTATAAGCAGAGCCAATCGAAAATACCACCGGAAACACAATAGCAACGCCTACCAGCATATCCGGAAAAGCGGCTACGAGATTCAACCGGTAACAAACGTAGGTACTGATGATGGAAAGGGTCGTGACAATTATCGTCTTGTAGTTGATAATTAACGAAAAGCTCTTAAGAATGCTCCTCATATGGTAAGATTAAAGCCTGTTGTAGGTTAAGGCATTTCGGAGCCAATATTAAATAATTATTATTAATAAATAATTGACCTAAATCAGTGTGGATGCCACGACCTATTGACCTTGATAAACTCCGGAATTGGAAACCACCGGAAGGGCTTCAAACCATAACTACGCTTGACGCACACACCGGAGGTGAGCCCCTTCGTATTATCATTGACGGCCTACCCGATTTACCGGGTAGTACCATCCTTCAAAAAAGGCAGTACCTGAAGGATCATCTGGATTACTACCGAACCATTCTAATGTGGGAACCACGCGGCCACGCGGATATGTATGGCTGTATCATCACACCACCGGAAAAGCCGGGTAGCGATTTTGGAGTAATCTTTATGCACAACGAGGGATATAGCACGATGTGCGGACATGGGATCATCGCTGTAACAAAGGTCGCCCTGGAAACTGGATTGATTGAAAAGCGAGAACCTCAAACCAAAATCAGCATTGATTCACCCGCTGGATTGATTACCTCCTTTGCAAACATTGTCGATGGCCGCATCGACAAGATCTATTTCCATAATGTGGCCTCATACGTTCAGGCGCTTGATCAAAAAATTGAGGTTGATGAATTAGGCGTTATCGCTTACGACCTTGCTTTTGGTGGAGCGTTCTACGCTTATGTAGACGCTGACGAAATAGGACTTACGCTGGATGCCGAATCCTTTAGTGAAATTATTCGAACCGGAATGAAAATCAAAAGGGCGATAATGAATGCTGTACCACTCAAACATCCTTATGAAGACGATCTTAATTTTCTATACGGAACGATCTTTACCAGCAAAAGTGCAGGCACTGGCTGTAACTATCGTAATGTGTGCGTCTTCGCAGAAGGAGAAGTGGATCGCAGCCCAACAGGTACAGGTGTGAGCGGAAGGGTGGCTATTGATGTGGCAAAGGGTAAACTCCAAATTGGAGAATCAATTGTCATTGAGAGTATTGTTGGAAGTAAGTTCGAATGCAAGGCCATTTCAAATACAACTTTTGGCCCATATCAGGCTGTTATTCCAGAGGTGCAAGGCACCGCCCACATTTCAGGGAAACATACTTTTGTGATTGACCCGGATGATCCGCTCAAGAATGGTTTTATATTAAGATGATATGGCAGAGTTTAAAATAGTAAGTGACGAAGAAGTTCGGAAAACCATTCCAATGTCTGTTGCCATTGATTTGATGGCAGAGGCATTCAAGCAGATTAGTGACCGCACGGCAGTCGTGCCGATAAGAACTGGTATCGAGAAAAGTGATCATAGTGCCCGCGCACTCTTTATGCCAGCCTACTCCCCTGGCTATCACCTCTTCGGCTTGAAGATGGTGGGCGTGTTTCCTGAAAACACTGCTAAAAATTTACCTGCAATACAGGGAAAAGTGCTTGTTATCGATGATGAAAATGGAACACCAAGAGGATTGATTGATGCTGGGTATCTTACCGCATTACGCACTGGAGCAGCCTCTGGACTTGCCACCAAACTATTGTCTTCTCCTAGGGCTGAAACGATGGCGGTGTTTGGCACAGGAACACAAGCGATCACGCAAGTCGAAGCCGTTTGCTGCGTAAGAAATATCAAAACAATTTTTGCCTTTGGTACATCTACAGCGAAGACAAAATCATTCTGCACACAAATGGAGGAAACCCAAAAGGCAATATTTCTTCCAGGACAACTTTCCGATCTCAGCAAAGCGGATGTTATCTGTACCGCCACAACCTCGATAGAGCCATTGTTTCAATTATCTCACCTCAAACCCGGAGTTCTTATTAATGGCATTGGGTCTTATAAACCGGAAATGCACGAGATAGCTTCTGACATTATTAAAAACTGTCGATTAGTTGTTGATCAACGTGAACCCGTTCTTTCTGAGGCTGGAGATATTATGATTCCCATAAGGGAAGGCGTGATTGATGAAAACCATATTTATGCTGAGTTGGGCGAAATTGTATCGGGTGAAAAGTCTGGCGGCCCGTTAAAGGACGGTTGCACAGTGTTTAAGTCGGTAGGCAATGCCGTTCAGGATCTTGCGATAGCAGCTTATCTGTTAAAGGGCTCCTGACAATTGAGGGTACTATAATCCCCTAAAAAGTTTTACCTTGAGTCATCCAACATCTACTCTCGGTAATGAAAAAGATTCTTTCCTCACTTATCGTATGTGTGTTCTCTATCGGAATTACCTTCGGGCAAAGTAAAGAAACTGACTATAGCGATGCCTACAACGTAATCAATCAGTGGCTCGAAGCACAAGTAGCCTACGAAAAGCTACCGGGTGTTTCAGCCGCTGTTGTAAAAGACCAGGAAGTCATCTGGAGCAAAGGCTTCGGTATGGCGAGCATAGACCAAAAAGTTAAAACTCAAACCTCCACTATTTATAGTATTTGTTCCATCTCGAAGTTATTTACATCAGTTGCCATCATGCAGCTGTATGACCAGGGCAAAATTCGACTCGATGATCCCGTAGAATCGGTACTTCCCAACTTTAATATCAAACAACATTTCAAGGACAGTGGGCCCATCACGGTGAGGTCACTCCTCACTCACTCTTCCGGACTGCCAAGAGAATCTGACTTTCCGTATTGGACGGGGCCTGACTTTCCATTTCCCACCCAGCAACAGATGGATAAGAGGTTAGGTGAGCAGGAAACCCTTTATCCTGCCTCGACATATTTCCAGTATAGCAATCTGGGAATGTCGTTGCTGGGAGAAATTGTAGAAAAAATTTCAGGAAAACCCTACAATCAATATGTTGAAGAAAATATTCTTCAACCACTCAAACTCGCAAATACACATCCCTACCTCCCAAAAGAGCAATGGGGTAGTAAGATGGCTGTTGGATATGGCGCAATAAAACGTGATGCTACAAGAGATAAGGTAAATCTTTTTGATGCGCGAGGCATTACCGCTGCTGCGGGATATTCATCCAATGTAGAAGACCTCGCACAATTCGCATCTTGGCAATTCAGGCTGCTGGAAAAAGGTGGTACAGAACTTTTAAAATCTTCGACACTGAAAGAGATGCACCGGGTGCAATGGGTCGATCCCGATTGGAAGGTGCATTGGGGTCTGGGTTTTGTCGTTTCACAAAGTGAAGGCACCACGTATGTGAGTCATGGTGGCTCCTGTCCCGGATATCGCACGACCTTGCAACTGGACCCAAAAAATAAGATGGCCTATACAGTAATGATCAATGCCGGAGGAGAGAGTCCTGAAAGGCTGGCAAGAGAAATCAGACAGATTCTTTCGAAGGCGGCTAAAGAGGGCAACGACAAAAAGCCCGATGTCAACCTCAATGACTTTAGTGGGCATTATAGCGCACAGCCCTGGGGTTCTGAAGTTCTGATTTTGCCATGGTATGGAAAATTGGTTGAAATAGGATTGCCATCGGAAGACCCAAGCGATGGGATGACCATGCTTCAACATGTAAGTGGTGATACTTTCAAGAGAATACGTGACGACAAAACGTTGGGTGAGGAGATCCGGTTTGAACGAGATAAATCCGGCAAGGTGATTCGCGCATGGCAACACAGCAACTATTCAACAAAAATAGACTGATTGCTGGCTCCCCTTCCCAAACTAAAAACCTGCTTAGACCTGAAGTGGAGACTATTGGTCATCGCTGTGCGCGAAGTACTTGATCTCAAGGCTCCCGCCAGAAAACTCTCTAAACCTGAGACTATGGCCAATCTCTTTGCCATCGAAATGGTGTCTTTTACATTCAACCAAGACAGTATCGCCATTTTCCTTCCTTACCGCAACTATCCATCGGTCGTGAGATTGCCCCGTAATAATCTGAGGACGAGACCTACTCCCCAGTCGGTACTGGCCTGTGCGTGACTCGCCCGGCAGATAGTGCATATCCACAATCACACCATCGTGGATTTCCGGTTTGTCAAACAAAAGATCGAGCACCAGCCAGGCAATAGCTCCAGCCAAAATGATGACCAGGACCAGTTTAATGGGACTTGACTTCAGTGAGTATGGTCTTTCCATAATGTTTTCATAGAATTAGTAGGGAAAAGGTAACCGTTCTCACTTAAACTATCAATCTCATTTGCCTGATAAAAGTCAATTGTACTCTTTATTTTTGCAGACATTTCTAAATATTGTAGATGATTACTTATTGGCTTATTGGTATCACAGTCCTTCTTAGCTGGTATAGCTTCGATAAACCGGCTGTTCTTGGTAAACTTTTGCTCAACCCGTATTCAGTCCACCATCACAAGGAATACTACCGATTGATCACCAGCGGTTTCGTACATGCCAATTTTCCGCACCTTTTGTGGAACATGTTCTCGTTCTTCTTTTTTGGAAGGGTGATTGAATTTTACTTCAACTACATTTTCGGTTCGATAGGCAACATACTGTTCGTGTTGCTGTATCTGATGGCGATCGTCCTTTCCGATCTCCCCTCCGTCATCAACCACAAAAATAATCCACGTTATAATTCTCTCGGGGCCTCTGGAGGCGTGTCGGCTGTTATTTTCGCGGCTATATTGTTTCAACCTCTGGAGAAGATATGTCTTTATGGGGTTCTCTGTTTTCCGGGCTTCCTGTTTGGAATCGCCTACCTTATCGGCTCGTATTATTATGCAAAAAGAGGAAAGGACAACATTAATCATATGGCGCATATTTATGGCGCAGTTGTTGGCATGACATTTTGCGTAGTGGTATACCCTCGAGTGATCAACATATTTATCGATCAGGTGAAAACCTGGACGCTGTTTTAGTATATATATCCCACTATTTTCGTTTCTTGCGCATCGATTTTTAAAAGCCTTATGAGATATTTCATTGCCCTTACTCTATTGACCAGCCAGTTGGCATTCGCTCAATCTAAAAAAGAACTAGCCGCTGAGGTAGAAAAACTCAACCAACAGGTGAGTGCTCTAAAAACTGAGATCACCGACCTTAAGACTCCAAAAAAATCAGAGCTGGTGACTGAACATCAAAAGGCAAGTTATGGTCTGGGGGTGTTAATGGCTTCTAACCTGAAAAACCAAGGCTCGGACTCTATCGATGTAAATATCCTCACCGAGGCAATGGTGGATATTTTAACAGATGGTGAAAGTCAAATGGAGGAACAAGAAGCTATGGGAATCGTGCAGCCTTACATGGCGCGTGCCATGGAGCAAAGAACAGAAAAGATGAAAGCAAAAGGAGTCGCATTTTTAGAGGAAAATAAAAATAAGGAAGGCATCAAAACCACAGCGAGTGGATTGCAATACCGAGTGATCAGTTCAGGAGCCGGAAAAATGCCAACTGCGGAACAAAGCGTCACCGTTCACTATACAGGCAAACTTATTGACGGAACAGTTTTCGACAGTTCCGTAGAGCGCGGAGAGCCTGCAACCTTCGGAGTAAGCCAGGTGATCGATGGATGGACTGAAGCACTACAACTGATGAAAGAGGGAGACAAATGGGAACTCTTCATTCCAAGCGACCTTGCCTACGGAGAGCGTGGAGCT
Source organism: Cyclobacteriaceae bacterium (assembly GCA_050185175.1). GTDB lineage: Bacteria > Bacteroidota > Bacteroidia > Cytophagales > Cyclobacteriaceae > ELB16-189. The sequence goes on from JBFWZR010000002.1 coordinate 78,119, forward strand.
GGCGGACGAATTCCTCCTTACTCAACTTTAATCTTTGAGGTTGAGTTAATCAAAGTAAATCAATAAGTGATTCTTATTCTCGTTCCAGGTCTGGGCATGGTGAAGTAATCACTTTTCTTTTTTAGCTCATCAATTTGCTTGCGCATCTTGCGTGGATTGGTTCTTCGTACCAGTCTTTGATCATCAAACGACTTGGGAGTTCTGAAAAAATCTTCCCAGTGAACCAGCATCATTTTACGCGGCTGCATGAAGTCGTAAAGCGCCTTCGGATAGTTATCTACGTTTAACCCGGAAGCATAGCAAATGATTGCCAGGTCAACAGATTTTTTCTGGAGCTCTGCTTTAGGTGGGAACCCGTTTGGATGCTGGCTTGCAGATGTTTGAATAAAAACACGCAGTGTGTCTGATCCGATAAAATCTACTAAGAAAGCATACGTCTCTCCGGTCGTCCATTTAAAGGCTTTTGTTTTACTGTTGGAATAAATGAGATTTTCCTCAAAGTAATTCTCATCCAGTGCCTTGTCCATGTAAAGCTTCTTCTTGGTATGTGGCGCATGATTAGAATGAATGGGAAGAAATCGAATATGAGACGAGGTAGATATCCACTCATAGCTCTGGTCAGTTGTAGTGGTTGGGTCATACACCTGGTTGCTGGACAGACCATGTATCCCTGCGCCCTCGTCAGAAAAATGCTGCATCATTGTTGGCAAATATGAATTGCCATATACTTGTCTCATGCTGTTGAAGTACCTGTCTTCCAACATCAAGGGTAAATCCATCGCGTGATCGTAGTGAGTGTGTGACACAAGTGCAGCATTTACCACAGAGGGGGAAAGAAAATATTCAAGATTAGTTTTCCATGTATTGTAACGAGTTGGATTGCTCTTGATCTTTCCCAATAACTTCAAGAGTTTCTGATTGGAAAAAAAGGGGTCTGTCATGATGGCCTCACCGCCACGTTCCAAAATCATATTCCCACAACCCAGATACACGAGATTCATCTGTGATTTCCCTCCAGCGTTAATCACCAGTTGTGCTTCACTTTTGGCAGGAACTATCTCAGGGTAAAACTTTGAAATAGAATGTGTGCACGCAGTACCCAATAGTGTAAAGAGCATTAAATAAACGTAAGTCCATTTCATACGACTAAAGTTATTAAAACCAGAAGTGATCGCAAGCCCTCACGATTCTAATTTCATTTGGGTTAGATTTGCAGTGTTTTCCACAATAACTCAATGAGTTTCGATCCCTTCCAAAGCGACCTGCCCATTGCTGAAGTCATTCAGGATGTAAGAGCACATCTGGTGGAACAAAATACGCTGATCGTCAATGCACCTCCTGGTGCAGGTAAGAGCACCCTACTGCCGCTGGCATTAATGGACGAGTCTTGGTTGAATGGGAAAAAGATTATTATGCTGGAGCCTCGTAGGCTTGCCGCCAGAACCATCGCCATGCGAATGTCATCGCTGTTGAATGAGCAAGTTGGAACAAGTGTTGGCTATCGCATCCGGTTTGAAAACAAAGTCAGCAAGGACACACGCATAGAGGTAGTTACTGAAGGTATCCTCACACGCATGCTACATACTGACAACTCACTCGAGGACGTAGCCATGGTGATCTTCGATGAATTTCATGAAAGAAGTATCTATGCTGATGTAGCCCTAGCTTTATGCAGGGAAGCGCAGCAAGTGCTGCGGCCAGATCTCCGTATCATGATCATGTCTGCAACTCTTGACATGCCACAACTCACCGAGTTGTTGAAGGCTCCAGCGGTTGTGAGTAAAGGAAAACAATTTCCGGTTGACATTCGATACGGTACAGGTGTAGACATGTATATGCTGCCTGAACTGACGGCAAGAACTATTTTGAAAGCCGCAAAAGAAAATGAAGGAGATATTCTGGCATTTCTTCCAGGCGAGGGAGAAATCAGAAAGTGTGAAGAGCTCCTGAAGAAAGAATTGAAAGGCATCTCTATTCATCCGCTTTATGGACAGTTGCCACCCAATAGACAGTATGCAGCCATCATTCCCGATAAAAACGGGAAAAGAAAAGTTGTGCTGGCAACCTCTATCGCTGAAACAAGTTTGACCATCGAAGGTATCAAGGTAGTGGTCGATTGCGGCTATGGCCGAACATCTAAATTTGACTCCAACTCGGGGCTCTCCCGGTTGGAAACAGTGATGATCTCGAAGGATTCAGCTGATCAACGAGCAGGGCGCGCTGGCCGATTGAGTGCCGGTACCTGTTATCGTCTTTGGACAAAAGCCACCCAGTCACAACTTGCAGAACACCGTGTACCTGAAATTCTCGAAACTGATCTTGCATCCCTGGTGCTGGACATGGCGAAGTGGGGTATCGTTGATGCAAATCAATTAACCTGGCTTACGCCACCACCAAAAGGACACGTTGCCCGGGCTTCCGAATTGCTGCATGAACTTGAAGCATTAGAAAATGGTAGAATCACTTCGCACGGTGAAAAAATCCATGCCCTCCCTTGCCATCCGCGACTGGCGCACATGCTCGTGCTTGCGGAAGAGCACGGTTCACTTGCCCTTGCAACTGACATTGCAGCAATACTTGAGGAACGTGATCCACTTCCCCGAGAAGCAGGAATTGATATCAACCTTCGTATACAGGCACTCAGAAGATTTCGAACAGATGAAGGGACGGGTAAGCGATTTAGCAGAATTGAAAAAGTGGCCGAATCCTATCGCAAGCTTTTCAACGTTGAGCCAGATAATAATTCCTACGATCCATTTGAGACTGGCATTTTGTTAGCCTACGCCTATCCGGAACGAATTGCCTGTGCTCGGCCCGGAAACAACGCCCAATTTCAAATGGCCAATGGCAAGCTGGCAATGGCTGGCCATCGTGATGACCTGGCGCACGAACCATGGCTATCTGTCGCTCATGTGGACGCCAGGGATGGCATGGGGAAAATTTTTCTTGCCGCTCCATTGAATCCAAAAGATCTCGCACCACTGGTGAAAGAGAAGGAAATTATTACATGGGATACGCGAAAGGGCGGACTCATTGCCTCCAAAGATTTGCGTATTGGTTCGATCGTTCTTAAATCTACTCCCATCCCCTCGCCAAACGAGGCTCACCTCATCAAAGCCATTACCAACGCTATTAAACATGAAGGCGAACGTTTGCTCCCTTTCGATGAACAGGTTGAGCAATGGCAATATCGTGTACTAAGTTTAAGAAAATGGAGACCTGACGAAACCTGGCCTGACGTAAGTACTGCAAATCTGCTGGCCAGCAATGAAGAATGGCTCACGCCTTACTTGACCAACGTTAAAAAACCTGAGGATTTAAAGAAGCTCGACTTAGTCACTATACTTCAGCATCATCTCGACTGGGAAAAACAAAACAAACTCAACGAGCTCGCTCCTCAGTTTATTAAGGTTCCAAGCGGATCAAAGATTAAACTTAATTATACGGCACCAGGTGAACCACCAGTACTTGCCGTGCGATTACAGGAGGTATTCGGTATGGCTGACACTCCAAAAGTGAATGATGGGAAGACCAGTGTGGTCATGCATCTTCTTTCTCCCGGATTCAAACCTGTGCAGGTAACATCTGACCTTAAGAGCTTTTGGAATTCAACCTATTACGAGGTTCGAAAAGATTTGAAAAGAAGGTATCCAAAACACAGCTGGCCTGATGACCCATGGACAGCCGAAGCAGTTCGTGGTGTGAAACGATCGCAACCAAAGCACTAGTTGGCCTCCACTTCCGCCAGAAACTCTCTTAGCATACGAATATAATCTTCAGGATTGTCGCGGGTTTTTGCATGACCCGCATTGGGTACAATCTCCACCTTTGAACCCGGTACCAGTGTTTGAAAATAATAAAGTGTTTCCGGCAACACCTCGTCAAACTCACCGCCAATAAACAAAGTAGGTTTGTTGATTTTTGGCAAGTCAGGAACCCGATCAAAATCTTTGAGCGTGCCAGTCGCGTTGAACTCTGTTGGCCCCCACATGTAAGTATAAATGGCTCTGTTGGAACCCGGCACTCCTTCACATTCGGGAACAGGTGCACCATGACCCTTCCGTGAATTGAAATTGATGTTGAAAGTGTCCGTAGCCGCTTTGTAAGCGTCATTGTCATACTCCCCAAGTGCTTCATACTTGTTGATCGTATCCTGAACCGGCTGAGATAATCGAGAGATTAACACTTTGGAATCCTCCATCCATTTTGGCGTACCGATAAGGGGCCCTGCAAAAATTACTGAAGCAACGGGGTCGGTATTTTGCGTAAGCATATACTCTACCGCAACGGATCCTCCCCAAGAACTTCCCAACAGATGGAAGTCATTTAAATTCAAATGCTTTCGAAGTAGTTCAACCTGTTCTACAAAATAAGATATCTTCCAGAGGCTGGTGTCGTTAGGATGGTCCGACATTCCAGACTCAAGTTGATCGAAGAATATGATAGGTCTTTCTTTGGCTAGGGGCTCATAGGCTGCAATCGAACCACAACTGCGCCCTCCTGGTCCGCCATGCATTACCATCAGCGGTTTACCGGACCCTTCTCCAATCACCTTGTACCAAATTTTTCCTCCTGTAACCTCCACATAGCCTTCGTGAGGCTTGAGTGGAGCTGAACATGAAACCAGAATTAAAGAGACTACAACGAGAAGACTGAAGTTTTTCATTCCTAAAAGCTTATGTTGCTCTTAAGATATGAATTTCTTCATTGTTACTTCACCTCTTCTACACCATTGGCATGTTTGGCAAACCTACCTCGTTCTCTTGGATGAACATGGTCATAGCTAGGCCAAGGCCATCCGCCAAATTGCGTCTCCTGATACTCGCGATAAGCCTGTTGAATTTCTGCCTGAGAATTCATCACAAACGGACCATACTGCGCTACGGGTTCATTAATTGCACGCCCTTGAAGCAGCAAAATTGAAGCAGGGTTGTTTCCATTTTTTAAAAGAACCTCGGCATCCGATTTTAAAGAAGCAGAGTGATAGTATGGAACAGCTTTATCATCTACCTGGAGGGAATCACCTTCATAAAAATAGATCGTGCGGTTGAGATCAGCCGAAGCCGCAGGCAATTGCCACTGAGCACCCGCTTCCATTTTAATCAACCAGATAGCTACTTCGTTTTTTGGATCGGACGCCCAGGAATCTGGCGGAGGTGTAGGCGCTTTATAATCTGCAAGACTTCCGGCAATCACTTTCACCGTGATCGCTTTCCCACCATTATCCTTCGCTTCAAACACAGGAATATTTTCTGACCATAGCATCGCAAAATGTGGTTCCGCCATTTTCTTTGCTTTTGGCAGGTTCAGCCATATCTGAAATAGCTCTAGATGGTTTTCCTTTTCTTTATTCAAGAGAGGAAACATCTCTGAATGTTGTACGCCCCTTCCTGCCGTCATCCATTGCACATCCCCAAAACCAAATCGGCCCGCTGCCCCAAGACTATCGGAGTGATCAATCAAGCCTTTGGTTGCAATGGTAACGGTTTCAAACCCGCGATGCGGGTGCGCAGGAAAGCCAGGCACCGTTTCTCCGTGATACATCCTCCAGCCGTCCTTGACGGTAAAATCATTGCCAATGTTTCTGCCAGCCAATGACGCATCCGGACCAAAATGGTCGTTACCCTTAGGGTAGAAATCAGCGTGATGAACACAAAAAAGGAAAGGGTCGCTGGTTTGCCAGGGAAAATTAAGCGGATTCACTGCAAGTACTGAATTGCTCATAGCTGATTTATCATTTTGTGCAAGTTAAACACGAACGAGTGGAAATATGTTCAACCATTCTTTTAATGTGAGTAAAAGAACGCCATGATCAACGTCAGGTCTTTTGGTGCCAGCGATCATGGCAATCGACATAACCATGACAGTATATTCGGTCATCAAGCAACTCAAAAAAAGGAGGACATATGACACTCATGAAAAAAAGTAATTTCCCATTTCTCTGGAACGAAAAATGGATGACTGATTTCTTCGACAATGGCCGCTTCTTTGATTCAGACATGATGAAAATGATGGCCAACCCTATGCCTGCTGTGAACATCGTTGAAAACGAAAAAGAATTTGTGATCGAATTGGCAGCTCCCGGTCTGACCAAGAAAGATTTCAACGTAACAGTGGAAAACGGAGTGTTGACTATTTCTGCTGAGAAAGAGATCGAAAAAGAAAATCTCAAGAAAAACTACACTCGGAAAGAGTACAGTTTTGAGCAATTCGAACGTTCTTTCACATTGCCAGAAAATGTGATGGTTGACAAAATCAAGGCTCACTACGAAGATGGTATTTTGAAGCTTGAAGTTGCCAAGAAGGAAGTAGCTACTCTTCCTCCAAAAAAGGAAATATTGGTAGCATAAAAATGAGCGGAAAGCACTAAGGATCAGAAACCCGCGCAATCTTAAGGCTCCTTTAGAACCGAAAACGAAAAACCGCGCGAACGTATGACGATCCGGGCTGGAGGGCTGGCACAGTGTCAGCCCTCACTACTTTGTGATTGTCAACAACTATATCACTTCCTGAGAATTGTAAAAACGCCTACTCCCACCATCCCTAATGCGATTAACAAATCAATGTATTCCCACGATCCCCACTGTTCAATTTTCGACACGCGATAAAATCCAAACGTAACACCGAGGGCCACATAGAGATATCCTCTCCAGTTTTTAAAATTAACTGCGTCCATGCGAATTGTATAAAACTTTGATTCCTATAATATGTTTTTGATCCAACCACCATCAACAGCCAGCGATACACCTGTGATGTAACTGGCTCGCTCACTTGCCAGAAAAGCAACCGCTGCTGCAAATTCCTCTGGCTGACCGAATCGTCTCAGCGGTATCTCCTGAGTTACGTTTTTAAAAGCAGGGTTTCCCGCGATCAACTTATCAAGCCGAGCGGTTTGTGTGTAGCCAGGCATCACGTTGTTAACGGTGATATTATACTCACCCAACTCCTGCGAAAGTGTTTTCATTAGTCCAACCACTGATGCCCTGACAGCATTGGACAGCACCAGGTTCTGAACGGGTTGTTTCACCGCCTGTGATGTGATCGCTACAATCCTGCCCCACCTTTGCTGTTTCATACCAGGTAAAAAACCCTTGACCAACCCAACCGCACTGCCTAGTAACTGTGCTGTTGCCTTGTCCCAATCATCCTTTCCAAAGTCCTCAAACTTTCCTGCCGGTGGTCCACCGGTATTGGTCACAAGGATATCGACCTTCTCAAATTTATTTAGCGTTTCCCGAATCATTCGATCTCTGTCATCCTCAGATGATAAATCACCTACCAAACTCAGCACCTCAGTGCCTAATGATGCTGCTTCCTGAGCAGTGCTCGTCAGCGTCTCTTCAGTCCTGCCACAAATTGCAAGATGTACTCCTTCCTTGGCGAGCTCCAAAGCCACACTCCGGCCCAGTCCTTGACTAGAGGCAGCCACGAACGCAACCTTTCCTTTAAGCCCTAAATCCATAATCTATTTCCTCAGGTAGTGATCAGTACCATCGAGCCAATCTTCGCGCGGTGGTGACCATGAGTCAATTTCCTCCACATCTCCTATCATTAACGCCTCATGTGGCAAATTGGAAGGTATCACCACCACATCTCCAGCATGCAAGTCCATCACTTGTTCCTTATTGGCACCGAACCAAAACCGCATTGAACCTGAAACAACCTGTGTAATCTGTTCATGTACGTGGTGATGAAGAGGCACCACAAAGCCATCTTTAAAATTCATTTTTGCAATCATCATTTTCTCTCCTGTCACAATTCTTCTCACCATGGATGGATTTACCTGTTCGCGGGGTACTGCGTCCCAATTGATTTTTTCTAACATGATTCGAAATTATTTGTGTTTCATAATGCAACTAAAGGTAAGGCATTTCAGTCTATTGTTCATTATCGCACAGCGTCTGTACACATTTGAATATCGTTGGAGTTAACTCGTTATTTTTTGAGCCTCAATCGTAACCTTCAACTGTGGCATAGGTATTGAATAAATAACAAGAAACTTAAAACAAACTCATCATGAGGACGATCTTTACTCTGATTCTGCTATCGGCATTTGGTGCAGCCTATTCACAAACAACCGTAAAGGCCAGCGATATCATTCGACAAATAAATGATGGCCAAGCTGTTCTTTACAAGAACGCTGAAATTGAAGGCGAACTGGACCTTACTGATTTGCACACCCGCAGGCACACCGAGTCATCATTTGACTTCTTTGGAAAAGGGAATGATCAATATGAAAGCACCGTGGAGGTGTCACTCACTTTTATCAACTGCACATTTAGAGATGATGTCCTTGCTTACTATCACATAGAAAGAGATAACGACACCTACATCGCGCACTTCGAAGAAGATGTGATCTTTCAGAATTGCACCTTTAGAAGAGCCAGTGAGTTCAAATATTCTGAGTTTGAGGACAAGACTGACTTTAGTGGAACTACATTCAACAGAGAAGCCAACTTCAAATATGCCGAGTTCAATGGCACACCCGTATTTGCCAACGCAAAGTTCACCGATGACGCTAATTTCAAGTACGCTGAATTTCCAAGAGGTGCCAACTTCGAGTCGTCATCCTTTGATCAACTGGCAAACTTTAAATACACGAAGTTCAGGACTCCTTTAAACATCAAGAACATCGCTTTTCGCGGTGAAGAAGACTTTAAATATACTCGTGTGGATGGCGACAGCTTTACCTCCTATCTGCTTAACAATCGTTAGGATAAGCGTTACGGAAGAATTCACACTCATACTAGCATAGAACCACCCGTACAAGAGTAAACCTTTCAAGTCAGGTCGCAAGTTAGTTTTGCAAGTCAACTTGGATCTGGATTGAAAGGTTTACTTGTTTTTGCTCTGATCACGATTGCGCAGATTTGCGTTGCGCAGACACCCATTCGGAGAACGGTTAACATTAATGCCAATGACACGCCCATCAAGATCGATGGACTTCTGGATGATCCTGTATGGAGCAACATAACTCCAGCCAGAGATTTCATCCAAACCTTCCCTTACGATTCGTCACTTTCAACCACGCAATGTGAAATTTATTTTACCTATGATGCGTCAACGGTGTATATAGGAACAAAATGCAACGATGTCGACTCTGAAAAAAAATTTGTAATCCTTTCCAAAAGAAGGGACTTCCGTGGACCAGGTATCGAGAGTATTAACGTAGTGTTCGACACATTTCAGGATCAAACCAATGCATTTTCGTTTGGCATTAATCCATTGGGTGTGCAGAAAGAAGGACTTGTTGTAAATGGCGGAACGTTATCAGATGACTTCTCTCTGGATTGGGATAACAAATGGCGAGGCGAAGCACAACAGTTTGACGGATATTGGACCGCGGAGTTGGCCATCCCCTTCAAGACACTTCGATTTCCTGAGGGCTCGACCAAATGGTACTTCAATGCCTACCGGGTCGACAGTAAAACCAATGAACGCGCAACATGGAATCGCGTACCGCGCAACTTTCGTCCCTACTCCCTATCCTACACTGGCGAGTTAGCCTGGGACAAACCCTTGCCAAAACCTGGACCGAATATTTCCCTGATTCCATTTGTATCTGCTGGGTTGAATAAAGATTTTATTTCAGGGACACCTACCAGGTTTATAAAAGCCATAGGAGGTGATGCCAAGATTGCAATCACTCCTTCCTTAAATCTGGATCTAACAATTAACCCGGATTTTTCGCAAGTGGAAGTTGACCAGCAAGTAACCAATGTCGATCGATTCGAAATTTTCTTTCCAGAGAAACGTCAGTTCTTTCTCGAAAATGCGGACTTGTTCGCTGCATTCGGGACAGAAGACACGCGACCATTCTTTAGCAGGCGCATTGGCGTAGCAATCGACACCGCCACAGGATCAAACGTGCAGAACAAAATATATGGCGGCTTCCGCCTGAGTGGAAAACTCAATAAAAGACTACGTGTGGGTTTGCTCAACATGCAAGCCGCAGAAGATGAAGCCATCTCACTACCAAGCATCAATTACACAGTGGCAGCTGTTCAACAGCAGGTATTTACAAGATCTAACATTTCAGCATTGTTTGTAAACAAACAATCCTTCAACACAACATTCCCTGACAAACTGTTTGGCGATTCGGTGGTGTACAATCGCGTAGTCGGGTTGGAATACAATCTTGCCTCCATTACCAACAAATGGACTGGCAAAGCATTTTTTCATCATAGCTTTCAGGAACAGAACCCAGGAAAGCAGTCTGCACACGGTGCATCTCTCTTTTATAGTACTCAGAAGTGGGACATCTCATGGAGCCATGCCTTCATCGGAGAAAATTACAACGCAGAGGTTGGTTTTGTCAGGCGCATTGGCATCAACAGCATCGTTCCCGAAATCTCTTATAAGATATATCCGAAAGGAAGCATCATAAACAATCACGGACCTAATACAAAAATTGAGTACTTCTGGAATGCCGGTGGTCGCACAGACCAGCTGATCCGGTTTGCCTATGACGTGCGTTTTCAAAACAATGCCAATGCACGAATTTCATTTAATAACCGGTACACTCGGCTACTTGACGATTTCGATCCGACACGCACACCAGAGGATGAAAACCCAACCAAACTTTTGACAGGAACAAGTTACTCCTATCAGAACTACTTTGTAAGATATGAATCTGATCCACGCAAACTACTTTCAGCAAGTATCGAACATTCAGGAGGTGAATACTACAATGGCACACGTTACGAATTCAGTCCCACCCTCACCTATCGTTTCCAACCTTTTGGAAGTATCGGACTGATCTACAGTTACAACAGAATACGACTGGATGATCCGTATCCATCACGTGATATCCACCTGATCAGTCCAAAACTTGATCTAACCCTTACACGAAAATTATTCATCACCAACTTCATGCAGTTCAATACGCAGAACGAGAACGTAAATATCAACGCAAGGCTGCAGTGGAGATTTAAGCCAGCAAGTGACATGTTCCTGGTCTACACAGATAACTATTTCTTTAGCTTCGACCAGCCCGCCAACAACTGGATGCCGCGCACCCGAGCGCTCGTGTTCAAGATGACTTATTGGCTTAATCTGTAGGTAGTCAGCTCTGTCAATTTTCCAAAATCAAAAACTCAACCCTCCGGTTTTGTTGTTTGCCAGCTTCTGTGGAATTAGTTGCTACAGGTTTGGATTCGCCATAACCCCTGAATGAGATCCGGTCAGACGGAATATTGTTCTCAATTAAATAGTTATAAACTGCCTTAGCCCTATTGGTGCTCAATTGTTGGTTGTGTGCATCATCTCCCGTGCTGTCCGTATGACCAGAAACTTCAATCTTAAGGTTGGCATACTCTTTCAACATTGACACCAACCGATTCAACTCAAAAGAAGTCTCCTTTCTGAAGTTGTATTTGTCCGTATCGAAGAATACGTTGTTTAATCGAATCACTTGTCCCTTTTCCAAAGGAAACAAATACAAGTCGCGGATGATCTCATTATAGTCCTTCAAATTGGTCAGGTCAATGTTCTCATTGAGAGAAGCAAAGCCTCTTGATGAAGCCAGGAATCCATAGCTACTTCCCGATGGCAACACAATTTGATACTTACCATCGTTGGCGTCTGATTTTGCTGAACCCATAACCGCCCCTGTCAGATACGACTCATAAATAATATCAGCTCCAAGAGGTTCATTTGTTTTCGCGTTCAACACTCTTCCCTTCACCAGCACCACAGGCTTCGGACGAAGCGCACTGGGTAATTTGATGCGATGGATATCTTCTTTATACTCATTTCCTTTGTTAGAAGTGAAATATGCATATTCACCCGAAGCAGGCACAACAAAGTAGGCGTCAAATCCAGCGGTATTAATTTTCGATCCAAGATTAATTGGATTCGACCATTTCGTCCAGCTTTCATCAAGCCGGGTGCTCATGAATAGATCACGCCCACCGTATCCCGGCCAGCCAGAAGATGCGAAATACAAGGTCCTGCGGTCCGGGGCGAGGAAAGGAGAAGTTTCGCCCTCTGCAGTATTAACTTCACCGCCCAGGTTCATGGGCACAGTCCATTTGCCATCATCATTCAAGAAACTGACATAAACATCTTTGTTACCAATAGCATCATCGCGTTGAATGGCCATCACCAATGTTTTGTTGTCTGCATTTAAATGATATTCACCATATTGATTTCTATTGTAGTAATCCTGAATGTTCAACTCTTCTGGGAACTGCCATCCATTTGCTCCTTTTTTAGTCATCGACAAGCCAACAGAAGAGCTACCATCTGCATGATAAACATTGAGAAGTAATGCAGTTTGTCCATCAGGGGTAACAGAACACAAAGAGTTGTTATTCGCGTTGTTAATAGGTTCGCCAAAGTTGACTGCCGGCATAAATCCCCCCACACTGTCCTTTGCTGAAACCCAGATATCTTGTTTTGATTTGTCAGTGCCAAGATTGTCAGGATGATTTTGTCGTGTAAAGTAAAGTGTCGACCCATCAGGTGAAATCACCGGCAACAGTTCTGATGCTGTTGTATTCACATTGTCAGAAAGCCTCTCAGCATCAGAATCAAAAAGACTAACGGGCACTTCATTCAACTTGTGGGCATAAGGCGTGTCTGAACTGCTCACTCCTATGGCATCAACATTGATATACCCATTGACGAGATTAGTATCAAACTCAGCCTTCAAGCCAACCACTTTGTACGGAGTCAGAGGAATCATATAAATGAAAAGCCCATTTGGCGATGGCTTAGGTTGCGGCTCATCATACCCAACGTGAGCAACACCTTCAGTATCAAATAAGGTGATGTGGGTTAGTGAACCTGAGTTTTGCGTTTCGTTCACTATAATTTGTCTTACCTGGATCGCGTTGGCGAATGAAACATGGAGGTACTCCCGGACATCACTTTTTTGCTTGGATGGCGCCCATGCGATACCGATGCCCTTTCCATAAATAAAACATGATGGCTCACCAAGCACAGTCTTCGCAGTGTAGGAGCCTGGAGAAGTACTCCAAACAAACTCAGTAGAAACCCCCTCAACCTTAGCGGCCCACTCTACATTTTGTGCAAATGAAATTGTAAACAACAGACACAGAGCGGCTGTAGTAGCCATGTGTTTTAAAGAGACGGGATCAGTCAATGTCTTACGGTTTAAAAAATTTGACATGTAAGATAATCTTTATCCTTCAACTAATCCCGATCTCAAACTCAAATTTTCTGTCTCGTGCTAGTCCCAAATTTTATTAATTTCAAACCTGATCCAATAAAAATGAATCGAGTTGACCGATTGATGGGAATACTCACTGTACTACAGTCGCACAGGTTTGTTACCGCAGAAAAAATCGCTGATAAATTTGACATTAGCGTGCGTACGGTTTACCGCGACATCAAGGCACTTGGCGAGATCGGCATTCCTGTATCGTTCGAGGTCAACAAAGGATATTTTATTGTTCAGGGATATTTTCTGCCTCCTGTTTCTTTCACCCCTGAAGAGGCGAATGCCCTTGTTTTGGTATCGTCTTTGGCAGATCGGTTTGCCGATCGCTCGATCGCAAAACATAGCAGCAATGCACTCCAAAAGATCAGGTCAGTGTTACGTTCCGGACAAAAGGAGCATTCCGAAACGCTATCTACGAAAATACGTGTGCTCAATCCTCAAGGCTATAGCGTTGACTACCTCGTCCCGCTTCAAAAGGCCATTACTGAATTCACAATAGTAGAAATAGAATATACTGACGCACAAAAACAAGTCACAACACGCGAGATCGAACCCATCGGCATGATCTACTACACCGAGCAGTGGCACCTTATCGCCTGGTGCTGGTTAAGAAACGACTATCGTGACTTTATCGTCAATCAAATCAACAAGCTTTGCGTTACAAATATCACTTTCCGAAAAAAAGACCATATCAGTTTAGAGGATCACATGAATACCTGGGGAATTAATTGAAGGCACTGCCATAACGTTGTCAGTCGGCAAACTTTATTTTACAAATAACCCGCAAGTATCGGGTTGAAGTGAAACTGAGTTAAAGCCACCTTCGTAAATGAAAGCGTCAACCAAAATTCAAATGTTGTCTTCTTCCGTTAAACCATTTCCGACCTGGAAAGCAGTACTGGACTTCCTTCAAGGTTTGCCAGCGAAGCACGAAAATGAAATATGCATCTCTTTGACGGAACCCAAACGCTGGGATGTCAAGGTTACTCCTCAAAAGAGTCAAAAGCCGCTAACAAAAAAAACTGGTATAGGCGTAGCGCTCTATGACTTTTCCTGGTAGTCGCACTTTTATTTTTGTGGTTCTGTTTGCAGTAATCGGTACCTCTACCTTGGTATCAACAGCCGCTGTTGCGCGTGAAGCAAAAGATACCACACGTCATACCGTGTTGGTGATTTCACCACGTCTCAATTCAACGGGACACTTTCCTTTTACGGGTGCCCTAATCAATCGCCATCTTAATGCAGACATCAATATTTTCTATGATCGTCATCCCCTTGGTTTCTTTTTGTTCAAATCTCAAGACCTTCATGAAAAATCTATTGTGAACTATCTCCAACCAGGAGTCTTTGCCACGGTCAAGCTAAATCAATCTCTCAAAGTCAGAGGATTCTTTGGATACTTATTTTCTCAGGCCGAAGGTTTTAGGGATGCCGATTCCGATTATTACACCGCAGCAACAGTTTATTGGGACATTGCTCCAGGGTTTCGCCTCGAGAATACTGCTTTGTTTTATGATCTCACATTGGGAACCAAACTCGCTGAACGTCTATTGCTCAGCTATCAGACTAATAAGTATAAGCTCGACCTCTACGTGTGGCACCGCATGGTGCTTGACGAAGGAAACCATTCAACCTCTGCTATGCTCGCGTTCACCTTTCCACAGATCAAGCTTTCGGACAAAACAACTTTGCTTTTCACATCTTCCTATCAAAGTTATTTAACCACTAACCGACCGGGCTTCGCCTTGAAGAATGGATTATTATTCTCTTTGGCAATGCCCGTATCCGTGCTCAACTAACAAATAGAAGATAAATCATCCATCATTACCCTGAACTATTTTCCCTTTATATATTTTCTAACAATCGTGTCATCTGCGGGATAATTTTCCGGGGCGACAACTGTGATTTGAGCTTGAACGCACTTCCATACTCCCTTTTCCTTTACATATGTATCTGTATAAAGCGTCATTCCAGTAGTCTCTTTACCGCTGTCAATACTTATGCACTTATTGACAGACCTCACCAACGCGGTACTGCCGACTATTGTAATCCTTTCATCACGATAATCCCAGTATATGATCTGCTCAGGATCAAAACCAGTTTTCCAATCTCGCAGATAGTCTTCTCTGTTAACCCAATGACCTTTGGAATTGATATAGGCGAAGTTCTCGTGAATTATTTTGTCGTGAGAAGCAGCGTCATTCGTCACATAATTGTGAATAAACTTCGCATTGATCGCCTTTAACTGAGTTAGGTCATCGACAGTTTGGGCATTGGAGAAATTGCTCATAGCTAGTACAGTGAGTAGGATGAAGAAAATTTTACGAATTGACATATCGGTCTTTTTATAGCCGCAAAGGTGAACTCGTACAACCGATTAAATCTTAGAAATCTTGCTGATCTTCAAACCTGTTTGGTTTATTTATCGTAGCCATCCTACCTTGATTCCATGTTAGCCGAAATCCACACCCTTCATCAGTCTGATTTTTATGAAATCCGTGACTTCAGATGCAGATGTGTGGCCTGCGAGATTTCCAAACCAGAAGAAAGCAGCTATTTCTTTATCTGCTTTGTCCGAAGTGGTTTTTATGAACAGCGTGTCTACAAGCGAGAATATCCGGTGCATGTCGGTCGCCTGCTTATCTCCAAGCCAGGTATTGAACAAATCATTCGCCATGTTAACAATCAACCCGACCTCTGCACGTCATTCCGGTTTACACATTCATTCTACGAAATCATCAAGGAGCAATACAAAAGGGAAGGTAAATGGTTCTTTTCCAATCCAGACATCCATTCGTTACTCCTGGTATCGCATCCCGACATTGAACTCATCCACCAGCGAATTTTAAAACTCATCAGGGTTGAAGCTAACCTGGAAGTTGATGAGTTGGTAATACACATGCTGGATAGATTGATGGCTGCACTAAGTAATATTAAAACCTTACCACCACTTTCCGAATCACTTCTAAAAAATCACCTTCCAACAATAGAAAAGGCAACCAGTTTTCTGTTTGAAAATTTTGATAAAAAGATCAGCCTGACACAACTGGCCGATCATTGTTGTGTAAGTCCATTTCACTTTAGCAGAATCTTTAAAGCTGTAACCAATCAATCTCCACATCAATACCTAACGGAGGTCAGATTGAATCATGCGAGGCATTTACTAAAGGCCACATCGCAGTCTGTGACACAAGTTGCATTCGAAAGTGGATTCAGCAGCCTTGAGTATTTCACCACCGCCTACCGACTCCGGTTTAAGACTTCCCCCAGAACTGATTCCATTCCTAACTAAAGCTCTAACCTTTCAAAAACTTATTGACTACTTTGGTACCTAACTTTCAACTGTACTACCATTTCAAGTCAACATAAAATCGGTTTTTGGGCCAGCACTGCCTTTGCCATTGGCAACATGATTGGTTCCGGGATTTTTTTGCTCCCGGCATCTTTGGCATTTTATGGTGGCATTGGCATGGTCGGATGGCTATGCTCCGCTGTTGGCGCTATGCTTCTCGCATTGATGTTCGGTTCACTAAGCAAATACGGATCTACCTCCATTGGTGGGCCTTACGTTTACACGCGCATGGGGTTGGGCGACTTCGCGGCTTACCTCGTGGCATGGGGATACTGGATTGCCATATGGGCAACGAATGCTGCTATTGCCATCGCTTTGGTGGGATATCTATCCGTATTCATTCCTGCACTAAAAATTAACAGTGTGATTGCAATGTTCACCGGACTTGGGTTCATCTGGCTGTTCACCTGGATAAACTCGAAGCCACTAAAGATGATTGCAACCGTGCAAGTGATCACCACTGTACTCAAGGTAGTCCCAATTTTAAGTATCGGGTTGTTTGGTATTGCCTATATCGAGTGGGAACACTTCACGCCTTTTAATATTAGCAGCAGCAATAATTGGGTCGCGATCACAGCCACTACAACATTAACAACCTTTGCCTTTCAAGGGATGGAGAGTGCGGGTGTCATCAGTGGAGAAACCAATGATGCAGCTCGTACAGTCCGCAGAGCAACAATAGTCGGCACTATAATTACCATCATTGTTTATATCAGTAGTTCAATGGCCATCATGGGCATCATTCCATCTGCCGAACTCATGCAATCGGGAGCCCCGTTTGCAGATGCGGCACAAGCATTCTGGGGACCAGCAGCAAGGTACATCGTGGCCGGATGCGCGGTAATGGCTACCATGGGCGCACTCAACGGTTGGATTTTATTGCAAGGTCGAATACCAATGGCAGCCGCACAAGACAAATTGTTTCCAAAAATATTTGGAAAGGTTAACCAACATCAATCCCCTATCTCTGGAATCGTAATTTCAAGTTTGCTCGCATCGGCTTTAATGGCCTTGAACTTTTCAAAAAGTCTTACTGAGATGTTCAACTTCATCATCCTGCTGTCAACATTAACGATGTTGATCCCCTATCTTTTTTCCGCAGCCAGCCTCGCGATCATCGAATTCAACGAAGGTAGCAAAGTCAACAGTCGCAATGTATGGCTAGCTATGCTCGCCTTTGTTTTTTGCCTTTGGGTAGTGATCGGATGTGGGGCTGAAGTGGTATTTTATGGTTTCATTCTGATGATGGCCAGTGTGCCATTCTATGCTTTGCTAAAAAAACAGTCTCCTACCAAACAATCACTATGAGCACTGACAAATATTTCGTTGATGCTGACATCACAAAAGCCGAAACTCTTCCGGCACCGTTTTATCATGATGCCGGTGTGTTCGAAAGGATGAAGGAAGATATATTTGTTAAGTCATGGCAGTGGATTGGTGATCAGGCCACTCTCCTCCCGCTTGATTCTTATGCCCATCCGATCGAGCTACTGGAAAACTATTTGAACGAACCTCTGGTATTGGTGCGCGATGGCGATCAACTCAGATGTCTCAGCAACGTGTGTACTCATCGTGGTAATATTGTAGTGCACGACCCAGGAAAATCTAAATCTCTCAACTGCTTATATCATGGCAGAAGATTCGGTCTTGATGGATCGTTTCAACACATGCCCGAATTCAAAGAGACGAAAAATTTCCCCCGTGATTGCGACCATCTGCACTCGTTTCAACTAAAAGAATGGGGGCCGTTCCTTTTCACAGGACTTGAACCAGAAGTTGATTTTTCTGTCATCAAAGATTTTCTTGACAAGTGGGTTGGCTTTCTGCCTTTGAAGGAATTTAAATACGATGCTTCCAAAAGTCGCGATTACCTGGTGAACTGTCATTGGGCACTCTATTGCGATAATTACCTTGAAGGCTTCCACATCCCGTTTGTACACCCAGAGCTCAACTCAGTGCTTGATTACAACACCTATGACTCCGTGCTTTTTGACTACGGCACTTTGCAAATAGGTTTTGCGGGAGGTGCTGAAGAAACCTATACACTCCCGCCTGATCATCCGCTCTATGGAAAAGAAGTGGCCGCGTTTTACTTCTGGATTTTCCCGAACACTACTTTCAGCTTCTATCCCTGGGGCGTTTCAGTAAACCAAGTGAAGCCAATTTCACTCAACAGAACCAAAGTCACTTTTCGTAATTATATCTATGATGAAGATAAGTACGGATCAACCGCGGGGCCGCTCATGGACAAAGTTGAACGAGAGGACGAGTTTGTTGTTGAGGGTGTTTATAAAGGTTTGCGTTCACGCTACTATAAGACCGGCAGGTTTTCACCCACCCGCGAGCAAGGCGTCCATCACTTCCATCGTATGCTGGCTGCGCGTTGCAGTAAAATTTAGAAATCTTAATTAAGGTGTCAATTAATTAATTCGCTCCTTCTTCATTTCGTTAAAAACAAAGCAAAAAAACCGCGCGAAATACTCTGTTTATCGTCTGGAGGCGAATTACAGGAAAATAAGTTTGCTCACCCGTATTATTTGAATTTCGTACAGAACTTTTATTTGGATTGTATTACCTTCATAGGCCTAAATCCGTTCGTTATCTCATTACTCTAACATAACATTTTGATCTCATGGCAGTCTTCAATCTTAACATTAATGGAAAACAGCAGCAGGTGGATGTTGACCCTTCTACACCTGTGCTATGGGTACTCAGGGATCATCTTAACCTAACGGGTACCAAATTTGGATGCGGCATTGCAATGTGCGGGGCCTGCACCATTCATCTCGATGGCAACGCTACGCGTTCGTGCGTGTTGCCGGTATCTTCTATTGGCGATAAACAAATCACAACCATTGAAGGGCTATCTGAAGATGGTGATCATCCCGTGCAGCAAGCCTGGCTTGAGCATGATGTACCACAATGTGGCTACTGTCAGGCAGGGCAAATCATGAGCGCAGCGGCTCTCTTGAAGCAAAATCCAGCTCCTTCGGATGAGGAAATTGAAAATGCAATGAACGGCAACCTTTGTCGTTGCGGCACCTACGTGCGAATTAAAAAAGCAATCAAGTCAGCGTCAACCACCAACTAGACCACCAGCAAAATGACACTACTAAAAACATCAATAGGCAGAAGATCATTTCTGAAAACCACAGCAATGGCTGGAGGAGGATTTATGCTCAGCTTTAGTTGGCTGGGTGCATGCCAAACAAAACCAGAGGATGCTTTGGCCATGCCCAAAGAATGGTTTGAACTCAACGGTTATCTCAAAGTAGGTGACAATGGAGTGGTAACCATTATGTCACCCAATCCCGAGATCGGTCAAAACGTGAAGACGTCCATGCCGATGATTGTGGCAGAGGAACTAGATGTGGATTGGAAAAATGTAATCGTAGAACAAGCACCTCTCAACACTGACATTTTCGTGCGGCAGTTGGCAGGTGGAAGTCAATCCATACGCCAGGGTTGGAAAGGACTAAGAATGGCAGGTGCCACGGCCCGTCATATGCTACGTGAAGCAGCAGCGACAACCTGGAACGTGCCCGCAAGTGAAATAACAACGGAAGCAGGAATGCTACATCATAAAGCCAGTGGCAAGTCTGCAGGTTTTGGCGAGATGGCATCAGCGGCCGCCAAGTTGGAAATTCCTAAAGAAGTAAAACTGAAGGACAACAAAGACTTTAAGATCATTGGCACATCACGCAAGAACGTGGACGGACCGAAGATCGTAACGGGCAAACCTCTTTATGGATTGGATTATCGTAAAGATGGAATGCTGATCGCAATGATAGCTCACCCTCCTGCATTCGGAATGAAACTGAAAAGCGTGGATGACACTGAGGCAAGGTCAATGCCCGGCATTAAAGATGTCTTCACAATTAAATCCTACGAAGATGATTACCCACGTCAGTGGTGTGATGTCAGCTCCTTCCCGGAATTGGTAGTAGTTGTTGGTAATTCTACATGGGAAGTGATGAATGCCCGCAAAGCACTGAAGCTTGAGTGGGAACAGTTCGCTGATCACAGCCAGACCGTGTCCAACTTCCAGGGCGGCTCCAATGAAGTGAAAGTTCCTGCGGGCCTGGAAAACTCTGCCAAGCATATTCAAATGATGGCGCAATATGGAGCCAAGGCAGGGAAAGTCGTACGCAAAGATGGTGATCCTGCCAAGGCCTTTAAAACTGCAGCGAAAGTGATTGAGCGTACCTACACTGCTCCTTTCCTCGCACACAACACGATGGAACCCATGAACTTCTTCGCACATGTAACGGATGACAAGGCAGAGTTGGTGGGACCTATTCAGACACCGGAATTTATGGAGAAGAGTGTGTCAGCACGGCTGGGCTTACCCTTAGAGAAGATTGACATACAAATGACGCGAATGGGTGGCGGATTTGGTCGGAGATTGTACGGACACTTCCTTGTTGAAGTGGCAGTCATCTCGCAAAAGATGAAAGCGCCAGTAAAACTCATCTATACCCGTGAAGACGACATGAGTTTCGGAACCTACCGCCCGGCTTATCATGCAGTATATCGTGCAGCGTTAGATGCTGACAACAACCTTGTCGGTTTCCATGTAAAGGCAGGTGGTATTCCTGAGAGTCCGTTGTTCGCCAATCGATTCCCTGCAGGTGCTGTGGATAACTATCTGGCGGAAGATTGGTCTATCGAATCCAACATCACGGTTGGTGCCTTCCGCGCGCCTCGTTCCAACTTCATCGCTGGCGCAGAGCAGGCCTTTCTTGACGAAGTAGCCGAAGCAGCAAGCAAAGACCCGATCGACTTCAGGCTCGATTTGTTGAAGCGCGCGCAGGATAATCCCGTGGGCGAAAAGAATGACTACGAAGCAAATCGTTACGCTGGTGTTTTAGAACTGGTGAAGCAAAAGTCAAACTGGGGAGAAGATAATTCAGGCACCTATAGAGGTGTCGCTGCCTACTTCTGCCACGATAC
This sequence comes from Cyclobacteriaceae bacterium, assembly GCA_050185175.1. Classification (GTDB taxonomy): domain Bacteria; phylum Bacteroidota; class Bacteroidia; order Cytophagales; family Cyclobacteriaceae; genus ELB16-189. The sequence goes on from JBFWZR010000002.1 coordinate 99,610, forward strand.
TTATGTAGCGCATGTGCTGGATTTGGCAATGGAAGATGGAAAACCTCGGGTGCAAAAAGTACATTGCGCAGTTGACTGCGGTATCGTAGTCAACCCGATCGCTGCCACCAACCTTTGCGAAGGAGGTTCAGTCGATGGAATTGGTCACGCTATGTTCAGCGGGCTTACATTCACGGATGGAGTTCCCGATCAGCAAAACTTTGACAAGTATAGACTGGTGCGCCATAAGGAAGCTCCTAAGTCTGTCGATGTTCACTTTGTTGATAATGGAATTGATCCGACAGGACTAGGTGAGCCTCCATTCCCACCGGTAATAGGTGCATTGGCAAATGCTTTGTACAAGGCAACCGGCAAACGTCAATACAATCAGCCGTTCATGACGGAAGGCATTAAGCTTGGGTAAAAAGACACTGGATACCAGAGGCTCAATTCTGCATCTGGTATCCAGTATTTATTTAGAAAGTTTTACAGTCTGCCCCGACTTGGCACTCATCTTTGCCGCCTCCAATATTTCTACTACGATCAAATTGTTCTCCAGTGAAGTAAGATCATAAGGGGGCAAAACAATTTTCCTTCTCACAATAGACGCCAGCATCGAAAAAGGATCGTTGTAAGGCGCTTCGAGTTCTTCCAACTTCATTACTGTTTCATCAAATCCATCGTAGCCTTTTGCCTTTCGTATGCGCAAGTCGTGACGATTATCTGCGAAAATGGCACCAGTGAGCCCGTACACTTCCATGTCTTTTCGTCCCACTGGCCAATTCCATGAGGGCTGAATCGTGGCAACAACATTATCATAAGTGAGAATAATCGTAGCATCGTCATCTACCTTGGGGTTATTTTCAGGTTGTAGCTGAGCCGTCACAGCAGTTACTGTGTTGGGTTTCTTCCCTCCCATCATCCAGGTCATCAGGTTTACACCATAACAACCAAAATCAGTAATCGCTCCACCTCCGTTATCTTTTGGTTCAATCAGCCAATCCAGAAATTCCTTGTTAATACCGATTTTACTTGGACCGCGATGACCATCATGCACCACCACTTTTCGCAGATCACCAATCTCACCGCTTTTGAGAAGCTCATTGGCCTTGTGATTGGTGGGATACCATGTGGTCTCGTAGTTTGTCAGCAAATTGATATTGTGCTTACGTGCAAGGGCAGCCATCTTTGTCGCGTGTTCCATGCTTACCGCTAAAGGTTTTTCCACCATTACGTGAATGCCTAAAGGCGCGCACTTCTCCACTACTGCAAGGTGTTCGTAGATTGTGCCAAAGGCCGTGACTGCTTCCGGCTTGGTAGCCTTGATCATTTCATCCATGGTGTTGTACACCATGTCCACCCACTTAGCCTTATTATGACGAGCAAGAAACCGCTGCACCAGGTCTCTGTTTGGTTCCACTATGCCCACAACCTTAATGTCACCGATGTCTTCACGGCCAAGTATCCAGTGAACGTGAGAGTGAGTAAGTCCTATCACGCCAACCCGAAGGGGCTCTTGCTGTTGGGCATTACCTCCGATCGAGGCAACGAAAAGGAAAAGAAGTAGTATACGGTATCTCATGCAGTGAAGATAATGGATTTAACCAAAGCACGATTCCGTATTTTACCAGCGGCTAGTCGTACTTCAAAATATTTACCGGGTTGGTAAGGGCCGCCTTTATGGTGTGAAAACTCACCGTTACAATAGCGATAGCCAAAACAACAACTACTGGCAAGCAATAAACCCACCACGCCAACTCCACCTTAAACGCGAAACCAGACTGCCAATTTTGAATTGCTTTAACTGCAATTGGTATGGCCACTATGCCCGAGATTGCAATCAGCTTTCCAAAATCCTTCAGCAACAAAACAACGATCTGAATGACCGATGATCCCAATACTTTCCTGATTCCGATCTCGCGGATGCGTTTTTGTGTAACAAATGAGGCTAATCCATAAAGCCCAAGGCACGCGATAAACGTTGCCAACAGTGAGAAGGCGGTAAACATTTTTCGAAACTTGACATCAGATTCATACTGAGCGGCAAACGAATGGGTTAGAAAAAAGTATTCAAAGGGATTGTCGGGATACACACTTTGCCATTGATGCTCAATGTCACCAATCACTTTGCTGTTAATCTGATCGAACTGAATTGTATAGTATTCCTTGTTACCGTCATCAATGAGATGGAGTAGCATCGGCTCAATTTCTGATTTCAAAGAGAAGTGATGATAATTTCTAATCACACCAACAATATTGATGGGCATACCCCTGAACTCAATTCGAGATCCGATTGCGGCACTAATGTTCTCAAATCCTAAATGTTGCACGGCCTCCTCGTTGATGATCACAGACCTAAGCCTGCCATCGGAAGCCTCCTCAAAGTTGCGGCCTGCCAACAACTCTACACCATAGGTATTCATAAATCGGCTATCAACACCAACGATGCTGTAGAAGTCATTCTTTCCAACATCCGACCCTTGCCGCGTGATGCCTTGCGTGGTACTGGTCCAAATGCTGGGAACACTATTGGTGATTGATACATTCGAAATGTCCTGAATAGCTAACGATCGCACTACGAAGGGATCATTGGATGGTGTCGACTCAACGTCAGTTACCCGCGGACCTTTCACCACCAATAACTTATCAATCGATATTCCCAGTGATTGATGCTGCATGAAGTCATGCTGACTATAAATAGCGTATGCCCCAATCATCAGACTTATGGATGCTACAAACTGGAAAATCACGAGCACACGTCTCAGACTTTGTCCACTAAGATTACCGGTCAGCTTCCCGCGAAGCGCTGCAATAGGTTGGAAAGAAGACAATACTAAAGCAGGATAGAATGAAGACAACACAGAACCAACGATAAAGAGAAACACTAGCGCAATCCAGAACCATGAACCTGTGTAGCTAAGAAGATCCAGATCTACACCGGCATAATTTCTGAGAAGCCAGATGAACAAAAATGAGATCGCTGTAGAAACTGACAAAGCGATTAGATTGATCGTCATCGCTTCCGTGAGAAACTGGCTAATCAAAGTTTTCTTTCTTGAGCCTAGTGCCTTGCGAATCCCCACCTCTCGCGCACGATCCAGCGAACGTGCCGTTGAAAGATTGACATAGTTACTATAAGCAATAACAAGCGTGAGCAAAGCAACACCCAACAGCAACAAAACCATGTTCATATTACCGTTAGGTTCCATTTCAAACTCAAGGCTCGATCGTAGATGGATATCGCGAAGGGGTTGCAGATGAAGCACGCTTTGCTTCTCGTCACCATCAAAATAAGTCGAGACAATGGACTGAAGCTTTGACTCAACCGCTAACGGCCTGGCATCCTCACGGAGCCTTACATAGTTCATATAAAAGGGCCAGTTCCATTCATTTCTTTTTACCGCTTCAAAATTTTCAATACTACTAAGCGAAACAATCATCTTGGGTCTGAGGTGAGAATTGGGAGGAGGATCTTGATAGATGCCGGTCACCAGCAGAGTAAGATCGTTAAACTCCTCTGTCAATCTGACTATTTTACCAATAGGGTCGGTGTCACCAAAATATCGGTTTGCCGCTGACTCTGATAATGCTACTGAGTTTACTTCCTTCAACACATCGTCAGACTTGCCTTTGATAAGTCCATAAGAGAAGAAGTTGAAAAAATTCGCATCAGCATACGCCACGGCCTCCTGTTCAAACTTAATGTCTTCATAGGAAACTACAGCATGCCGGTCGAGGAAGTAGACCCGATTGTAATCGACTATTTCTGGCAACGCGTCCTGGGCTACTTTCGCTACTGGCAAATAAGCAGATGCGGTATGAAAGGGCTCACCCTCACCTCTCCGCGTTTCCATGGTAATGCGATACGTGCGATCAGCATCGGGATGGAAAGCATCGAAGGCTAACTCATAACTGACGTATTGCAGCATCACAAAGCAGGCCGCCATCCCAATGGCAAGACCAAGAATATTGACGGTAGAAAACGCTGGAAATTTCGTGAGATTTCGAAAGGTGAGTGTCAGATAAGATCTAATCATGGTAAATGAGTTTAAGCTTGATGTTGTCTCGCGTTCGAGTCTTGCCAGCCTTCGCGTACTGAAAGGTTTAAGTGCCTCATGATAGGCATCTCCAAAACTTGCTCCATTGCTCATACGCTCTTCCACTGTGGAGCAAATGTGATCTACCAGGTCCTCGTGCAGTTCATGGTACACGATACCCCGATCCCGAAGATCCTGTTCAATAAATTCTATTTGTGATTCCTTAAGTTTCACAAAGGTTTGAGTTTGGGCTCTAGCAATAATTTCATGGTACTCACAAACCGGTTGAACTCATCAATTTTGGAGGTTGCCTCAGCCACACCAGAGTTGGTCAGAGAGTAATATCTTCTTACACGTCTGCCGATATTTACCCTCTCCATTTTCACAAGTCCTTCTTCGGCCATCTTATGAAGAATCGGATACAACGATCCTTCAGGCAATTGAATCTCACCGTTGGACATTTCCTTTAGGTATTGGCTGATTTCATAGCCATACATGCGGGGATGGTCTTGTAGTAGCTTGAGGATCAGTGTTTGATAGGTTCCTTTAAGTAGTTGGGAAGAATACATCATCAATGGATTGTATAACAATATATCGTTATACGATGTATTCTCAAAAAGAGTTTCCGGCCTGATGAAAAAATGAGATGATCCCGTCAGTAATTAATCTCTACCACCTTCTTGTTATGCAACTTGCGCATGGTTGGCGGCACAATATTGAGTAGCTCCTCTCTCAATGTTTTGATGAGTCTGGTCTTAATGTGATCCCTGTGCGTGACCACGCTTACCTCCCTGGCAGGGCTGGGCTCTTTCAATCGTTTTACCAGTTTTTGCTGTGATTTGCCGATCTCCATCACAGCCAGCTCCGGTAGGATGGTGATGCCATCACTCTTGTCCACCATTCGCTTCAGGGTTTCAATATTGCCTGTCTCGTACTGAAAGTGGTAATCACTTATTTTTCGCAATTCACATAAGTTCAGCATCTGCGACCGGAAACAATGCCCCTCTTCCAACAACCATAATTGATTTGGATCTATCTCACTGGCCAGTACATACTTTTTATCTGCGAGCGCATTCTTCCGCGACACATACACAAACAACTCCTCGTAGAACAACACATCTTCTTTGATTGACGGATCTTTTAGTGGTGTTACCACAATGCCACAGTCCAACCGATTACTCTTCAGCTCTTCAATTACTTCTTCTGTGATAGTTTCTTTAACCACCAGGTTCAACTGTGGATACTTTTGGCGTATGTTTTTATACAAATGCGGCAACAGGTACGGTGCCAGCGTTGGAATAATGCCGATGCGAAGTTCACCGGTCAAAGTATTCTTTTGGTCCGCTATGATCTGCCTGATGCTATCTGCCTCACGTAATGTGACACGGGCTTGTGCAATGATGCTCGCCCCGACTTCCGTGGGAATTACCGGCTGTTTGGTACGATCAAATATTTTCACCCCAAGCTCCTCCTCAAGCTTTTGTATCTGCATACTCAGCGTAGGCTGTGTCACAAAACACTTCTCAGACGCCAGCACAAAGTGACGGTAAGTATCCAATGCTACAATGTACTCCAACTGGGTTAAAGTCATAGATATTAACTATATGATCATAAAAATAATCAATTTGATTTATTATCAAGACAATTGTAATCTTGATGTAAGCATGATGCTCATCATGGCAATCGCTTTGAATTATGCTTAACTAACCATTCACATTTGTAACGACTAAATACTAAGACCATGGCAGAACACAATCACACAGGCGCCAGCTCCAACGGTGCCGGCAAATGCCCCTTCCATCAAACAGGAGGTGGCGGCACTCAAAACCAGGAATGGTGGCCTAACCAATTGAAACTTAACATCCTCAGGCAAAACTCTTCTCTCTCTGATCCTATGGGAGAGAAATTCAACTACGCAGAAGAGTTCAAAAGCCTTGACCTGGCCGCACTCAAAAAAGACCTTGAGAAAGTAATGACTGACTCACAGGACTGGTGGCCGGCAGACTTTGGTCACTATGGACCGCTATTCATCCGTATGGCATGGCACTCAGCCGGAACCTACCGCATCGGTGACGGCCGCGGTGGTGCAGGCGGTGGCCAACAACGTTTTGCTCCTCTCAATAGCTGGCCTGATAACGTAAACCTTGACAAAGCGCGTAGACTGCTTTGGCCAATCAAACAAAAATATGGTCGTAAAATTTCCTGGGCAGACCTCATGGTGCTTGCCGGAAATGTGGCATTGGAATCAATGGGCTTCAAGACCTTTGGCTTTGCAGGTGGACGTGAAGACGTTTGGGAACCAGAACAAGATGTTTACTGGGGTTCTGAAAAAGAATGGTTGGGCGACAAGCGCTACTCAGGTGAACGTGATCTCGAAAACCCACTGGCTGCCGTGCAGATGGGTTTGATCTATGTCAACCCGGAAGGCCCTAATGGAAATCCTGACCCTATCGCAGCGGCTCACGACATCCGTGAAACATTCAAGCGCATGGCGATGAACGATGAAGAAACAGTAGCGCTGATAGCGGGAGGTCACACATTTGGTAAAACCCACGGAGCTGCACCCGCGACACATGTTGGCGCAGAACCTGAAGCTGCAGGTATTGAAGAACAAGGACTCGGCTGGAGAAGCAGCTTTGGATCCGGTAAAGCAGGTGATTCCATCACAAGCGGGTTGGAAGTAACCTGGACTACAACACCAACCAAATGGAGCAACAACTTCTTCTGGAACCTGTTTGGCTATGACTGGGAACTAACAAAAAGCCCAGCCGGAGCACATCAGTGGAAACCAAAACATGGTGCAGGTGCGGGTTCCGTGCCCGATGCGTTTGATAAGTCAAAACGCCACGAGCCACGAATGCTGACTACAGACCTTTCACTAAAATTCGATCCTGCCTACGAAAAGATCTCAAGGCGCTTTTACGAAAACCCGGATGAGTTTGCTGATGCTTTTGCACGCGCATGGTTCAAACTTACTCACCGCGACATGGGGCCTCGTGCCCGATATCTCGGACCTGAAGTACCCAAGGAAGATTTGATCTGGCAAGATCCGATTCCGGCAGTCACCCACAAGGTGATTGATGACAAAGACATTGCGGCATTGAAGTCCAAAATTATTGCCTCAGGTTTGTCTGTTTCTGAACTGGTGTCTACAGCATGGGCTTCAGCATCCACTTTCCGTGGTTCTGACAAGCGTGGTGGTGCCAACGGTGCACGTATCCGCCTTGCTCCGCAGAAGGACTGGAAAGTGAATAACCCTACACAGCTTGCTAAAGTGTTGAAAGCGCTTGAAGGCATTCAAAAAGAATTCAACACCGGTGGAAAACAAGTCTCACTTGCCGACCTCATCGTATTGGGTGGATGCGCTGCCGTGGAAAAAGCTGCGAAAGATGGCGGCTTCAACGTAACAGTTCCATTCACGCCAGGTCGTGCTGATGCTACTCAAGACCAAACTGATGTAGAGTCATTTGAACCGCTGGAGCCAATCGCTGATGGCTTCCGCAACTATTTGAAAACAAAGTACACCGTTTCAGCGGAAGAGCTGCTGGTTGACAAAGCACAATTGCTCACACTTACTCCGCCTGAAATGACAGTGTTGGTAGGTGGTATGCGCGCCCTTGATACCAACTTCGATGGATCGAAGCACGGTGTGTTCACTTCTAAGCCAGGTACACTGACCAATGACTTCTTCGTGAATTTACTTGACATGGGCACAACATGGAAAGCGACTCAAGGAGAGGATCAGTTTGAAGGCAACGATCGCAAAACCGGAAGCAAGAAGTGGACAGCTACTAGAGTAGACCTTGTCTTCGGTTCAAACTCAGAACTGAGGGCACTTGCAGAAGTTTACGGAAGCGGTGATGCCAAAGAGAAGTTTGTGAAAGACTTCGTTGCGGCCTGGGACAAGGTGATGAACCTCGACCGTTTCGATGTGAAGTAAAAAACAAGTTGGTTGTAAATGAAAATGGCCTTCTGAGAAATCGGAAGGCTATTTTTTTGCTCTTTAATGAATAACGAATTTTATTTCATCTGTCATTGTTGCAACTGATCCGCAATTATTCTGGCGAGTTCCTCTTGATCAATTTTTTCAATTTGATGAGGTGTTCCGTTAAGGGACATCAACTGTCCTTTCGGCAGCAACTCAACAATGCGTTCTGATTCGGCCAAGGTTACCATGTGATCACTTTCACCGACCATGACCAAAACTTCACTTTTAATCTTTCGAAAATCATCCTCCACCATTCTTTTTCCGTTACCCAGGCCTAACATCAGACCAGCTGTCTTTCGCACTACTTCTTTCCAGTCGTTTGACGAATGAGCTTGCTCCAAATACTGGGCGAACTTTGGGACTTTTTCTTCTATTTTGTTGGGGTCAAGCATCTTGATTTCCTGAAGAGCAAACTCGGACGTCCAATCGAATTTTGTTCCAAGCGTTATGACCTTTCCGACCTGGTCGGGATGCCTGCCAGCGAAATCCAATGCTACATATCCTCCCATGCTGTAACCAAACAAATTAACTCTCCACAATTTTTGTCGGTCAATAAACTCTTCAAGATTTCGTGTAAATAAGTCGATTGAAAACTGTACATCGGAGTGATACTCTCCGTGTCCCTCAAAATCCATTGACAGGACACTGAAATTCTCCGAAAGTCTCTCAGCCAACATCTTCAATTGGTTCTTACTTCCCAAGGCGCCATGCGTAAGGATAATAGGATCCTGCATATTGTGATTATTCTTTGGCTCTAAAATCTTCCACTCCCGTCCTCCAATCGCCACACTTCATGTCTCAATTGATGCCGTGTAAATATTTCCTTGGCTTCTTGCATCGTCCACTTCTTCCATTCAGGATTAAGATGATTACCATACCACTCTTTTGAAAACTCCCAAACACGCGAAATGGGTTGAACATCGCCTTTCGGAATTTGGTGACGGTTCACCCATTCATCAATCTGGCTTTCATTCTTAAACACCAGCATGGTGCTACACGTATAGATCACATTATCCCAAGCATTCTTCATTGGTATTGGAAAATGAATGAGCAAATCTTCATTCAATATCTTTCCTTCCCTAATTTTGATCTCTACCTTCTCTCCGTGGGCACCGTAGGTAGTGGTGATGGTCACATCTTCTTTCAATAATGCGGCTACTCCAAGAGAACACCACGCACAGTTACCCCACCACAGACCAGTGTTCGTTCTCACCGCGAAATTGGTTGGCGCGAGTGAAAAGGGATGAATAACCCAAATCTGTGGTTTGTGCGGATGCAGCACTACACCGTGATACTCCTGTAACTCATACAGGCCCTTGATGACCGTTTCAGAATCGCTACTCAGAATTTTCGACAAGGCCTCAACGTCCGGTGCATATCCCTTGTCTACTATATGCTTGATCACAGCGTAGTGCAAATTGGAATTGGTCACCATAGTTTACCCCCTATCCACCATCTGTTGCAGCTGCTGTGAATATCGGTCCCCCTGGATTTGAATCTCAGCAAAGGCTTTATCGATCTCCACTAAATCACTCGGAGTCAATTGAAGGCCCACCCCACCTATATTTTCCTTCAATCTGTGCTCTTTGGTCGTTCCGGGAATCGGCACAATCCAAGGTTTTTGTGTGAGTATCCATGCCAACGCTACTTGAGCCGGGGTTGCGTTTTTCTTTTTCGCAAAGTCACTGACCCAGTTCACCACTACCCGGTTCGCTTTGCGATTCTGCTCACTAAAGCGCGGAATATTGTTGCGAAAATCAGCCTGATCTATTTTGGTGTTTTCATCAATAGCCCCCGCCAGAAAACCTCTGCCTAGCGGACTAAAAGGAACAAACCCAATCCCCAACTCCTCCAATACCGGAAAAGTTTCTTTCTCCGGCTCTCTGCACCACAATGAATACTCGCTCTGCAATGCGGCAACAGGTTGAATCGCATGCGCCTTCCGGATAGTTTTTACGCTGGCTTCTGAGAGACCAAAATATTTTGCCTTCCCCTCTTTGATCATCTCTTTGACCGTTCCCGCCACATCTTCAATGGGAACGGCAGGATCGACCCTATGCTGATACAGCAAATCGATCCGATCTGTACGCAAGCGCTTTAATGAAGCTTCCACGACTGTCCTTATATTCTCCGGCCTGCTATCCAGACCCTTCGTTGGGTCGCCACCCTTGAAACCAAATTTAGTAGCGATGACAACTTCATCACGAAAGGGTTGCAACGCTTTCCCTACAAGCGATTCATTCACACCCATCGCGTATGACTCGGCCGTATCAAATAAAGTAACTCCTAATTCATAGGCTTTATGAATAAGCGCGATTGCATCCTTCTCTGCAGTAGGCTGGCCGTAGCCATAGCTTAACCCCATACACCCCAGGCCAATTGCCGACACCTCAAGTCCAGTGCTTCCAAGTATTCGTCTTTTCACTCTACTTTAAATCAAAAACTCTCCAGAATTTTCTCTCCTGTATTTTTGTACACATCAAACTGATTCTCTTCACAAGTCAAGGTCAGCACGTATGCCTTGCTGCCAATCACCCAGTAGAATTGTTCAAACATCAGTTTAAAAATTCCCTGCTTTCCGGTGTACATCGCTTTTTGAAATTCTTTTCCATCCTTCTTCAACCTGTCACTTAAAATCAGGTTACCATCAGTGATCATGGTTTTAATCTGGTTTTCAGATATTTCAACGTACTTATCCAGGTCGAGATCATAACCCGACAAATCCTGTATCAATAAGTTTACGTTCTCTCTGAACTGATCCTTTTCGGAAGTGAGCTTACTTAAAATAGCAAAACTCATTCCCATCTGTGGCGACTTGTTCAACTGCCAGTCTGAGGGATATTGAATGGAGTAACCATTTTCATCCAAGGTCTTCCATTCCCCATTTTGAGCATATCCCGAAAAACCCACTAGGAAAATTAGTGTTGCGATTGTGTTGCGTATCGTCATTTGTTGCAAATAAGTATTCGTCAATTTAAAACTTATCAGATAACAAATTCACAAAAAAATAATGATTGGCAGATATGACATCATTGGTTACAATGATACCACCTAAAGATTTGCACCCACAATTGACGTGCAATGTACAAAGCTGATTATATCCCTAAGCTATACTGTCTTTTTGCCTGAATCCCAGTGCCAACATCAGCATCGCCAATGGCGCAGTAACGGCCCATGGAAATCCCAGGAATAACAGCTTGCTGGAATAAGTCGGATAAAAATACACAAAGGTGATTAGGGGTGTCACAAGTGCATTGGCTAAAAAAGACAGCCTCACCCATTTTTGAAATCCTTTCTTCTCGAATACGGGCAGAGCTACAAACATAGCGATGCCCATAAAAATATATCCTAACGCATCAAAGTCCCAAAACATAGAATGAGGAGTCTGCTCAAGAACACTAACTTCGGCTAAAGTACCACTAAGCTTATGGGGAACAACGGTTGCCAATTGCACCACATAGTTTGCGGTAACAAATATGGCATAGAGAATTGAAAAGACGAGAGCAGCATGACTCCAAAATCTTTTCTCCGGACGCGTTGTGTAATGAAGGGCAAGTATTTCAAGTAAAAATGGAATGACAATACACAACGAGCTACCGTAAATTAGGATTTCATCCAAAGGAAAAGTGAAAACGCCAACGATTTGAAGCACCTGAATAACAACGTAAGCTACAGTTGATCCAAAGGCAATTAGGCCTGACCATAAGCCAATTCTACTGACTGCGGGGTTCATAAAAGGAGTTTTTGTCTCCTTCAATTTCGGTTCACGAATGCCCGATAACAATGACTTTCATCATTAGCAAGATGAACTCCGATATGGCTTAGGCAAATGTCAACTTACATTTATTCTCTGCAGCGTCTCCAAGAGGAGGAGGCGGGAGGCTGGGGACTCTGTCGGCAAAATAGTTGGCAATGAACGCAGAGTCCTCCGCCACCCGCAGAGATTCTTCTGAGAAAGGAAGGAAAAGGAAATTAAACAATAGATTATAGCTGCTAATAAAAATTAGCGAGGTCGAAGAAAGCCTTTATTGCTTGAAAAGTTTATTCCTAACTTTTGAAGGATCCAATGAGTAATCAGCAATAAGATCGAAAGGGTAAATAGTGGTCTGATAAAACGCCATGCTCCCAAGCCAATATTCATGACTTGCTCTGAAAGAGTTCCATAAAACTGGCCTCTTTGAGGATCAGTGTCCAATTTCCCTGCTACAATCAACCCCAGATAAAAAGAAACCAATACAATGAAAATTGTAGTAGTTGAGTTAATAATTAATTTCAATGGATTAGTTCCGGCTTCTTTTGTCATTTGGGTTATTTTTGGTAAACGAATTTAGTGAAATTATAAATTCCATAGTAGAAAATAAGTGCCTATATGGTACATTTTTCTTATTCTTTTGAGACTCTGATTTCCCTATTGGGTTGGTGTTATACCATCAATGCTAAATTCTAACCCATCATAAGGTAGTTGCCGAACAGGCTTTTTGTTCTCTGCAGCGTCTCCCAAAAGGAGGAGGCGGGACGCTGATATTCACCGCAATACCTAAAATCTATTCTATCAAAGCTGAGCGTCCTCTTCGAGAGACGCTGAGCGGGACTAGGTTGTCCACCAGCAACGTTTGTGTATGCGCAATTTAAATTTCTTTTAAAATATTGACAAATTTAAATTGCGCATACACTTTGTTAGGCGATGTTTTTCTTCCTGTAATTAGATAGAGTTGCATTATTTGATATGTCTGTCTTAATTGATGACATGAGTACAGTGATTTCCGAATACAGTTCATAAAACTCATTTTCTGAGATGTCTGGGCTTTGACCATGGGCTACCGAATTCCTAATCCGCAATAATTGACTGTCAATGAATTTTTCTTTGAGTTCATACTGAATGTAATTTACACCGATAGTTGATAATATTTCCCTAAGGATGCCAGAATTCAAATTGGATTGCGTTTTAATTATGTCTTCTGTAGGTATAGTGGCTCGTGAATTTAAATCACCTAATAAAAAATCAATTAGTTGAGTGTGAATTGTATTCTTATTGGTTTCCTCGAATTGTTTAAGCTTCGATTTTAATGACACAGCTATGAAGTTGTTACTCAGCTCGTCATAATTTAGCTTCTTGCATGCAACATATACCAAGTAAAGCTCTGCCGCATTTTTTATAAACCCCTCCCAATGTGCGTATAACATAACAACCCCAATACGAATATTGGTATTTAGTTGCAGTGGTTTGGAAGATTGTACATTGGTAAAAATTGCGGTTAATTCCTTTCGCCTCCATGCGAAATCATCATCGAGTTTTGTTTGCAACTCTTCCGCTGATCGAATCTTCATACCGCAAATATTTGTTCACCCAAAGGAAGAAAATGAGGTAGTCTTGTTGAAGCCCTTTTACCGCTTCCGGAGTTTTCGGTAAAAATTGGGTTAGTACTTACAGATTTTATTTTTGTCTTTAGGATTTCTAAACTTTCAGGAGTATCATGATACGAAACGATATTTTTTGCTAAACCAGTTGCAATTACTTCAAAAGCTGCGATTGAAAACGCGCCAGTAAATTTATCTTTCTGAGGTTCCCATTTTCTGAATATGTCTTCTCCAAAGGATTTGTTTAGAAGTAAAAAGGTTTTTTCAAAACCCTCTTTTTCTAAATCAAAATTAAAATCTGGATTATTTGCAAACTCAACCATCTTATCAGTTAGGAGCTTACCAATATCTTTAGTTGCATTTACATCTGCCACTGCGATTGACTTATAGACAAAATAGCGAAGAGCTAATTCCATGTCGTATTGCTCTTCAAAGGCTTTGTCTGTAATAGGTATAGTTGCCTTAAAGTTGTCGTTTTTGCTTAATTGGGAAAGCCAAGTATAAAATGCCTTGTTTATCATTACAAGAATGCAGTTGCGAATTTCTTGCTCTGTCAATGCAGTCCCACCAGTATTTAGTCGCTGAAACAATTCGAATTTAGTATCCTTGTCACTTTCCTTTTTGATTATTTGAATACCGAGTTTAGATCTTTTGATCATTAATCTCTGTGTTTGGTCAAAAGAATTAGCTGGATCATCATCCTTTTGCCAAAATTTGCCCTCTAATGAAGGCAAATATTCAGTTCCGCTCAAAAAGCTAGCGGGTTTTAAGTTCTCCTCCGAGTCTCTCAAGAGTCCGGCAAATTCTAATATGGTTGACAATCTTTGGAGTCCATCAATAACGTCCCAAACACCATCTTCCCTTTGAGATACAAAAATTGGAGGAATAGGAATACCGAGTAAAATGGACTCTATTAGCTTTGTCTTCTGAATGGAAGACCATCGAAAGAAACGTTGGAACTCAGGATGGATATCTATTTCCTTTTCTTTATACAAGGACATTAATTCACCTATTGAAAGAGCATATCCATCTGTGTGTATCTGCTTTGCTCTACTTTCTATTTCTTGTTGTAATGCCATGTTCTATTGGTTAATTTAAATATCGCCTAACATCTGTATAAACACACCTTGGTCTTTATCTTACTTATATCTATCTCTCCCGAAATACCTCTCTAAGATAACCAAAAGTGAGGAAAATCTTTATCCGCCAGACTATACGTATAATTCCACGGATAGATAGGTTTACCCAAGCCTACCCCCTATAAACTAAAAAACCCCTGTAATCCCGATAGCTATCGGGATTACAGGGGTTTTAATTTGTGATTGGGCTCATCAGCTTGTGTAGTTGGTGAAACACTCGTTACCTCATCTCTACCTACGTTTGTCCCAACGCAAACGATGGTTCCTACACTGCCTGTATCGCTTATCCGCATCGTCAGTTCTGAGGCACATGCGATTTGCATCTGTTGTCCTACCTCAACCTCTCTCTAATCTCATTCAACGCTTCCTGATCATAATACTCCCCCTGCTTAATCACCGCCTCAATCTTTTTTGTATTCTCAATGTCTTGCAGCGGGTCAGCATTCAGTATTAGCAAGTCAGCCCACATACCCTCCTTCACACTTCCCAGTTCATCCTGCATCCCAAAGTAAAATGCCGGGTTGTAGGTTGCAGACTTAATCGCTCCCAATGGGGTGAACCCTGCCTTCACCAGCATCGCCAGCTCATTGTGCAGACTTATTCCTGGTGTTTGAAAGCCGATAGGCGTGTCCGTGCCCGCCATAAACTCGACTCCTGCCTGGTGCATTTGTCCTACAATTTTAAACATCCATGCGGCATAAGTTTGTTGAAATGGTGGGATTTCACTGCCTTTCATTCGATCGACTACCGATTGCCACTTTGCAGCAGTCGTGTCAGGTAAGTATTGAATACTCTCGCTCCACCACGGTTGGCGCATGAACTGCTCCACACGTAACGTATTCAGTGCAAGTGTTGGTATTTGCCAGGTTCCGTTGCTGGCAAGCGCCTCGATCACTTCTTTCGCCTTCTCTTCGCTGAAGTTGTTCACTGCCGTTTCACGCTGCGCTTCGTGCATGCTGCTTCGCAGCTCCGATCCCGACAGGTCTTTGCCATTCTTCAACATCTGCCTGCGTTGCGCCAGCAACTCCTCCGCATTGGAAGCACAGGAGAGCTCGACATTGCGCAAGTGCTCCATACTATTCAATCCCCCGTTCGAAGCAGAGATCACATCCATGCTCAAAGGCACATGGCCAGTCACTTTCAATCCCAATTCCTGCGCCTTTTTCATCACGGCAGCAAACTGCTTGGGAGTTAGCATCTCGTAGGCCTTGAGCAAGTCTATGCCTACTTTATTCAGTTCATCAATTTTGTTGTTAACATCCTCCACAGTTTTCAGTCCTACAGACAAAGGTGGATGACCTGGATCACTTCCGTCATACACATTCGGAATACCATCAAGCAGCGGTCCCGCAATCTTGACCCTTGGTGCTTTGGTAGGATTATTTATGGACTGTTCCCTGTAATCGGCAACCAATTCAATTCTTCCTCCCGTGTCTCGCACACTGGTGATGCCATAGAGCAGGAACAAGTCGAACATACGCGGTGCAATCTCTTCCATGTATGCAAAGTGAACATGAGTATCCCATAAGCCGGGCATCAGAAATTTTCCACTCCCATCGATGATATTATTCTCAGATGACAACTGAAGTTCAGCTGATGGAGCGATCTTGTGAATCTTGCCGTCTTTGATCACGACAGTCTGTCCTTCCTTCGCACCATCCAGCGGGTCAATCACTGTGATGTTTTCTATACAAATAGCGTCCTCAAAGGTTTGCTTTGGAGTGCAGGCAATGAGAACGGATAGCATGAAGAGAATTAATAAACGCATAGGTTTGTGTTCAGAAGGTTTGAATTAGGTTGTAATAAAGTTACTTCAGGGATTTGACAGCTTCAATCAATCCCATAGCAAGATTGAGGTGACGAAAGTAATCTCTTGAGTCATCTTTCTCCGTCATGGATACGCCAAGGTGGATCTCGAACATATTGATGTTGGCGAAAGCCATGTGCAATTGATTGCCTTTGAAGGACAGTGCCACGGGCATGGCCAACTCCTGGTTGAAAGATAGGATTAATTGCATCAACGTAGGCGTAAGCAGTGCCAGCGCCTTTTCCTTTTCGTTGCTCTGCACAAAATAGGCTTTGTCAAATTCAGCATGACCGGTCTGAATTTCCGTCAGCTTCATCCTCTCCATGAATGAATCCACCACTCCACCCAAGAGCTTTTTGGCTATTCCACCGAGTTTCTCCAAAGCCTCAAAGGCAGCATTGCCGGGCTTTAGCTTCACCTCCGCCCTGAAAGGTTGATCAAAGATGGCGATTCCGTAAAAGCCTTTGAACAAGGTTACCGTTTCACTCTCCCCTTTGCTTCCGCTTCTTTTTGTTTTGGTAGCTACTACGTCTGCCAACCGCACAGTGATACCATCCACAGTACCCTGAACCAAATCTTCCGTTTTAAATCGGGAGGGCGACTCAAACAGTTCTCCCATAGTAAATTCACTGGCTTCCAACCCTTGTTCAGGATTGTATTGTAATGCGGGGTTGACAAAGTGGACGATCTTTGAGATGACCGTCTTTTTATACTCAAGTGACACAGGTTTAAAGGAGGTATTTCTCTTAACTGTCAGATAAATCGCTGCGATGATAGCATAGGCTACCATGACAACAGCAATGAGGCCAATGGCAGCAGGTACATAATCCGGAACTGCAGCGCGGGCAATTCCTCCAGCCACTGTTAAAAACAGCAACCACTTTAGATTACGCCAGTATTTCTTATAGGAATATTTCTCCGCGATTGATTTACGTTGTTCTTCAATCCGCGCAATCGTGGATTTGAGCTCGTGATTATAGAATTCCTCAAAGTCTGCATTGGATCTCATGAGTAACTCCGGGTTGGTGGGAGATCAATTTTAGGAAATTATGATGGCAGATGCAATCTTAACTCACCCCTGTGAGCGGCAAGCTGATGAACCAGGCAGCAAACGAATGCCAGATTGGAATAGGTGTCCCGTTAAGAGCAAGCATATGAACGCAAACCAACATTACCAGAAGTAACGGAAACACCCATCTTGCTACAGGCTGCTTCCATTCCAAGACGATCAGCGCGATCACAATAGCATAAATAATTCCATAAGTGGTGTACACCACTGTCTGTTCAGAAAAATTGCGTAGCACCACATTTCCCATGGCGCGGGCTAAAGCAGGTTCAATACACGCAATCCCAGTTGCAATCATTGCTCTGGCGTGGATGGCCATTTTATTTTTATTCGCAATGGCAATGAAATAAAATATGCCTATGATGATCAGGTCTTTAAATGGAATAAAAAGAATCGCGCCTACATCAGCTACGGGAATTTCTCTCATTCGGCTGTGAGCCAATAAAATCACCGATACAAACATGAGAGGCAAGATGACATAGGTCGCCTTTCCAATCGTTCGATGGATTGCTGTCTTCTTATTTTTGATGAGTATTGGCTGGCCAATCAAGGCTGCGATCCAAGCTGTCATCAATACAGCATGAAAGTGCATGTAGTGAGTTACATCCCCACCCAATAACTTGCCGAAATACGATTTCCAAAAACCAACAAGCGCCACAACAGCGAGCGCAACAAAATAATAACCAGATCGATTGAATGTAAGTTTAGGGATGGCAATCATTCGTCTTCTCCTATCATGCCCAGGCAGGTAACGCGTGTTGAATTGAAGCTCTCAATCCTTTGCTTGTCCCGGTTGAAATTCCATGCTTTCAATGCCTTCCACCGTTCGGCCTGAGAGGTGGTAACTAGTGCCACGAGACTTATCATTTCGGCTTCACCATCTGCACAGTCACCGCCTTTAATCTCCTGATTTTTCTTCAGGTCCGCAATTTCAAGTACATCAATAATTTCGTGGGTGTTGTCCTCACCCATTCGCTCAAAGAATACCAGAGCTGTTGAACCTTTGGCAAACCAGTTTATTCCCAATTGCTCTTCGTCATCAATAGATGAAAGCATTGAACCCCCGCGGTACATAAACCCTTGGAGCAAGGGTAAGTCCTCATCCTTTTGCCACTTCGCACCGATGAGAGCTTTGTACTTCTCACTTACAAATTTACCCTGCGCAAATGCTGCGCTGCCAAAAGCCAATGACAGGAAGATTAGGGTGTAAAACTTCATGGATGAAAGATAGCAGTTGGAATGATTAGTCTAACAGCTGAAAATGTTGAGTTGGCGATAAATTTCTAAGTCTTGAAAGACCTATCTAATCCGGTCACGTGGCCTTTCTCTATTTCCATACTTCTCTGGATTAGTGCATTTTTGAATAACTCCAAACAACAACATCGACAGCATTAGTCCAATGAACAGTAGACCTCGCATTCGACCAAATGGAAATGTCTTCATAAAGGAAAGATAGCCTTTTAGCTAATGCACCAAACATTGGAATCGCTGTCTTTTTTCAGCAACAATTTCCAAAGGTTATAAAAAAGCTAAATCCGCTTCAGCACCCGGAACGGAAACATCAAAATCGCTCCGATGGCTTCAAAAATAAAACCAATGGTAAACCCGAGAATTCTGAATGGCAATAGAATCAGCCAGAGCAATGGAAACAGGAAAATGGCCAGCAACGCTAATGGCCAGCATAACACTAATAAGATAAACCAAAGACAAAGGGCAATAAGGGTGCGCATAGTTAGAGGCTTAGTCGCGCAAATGCCTGCAAATGAAAGACCAGAACGCAAACCATCAAATCTGCTGTGTTTTAGACTGTTTCAGATAGGCAGATGTAAGTGTTCGTACAGTGTGTTGTACGGATTTGAACACGGGCGAAATAATTATGAGTTATGAGTTGTGAATTTTGAGTGAATCACGAGCAACTTAAAACTCAAAACTCTACTCGGAGACAAACCAATTCATGATTCTCCCCAGTATGGACTTAGGTTGCTGCTTCTCTGCATACACCTCATACTCATCTTCATGTTTCTTCTTTGCTTTCTTAGTAGAGCGCTGGGGTGGGGTTCGGCCTTCTACTTTTTTTAGATAACGCTGCGTACGCAGCTCCTTTTCCTTTTGCTGGTCTTCAAGCTTTTTGCGCAGCGCTTCTCTTTCCTCCCGCTCGCGTTGCAATGCGATGGGATTCTTTCTCGGTCTTTGGTCGTCACGGTTTCTCCGATCCTGACGGTGGGGTCTTCTCCGGTCTCGTGGTCCACGGTCTTCACGTGGTGCCGCTGGCTGAGATCCTTCCTGAGTTGCAACCTGTTCGCCTTCAGCTTTTGGTTGTTCTTCTGTAGACGCTTCAGCAGGAGTGTCTTGTACCTTCTTCTTGGGTTCAGGCAATTCAATCTTGCCTACAACCTTTAGACCAGGTAACTCTACCTTGGGCGGCTTGATCACTTCAGGTTTCTCTTCTTCCTTTGTTTCTTCCCGATCAGGGGACTCAACGCTGTCCGTAATCTCTTCAACCTCCTCCGACTTTATTTCAATAGGCTCCTCTGCAAGCTGTGAAACTTCGACAGGGGCTTCTAAACTCTGCGGCTCAGAGATCAACAGTTCAGGTGCAAAGTGTTGTAACACCAGCCGCTCGTATTCATCAGCAACCTTGGCATTGGAGTTTTCTTCTATGATAATATTCCGTGAGGCCAGAAAAGATACGATGTCGGTAGGCTTGACAGCAATTTTGCGGGCTAACTGGGCTAAACGCATAGTTCTTGGAAATTTTTCTCACTGACTTGCAGCAGCCGCAAAGATAATAATAAAGGCGGCTTCACAGCACCATTCACACCATACAATGGCTCCAATTATTCCAAAAATGAACTATCTTAAGCCCTCAACCCAGTCCACTCATGGCGAAGACAATCATCAACAGTTTTGAAGAGTTTGCGGCCTTCGCAGGCCGTGAGATAGGAACTTCCGACTATGTAAAACTTACACAGGAACAAATCAACAAGTTTGCAGACGCAACATTGGATCACCAATGGATCCATACGGATGCCACTCGTGCCGCAACGGAAAGCCCATTCAAAAAGACAATTGCCCACGGCTACCTTACCTTGTCATTGGTGCCCTACCTCTGGGGGCAAATAGTAGAAGTGAACAACATCACCATGTTGGTAAACTATGGCATCGACTCCTTGAAGTTTAACCAGCCTGTTGTTGTAGACTCTGAAGTGAGATTGAAAGTGAAATTGAATGCTATCGCCAACTTAAGAGGAATTGCAAAAGCAGAACTACACTCAGTAATGGAAATCAAAGACAATCCAAAGCCAGCGTTCAGCGCAACGATCACGCTGCTCTACCACTTCAAGTAATGTTGAATGAATAATTTTTAATGTTTAATAGCGGCACCCATTTTATTAAGAATTTAACATTGAGAATTAATCATTTGCGGTTCTGGATTTTCTCTTCTCTCGTCAACCGATAAATAAGCAACGCTGCTCTTTTGATTTGCTCGTCCAGGGTCGTTAGGTCTACATATTCCTCAGGTGCATGTGCTCCTCCTCCCATCGCACCCAATCCATCCACCGCATCGATGCGCTCAGCGATAAAGGCAATATCTCCACCTCCTCTTTTGCCGGGATCATAAGGCTTCACTTCACCCAGTCCCAGGTCTTTGCTCACCTGATCATACACTGCGAGCACTTTCATGTTTCCTTCTTTGGGCGACATGGATGGGTAACTGTCGATGAATTCTATTTCCGCACTTGTTCCCGGTAAATTATCTTTTACAATCTCGCGCATCTTCGCACGCGTACTCTCCTTTTGTTCTTCACTTAAGAATCTTAAATCTCCATGCACCACCACAGTGTTGGGCACAATGTTTTGTTTACCCGATGTCTCCGCCTCATAACCATTCTCATTCACGTTTACAGTTGTTCCACCAGCCATCATACCCGGACTGTAGGTAAGGCTCGGTTCCTGCAACTCATCGTAAAACCGATAAAGAATTCGCGCACTTTCGTAAATGGCACCCGCACCAACGGCCGGGGTGAAAATTCTTGATGAATGTGCCTGCTTACCGTGTACTGTCAGTCTCCAGCCACTCGATCCTCTTCTTGCCACGGTTGCAAAATCGAAACCCGTGGCGCCTTCGAAGGACAATGCAATGTCACTTCGGTCCGCAGCACGCACCATATCCCCACGACTGATGTCCAACGGCTTGCCCACCGCCTCCTCATCACCTGTAAGCAAGACAAGTATCTGCGTGTTGTCGAGAAGCTTCGCATCATACAATGCTTTTAATGCGTAAAGCATTACCATATCTCCACCTTTCATGTCGCTGGTGCCCGGACCAAACGCGATGGTATCTTGCCGCACCCACCCTTTGCTTTCTCCTACAGGTTCAAACACCGTGTCGATATGACCTAGCAACAGCAACTTCTTTCCCTTCGCGCCTTTGTGTTCTGACAAGAGATGACCAGCTCGCTTCATCTCTGCAGGCATGTCCACCCAGGTGGAAGTAAAGCCCATGGCATCCAGCTCCTTTTTGAATTCCATCCCGACAGCTTGCACACCTTTAAGATTGTTGGTGCCACTGTTGATATTGATCACCTTCTCCAAAAAGGCGATGGCCTCGTCCATGCGCTGATCTACACTGGCTACTATCTTCTTTTCATCCTTGGAAAGTTTTTGTCCAAAGGAAGTAATGCATAGCAATGACAAAAGGGAAATAAGTATCGACCTAAACATTCTCTCGAGTTTTAGTTTTAAGTTTTTAATTACAGAAGAATCAGGAGTTAGCTAGACAATTCATTGACGATGGCAATAGCCCTGTCAATCTCAGCCTCACTGTTGAAGATGTGCGTGCTATGTCTCACTCCATATACATCTCCCATCGAGCGTGGTCTCATTTTACCTTTTGCCCAATAGCCATCTTGTATTTGTGTTCCAGTTAGTCCTTCAATGGTATACACCGAGATACCCGCACACATCGCAGGATCTTTCGGATGGAAAAACTTCACTTTCTTATTCTTGGCCAATCCTGTGCGCAATCTGTCACCAAGGAATTTTACCCTGTCTGTCCAACGCTCGTGACCTACTTCAAAGTAAAAGTCAAGTGCAGCATCTAATCCAAAGAGTATAGAAAAGTTACCCGTACCGCGTTGTGTAAATCGGTACCCATCATCTTCATGGTTGTCCCACTGAGCAGAAGCAACAGTAGTCCACACTTCTTTCATCTTAGCCGGATCGACATACATGAATCCCGTACCCGTTGGCGCACCGATCCATTTATGAAAACAGCCCACGTAAGCATCGCACCCAATATCTTTAATATCGACCCGCATGTTGCCAACCGTCTGTGCACCATCAAGTGCACTGAAGATTCCCCTAGCTCTTGCAGCTGCACAGATTTCCTTTGCGGGAATAATCGCCCCACTTCCGGAAATCATATGTGAAAGCATCAACACCTTTGTTTTAGGTGTAAAGCTCTTGGTAACAATATCCAATACTTGATCGGCCGACTCAATGGGTTTTGGAATTTCAATTTGCTTCAACACCACTCCGTCTCTCTTTTCTCTCACCTCCCACGAACAACGTCCACCGGGATGCTCCTGGTTGCTGGTGATAACTTCGTCTCCCGCTTTGAGTTCAATTCCATTAGCGATATAGCTCATCGCGTTCGTCACGTTATCCGTAAGAGCAATGCCCTTAGGATCGCAGTTGATCATTTTGCCCACTTTCGTTCTGATGAACATCAGGTCCTGATAGCCGCTAATAAATCTTTCTTTGCTGTCATCTTTATAAGGCCAGTCCGCCACATCCTTTGCCATATAGTTAAGGTGCTTGGTCACCGCCTCCACTACTCTGCGTGGCATCACTCCTACCGTACCCGTATTAAAAAACACTTTGTCATCGGAAAGCATAAACTCCTTGCGAAGCTTCGTCCAATATTCAGGATCATCCCTGTCCGGCAGCGGTGAAAGTGTCGACCACTCTTCAGAGGCTTGAAGTGGTAATGAAGGTAGCGCCAGCGCAGTAAGGCCCAGCGACTTAAGGATGTTTCTTCTGGTCATCATAACGGTAGTGTTTGTAGCGTTAAAGTACTAAATTAAAACCTTTGCTTCATGACATTATCTATGCGAACGGTACTGATTTCTGGTCTTGGTTTGATCTTGCTCGGTATTTTTTCCTGTGAAGAAAAAAAGAAAGCAGAAACACATCCCAACATATTGCTGATTGTAGCTGATGACCTGGGTTACTCAGATCTGGGTTGTTTTGGTAGCAATATTCGTACGCCCAATATTGACCGATTGGCGGCTCATGGTTTGCGGTTCAGTCGATTTCATACTTCTCCATTGTGTGCACCTACCCGCGCTATGCTACTCACCGGCAACAACAATCACGTAGCAGGGATGGGAAACCAGGGCGGGGTAAGGCCAGACTCTCCGATGTTTGGAAAGAAGGGTTACGAAGGCCACCTGTCGGATCGCGTCATACCATTACCAGCATTACTAAAGGAGGCTGGATACCAAACTTATATGGCAGGGAAATGGCACCTTGGGAAGGAGATAGAAAACGGCCCGAAAGCAAAAGGCTTCGATCGATCATACGCATTGTTGCAAGGTGCAGGAAATCACTTTAACAATATCGGTATCGAACCCAGTGATACCATCTCTGCTTACCGTGAGGATGGTCAGTCAGTAGAATATCCAGAGGGCGAGTACTCAACTGATTTATACACCCGGAAACTCATGCAGTTCATAAAGGAAGGGAAGGAATCATCACCAGACCAACCCTTCTTTGCATTCGCTGCTTACACATCTCCTCATTGGCCGCTACAGGTACCCGATGACTATTTGGATCGCTATGCTGGAGACTTCGATATGGGCTACGACTCTTTGAGAACAATGCGATTCAATTCTTTAAAAAAAGCTGGAATAATTTCTCAGGATCTGACTCTACGCCCCAGACAAGATTACATTACACCATGGGATAGTCTATCGAATGAAGAAAAGCGACTTGAAGCGCGGAAGATGGAACTTTATGCGGCAATGATCGACAACCTTGATTATCATGTAGGTAGGCTGTTGCAGCATTTAAAGCAGGAAGGATTGTATGACAATACTCTGATCGTTTTCATGGCTGATAATGGTGCTGCAGACGAAGATTTTTATAACGAAGATTGGTCTCGCGATTATCTGCAATCACGATACACGAATATATTAGACAGCATGGGTAGAGCCGGCTCATTCGTCTCCTATGGAGCGCAATGGGCACAAACAGGAACCGCTCCTTTCGATCGTTTTAAAGGATTTACGACAGAAGGTGGAATCAGTGCGCCTCTCATCCTTAGCGGAAAAGGCATACCCGAAACAGGCGAAATAAGACACGAATATTTCACGGTGCTTGATCTTGCTCCTACTTTTTATGAGCTGGCTCGTGCCGAATATCCTGGCCAGTCAGCGACAAAGAAAACCCAACCCCTGTTGGGCAACTCCATTCTCCCTTACCTGCAGGGAACCAGCCCTACCATACATGATGAAAACTATGGCCACGGTCTGATTCACCGAGGGCATCTCTTTTACCGCAAGGGTGATTGGAAGCTCGTACAGATCGGAGAAGTACAAGAGCCCAAGCTGATGTTGTTTAATGTAGTTAGTGATCCTGGCGAAACGAATGACCTGGCAGAAAGCGAGAAGGAAAAGTTGACCGAGCTGGCGAATGAATGGAAGGCCTACGTCAAAGAACACAACATCATCCTGCCGAAATAATACTATCAACAACAAGAAGTTATGAAGAGAATCGCCCTATTTCTCACAGTTGCCCTTACTTGTTTACAATGTTCTCCCCCAGAAAAAGTTGACCTCCTTCTCTCCAATGGTAAAATCTGGACCGGCAATAGCGAACAGCCCTGGGCAGAATGGGTGGCTGTTAAAGACGGAAGAATACAAGCGGTCGGCACAGCCGCAGAACCATTCAAAGGTGGGACAACAAACACAATCGATCTAAAAGGACGTCTCACACTTCCCGGCTTCAACGACTCGCACGTGCATTTTGCTTCCGCAGGGCATCTGCTTCTAAACATAAACCTACTTGACGTCAACTCCACCGAGCGGTTTATCGAAAACGTAAAACAAACCACTGAGCGATTGCCTGCAGGCAGTTGGATCACCCGTGGCGACTGGGGCGCATACGAAGCATGGTCGATGGGCTCGGCAGGAGGAAAAAGCAAAGCACAGTTCACACCCCATCGCAAGATGATCGACAGCATCACCGCGCAGCATCCCGTGCTGGTGACACGCTACGATCGAAAAATGGGATTGGCCAACGGACCTGCACTGGACCATCTTGGCATCGACTCTGAATCAGGCATATTGGAAGGAAGTTTATTGGATGACGCACTGGAACGAATTCCCGAAAAATCATTCGATCAACTACTGGCGGAATCTCAGCGGGCATTGGAAGAATGTCGCAAGTGGGGAGTAACCACGGTTCAGGATATGTCGCCACCGAATCAACTGGATGTGTACAACAAGCTCCGTGAGATCGGGCAACTCACGTGCAGAATCAACTTCAGTCCTTCACGATTGATCGAGTACAAAGAGATGATCGACAAAGGTTGGACCATCGACTGGAGTGATCCCGAACACCCGCACTCCGTAGGTGATGAATGGATCAGCTTCGGCACGATCAAAACACACATCGATGGCATCATGGGTGCGCGTAGTGCGCGCTTCTACGAACCCTACAGCGACAATGATGTAGAGAACAGATTCTGGCGCGGTGGATGGCGCGAATTTTCCAAAGACATGCCTTCCTTTAAAGCCATGTTGCTCAAGGCCGATGAAGCCAACATTCAGTTGCGTGTGCACTCCATTGGTGATGAGGCCAACGCCATTCTCATTGACATACTCGACACGCTCAACCAGGTGAATGGAGAAAAACCAAGACGTTTCAGACTGGTACACGCACAGGTGATAGCAGATAAAGATTTTCAAAGATTACAGAAGCACAAGATCATTGCTGAGGTGCAACCCTTTCACGTAACGGATGACATGCGCTGGATGGAAGAGCGCATTGGCTATGAACGATGCAAGGGCGCCTATGCATTCAAAACCTTGCAAGACAATGGGGCCACTTTGTCTTTCGGATCAGACTGGCCTGGCACCAACGCATCATACTATCCAGTGAATCCGCTGTACGGACTCTATGCAGCCGTCACACGACAAACGGTGCATGGCGAACCTGCAGAGGGCTGGTTTCCCGATCAAAAATTATCTCTGGAAGAATCATTGAAAGCCTACACGTGGGGCGGCAGCTATGGTGCGTTTGAAGAAGACGACAAGGGTACGATTGAAGCAGGAAAGCTTGCCGACTTTGCAGTGTTGGAAAAAAATATCTTCGAAGTTCCTCCAGCGGACTGGCTGCAGACGCAGGTCGACTACACTATCGTAGGTGGCAAAGTGGTTTACGACAGGGCTCAGTAAGTTCACTCGTCACATATTCCCAACTATTTTGGGTTAATGTCCGTACATCGGAGAAACTCCCGATCATGCGACTACTGTTCATAGCTATTCTCTTCGTCACAGCCACACCATCGTGGGCACAATCTAAAATCACCTACTACGCTCCCGAACTCTTCTCCAAAGAAACATCAGGCGCAGTATGTGGTTTTTCCAAAGACGGTTCCAAAATATATTTCGTGCGCGAAGACACGATTAAGGATAAACTCTTTATCTATTCAGCAGAGCAAGTGAAGAACAAATGGTCGAATGAACAACTACTGTCATTCTCAGGAGAGCACAATGACATGGGTGGAAGGCTCTCACCTGATGGCAACAGTTTCTACTTTACCTCCGACCGACCGGGCGGCTCTGCCAAAGAAGGAGACGAGTGGAACATCTGGGTGTCGCACCGGGATGGTGAGACCTGGAGCCAGGCTGAACCTCTTCGAGAAATCAATGATAAGGGCAGTGAGTGTTGTCCTGTGCCTATGGCGAACGGCCACCTGATGTTTTCAAGCGACCGCGGCAAAGACTTGCAGTGGGCCATCTTCGATTGGGATGGAGAGCAGGATACGCTGGTCACCAACCTTTCTGAAACTATTGCATGGCAGTGGCCCTCTGTTTTCATACCCGGAGAAAACTTACTCCTGTTCAACAGCATGAAGCGACCAGACACCAATGGCAAAGACGATATCTACATTTCATTTCTGAAAAACGGAGAGTGGACAACACCGCAGAACATAGGCGCCCCGGTGAACACGGAAGTCTACGAAGACGGAGCCATCCTCTCCCCCGACAAAAAACTTTTGATCTTCAATCAGCACACCACAGGCGCTACACCATCACAAGTAATGTGCGTGGAGTGGAAGCCGATATTGAAAAAGTTGAAAAGTGCTGCCAATTCGATTCAACGCTAGGTATTGTTGGTTTTTTCTCATCACAACCTATCTTTGGCAAGTCAGATATGTCATACTATCAATTTCCTACCATGCCAAAAAAAATTAATGCAATTAAGCTCACCATTGTCCTTGCCATTATCGCCCTAAGTGGTTGTAAAGATGACGCTCCCGATGCTGCCGACCTGTTTGTTGGCAATTACGATTATACCCTCACCTACTCTGGTGGCCAATCCGGAAGTGTGTCAGGTGCTCTTACCATTAAGAAACTAGGACCAGCTCGAATATCAACGCAGCAAGCTGGAGATACAGAAACATTCTATTCCGTAAGTGGAAATACAATCACAGAAGAGCCGGGCCAAACAACCATATTACCCGTCTCAAACGGGTCATCGACAAGTGCAGCCTTTCAAGAAAGCTCAACCGGCACCCTGGTAGGAAATGTGCTCACGGTAAATGGAAAGTGGGAAAGGACAGGGTCAACCACCGTCAATTTTAATGTGGTGTGTATTAAGAAGTAAACTATTTGTTACATCCTCAATTCCAAGAAGGAAGAATACCGAAGAGTTCCTCACTCTCTACCGCAATTGTTGGTGTTCCTCACCAACAATCCGTCATCATGCATTCCTTGTTGGTCAAGAAGACCAACAAGGGCGAAGGAGTAGATTGAACTAGTCATCCTCGTTTACAACAAGGATGGGCAAGATCAACAAACGTTTTACCGCCCCCGCCCAAATTCACCCCAGAATTCAACTTTTGTTCGTGTTGCTTGCTTTGCCATATTGAACTTAAGTCTTGCAGATAGAAAATTGTCGGTGAGGTCCGAAATGAGGATACTTAAGGTCACAATGTTTTGTATAAGACTTGTTAATACAGTCTCCTTAGCTAGCGCGGAATTCTTTAAATAGTCATTCAATTGGATAGAGCTCAAATATTCTGAGTGTGCGTAGTTAGAATAAAGTCTCCACATAAGTAGGTATTCACTATTCTGAATCCTGGCAGTTCTAAGCAAATTTTCCCATCCAACTTCCTTCGCTGGTTTATCTTTTAAAATTTTCTTTTGCCTATCATTCGATAACCCTCTAAAATATTTGTTCTTTTTGATCTTAGTTATAAGTTTCTCTATTTCTCTTTTTTCCATTGCCTTCTTCTTTTTTCCCTCCTCTATCATTGTCTCAAATTCTTGTCTACGAGAAAGCCCGGCTAAGGCATATAGGTCGTTTCTGAATTCACCCTGTTCATCCGACTGCGGAGCGTGATTCAAGTAGTTGATAGTAAGATAACTCTCAATAAGTGAACGAGATAGTACGTATATAGAATGAATGTCATAAACTACAATGATCTTTCCCCTTGCTCTAATCTTTGTTCCATTTGACAACTGAGATATAGAAGAACAGAGTATTGAAAACTTAGCGATTAAAACCTCCAAATTTTTCTGCCAAGGTTTAATTGCAGATTTACCGTGATAAATGGCGTCCTGTAAGTCGTTTAGTAATTCAATTAACTCATTGAAGTCATTAAGATGTCGAGTGAAGTTCTGAACCTTATACTGATTGTAGATTTGAATTAAATGGTAGTCCCTTGTTTTCACACTTTTAATAATATTGAGGTCAACCTACCAACCTACATGCATTAGAAGGTGCTTCAAATTCTTCTCTTTGTCTTTAAATCCTTCCGGCTAAAGCCCTTACACTCTTGGCAAACTCATTTAGGTCATTATCAAATTTTGATAAGTATGGCTCTTTCGTTGGTAGATCAACCCCAAAGTGGTCCCGCATTTCATCAACTATTAATTTCTTTATACGTTCTATTGTCGTCCCTTTAAAGACAAGGCTAATTAATTCTGTAGTCAAGCAATCGTATTCGTCATCGGGAGCACCTGCTTGAATAAGACCGCATGGATCAAATTTGTTAATGAGATTTTTGACCAGTTCGTATTGATTCTTATAAGCATTTTTTAGTTCTGTCTTAGTCATCATATTTTCTAAACGGGCTTGCCGTAAAACGCCTGTGACGCACGTTTGAATATAAACACTATCTCCCATGCTCGCAACGCGCCTACCACCTGTTAGGGATATAGGGCCAATCTGGTTATTTTTGACCTTCTAAAATTCACTTTCATGAAGGCCGATATCGCAGCAAAAGAAAAGAAAGACAAAGCGCCCAACCTGGCCGGGCACAAAGCCCCCGAACCTTACAAACCCAAAAACAAAGTTCGAATTGTTACCGCTGCAAGCCTGTTCGATGGCCACGATGCCGCCATCAACATCATGCGTAGAATTATCCAGGCGACAGGCTGTGAGGTGATACATCTCGGGCATGATCGCAGTGTGGAAGAAGTAGTGAACACTGCCATCCAGGAAGATGCCCAGGCCATCGCCATGACCAGCTATCAGGGCGGCCACAATGAATACTTCAAATACATGTACGACCTGCTGAAAGAGAAGGGTGCGAGTCACATTAAAATTTTCGGTGGTGGCGGTGGCGTTATCCTTCCCGAAGAGATACGCGAACTCATGGACTATGGCGTCACGCGCATCTACTCACCTGATGACGGCCGCGCCATGGGTCTGCAAGGCATGATCAACGACCTGGTGCAGCAAAGTGACTATGCGCTCGGTGAAAAGCTTGACAACGAACTAAAAGAAATAGAAGGTAAGAATCCGCTGGCCATCGCCAGACTGATTTCTGCTGCTGAAAACTATTACGATCAGCACGGAGACACCTTCAATAAAATACATGACAAGGCAAAGTTGTCGAAAGCACCCGTTCTCGGCATCACCGGTACAGGCGGAGCGGGTAAGTCGTCCATGGTAGACGAATTGGTGCGCAGGTTTCTTTTGGATTTCAAGGATAAAACCATTGGCATCATCTCTGTAGATCCTTCCAAGCGGAAGACGGGTGGTGCACTGCTAGGTGATCGCATCCGCATGAATGCTATCAATCATCCTCGCGTGTTCATGCGTTCACTCGCCACACGTCAGTCAAACTTGGCTTTGTCAGCTTATGTGAAAGAAGCAGTGGCCATCCTTAAAGCAGCTAATTACGATCTCATCGTCCTTGAAACTTCGGGTATTGGCCAAAGTGATACCGAAATACTTGATCACAGTGATGTTTCCCTTTATGTGATGACACCCGAATACGGTGCAGCCACGCAACTCGAGAAAATAGACATGCTCGACTTTGCCGATGTCATCGCGCTCAACAAGTTTGACAAACGTGGAGCGTTGGATGCACTGCGAGATGTAAAGAAACAATACCAGCGCAACCACAACCTATGGGATAAGAAACCGGATGACATGCCGGTGTTTGGCACGATCGCGTCACAGTTTAATGATCCGGGCACCAACCAACTCTACAAACACCTGGTGGATATCATCGTGGAGAAAACAGGTGCTGACCTCCCTTCTCATTTCGAAATCACGAGGGAGATGTCGGAGAAAATTTTCGTCATACCTCCCAATCGAACGCGATACCTCAGCGAGATCTCAGAAAATAATCGCAACTACGACAAGTGGGTAGCCGATCAGGCGGAAGTCGCTCAGCAACTTTACGCGCTTCAAAAGTCAATTGAAACATTGAAGGGCTCCTCTCTTGAAGACAAGGATCGGCTCATCAAAGGCCTTCAGGAGCAATATGAAAAACTCAAACTCAACTTCGACCAACACAATCAGCAACTGATCGAACAATGGCCGGATAAAGTAAAGAAATACAAAGACGAAGTATTTAAGTTCAAAGTGCGCGATAAAGAGATCGCCATCAAAACGCACACCGAGTCGCTGTCGCATACACAAGTTCCCAAAGTTTCTCTTCCGCGCTATGAGGCGTGGGGAGATTTACTGAAGTGGTCGCTGCTGGAAAATATGCCTGGCGAGTTTCCGTACACTTCGGGCATTTATCCATTCAAGCGCGAAGGTGAAGATCCAACCCGAATGTTTGCAGGTGAGGGCGGTCCCGAGCGTACGAACAGAAGGTTTCATTACGTCAGCTTGTCTACTCCTGCCAAGCGACTTTCTACTGCATTCGACTCTGTGACTTTGTATGGCAGCGATCCAGATTATCGTCCAGACATCTATGGAAAGATTGGAAACTCTGGTGTTGCCATCTGCTGCCTCGATGACGCGAAGAAACTGTACAGTGGATTCAACCTTGCTGATCCACGCACTTCTGTGTCGATGACCATCAACGGTCCTGCACCCATGTTGCTCGGCTACTTCATGAATGCTGCCATCGATCAGCAGTGCGAAGTGTACATTAAGAAGAACGGACTTGAGGCAGAAGTTCAGAAAAAGATTGACGCTATCTATAAAAACGGTAAACGTCCCGCCTATCAAGGCGAACTTCCTAACGGCAATGATGGGTTGGGCTTGATGTTACTTGGTGTGACGGGTGACCAGGTACTTCCTAAGGATGTGTACGAAAAGATAAAAGCCGAAACGCTGTCGCAAGTACGAGGGACAGTACAGGCTGATATTCTCAAGGAAGATCAGGCGCAGAACACTTGCATTTTTTCTACTGAATTTGCTTTGCGCCTCATGGGTGACGTGCAGCAGTACTTCATCGAAAAGAATGTTCGCAATTTTTATTCGGTATCAATTTCAGGTTATCACATTGCAGAGGCTGGCGCCAACCCGATCACACAATTGGCATTTACGCTCGCCAACGGTTTCACTTACGTGGAATACTATCTTAGCCGTGGTATGGACATCAATGCGTTTGCTCCTAACCTCTCCTTCTTCTTCAGCAATGGCGTTGATCCCGAATATGCGGTTATCGGTCGTGTGGCAAGAAGGCTGTGGGCAAAAGCGATGAAGCACAAGTATGGCGCAAATGCGCGGAGCCAGATGCTTAAGTATCACATTCAAACTTCGGGTCGCTCGCTACATGCACAGGAGATTGACTTTAATGATATCCGTACTACGCTGCAAGCATTGTACGCAATCTATGACAATTGCAATTCGTTGCACACCAATGCCTATGATGAAGCCATCACCACACCAACAGAAGAATCGGTGCGCAGAGCAATGGCAATACAATTGATCATCAACAAGGAGTTGGGTCTTGCCAAAAATGAAAACCCCATGCAAGGGTCATTCATCATAGAGGAACTAACCGATCTGGTAGAAGAAGCGGTGTTGGCCGAGTTCGATCGGATCACCGAACGTGGAGGAGTGTTGGGTTCGATGGAGACGATGTATCAGCGCGGCAAGATCCAGGAAGAAAGTCTTTACTATGAAACACTCAAGCACACTGGCGAGTATCCGATCATTGGCGTCAACACCTTTCTGAGTTCGAAGGGATCGCCCACGATCATTCCACAAGAAGTGATCAGAGCAACCACAGAAGAAAAAGAGTACCAGATTAAAATGCTTCGGAATTTGCACGAGTTTCAAAAGGGTAAAGCGTCCGAACAATTGGAACTGGTGCAGCAAGCTGCCATTCAAAATAAAAATATTTTTGAAGAGCTGATGGAGGCCACCAAAGTTTGTTCTTTGGGTCAGATCACAAAGGCATTGTTTGAGGTAGGCGGCCAGTACCGCAGAAACATGTAAATCTCCTCATCGGTGTCATAAACAGGCATGACACTGATCATACAGTGTCCCTTTGCTTTTCGTTTACTTTACCCATTGCACGGCTATGCTAAAGGGTATCAAACGATTTTTCAATGTTACGGGTGAAATAAGTGAATTTTCGTTCCGGTATTTCCGTGAAGTGTTCTTCCCCCCTTATGAATTCCCTGAATTTTTGCGTCAATGTTTTCTGATTGGAAACAAGTCAGTGGGCTTGGTAGGATCTACAGGATTCATCATGGGGATTGTGCTTACGCTTCAAACACGCCCGACACTCGTAGAATTTGGTGCAGAATCATGGATGCCTTCGATGGTGGGCATCGCGATAGTCAGAGAGATTGGGCCGGTCATCACAGCATTGATCTGTGCGGGGAAAGTTGGCTCAGGTATCAGCGCAGAGTTGGCTTCCATGAAAGTGACGGAACAGATTGACGCCATGGAGGTTTCTGGCACTAACCCCTTCAAGTTCCTGGTGATCACCAGAGTAACTGCGGCCACGGTGATGTTACCCGTACTGGTGGTGTTTGCCGATCTGGTCTCACTGGCCGGATCCGCCATTATTGAATATGCCAAGGGTGGAGTTACGCTCCAATTGTATTTCAGCAAAGTCTTCGAATTCCTCACCTTCGGTGATTTGATTCCATCCATTGTCAAATCGTTCTTCTTTGGATTCGCTATCGCCATCGTTGGGTGTTACAAAGGGTTTACTTCCAGCAAAGGAACTGAAGGTGTGGGAAGAACCGCCAACGAAGCTGTAGTGATCAGCTCCATGCTCGTATTTATTTTGGATTTTATCGCAGTGTTGATATCTGATATTTTCTATGAATTGTAATAGGGATGCAAGCTGGAAGAGATGATATGGCGATTGAAATCAAAGGTTTGCACAAATCCTTCGGAAGTAATCATGTGCTCAGGGGGTTTGACTTTCAAGTACGGACTGGTGAAAACGTAGCAGTACTGGGCAAGTCAGGTTCTGGAAAGTCGGTATTGATCAAGTGTATTATTGGGTTGATACAAATTGATAAAGGAGAATTGAATGTGTTGGGTAGGTCCGTTCCGGAACTCACCCGCAAAGAAATGGATTTGGTAAGAAGGGATGTAGGTTTTCTGTTTCAGGGTGCTGCCCTTTACGATTCAATGTCTGTACGTGAAAATCTGGAGTTTCCACTGCGCAGGCATCGCGATCAGTCCAGTCGGGGAAGAAGCATGCAACAACGCGTGGAAGAAGCACTGGAAAATGTCGGATTGCTCCACACCATCAACCTGATGCCATCTGAGCTTTCAGGAGGGATGAAAAAACGAGTAGCCTTAGCAAGGACATTGATACTAGAGCCAAAAATTATTCTCTACGATGAACCGACCGGAGGTCTCGATCCGATTACGGGCAGGGAGATCAGTTACTTGATCAAAGAAGTTCAGGAAAGATACAAGGCTGCGGCAGTGATCATCACGCACGATTTGCCCTGCGCAAAAATCACAACTGATCGGATCGTTATCTTGTCTGAGGGCAAAAACTACATTGATGGAAGTTATGATGAGTTGGAACGATCTAACGATGCGGTGGTACAAGAATTTTTTAAAATCTTATGACAAACGAAAAGCCAAATGGAAAAGAGTAGCAGCAAAACCCTGAGATTAGGAATCTTTGTCACCTTTAGTACCATTGTGCTGGCCATTGCCGTGTATCTGATCGGGCAAAAACAGGATATGTTTAGCAACACGTTTCAATTACGTGTGGTCTTCAACAATGTAAATGGCCTCCAGCCTGGCAACAATGTTCGCTTTTCCGGAATCAACGTTGGTTCTGTCCTGGCTGTTGATATTGAAAACGACTCTACCATTGAAGTGACGATGCGTATTCGCGAGAATTTGAGGATGCACATCAAAAAGAATGCGATGGCATCTATTAGCACAGATGGACTAATGGGCAATATGCTTGTGAATATCAGTCCCGGAAAAGGTGACGCTGCTATTGTAGAGGATGGAGACTTGCTTCAATCCTACAGCCGTATCAAGACGGACGACATTTTGAAAACATTGACAACTACAAATGAGAATGCGGCAATTCTCACTTCCGAATTGGTGGACATTGTGCAGGAGATCAAACACGGCAAAGGGACCATCTCCTACCTGCTGTATGACACGGGTATGAGACAAGAGGTAATGGTTGCTGTAAACAACCTGAGAAAAGCCACCGACCAAACCAATGACCTCCTCAGACAGATCTCACAGATTTCGAAAGAGGTAAATGAAGGTCGTGGATTGGCGGGCTGGCTGATCAACGATACACTGACCCGAAACAAAATTCATGAGACGTTGAGTAGCTTGAAGCAGGCGTCAGAGCAGATCAACTCTTCAACTGATAGTCTGAATCACCTTGTGGGGGACCTAAGTGCAGGCAACGGACCAATCCCCGCATTGATGAAAGACACCACTATGGTGAATGATCTTCGTCAAACCCTGAAGAACCTGAACATGGGGACAGGCAAGTTCAACGAAGACATGGAAGCGTTACAAAGTCATTTCCTCTTCCGAAAATATTTCAAAGACAAGGAAAAGAAGAAAGAATAGAAGGTAGACGAATTAGTTCAAGTGAAAAACATCCTTTGAACGCTCGGCTTCCATCACCAGGTGGGTTTGATAACGAAGTCTTGACAAAAGGAATGCTTCTTTCTTCTCTTCATCCGATTGCACAAACTTCAACCGGTCAGGGTTGTCAAGATTGAGTTCGTTGGCAATGCTATAGAGCGAGGTGAACTCCTCGTGTTTTGAAATCAACAATAACTTAAGGTAGGATTTGAATTCAGTACTCAGTTTCTGAGACACAGGCGTGGTCATGTCCACATTCCACATTTCAACATCTCCACCGGGATAGAGCTTGTCCTTGAATGTGCGCTGCATAACATTCATCGAAAACAGATCTACACACTTCACTATAATGTCAGATTCACCTCCGGGGTACCTTTTGATAATGCTTTCCAGTTTCACCAAGGACCCAAGCTTACTGTCATTTGTAGTATGATTGTAGAAAATACCAAAGGAGATATCCTTCTTCTCGGCATCCTCCAGCAATTGGCGATAGCGCGGTTCAAAAATGTGTAATGGGACCATTTCCCCCGGAAGGGGAAAGATGGTGAGGGGGAAAATGGGTATTCTAATCAATCCTGTCACACCCTATTTAACATCAAATTAATCCAAAAGTTACAGTTTCAATACTGAATTAAATAATGAGGCTCGCACTTATAATTCTCACGGAGCAATTTCAAGCCATTCAAAAAACTCAGGTCAACAATAAAGCAAAACCCTGCGACCTCGCCACCTAATGTTTCGATCAGTTTGCCAGTAGCGTTCGCTGTCCCTCCGGTAGCCAGCAAGTCGTCATGCACCACTACCCTCCACCCACTCTTAAGGGCATCCTCGTGCATCTCAATAGTGGCTGATCCATATTCCAGATCATAAGACTGACTTATCTTTTTATAAGGCAACCTGCCAGATTTGCGTACCGGAATGAACGGCACTCCCAATTCCTGAGCCAAAAGAAACCCGAACAGAAATCCTCTCGCCTCAATTCCCGCAACCGCATTTACGTTCTGATCACGGTAGTGATTGGCAAACTCATGGACAATCTGTCGCACGACCGAAGGATCCTCCAACAAAGGTGTGATGTCCTTAAAAAGGATTCCGGGCTTTGGAAAGTCAGGAACATCACGGATCAAAGATTTGATCTTCTCCTTTAGTGGCATGGGGCAATTATAAGTAAATTCAAGCGCATTAAACTGTCAAAAGAAATGAAAAGTACTACGCGGATGATTGAGGATGAGGTGTATGTAGCCACCAACGATTTGGGTCATGAGGTGAAGATTGACATGCGCAAGCCGGACGTTAAGAAGAATCAGTCTCCGGTTGAGCTCCTGCTATCTGCCGTGGGTGCGTGCGGAGCCGTGGACATCACCCTTATGCTCAAGAAAAGAAAGAAGACGATTATTGATTTCGTGACTGAAACAAAGGGAGTACGCAGAGATGAACATCCGCGGTCGTTCACACAAATCCATTGCCACTATAAGATCACATCACCCGATGTCGAAGAGGAGGAGCTTGCCAAAATTGCCAAGCTATCGCTAGAGAAATATTGCTCAGTTGCTGACAGCCTTAAAATAAAAGTAACCCACTCATCTGAGGTTGTTAGATCAGCCTAGAGCACCTGGCCATTGATAATCACCTGCTCAATCCATTGCGTTCCAAACGCGTAGGGCAAATAGGCAATTGAAGGAACTGATTTCGTGATCAAGACGCTGGCGGTCTTACCCCGTGTAATGCTTCCATGAGTGTCAAGTACCTCCATCGCGGCAGCGGTATTAATTGTAGCTGCATTGAACGCTTCTTCCGGTGTCATTTGCATATTTATGCATGCCATTGAAACCATCATTTGCATATTTCCTGTTGGTGAACTTCCAGGATTATAATCAGAGGCTATGGCTAATGGCAGTCCCGCGTTCATTAAATCTCTTGCTGGCGGAAAAGATAGATTAAGAAAATAGGCAGCTCCGGGCAGCGCAGTTGGGATAGTATCACTTCCTTTCAATGCCTCAATCTCCTCTTCTCCAATATTCTCAAGATGATCTACACTGATCGCGCTTACCTGAACACCGGCCTGCACACCACCAGATCTCTTCAATTGATTAGCATGGATGCGAGGCCGCATTCCAAATTTCTTTCCTTCTTCGGCAATTCTGATGGTCTCCTCCTTGCTAAAGAAACCTTCCTCACAAAATACATCGATATAATCAGCAAGTTTTTCTTCGGCTACTGCTGGTATCATTTCTTCGAGCACTAGTTTGACGTAGTCCGCTTTGGTGTGAGACTTAGGTATAGCATGTGCGCCCAAAAAAGTTGTCTTTACTTTTAGAGGTGTTTCCTTGCCAATCTTGCGAGCCACTCGCAGCATCTTCAGTTCGTCCTTGACTGTAAGACCATATCCACTTTTGATTTCCACTGCACCCGTGCCCCATCTCATGATCTCATCAGCACGCTTCCTTGTCCTTTCGAAGAGTTCATCCTCAGACATTTGTTGGAGCTTATTCGCTGAATTCAATATCCCACCACCTTTGGCGGCAATCTCTGCATAGCTGGCGCCTTTGATCTTCATCACAAACTCTTCCTCCCGACTAGCGGCAAATACAAGGTGGGTGTGCGAATCAACAAATGATGGCAGGACAAGCCGACCTTCAGCATTAATTGTCTGGGTTACTGACGTGGATGGAATATCTTTCATCTGCCCATAGTCGGCAATCTTCCCATCCTTGATGGCAAGGAAAGCTTGCTCAATGATCGGCAAGTCAGCCATAGCACCTCCTCTAATCACACCGGGTGTGCTCTCTCTAACTTGTGCAAGACCTTTAATGTTGGTAATGAGGATATCCCAGAACATCAGGATATTATTGACCGAAGGACTCTACTTTGTAATCCAGGTTGGTACCAAAAACCGGGAAGCTGATTTTGAACATCGCAAAGAACTGACGGCCCTGAACACTCGGACGATAGCCCAGCTCGCCACCGTAGGCCCAGCTGAGCGTGCGGTTGAATTTCCCATCAATACCTAGTCGAAATCCAAGAGCACTTGTCTTGATTGGATCAACACTATATTCGGCAGATTGATACTGTACCGGATCGAGACTTAATGAAGGCGCGTACATGATATCAAAAAACAAAGTGAGCAATCCATCATCTACCGCCTCTTCATAAGAATCAAAAGCAACTGCCACATTTCTAAACCATGAAATCGATCCACCTAAGTATAGTCCTGTTGATGAGAGGTTGCTAAACACTCTCACATCTTGAGTGCGCCCCAGGTTGTCTACAAATGTTGTGGGTATGCCTATCCCCTCTGAATTAATCAAATCGTTGTTGGTCAGATCCTGTTTCTCCATCACACGATTTAGATCAACCGTAGAACTCCAGGCAATAGCACCAAGTCGTGCACCATAAATCTTTCTAACCTTCGCAGGCACCTCCGCTTTCAAAGGGACACGCCCTGCCCACTTATCTCCTTTGTAGCTGTTTCTGTACAGCACCATTCTTGTTTTGGAAGTTTCTTCTACATCCTTGAAATGATAAGTACCTCCCAGTTCCAGGTAACTGAAAGTGCCGGGCTGATTGCTGCTGTTTCCGTTCTTATCTGCAAGATCACTGTTCAGATCATAGAAAGTACTGCTATAAGGTCTTCTGTAGTGCACTCGAAAGTCAGCCTTGTCCTGGTAATAGTAGGCGGCCTCGACACCAAATCCCGCATTCACATTGGTCGCAAACACATCACCGTACAATGGTTGGAGTCCAACGAATAATTTGTTGACCGCATACGGCTCATCGTACAACTCCTCAAATGTAACCGCACCTTTGTCCCTACGCTCGCCCTGAGCAAGGGCAGACAGAGAGCAAAAGCAAAGCAGCACCAAAACTAAATTGAGCCTCATTTGTGGCAAGTCAAGTGATAAAGGTAATAAAAACATCGATTTCGCTTACAATTTCAGCTTTTTACAGCATCAAGCCTGCAAATTAGCAAAAAGCGAAATGAGCACCGGATCGGTGTAAGAATTTCACTGATTACGAACGATCAGTTTACAGGCAATGGTTCCAGAAACTCCAACTGCCCAGACCGGAAGTGAATGAAGGGAACGTAGAGATTCGACCGTGATCCGCGAAAGTCATACCCACGAAACAGATGACCCGGCATAAATGACACGGATTGCAGCCCTTCCTGAAAATAAACGCCATAATCTTTGAGGCAGCGGCCAGCGAACCACATGAACTCAAAGCCGATCTTCGCCAACTCGGGTGGTAAGCTGCCGTGTTTACGTACGTATTTTTGCCTAAAGGTTTTGTAATTAGGACTGGACAGGAGCGTGTAAGTTGGAGCGGCCATTGTGATGTGAAGTCGCTCGTAAGTTTCAAAGTTTGCAGCAGTATTATTCAACCACGTTTCGTTGCCCACCACAATTACTGAATCACCTCGGGTATCAACGGCACTAATCACCTTGGTGTAAATCAACGGATCATCAGAAGCAACGTAAACGCTACCGATGCTATCCACCTTCAATTCAAACTCAATGGGATTTTTAAACTCATCGTACTCAACGGGTGTAGCAAGCTTCGTGAAAATGTCTGCGCTGTTGTCTTTAGTCACTCTTTCAGCCCAAACAATATTCAATTCTAACTCCTTGGCTTTCGCCAAAAATGAAGCAGCAGCAACAGAGTCCTTCTGCGCTTCACCGAAGAATACCATGCAATTTTTGTTTGGAATTCTTCTGGCTATCAACTCTGCAGAACGTTCCCCCATCGTTTCACTGTTAGGCTGAATCAGCATCGCGAAAGGGTTTTCACCTAAAAAGGAAGTGTTGTTCGAAACGGGACTGATCATGTTGATCTTGTTATTGATGGAGAATTCCTGAACAACCGGTGTCTGCCCGGGAAAAAGCGGTCCGACTAAAAGATCAGATGATCTAAGTTCTTCCCATGACAACAACTCTGTCGTAGCACCTGCGCTCCTCTCCGTATCATAAGAACGTAGTTCAATATTAATTCCCTGTGCTGCAAGGGTGTCGAGGGCGAGTTTCATGCCCAAGTATAAATCGAGAACGCTTTGATTGACTTTAGTAGCCAATGTAGGCTCAAGTGTTTTTGCCAGAAAAGGAAACAAAAGAGACACTACGTATTTGTCTTTATAGACATTCACCGGTTTGAGAGACGAAGCAAACTCTTCCCTTTCAAAACCAAATCGAACAACCAAAGAATCGATAAGTTGAAAATCCTGCTCAAGATAAGGTTGCTGAGACATGGCTTTTGCTAAAGCCTTACCCACCACACGATCATCCGGATGTTCTTCCCACATCATTCGCAGCGTTTCTACGTCTTCAATCTGATTGAGGTAGTGGCCCTTCATCTGCATCACGTTCATCTCGGTAAGAAGGGCAGGGTATTCGCGCAACATCTGCATCGCCTGAAAATATTGCCGCTGATCAAAATAAATCCTGGCCAACCAATAGTTCACCTCCTTCATCTGATCCCAATCGGGATAAAGTGACTTGATTTGCAACAGCATATCCTTGGCAACTGATCCAAAACCCTGATGATATGCTGATAAGGCATAAAAGAAGGAAGCATGCTCGACATAAGGGTTTTCTTTGTCGTAAACAATCAATGGCTTGAATGCCTCCATTGCCAGGTTGTACTTGCCATCATTAAAAAAGTCTTTGGCTGATCGGAATTGCCTGCGATAGTCCTGCGCAGATACCGCTATGGACATTCCCAATAGAATAACAAGTACCCGTAAGAATCTAGGTCCTTTCATTTGGCCGGTTTATTCCCACTCAATAGTGGCAGGTGGTTTCGAACTTATATCATAAACCACCCTATTGACGCCCTTAATATTATTAATAATAGTTGAAGAAATTTCACTTAAGAACTCATAAGGCAAATGCGACCAATCGGCAGTCATGCCATCCACACTCACTACAGCCCTCAACGCGACCACGCTTTCATAGGTCCGCTCATCTCCCATCACACCCACAGACTGCACGGGCAACAACATTGCTCCCGCTTGCCAAACGCTATCATACAAACTATGTTCCCGCAGGCCGTTGATGAAAATGTGATCCACTTCCTGAAGAATACGAACCTTCTCAGCAGTGATGTCACTCAATATTCTAATGCCAAGACCAGGTCCTGGGAACGGGTGTCTTCCTAAAATTGTAGGATCAATTTCTAAAGTCTTGCCCACCAATCTCACCTCATCCTTGAAAAGCGTATTGAGTGGCTCCACCACTTTCAGCTTCATTTTTGCTGGAAGGCCTCCAACATTGTGATGGGATTTAATTGTTACGGAAGGTCCTTTCACCGAAACTGATTCGATGACATCAGGATAAATGGTTCCCTGCCCAAGCCACTTTACGTCACTAATGCGATGAGCTTCTTCATCAAAAACATCTATAAATGTTTTCCCAATTGCTTTTCTTTTGGCTTCAGGGTCAGTAAGTCCTTTCAGTGCCGTGTAGAATTTATCTTTCGCATCAACTCCCTTGATGTTCAAGCCCATGTGGCGGTAAGAGTCGAGGACTTGCTCAAATTCATTTTTACGGAGCAGGCCATTGTCAACGAAAATGCAGTAGAGATTTTTGCCTATCGCCTTGTGAATAAGTGTGGCTGCCACCGTAGAATCTACACCTCCAGACAAAGCCATCACTACTTTGTCGTTTCCTAATTTTTTTTGGAGATCTGCTACGGTCGCTTCAACAAACTGATCAGGTGTCCAATCTTGCGCGCATCCGCAAATGTGTACTACAAAATTCCGTAGCAGGTTTTTACCCTCAAGTGTGTGGGTTACTTCAGGATGAAACTGAATAGCAAAATGGTTTTTATTCTTATGTACAAAGGCGGCCACTTTCACAGTAGGCGTGCTTGCAATTACCTCATATTCATCTGGCAGAGTAGCTATGGTGTCTGAGTGCGACATCCACACCTGAGAGCCCAACGATATCTCTTTCAGTAGCTCGTTGTGATGGTCAACAGAGGTCAGTTTTGCTCGTCCGTACTCGCGGATTTTGGAAGGCTGCACTTCGCCTCCGCTTTGGTGTGCCATAAGTTGAGCCCCATAGCATACACCCAACACCGGAATCGAACCAAATACTGAAAGGTCAACATCTGGAGAACCATTGTCCCGTACAGAGCACGGGCTACCGGAAAGGATAACGCCTTTGATGTCTTCATTCAGTGGCGGCACGTGGTTAAAAGGATGGATCTCGCAATACACGTTCAGTTCACGTACTCGCCTGGCTATCAATTGAGTATACTGAGAACCAAAGTCTAAAATCAAGATTTGCTCCGGCATGCTGCAAAAATAACCCGATCCCGGCACAGAAC
>JBFWZR010000003.1:0-140218 GCA_050185175.1 Cyclobacteriaceae bacterium
CCCACCAGAATTTCAGGTTATTCCCATTGGTGAAATTATGCTCGCTGATAATTGATGGGTTAAAATCAGTAAACAGTACCGGGTTCTCAGTGTAAGTCGGATCAGACAAATATGAATTCAACGTGGCGCCTGCTGTGATCGAGAGACCCTTCACGATTTTGAAATCAAGACCGAGGTATAGTTTGTTCAACAAACTCACTGAATTTGTAAAGCTTCCTTTGTTGACGTGGTTGGCTGTAAGGTCGATGTTTAGATCGAGCCACTTTGTTAGTCTGGGAGCGGTACCAATTCCGTAACCAAAAGACCAAATGTTTTGCTCGTTGGGATTGGGTGCGTTCGGGCTTGTGGAACCATCAAGGCTCTCAGGTTTTAACCCGGCCGTGATGATGTTATAAAAATGCTGGACACCGGTACGGAACGATGCATTGACATAAAATATTTCATCAGCAGAGAACTCCAACTTATGGTAGCCACGACTCACAAAACTCATCAACCCAATGGGAACGCCTCGAATGCTGTCGGCAAAGTTGAGTAGCCCGAGTTGCGACCCTTCAATGTTGTGGGCAAAGTTAATCAGGCCAGCCACCTGTGCTCCTTTCATCTGTTGTGTCGCAAAATTGAGCAAGCCTGCTACCTGCACTCCTGTATATGAACTTGGCTGTATGTTAAATAGGCCGGCCATTTGAGCACCATGAGAAGCTCGACCATTCACATTGAACAATCCGGCAAACTGACCGCCATTCACAGAGTCAAGATTGGCATTGAATAAACCAGCAAACTGAACCGCATCAACTCGTCTCCGGGTAGTGTTCGCCAAGCCAGCAAACTGAAACCCTTGGGT
The DNA here is from genome assembly GCA_050185175.1 of Cyclobacteriaceae bacterium. Classification (GTDB taxonomy): domain Bacteria; phylum Bacteroidota; class Bacteroidia; order Cytophagales; family Cyclobacteriaceae; genus ELB16-189. The sequence goes on from JBFWZR010000003.1 coordinate 842, forward strand.
TGTTCCCCCAACAGTATTAACAAGCCCCGCAAATTGCCCAAAGCGCACATCGCGTCTGTCAATATTGAACAATCCTCCAAACTCCAACTTATAAGTTCCCATTGCGTAGCCGCCAATTATGTTAAATGAATAACCATTGACCACGTTACCACTCAGCTTGTGATTAGTGCCAACGAACGGAACCAGCGACACCTGGAAGTCACGATAGAGCGGATCTTTAATGTTGTTCATGTTCACACCACCCTTCTTGCGAGAGAAGATGTTTTTTGAAAACACATTCTTCTGTAAAAAGTCTCTCACATTAAACTTATTCCTTGGTTCCTCTCGAGGAAATCTTTCCGCCTTCGGATCGTCAGTGGCTACAGCAACAGTATCCTCAACAACCAACTCAATTACCGGGTCGGATACGACCACAGCTACCGGTTCAGTTTCAGGTGTCATCATCATGTTGATAAATTCTGTCTTACCCGGAATCATATAGATCGAGGTGTCGAGAAAACCGCGTTTACTGAAGTTCAGGGCTTCTTGCTCTTCTGGATTATCAAATGTGATTTTAAAGTATCCGAACTGGTCGGTGATTACACCAGTAAGTGTTCTCTTATTATAAATACTCACATCAGCAAGTTTAGATCCGTCTGTTGGATTAATCACATATCCGCTAATCACGACCTGCGCCTGCGCCATCGCTTTTCTCGATGGTGCTGTGGCACGCGTAAGAATAACATAGTTACCTCTTCCCTTTGACGCGATCGACTCACCAAACAAGGAATTAAGTATTTCACGCACCGATTTGTTATCAAAACTCTCCGTTACAGTTTGATTGCTGTTGAGAATAGACGGGCTGTACGAAAAATTAAATCCCCCTGTTCGCGAAATCTTTGTAAGCGCTGCATCCAAAGGCTCATTGCGAAATTCGATGGTCACATTTCGCTCCAAAGGCGGAACAGATTGTGACCACACCTGCGCACAGATCATCGATGAAAAAATGACAAATAGTAAAAGTCTCTTCATACTCAATCCACGCAACTTATTCCGTCAAGTACATATTCATCACCTTCTTTGGTCACGGTCAGCGACAGGGTTTCCACGATGATTGCTACGATATCTTCAATCTTTTCGTTGCGGAACGAAACATTTAAACGACAAGATTTTATCTGGTCATTGGCCAGTCGGACCTTCGTGGAGTAAACCGAATTCAAATCGTCCACGATGGTTTGTAGATCTGCATTGTGAAAGGCGAAAATTCCCGTTTTGTAGGCCAGCCGGTTGGTATCCATCTTCAACAGACGCGCAAACGACTGTGTTCTTTTGTTGTAAATACCAGTTTCACCGGCACTTAAATTCAAACCCGCGTCTTTGAGCGTATAGAACGCCACTTCCCCAGTTTCAACATAAACTTCCACGGTTTCACGCTCCGGGAACGCTGTCACATTGAAGGTAGTGCCGATGTCTTCGATAATTACATCGCCAGCTTCAATGACAAAGGGCTTTTCTTCTTCATGCTTCACTTCAAAGAACGCTTCACCTTCAAGCACGACAGTCCTCTTCTTGTTGCCAGGGTGATAGGCGTATTGTATGGAACTGTTTTTATTCAACACCGCCAGACTTCCATCGGGTAGCGTGTCTCTTACGATTTCATTTTTTGAATCGATCGCAAATGTTTCTATTGGCTGACTCAACCATTGATAAACAAAGTACCCAACACCTATGGTGACAAGTAACAGTGCGGCCACTCTCAACGCACTCCAGTAAGGTGTCATGGATATGGATCGACCTTTGGTCTTCTCCATTTTCGAATGCACCCTACGCCACGCAGCATCGACATCGAACCGCTGCAAATGACGAGCCCGAGCAGACTTTTGAAAAATCTCCTGAAGATGTAAGAAGTACTTCGTGTTGGCTTCACTCTGCGCAATCCACTTCTCTACCTCCATGCGCTCAGCAGTCGTAGCCTCCCCCGACAAATACTTGCCTATCAAATCGTCAATATGGTCGAAACCGTCACTCAATTCATCAATTGATAAATCCGTTCATTAGCATGATAAGTATCGGCAGGTACTCCTTCAGTTGCTCTCTCATAATCTTAAGTGCCTTACCGATTTGATTCTCTACTGTCTTAATTGAAATGTTTAATTGTTCTGCTATCTCCGAGTATTTCAGCTCTTCAAACCTGCTCATCTGAAAAATCAGCCTGCATTGTTCCGGCAAAGCCATCATTGCTTCACCAATTTTCTGATCCAATTCTGAAGAGATAATAGACTGCGACACGGATTCGTGGCTCTTGTCTGCGGTGGCCATCGACTCATCAATATGCTTGCGCTTGATCTTTGAGTGTTTGATCGCGTTGAGGCAGGTATTCCGCACCGCTCTGTAGAGGTACGACTTTAGAGATGTCTCAATGGTGATGTTGTGTTTCTTCTCCCAGACGTTCAGAAACGTGGATTGGACGATCTCCTCCGCTTCATCTCGGTCGTCCAGAAAAGAGTAGGCGTAGTTGCATAGCGCCTCATAGTGCATCCTGAAAATCATCTCAAAAGCGGTTTCGTCTCCTTCCTTAAGGGCCTTAAACTGATCGATTTCCGCTAATTCCACTCGGTACTATTGAAACTACAGCGCAATTTACGGTTTTAAGGCGTCAGGGTTAGGACAACTGAAAAAGTTAATACCCCTACGGACGTCCGGTGCTTTGATTGATGTTGTTTGGGCGCTGACAAATAAAAAAGGCAGGTCGAAACCCGCCTCTCCAAATTACTTTTCCATTCCCTTAAGGAATCACTGCATCAAATTGGTACACTCTTAGCAGATCGCCATTCTCGTTCACAGAAACTTTTAGGTCCTGTATAATCCCGTTCTTGATATCGTATACCCACCCATGAATGTAGGGGCTTTTCTTCTTCCTCCAGGAGTTTTGGATAATTGACGTCTTACTCAGGTCGTACACCTGCTCGACCACGTTGAGTTCAATAAACCGATTTTCCCTTGCTTTCGCATCCGTGATTGAATCCAGTTCCTTTTGGTGTATTCTGTAGACGTCTTTGATATGGCGAATCCAATTGTCAATCAAACCGAACTGTTGGTTGCTCATGGCTGCACGCACTCCGCCACACCCATAATGACCACATACAATCACATGCTGTACCTCCAGCACATTGACTGCATAGTCCAACACGCTAAGCATATTCATATCCGTATGCACCACCATGTTGGCGATGTTTCTATGTACAAAAACCTCTCCAGGAGGGGCGCCAATAATTTCGTTGGCTGGCACGCGGCTGTCTGCACAGCCTATCCAGAGTACAGGAGGCTTTTGTCCGTCTGCCAGCTTGTTGAAAAAATTGGGGTCTTCTGCCAACTTAGAATCCACCCAAGCGCGGTTGTTTTCTAGTAACTTTTTATATAGTTCCATTATCTGTTTTTTTCTTGTGAATATCCTTCTAATATGTTTTTCAAATCTTCTGCTTCCGCATTGTCTGTGTGACGTTTCTTTAAATTTCGCATCAGCCATTCGGACGCACCGGCAAAATTACTGAAGCAATGTGCCTCCGGGACCATGCCAGGGATAATCCCGATTTTTATAAACTGATCTTTTACATTCTTCCTTAAACCTGCGAATAACACCCATGCGTTCTTGTCTCGTAAACTCGTGATCACATCCTTCAATACGTACATGCCCGACTGATCCACGAATGTGAGATGTTCCATTCTAAACAATACTGCCTTCACATCCTTTGTCTTGTTGAACTGTTCCTGAAACTTGGCGGAAAATCCAAAAAACAACGGCCCATGAAATTCGTGGATAAAAACTTCTTTTGCCAGATATGCAGGCTCTATTTCCGACATTTTGTGATCGTCCTTAGGCAAGGACGTGATGGGCTCAATTGTGCTGGCCTCCTCACCACGATCGGCAGATCTCTTTACAAAGAATAACGCGGATAAAATCAAACCAACACTCACAGCCCACAGCAAATCGACAAACACTGTCATGCCCACTACCGTTAGCATCACGATTGCATCTGCTTTCGGAATCTTCGCAAGATCACCAAGCCCACGATAGTCAATAATGCCAATACCAACGGTGATTAGAATTCCAGCCAATACCGCCAGCGGAATCTCAGCAGCATACTTGCCTACGCCAAGCAAAACAACGAGCAGGAAAACTCCATGGATCATGCCTGACAAAGATGTTTTTCCTCCCGATCTTATGTTAACAACAGTTCGCATAGTAGCCCCGGCTCCGGGTATACCTCCAATGAGCGCGGACAGCATATTTCCCAGCCCCTGACCAACCAACTCACGGTTGCTGTTGTGTCTGGTTTTAGTAAGGTTGTCAGCAACGACTGACGTCAGCAGCGAGTCAATTGACCCCAGGGCAGCCAACGTAAGTGCGGGCGTCAGCACCAGAGCGAATGTTGAGAAGTTCAAGCCACTCAAGACTGATAGATTAAGATCGGGTAAACCCTCTGGGATATTTCCAATCTTAGGCACATCCATCGACACAAACTGAGGAATCAGCGACACGAATATCAAAGCAATTAGTGGGCTGGGGACAGCGCGCGTAACTCTCGGAAAAAGGTAAATAATCGCAATAGTGGTGAGCCCCAGAATGAGTGCGCTTATATTGATATTTTGCAAAGGCGCAGCTATGCTGGTGAATACATCGACAATTTTTGCCGGAGACGAATGCCCGATGATCGGAAAGAGTTGCAGCAAAATGATGATCAAGCCGATCCCGCTCATAAATCCAGATACAACAGGATAGGGTATGAACTGAATTAGTTTTCCGATTTGAGCGAGACCAAACACAATCTGAAACACTCCCGCCATAAAGAAAGTGAGGAGGACCATTGCCATACCAACGTCCATACTCCCTGCCTGCTCAATTGCCGCAGCTGCTATCAAGGAAGAAACAACGGTCATCGGACCTGTGGGGCCGCTAACCTGTGTTGGTGTTCCTCCAAAAAGTGCGGCTACAATACCAATCGCGATCGCACCGTAGAGTCCGGCTTCCGCACCAAGACCTGATTGTACGCCAAAAGCCATCGCCAATGGCAGTGCAACAATTCCAGCCGTGATTCCACCAAAAAAATCTCCTCGTATGTATCTTAAATTGAATGCTTTCATAAACGATCATTGGTTCAGATATCCATTATCAACATCTGATGCCAAGTCTTAAGTGAAAAATGAAAAGACACTGCGCGTAGCAGTTTCAGACAAAATTATCCCCGTGGTGGTGGTGTAGAGATTTCCCCTTGCACAGGAGCGTAGTCAGTGGAGATAATTTGCGAGGAAAAATTAGTTTCGTTCAATTCACTATACGGATAGCTGAAAAATTCCCTTGCGCTGTCGTCATCATCTTCTTCCACTTCAGGGGCATTCTGATTGTTCGACCTTAAAGGAATATTGTTATGGTCATTAGTCTCTCCTCCACTAGCCACGAGTCGGGCCATAGCGTAGCCAGGAGATTGCCGATCAAAATAATTCTCGACAGAGAGATACGTCATCAGCACCATACAAACTAGGCTGGTTAACGTCCCTATCTTAAACACTGTGTGAATTGCCGGCTGCATAGCTTATAAAGGTACAACATTAAACACAGACCTCTTAAAAGCCTGAAATTGAACATTTATTAACGAGGGCTGGTCGGAATAGTTCGACCTGCTGTGTCAAATGGCGTTAAGATTACATGAATCGCAAATCAATCGCGTGGAATGACGGGAAGGATGATCTTTGATGGGTATTTTTTGCTGTGCCAAATGGTATTCTCGACAGTCTGTAGGTTTGCTTCCGTTGCCATTTCTGTTCCAGTATTAGGATTTGGATCATAGTGTGGAGCCTTGCTACTGGTGATTTGAATTCTGATGCTGTGTCCTTTTCTAAAAAGATTAGAGGTATAAAGTTGTCGTAGTGTAATTGGATACACTTGCCCTGGTGTCGCTAACTCTTGTTTTGTGTATCCATTGCGATAACGCATGCGCAAATAACCGGCATCGAGCCCGGAAACATTTATTGACTTGCCATCAGGATGTACGTCACTAATAGAAATTGAAAAATCCGTATCCTTTCCTGATGTACTTACAAATAATTCAGCGATGATTTCACCGGTCACCTCTAAATCCTTTTCAAGCGGAGCTGTGGTATATACCAACACATCTTTTCTGCTTTCGTTACCCCGTTGATCGTAAGGATGAGAATTCAAATAAGAAATGTCCCAGTAAGGATTAGCAGGATCGAAATAGTAACTGTCGGGCTTTTCGTTTCCAGGGAGAGAATTATTCAGTACACCTTCAGACTTTGACATGGCCACGTTTCCATTACTGTGAAGGAAAAAATCGGTAAGCACAGCTCGGCTTAGCGGCCACTCTCTTTCATCTCGCCATTTATTTTCTCCCATTACAAAAATACTTACGGGCGAAAATCCCTTTTTCTCCCCTTTCAACACCGTGTCAAACCACGACAACAACTCAGCATCGTAATCGATGCCGGCCGATGATCCAAAACTCATTTCACCAAAAGACGTTTTTGCCGGAGTCACCCACGTATGGTTCCATGGGCCAAGGATAAGCCTTGTGTAGTCACGCGCTTCTTGTGTCGCTGCTTCAGTTTTCATTTTCTGATATCCACGACTGGCGCCTTCCGGACCATAGGCGGCATCATACCAACCACTAATTAAAAATGCCGGAGCGTGAATTTTGCTAAAGTCATTCTCTACACTGGCGAAATCCCACCAGGGTGATTTCTCTGGATGCTTCATCCATTCGTAATATTCCGGGCCGTATTTCTTAAGCAGTGGCAAATCATACAAAGGTCGATAGTCGTACCACTTTCTTTTGTCTGAGTTGTTCCATTGCTCACGCGCTGTTGGGCTGTCCCAGGGACCAGACGTATCGTTAGCTCGCTTTCTTTTGTCCGCAAAAATGGATGGCATAAACCAATCCAGCCAGGCAGTAGAAAATGCGCCTCCACTATAAAAAAAATCATGGCTTGTAATTGGCGTGTTGGCCGGAGATGCAGCCGCCAGGTGTGGTGGGTTCTGCGACATTGCAAGCCACTGCACATAGCCGCGGTATGAAATGCCGTACGTGCCAACTTTCCCATTGCAATAAGTAGAATTTCCAATCCACTCAATCACATCATAGCCATCCTGCTTCTCATTGCGATAAGCCTCAAACTCCCCTTCACTTGTGTAGCGACCTCTTACGTCCACCAAAAAAACAACATACCCATTTTTCGCAGCCTTCCTGTTAAATTCAAGATTACTATCATCCTTCGATGCATCGTAGGGCGTTCTTAAAAGCAAGGCTGGATACTTTCCCTCCTTTGCCGGACGATACATTATTGCTCCCAGCGTAATTCCGTCTCGCATTGGAATCCGAACGGTTTCTCTGATGATGTTTTCCTGACCTATTGCGCAGAAAGAAAAATTGATTAAAAAAAAGAATGATAGCAGACGGCTCATCTTATTTCTTAGGAATTACGGGAAGAATCAACTTTGAAGGATATTTTTTGCTGTGATGAATCGTGTTAGTGGCACTCACCATATTGCTTTCGGTGGCAATCTCCGTTCCGGTATTGGGATTCGGATCATAATGAGGCGCCTTGCTGCTGGTAATTTGCAGACGTATACGATGTCCCTTTTTGAAAACATTCCCGGTGTACAATTGGTCAATTCGAATTTTATAAACCTCCTGCGGTTTCATCAGTTCTTGTTTTGCAAATCCGTTGCGGTACCGCATGCGCAGGTAGCCTGCATCAAGCCCTGACAAGTTGATTGACTTGCCATCAGGATAAACGTCAGTAAGCGTAATCGCGAAATCCGTATCAAGTGCAGTGGAGCTGACGTAAAGTTCTGCTGCTACCTCCCCAACTACTTCCAGGTCTTCAACGAGGGGAGCGGACGTATACACGACTACATCCTTTCGATTTTCTATTTCGCGCTGGTTATAGGGATACGACTTTTCATAAGACACATCCCAAAGTGGGTATGTTGGATCAAAAACATAGCTATCACTCTTCTCTTCCCCGGGCGAAGTCACGTTCAGCACTCCGTCATCCTTTATCAACGCGGTCTTTCCACTGCTGTGCAAAAAGTAGTCTTTATAAACTGTTCCCGGAATTGGCCATTCATCTGATGCTCGCCATTTGTTGGCACCCATTACAAACACACTCACTGGTGGAAGCTGACTTTGATTTGGAATTTCTTTCAAGTGTTCGTCAAACCAGTTCAGCAGTTCGATGTCATAGTCCAGTCCAGCTGACTCGAAAAATTCCATTTCACCAAAGTGTGTCTTGCGGGTGTGCAGCGATGTGTGATTCCAAGGTCCCAGCACAAGTCGGGAGTTTCTCTTTGCATAATCCGAAGCAGCCTCGGCCTGCATTTTCTTATATCCTCTTGTCGCTCCCTCCGGGCCGTAGCCTGCATCATACCATCCACTTAATAGAAACACTGGGACTTTAAATTTTTTAAAATCATTTTCGACATTCACAAAATCCCAGTAATCCGTTTGCTCCGGGTGCTTTAGCCAATCGTAATATTCCGGTGCGTATTTTTTTAAGATGGGTAAATCGGCCAGAGGTCGATATGAGTACCACTTCCGTCTATCACTTTTCACCCATTCATCGTAAGCAACTTCATCACTCCAGGTATCAGATGTATCCCCAGCCTTCTTTCGCTTGTCAGCAAAAATCAGCGGCACAAACCAGTCGAGCCACGGCATCGAGAATGCGCCTCCATAATAGAAGAAATGGTGACTACTGATGGGCGTCATTTCTGGTGCAACTGCGGCCAAATGCGGAGGCGCTTGCGACATGGCCAGCCACTGCACAATGCCCGGATAAGAACCTCCATACGTTCCAACTTTTCCATTGCAATACGTTGACGTGCCCACCCATTCAATCACATCATAGCCATCATGTTTCTCGTTTTTATAAGCAACAAACTCACCTTCACTTCTGTATCTGCCACGCACATCAACAAGAAAGACCACATAGCCCTGCTTGGCTGCCTTCAGTGGAAACTGCGCGTAGGAATCGTAGTCGTCAATGCCGTAAGGCGTGCGATAAACAATAGCTGGGAACTTTCCGGGTTGATCAGGTCGGTACACAATCGCTCCCAGCTTTACACCGTCACGCATCGGGATGGTGATCTCCTCTCTTGCAATGTTTTGAGGATGCTGCGCAAATGCTTGTTGAAAAAAACAAATGCATAAAAAAGCAATGAAAAGAAAACGCATACGATTATTGATTCAAGTTCAGACTATTCAAGAGGAATTTAAATTAAAAAAAATCAGCGAGCCACAGACTTTGATGTAATGCATCGCGTGGTGATCAACGGCTTCTATCGAGTTCATTAGCAAGTTGCCGTCAAAAACATGCCTCTCAACCCTTTAAAGACGTCTTCCTGGCCCACTTGCGCGTTCTTTGTGGTGTAATGTTTAACCAAAACCTCTTTTATGATTCTTAGAATCTCATTTTTTGTGTCTTTAGTTGGATTGCTTGTCAGTTGTGACCTTGGTCTCAACAAGCAGGCTGAGCTGCAGAAGGAAGTAGATTCGCTCAAGTCTGAGTTGCTTACTAATCAGCAGGTGGCGGAAACGCTCAATGAAGTTGGAGTTCTACTCGACTCCATCGACAACAATCGCAATTTGCTTCGAACTGATATGCTGGAGGGCACCAGCTATGATCGATATGTAAGCAGAATGGAAGATCTGCAAGACTACGTCAAAACCACTGAAGCAAAAATTCTCGCATTGGAAGCTTCAGCCAAGTCTTCCAAGTCAACAAGTCGGAACTACGCTTCAACCATTAAAAAGTTGAAGTCTGAACTTGAAGACAGAAACAGTGAGCTCGCAGTGCTCCAGGAACAAGTGACACGATACAGGAATGAGAATGACAACCTCGTTCACACGGTGGAACTGCAAAAGGCTGAGCTTTCAGAAAGACTTGCGCAACTTGACAGTTCTGGCAACCAGATCATCACACTTGAAAATCAGATTGATCAAATGATTGTTCAGTCGAAAATCGATCAGGGTGAAGCATATTTTCTCCGAGCACAAGCGGTGGAAACTGTTGCTGACAAGACCAGGTTCGCTCCACGGAAGAAAAGGGAAACGCGTGAGGAAGCGCTTGAACTATACAGGCTTGCTGCTTTTTATGGCAAGAGTGAAGCAGAACCGAAGATTGAGGAATTGAAGGAGAAGATTTAAACAAAAAAAGTCATGGCTTCGATCGAAGCCATGACTTTATCTTTCTACTGCGCCATCTGCGCGATCTTACTTAGCGGAATAGCGTTGGCAAGATTTTGAATTTCACTCTCGTTGGTGTCATCCATCTCGATTGTGAAGAGTGTGTTGTTCATGGGCACTTGAAGATTGTAGCCGGTTTTACCATTTTCTTCATTCACCTTCTTGTTCAACACAGCCTTGTATCCCTGCACCTTAACAATTTTTTGTGAACCATCCGCAGAGTTGCCCACGAATGGAATCGCAAGGATCGCATTGATGGAAGTAATAAGCGGTGAATTGTTGATGATATCTATTTTACCGGAACTGGGATACGTTCCGTAGGAACGGGACACAAACAATCCCGTAGCCATTCCGGCTCCACCAGTCACGTTGTCGGATTTTGCATCATAGTCCAGGCTGCCCAATTTGGTGGGTAGCATTTTCATAATTTCTTGTCCTATGATTACATCCAGATCATGAAGTGCTTGCTCTAAAGCAAATCTCGTGTTCTCAAGGTCTCCGGAAGCGTATGATGACTTGGCAGATGCTACGTTCTTGTCAAAATCCTGTGCTGAAAGTGAACCAGCAACAAGGATGAATATGTATGTGAATTTCTTCATAAAGTTTTTCATTGAATGTTTACTTCTCTCCCAGCATTGCTTTGATTCCATCAATATCAACCTCCTCCGATGCTTTCATCATGTCAGGTTCGCTGGCAAAGTTTACGCCTTCATATACAATGAGTGACGTCTGACCAATCGGTACACTTAATTTGTACCCACTGCTTTCATTGTATTCAATGATTGCGCGGTGTCCTTTTAATTTGGTTTGCTTCCAATTTTGTTCTCCCCCGGTTGTTTGTGAGTAGCCCCCACTAGACATGTACATATTAATTGCGGACATCCACGCTGAATTGTTTGCAACAGTCACGCGAAACTCTTTGTCATCATTGTTATATTCCCGATGAACAGTAAGGCCTACCCAGCCAAAACCGGTGCTCGTCACCTGGTCGGCAGATGATTCCTTTGGCAACCCTGCAATTGATTCAGGTAAAGACTCAAGTACTTTATTTCCAATTTCCATTTCCACACCCAGCATTGCCTGCTGAACCGAGTACCGTGCTTCTCCATAGCTTCCAGATTTGTATGCAGTTTGCGCGTCAGCTATATTTTGATTTACGTCTGGTGGTGTGGTGATCAAGCCACCACCGGAGTTGTTTGAAGGACCTCCGTTATTGCCGGGGCCTCCAGCCCCATTTTGTCCTCCGGGGTTGTTCGGGTTATTTTGATTGCCGCCCAAACCGAGTTTTTTGTCCAGGGCTTGTTCAGCTTTTTGAGATGCCTTTTGTTTTATTTTATTCAACAATTGGCCTGACGCAGAAAATGAGCCAAGAGAAAAGGCTAATCCTGCTACTAAAAGGTACTTTGCACGCATCATACTGATCAGGTAATTGATTTTTTTCGAATTCAAAGTTAATAAAATTTGAAGGTGCCTCTCACTAAGCAATTGCAGTGCCGAATGCGGCTTTTCCGGAATTAAAACGACACATTTGATCGTGAATGCACATAATCCACCCAATCACGTGTTATCCAACAAAAGGTTTCAAATCACGAAATGAAAGACTATAAAAAATACTTTATTGTTCCGGCTCCGCCTGAAGATGTTTATCTCGCGCTCACACATCCAAATACATTACATCTATGGACTGGCGAGGAAGCAGTGATGTCAACAGCACCTGGCTCAGAGTTTTCACTTTGGGAGGGAAGTATTGTTGGCAAGAACCTGGAGTTCGAACCCAATAAAAAAATAGTTCAGCATTGGTACTTTGGTGATCAACCTGAAGACTCCATTGTCACCATTAAACTGCACCAACACGATAGCGGCACTTCAATAGAGTTGAGACACACCAATATTCCAGACGAAGCTTATGAAGACATCGTGGAAGGTTGGAACAAAACTTACTTTGGGTCGCTCATCGACTTCTATGAAGAAGAAGACTAGTTCTGACGAAGAGTCGGATATTTTATTCCCAATTGTTCCAGATAGCTTCCGTACTTTGTCTCATCGTAGTAATATTTCTGAAGTTCAGGCTTGAACTCCTTCATGATACTCTCGTTGAGGTAAGTCGCAGGCTTGTCGTCCTTGCCAATCATTGGTTGGTACTTGATTTTGCTGCTCTGCTCATTCTTGAAATAATTCCACGCGCTTTCTACCAGCTCAGGCTTCGTTACCAAGTCAAGAATAGTCATGGCCTGTACTTTTGCCCCTGCAACTACACCTTTGTGCGCAATTGGTGTTGCCATAGCAATCGCGTTTGACCAATGATGTCCTTGCAGACCAGGTATGTTGGATGGATAACTCAAAGTCACCGTTGGCACCTTCCATGAAATATCTCCAATGTCATCGGAACCGCCACTTTGCGGAGAGGTAATGGGGCCGCGAAGTTCGTCAATCTTCGATGGCATACCGGTAGTATCTCTTTTTGAATTCACCTCGCGTTGTACTGCCTTCGCCAGCATTTGGTCCTCGTTACTCCACTGCGGAAGTCCAACAGTTTTAATATTCTCATACATAGTTTCGGCTACGGTCTTATTGAAATGGCGGGGCCATGCCGATCCCAATATTCTTCTTTCCACGGTCGTACCCGTCATCATCGCAGCCCCTTCTGCGATCTTATTGCCCTTTTCATACAACTCCATGATTTCAGGATAAGTGATCTGGCGATAATAAAACCAGATGCTGGCTTTTGATGGAACGACATTAGGCTGATCGCCACCGTTGGAAATGATGTGATGCGATCTTTGGAGTGGCTCCAAATGTTCGCGTTGATATTGCCATCCTACACTCATCAACTCCGTGGCATCCGCTGCACTTCTGCCACGCCATGGCGCTCCTGCAGAGTGAGCCGACTCTCCGCTGAAAGTGTATTCCACGGAAATCAAACCAGTTCCCCACGCTACTCCCCATGATACATTTAGATTTGAACCTACGTGTGCAAATAAGCAAACGTCAACGTTATCAAAATATCCATCGCGAGTGAAGTATGCTTTTGTTCCCAATTGTTCCTCCGCAATACCTGGCCAAATCACTAACGTGCCGGGCAATTTTTCTCTTTCCATAATTTCTTTCACCGTGATTGCAGCAAGCACATTCATCGGTACCCCCGAGTTGTGTCCTTCTCCATGACCGGGTGCTCCTTCCACAATCGGATCATGGTAAGCCACTCCAGGTTTCTGCGATGCTTTCGGAATACAATCCACATCACTGCCTAAAGCGATTACCGGCTTGCCATTGCCCCACTTCGCCATCCATGCGGTCGGTATGCCAGCGATACCCATTTCAATTGTAAACCCATTCTCTTTCAAAATACCCGTTATGTATTTCGATGTCTCATACTCCTGAAAGCCGAGTTCCGCAAAACTGAATACTTTGTCGACCATCACTTGCGCCATCTTCGAGCGGTCCTGAATTTTTTGGGCAGCCTCATTTTTTATCGCGGTGACTTTTTTAGTAGACCATTTAGGCGCTTGCGCGAACGCAATTGTCAGGAAAAAAGAAAGGAGAACTGTGGCAAGAAATCTCATAGCTGTTGGGTTTAGATTAAACCAAAGTAACAGATTAACCGCAATTCACAAGGATGAATTACACTGATGGAATCTGAATTTTGTGGCTACCAATTCCTTTATTTGTAGACCTCAATACTCGACCCACACCGTCCGCTATGCGCGTCATTTACCTCCTCCTTTTTATAGCCAACTCAATCATAGTACTAGCGCAAACCCAGGAGCAACCGTACTTTGAGTGGACCAACTTGCCATTTCCTGCGGAAGAGTATCAGCAGCGCAGGGCAAAGATGCTTGAGTTGATCAAGGGCAAGGGGATATTTCTTTGCCCGTCCAGTGACGGATTGTCACATGGCGAAACGTTCCGGCAACTGGACGACTTCAACTACTTCACGGGACTAGAGATACCAAACTCAATGCTAGTTCTGGATGGATATGAAAATGAAGTGATCCTGTTTCTTCCCAAGCGTGATTTCCGATTCGAAAACGTAAGTCGGAAAAATGATTTCCCAGGCCGTGTTCTATTGGCCGATGATCAACTAAAAGCTAAAACTGGAATTGATGACTTTCGAGACATCGAAACTTTAGATGCATTTATCAATTCAACAATCGCAGCTAACAGGTCTTTTTTCATTGACAATGGTGGCAATGGTAATATCTCACTTCTGGAAACCTCTTTCATCAGCTCATGGAGTGTTGAGCAGATGTTAATACATCATCTACAGCAAAATTTCCCGAAAGCAATTTTGCAAAACGCATATGCTATGATTGCCAAGTTGCGCATGGTAAAGTCAAACCATGAAATAGAGATGCTGAGAAAAGCGGCCGACATCACCATGACCAGCATACGTGTTGCGGCAAAGTCGATAAAACCCGGTGTTGATGAGCGGACGCTTGAGGCAGAGTTAGAAGCTGAATTCAAACGGCAAGGATCACCAAGACTTCCTTTTGCGTCAATCATCAAGTCAGGACCTAATTCTTTGTGGCCGTGGCGAATTCTCGCGGCTCATTATGAAAGACGAAACCGAAAAATGAATGCCGGTGAACTTGTCATCTTCGATGTGGGTTGTGAATACAATTATTATGTAAGCGATATGGGCAGAACCTTCCCGGTGTCTGGCAAATTTTCGGAGGAGCAAAAAAGGATCTTAAAAATGGAAATCGCGGTTTCCGATGCGATCATTGCTGCCATCCGTCCCGGGAACACATTTGCAGATTTGAAAGCTGCAGCCGACAAAGCGATCCCTGATAACGAAAAGAAGTACATGCAAGTCGGGTTGCACTTTGGCCATCACCTCGGCATGAGCAGTGGCGACCCTAACGACCCGGAAGCTGAACTTGTACCGGGGATGTGGTTCACCGTAGAGCCCTGGTATTATAATCATGACAAAGGCATATCGGTATTCACTGAAGATGAAGTATTGGTAACTGAAGACGGACATGAGTTAATTACAAAGGTGCTGCCGAGAACACCCGAGGGGTTAGAAAAATTAATGAAAGAGAAATGAGCCTAAAGGCTTTAAATAGTTTAACCGATTCTTTCACATCAAGTGAAAAGTTTCCATTGCTGTTTCTCGGGCACGGAAGCCCCATGAATGCAATCGAAGACAACGAATTCGTTCAAGGCTGGAGGAAAGCGGGGGAGAAATTGGAGAAACCAAATGCCATACTTTGCATTTCTGCCCATTGGGAAACAAAAGGAACACAGGTGACCGCCATGCCTCATCCACGCACCATCCACGACTTTCATGGATTCCCCAAGGCATTATACGAAGTTGATTATCCCGCACCTGGTAGTCCCGAGCTTGCGGAAGAAACGAAGCAGACTATAACGTCAACACAAGTTGAACTTGATCATGAATGGGGACTCGATCATGGAGCATGGAGTGTTGTAAAGCATCTCTTCCCAAATGCCGATGTGCCTATTGTACAAATGAGTCTAGACTCAACTCAGCCTCCTTCTTATCACTACGCATTAGCTAAAGAACTCAATTCACTTCGCAGAAAAGGTGTGCTGATAGTCGGAAGTGGTAACATGATTCACAATCTTCGGATTCTGGATTGGGGCAAACCCAACGAAGGTTATGACTGGGCACAAGAGGCGAACGAGAAAATGAAAAAATACATCAGCGAAGGCGATCACCTTTCGCTTGTTAACTACAATTCAGGAGGAAAGGCGATGCAACTTTCCATTCCAACACCGGAGCATTACCTGCCACTTTTATATATCTTGGCGTTAAAAGAGAATGATGAAAACGTCCAGGTCTTCAATGACAAAACTATCATGGGCTCAATATCCATGACATCGATCTCGATTAACTCCAGCGTTTGAAACACCTTTCACGGCTCATTCTTCCGGGTATCATTCTTCAATCAGTACTGATTGGTGGTGGCTTTGCAACAGGACGGGAAATTGTTGAGTACGGTGGTCAATTTGGCGCAAGTGGTTGGATTAGCGGAGTCGCGATTTTTCTAGGATTTTCTCTACTTGCAATTCTTTCATTTGAAGCCTGTCGTATCTGGCATGTCTTCGACTACAAATCATTATTAAAGAAGCTCATAGGGCGCGGATGGGTACTGTACGAACTTTCCTATCTGATGCTCGGCATACTTATTATCGCGGTGATGGCTTCAGCTGCTGGCGAGATTCTTCATAACACTCTGGGGTTAGGCGTTTGGGTTGGTGTCGTACTTATTATCGTCTTAGTTGGTTTCCTTAACTACATGGGAGAATCCTTTATTGCCAGGATGAAGACCATTGGGACTATTGCCTTATTCCTTGCTTATACTTTATTCAGTTTCTCCGTGTATTCAACACATGCCGACTCAATCGTCAATGTGTTTACGCAGTGGAACACATCTTATCATGAGGAATCCAGAGGCACTTGGCTTTTAATTTGGATTGGCATTACTTACGTTGGTTACAATCTTGGAGTATACCCCTCCACTTTTTTTACTGTAAAGAATATTCAATCGCGAAGAGAAAGTGTGATTGCAGGAATCATTGCCGGATTGTTGATGACCATCCCTTGGTTCTTAACCTACTTTGCAATCATGGCGTATTATCCTTCGCATGATGTGCTGGATGCCACGGTTCCATGGTTAAAAATGCTGGAGTCATTCGGGTCGTCTTATGTGATCATTTTCGGAATTGTGGTAGGCTGGACGCTTGTGGAGACTGCGACAGGAGTGATTCACGCGTTCATCGGGCGAGTTGAAGTAGACATTAAGCTGGCCACAGGCAATCATCTATCGGGACTAAAAAAAGCGATGATTTCAACCATCGCCCTGATTGCTGCTATGATCCTCGCACAGGTTGGCATCATCGACTTGATTGCCAAAGGATATACGTTTATGGCTTACGCCATGATTCTTTTTTACGGAATACCCTTGATTGTAGCAGCTCCTAAGTTGCTGTTCGATCGATCAAAATCTATTTAGCAAGACCTGCTTCGGCTACGGTCACCAGCAGGATGAACTTAATTGCATCTGCTCCTTTGTTATTGACCCACCATTCGTGCAACGCATGCGCACCGTTTCCATCGCCTCCACTTCCAAGCGTAACAGCGGGGATTCCTTTTGAAATGGGAATATTAGAATTTGTTGAGCTAGGCCCGGTAGCTACATCGTCTACAAACAATTTGGCTGCAGCCATGGCACGTTGAACCAATGGAAGATCATCTGATTGGAAACCAGAAGGTCGTGATCCAATTTTCTCAACATTCACAGTCAATGCGGGACCGCGCTTGATATTCTTGTTGTAGTCAACGAGTGCCTTTTGCATAGATGCATTGAAAATGGAATCAATTTTTCTCAATCGCTCTGGATCAACTGAACGCATATCGACCTCCATCCACGACTCAAAGGGTATTGAGTTCACGGATGTGCCTCCGCCCATTCGCCCAACATTGAAACTCGTCTTCGACCCTGTAGCAGTAAATTGTCCAGCAGCTTCTGAGAAATAATCTATCGCCTTTCCTATTGCATGGTGGGGATTTCCCAATCCAAAAGCTCCCCAGGAATGACCTCCCGGGCCTTCGAATGTCACCTTATATCTTACCGAGCCAAGACCACCAGATACAATTCTTCCGATGTCGCGACCATCAACGGCAATCCACGAATCAATTTTTAGATCCGAATTGTTGAAAATGTATTTCATTCCGCGCAGGTCACCCAAGCCTTCTTCTCCAACAGTGCCTACGATCAGAAGATCAGCCTCAGTTTCAATTCCCGCTTTCTCCAAGGCTCTCAATGTTGTGAGTACTGCCGCAAGTCCTCTCGTGTCGTCACCAATGCCTGGCGCTTTCAGCGTATCCCCTACTATCTTTACTTTCACATCTGTTTCTTCAGGGAATACCGTGTCCAAATGGGCATCCAGGCCAACCGTGCGTCCTCCCTTTTTTCCTTTCCGCTCAGCAATCACGTTGCCCTCTTCATCAATCCAAACCTTGTCAGCACCAGCGTCAGTTAGCATTTTCGCATACTGCTTTGCGCGTTCCATCTCTTTAAATGGCGGAGCTGGAATCTCAGTCAACAGGATATGATCACGTCTCGTATCAGGCTCCAGTTCATCTATGATCTGAAATGCCCTCACAATTGATTTCTGCTTGACCAACTTATCCATATCCCTTTGGTAGTCGGTAGTTGGCTTTGCCTTTTGCGCAAATGAAGGGATTGCGAAAGCAAGGAAAATGAATAAAAGTCTGGATTGCATGTGTATTATTTATATCTGGGTTGAATATACGATTTCGGTGTAAAATTAATCGGTGAATTGGTTTAACTCGATCCCGTTTAAACTTGAGCATTACCATTAATCAATCATGCGAACTGATTATCAATGGGGCTGGCGATTGCAAACCAAACCCTTGATGTTCACGTTGGTAATAACAGTGCATTATGTGCTTGTCTCCGGAGCGTATGCGCAGGATTGACTTCCTGTAGATGTAATCTTACGTTTTTATTATCAATCATTTTTGAAACAAAAATTGTGTCGTTATGAAAAAGCTTATGTTGTGTATTGTGATGTTTGTTTTCATCAGTGGCTCCGTCTTTGCACAAGCCCAAAGTCTGTTGTATCCTAAAACCAAAAGTCTAAAAGTGGATGAAGTGCCAATCATGATATTGAATTCATTTGAGGTAGATTTTGCCAATAATATAAAGCCGGACGATGGAAGATGGACAGTTACTTACATTGAGCAGCCGGAAAAAGGAAGAACCTATCAAAGATTTGAGCCCGTGTCATTTTCATTCAGATCAAAGAAGAAGGGAAGTGACAATATAATTATTACCTATTCACCAGAAGGTGATTTGAAGTCAGTGGAAGGCACCACAGCCAATACTGGTGGCGGTTGATTGAAAGTTGGGTCTTTGCACTATTAATGAACAGGGTGGTTTAAACCACCCTTTTTTAGTAATCCCCAATTCCTATCTGGTGATACAAATGCGTAGTTTTACAACATTAAAGGTGTTTGAATGCGTATCTGCTCACTCATTGCCTTCTGGCTTCTGCTGCTGGTTTCCTGCAAGGAAGTGTCATTTAAGGAACCTCAGCCGGCCGGTGTACCCGCGCTGACTGAAATCCCTGTTAACCTTCAGGGGCACTATCTTTCCTATGACGAAATAACTGGCGAGGAGTCCGACACTTTAATTATCGAGTCGTGGGGCTATCACTTCAAAGACAAAGAAGACAAAGATTGGTTGGGAAGTGGTCATATAAGCGATTCACTTGTCGTTAAGTTTTATCAAAATTACTATTTCGTCAACTTCAAATCTGGTGATCAATGGGTGCTTCGCCTGGTGCGACAAAAATCCTATGGTGGCATTGAGTTCCTTTCGATGGACATTCAGGATGATGCCAAGCGCAAAGAAATGCTACGCAAGATCTCCAGGAAGCTTGAGGTAAAAGAAATCCATCGTGACGAAGATACCTTTTATCAAATCAGGCCCACAGCCGCACAACTCATGCAGCTTATCAAGGAAGGATTCTTTTCCGGGCCGGAACTCAGCAAAGTAAAATAATAGATTAAACATTTTGTATAATGCATTTTGTATAATGCATTTTGTACCTTTGAGCGCATGGCCAAAGTTATTACACCATTTCCCGTCTCAGGGTACCTCGGCCCTTCATACTTCTGCGACCGGCAGGAGGAGACCCAGGAGCTGCTTTCAGCTATCGGTGGAGGCAGAAATGTGACCTTGTTTTCACTTCGAAGAATGGGCAAAACAGCCTTGATCCGGCATCTTTTTCACAAGCTATCCAGCGAAAAGGCTTATCAAACGCTTTACATCGATATCATGCCCACCTCGGATCTGAAGGGGTTTACCAACCAACTCGCTACAGCCCTCGTTCAAACCTTTCCCGAAAACACATCGCTTGGCAAAAAAATGTGGCAGTGGATCAAAGGCTTGAGGCCACAGGTTTCCTTTGACCCGTTCAGTGGGCTCCCTCAACTGTCTCTTGATATGGTGCGGGCTGAAGAGCAACAGGCCACGATCAGAAGTCTATTCAATTTCCTGGATGAGAGCGGCAAGAAATCGGTGATCGCCATTGATGAGTTCCAGCAAATCACCCGTTACCCGGAAACATCAACGGAGGCTTGGTTGAGATCAGAAATCCAGTTGTTAAAAAACGTCAATTTTATTTTTTGCGGAAGCCAAAAACACCTGCTGCTTGAAATATTTAATTCAGCCAAGCGACCCTTCTATGCCAGCACGCAGATGTTACCTATCGGCACGATTGATAAAGATGCTTACGCGAAATTCATCACACATCATTTCAAAAAAGGCGGGATAACAATTGATGGCGCAGAGATTGACTATATCCTCGACTGGTCTCGTCAACATACTTTCTATGTACAGTCGATTTGTAATCGACTCTACCAATCAGGTTCTAAAAAAATTGTCAAAGACACTGTTCAGTCTGTGATTGAAAAAATCTTTAAAGAGAATGAAGCTGTGTATTTCACTTTTCGTGAATTACTTACTGGCCCTCAATGGTCTCTGCTCAAAGCAATTGCTAAAGAAGGCCGCGTGTTTGCCCCAACAGCCATGGGGTTCATTCAGCAGTATGATCTGGGCTCCCCCGCTACCGTAAAACGATCGCTTGAATCACTTCTCGACAAAGAAATGATTTTCCGCGAAAGCAATAATGAAGGCACTTACCTGCAGGTCTATGATTTATTTCTCAGCCGATGGCTTGAGTACAAACAGTAAGCAACTAGTTGTTCTTTTTTTTCTTCAACAGGCTATTTAGCTTATTCTGTAGCTGCTGGGCAGCATCCTTCTTCAGCGTATCAAGCGGTTGCTGAGTTTGGGTCTGGTTTTGCTGTGTCTGAGTCTGTTGTGCAGAATCCTTTTTTGCCGGTGTCTTCAGCAGGTTTGAAATTGCCTCTTTGGCATCGCCACCGCTGATTACCTCCTTCACCACTTCCGTGGTTTTCTCTTTCACCACATTAGTGACGGCTTCTTTTACCTGTTGCTTTTGTTCTTGAGCTAATAGAATCACCTTGGGGTCGTCATACGTGCCGCCTACTGATAATGGAAGCGTAATTTCCGATGATGAGTTTGTATTCCCTGTAAACTGACCCAACGTAGATTGTAATTGGCTTCCCAACTTTCCTGCAGGCACTTTCATATTCAGCTTATAGGAAATAGATCCGTCTAACCCTGTGCTTCCAGAAACATTGGTCATGTAGTTTCCAAACTTAACATCAAAAGGTTGTACGCTGAACCGTCCATTACTAATCGCAGCTGACATCAGCACATCACTCAAGGTTACTTTATCAGTATCACTTAACTTAGTGAGCGAAGTAACACCTGATACCAGCTTAGACTGAGTAAGTGCAGCTTGGGCAACTTTGATCAGACCGTCTCCATTTACAGTTGCAAGATTAGGCATCATAGTGGGAAGGAGTTCACCGCTGATTTTAAAATCGGTGCTGAAGTCCCCGCTGACCAGACCTGCGATAGGAGCATACGTCTTAACAATGGAGAACGAGCTCGCTGCTTGCTGGATTGCCAGGTTTTGAATCTTCAGCGTCATGTCGTACTTCGGATGGTTGATGTCTTTGGTGTTATAAGCACCACTGAGAAGGAATGACCCTCCCAGCATGTTGAATTTCAATCCATTTAAGTTGGCTATTCCATTCTTTACGATCACATCACCCGATGCATTGGTGATGGTGTAGTCCATCATCTTAACCGTCTTGATGGAAGAATGAAGCACGAAGTCTATATTTTCCGGAACCGGGATTACACCGTACGCCTCCTCTTCAGTGGTCGTAGCAGTCTCCTCTGTTTCGGTCATAAATTCATTCAAGTCTAAAAGGCTTGACTGGAACGACACGTCTCCACGTATCGTTTCATTGTTGCCAAACATATAAGCAATGTAGTTGCTCACTAGCCCACTCACGGTGAAGTCACTCTTTCCGATGGTTCCTGAGGTCGTTTTTAGTTCAATCTTTCGTGGATCGAAAACTGCCTCAGATTTTGTGATTGTAACAGCATAAGGCAAATCCGAAGCGCTGTATTTGAAATTCTCCAGTGAAGCCGTTCCACTTGTTGGTAGTTTATCATACCGCTGCGCATCAAGATCTGACATCCTTCCTTTGGTTTGAATGTCGGCTTTAACCTTACCGGCCAATGTCATGCCTTCGATCGGGAAAATTTTGGTCATCTTCTCCAGGTCGATTCCACCATTAGCTTGTACGTCCCAGTTATAGTCGTCAAGATTCTGAATCGTCATGTTGGCCACAAACTTTTCTCCATCCATAGTCATGGCAAGATCCTTTACGTTAATCAAGGTCTCAGCCATTTTCCCACTGGTGTTTTTCACGGTTGACGTGAAATGCAGATCCTCGATAGGAAGCGGAAATTCTGCAGACTTTACAAATCCATCGTTGAGCGACATGGCTACATCGATCGCAGGAATCACTTTCTTAATGCTGTCGTAAACACCTTTAGCCGTTGCATCCACACTGAACGTGCCGCGCATGTCCAACCCTTCCATCGGAAACATTTTGTTCAGCTCGGCTAAGTTCAATTTAGCTTTCACGTTACCATCCATTTTGTAGTTCCGCAGGTTCTCAATTAATAGCCTTGCATCAACAGGATTGTTGCCAAAATTGAGATGGAGTTTCTTCATGTCGACAACCGTGTTTTCTATCACTCCATCTTTGTTGTCAACCAATAAGTCAAGATTGATATTGCTGATCGCAGAAGGCAAGTCAGGATACTTAAACATACCCTCATTCACTTTCACGTCAAGATTAAAAGCTGGCATCTGTGTATCTGAAAAACTGCCCTTAACCATACCGGTAAAAGCCACATTTCCATTCGTCTCGATACTTCCAAAATCTTTTGTGTAAATGCCGGGCACCAGTGAGAGCAAACTCCTAAACGTACTCTCTTCCGTTTTGTAGTTAATGTCCATGTCATAGCTGCTCTCATTCATTTTAAACCAGCCATCGAATGCCAGTCCAAAGTCATTGAGTCTGGCTGAATTTTCTTTGAAAGTATATTTCGTGTATTCTTCACTAATGCCAAGCACCATGTCCGCCTGTAGGCGTTTGTTGCTTACATATTCAACACCATCAAAAACAACGGAGAGGGTGTCTGATTGAGTTTTGGTGCGCAAGTCAAATGCTGTTTCATTGAAGTCACCACTGCCTGTGTGATTAAGTCCTTTCAGCGAAAGCGCAAAGGGAATAGACTTGTCGTCATAAATAACATCTCCATCTACTATCTCCCAATGATCGATACCAAACGAAAACGCACCTGATCCTTCCTCCTCTACTACCACGGTATCTGTTGAAGGATATGTAATGTCCCAATTTGCTCTTCCATCCTCCAATACTTTTACTGTTATCTGTGGCCTCACCAATGTTATCCCCTTCAGCCTTAGTTCATCTCCAAAAAGCAAGTCCTTGAGGTTTACTTCTACGTCCAGGCGCTCTACCACAAACAATGGAACTGCCTCAAAAGGTGCACGGTTAAATACGCCTAATTCTTTGATCTCCGCGGTTGCGTTGGGGAAATTTCTGAATAGCGTCAGGTCGAAGTTGTCAGCCTCAAAAATCACATCAGCGTTCACTGACTTTGCGATTTCCTTGTCCACCAGCGCTTTGATGTCGTCCTTAAATATTATTGGAACGAGGATGGCAGCAGCAACAAACAGGACGATAAAACCGCCTAAGACAATGAGTACCCACTTAATGACTTTCATAAACTACATCTAGTTAAATCACGCAGATTAATTCCCGATTCAGAAAGGAAGACAAAATTAGTAAATCTGTTGTTGACCTGGGTCAACGCAAAAAGCGTGCAGTAATATTTAACGCAGGAATAACCGGAAACTTGCCTAAAACCAACGGATAATAGGCTCCAGCAGCGTACGCATGCGTTTTGAAAACGGGGGGTGAAAAAGGTATGCCAAGGCAAAGCCTCTTTTCTGTTTTAAAACGGGTTTTTCGTTTGAAAAAGCTACAAATCCGTAATAGCCGTGTGACTTTCCAATTCCGCTATTGTTCACCCCCCCAAAGGGAAGGTTGGGATGTGTAAATTGGGTGACGCAGTCATTGATACACACCGTACCACTGGAAGTCTCACCGAGAATAAAGTCCTTGAATTTTCTGGTTGTTGAAAAAATGTAAAGTGCCAACGGTTTTGGCTTATTGTTCACAATTTCAACCACCTCCCTTTGATCCTTAAATGTGAGCACGGGCAGGATTGGCCCGAAGATTTCTTCGGTCATCACCTTTGCATCCATCGATACTCCTGTCATAATTACCGGATGGAAGAACCTGGTCTCTCGTTTTATTTCACCCGAATATTCAAGCTTTGCGCCACGTTCTATAGCATCTTCAAGCATCTCTTTCAATCTGCCAAAGTGCTGCTCGTTCACCAATCTGCCGTAAGAATCCGACTCCTCATTAATCTTTCGTCCTTGCCCGAAGAAGGATGTAACTTCGGATTTTAAGTGGGCGATAAACTCTTCCTTTTTATCCTCGTGTATCAACACATAGTCTGGAGCAATACATGTCTGCCCGTTGTTTAGAAATTTGCCGAAGGCGATCCGTTTAGCCGCTTCCTTCAACCTTGCTGAACGATCAATGATTGCCGGTGACTTGCCTCCCAATTCTAATGTGACTGACGTGAGGTGATTGGCTGCAGCACGCATTACGACTTTACCAACTGTTGGGCTCCCGGTAAAAAATATGTGATCAAATGGAAGCTCAAGTAAAGCGGCAGCCACATCCTTGTCACCCTCCACCACCACAACTTCGCCATCGAATACTTCTTTTACCATCTCAGCAATTAATCGCGAAGTATGAGGCGTTGCCTCCGATGGTTTCAACAACGCTGCATTGCCCGCTGCAAGACATGAC
Source organism: Cyclobacteriaceae bacterium (assembly GCA_050185175.1). Taxonomy (GTDB): domain Bacteria; phylum Bacteroidota; class Bacteroidia; order Cytophagales; family Cyclobacteriaceae; genus ELB16-189. The sequence continues at coordinate 26,009 of JBFWZR010000003.1, forward strand.
ACCAATGGCCCGATGCAGAGATTAAATGGAAAATTCCACGGTGAGATAATCAGGCACACGCCTTTGGGTTCGTACTGAATCTCAGACCAGGTGCCCAGGTAGTTTATTGGTGCATCAACTTTGGTTGGCTGACTCCAACGGTCAAGATTTTTCAGGGTATGTTTTATCTCACCGATCACGGGATAAACCTCCGAGATATCAACTTCTACCTCAGGCTTCCTGAAGTCGGCAAATACAGCTTCTTTAACTCTTTGTCGATTTGACATCAACCAATGAAGCAACTTTGAGAGCCTCGCTTTGCGAGTTGACATTGCTTCCCTCTTTAGGTCCGCACTCTTTCGCTTTAACTCATCAAACTGGGTAGCTATCGAGAACTTGGGAGTGCTTGTTACCTGGGTTTCCGTCATCATAATTTCAATCTATTCAATTTTCAGCCCCTTATCCAATGTTACCATAATGTTAACAGCATTGTCAATATGTTACGTGAATGTTATCTTAGTATTACCTGAGGTTAACATCAGTTATAAAAAGTGCGATTCTGGCTAAAATTTGCGGTTTTTGTTGGCTCCTTGAACCTGGCATTTGCCCAGGGCGAAGGTCAATTTACCAGCTATTTGCAGACGTCCAGCCTTAAAAACGAACAGTTTGCCCAGGAAAAACTTGGTTCTCTCATTGCCAAATTGGACGAAAAAGAGAGGAAATCAGACCGTCAATTTCTCAGAAACGTATTTAATCTCACTCACCGTCAAGTTCTTAAGCAGTACGATCAGTATGCCACATTTGGTGAGTTATTTGAGTCAGGGCGGTACGACTGCCTGACAGCCACGGCATTGTACAGCGTGGTACTGACCGAGCTTGGTTATACACACACCGTCATCGAAACTAACTATCATATCTTCTTGCTGATTAACTCAGATGAAGGTCAGATTCTAATGGAGTCAACAGATCCAATTGGTGGTTTTGAGTTCAACCAAGAAAGAATTACGAATAGAATTGCGCAATACAAAAAGGATGCTGAGGTGGTACTTGCCAACCAGGCTGCATCGGGATACCTATTGTTCAATGAAGTTTCCATGAACGAACTAACAGGCCTACTTTACTATAATCAGTGCGTGAAAGCTTTCAACAATCAGCAATGGATGGAAGCCATCAAGAATCTTGACCTCGCGCGTAAGTATTACCACTCGGAGAGAATCCAGGAAATGGAAGTCCTTTTAATGGATGTTGTCGCTACTGCTGAGTTAGAAAATGCAAAAGAATCTGATGAAGTATCAACTAGCAGATTCCAGATAGCACAGCGCTTTCAGCAACCGTAATCAATTCCTCAGAATCCTTAGCTCCACTCTTCGGTTGAGTCGGTGTGCCTCTTCAGTATTTTCGTTTGAGATAGGCTGTGTTCCACCAAACGCCTTTGTTTTTACCTTGCTCTTTGGAATATCCTTGGACACCAGATAATCCTTCACAGCATCCACACGTGTTTGCGAGAGCTTAAGATTTGCCTTGGGATCCCCTCTGGTATCTGTGTGCCCTTCTAGCTGGATAATCATGTTTGGATTTTGATTCATCATCACCACCACTTTATCCAATTCAGTAAACGAACTTTCGCTGATCTTTGCTCTTCCCTGTTGGAAAATCAGTTCTTTCAAAACCAAAACCTTGCCTTCAGTGTGCGTATCATCAGCTACATCTGAAGCAGCCTGCGGCAGCCCAAGTTCGATGTCTTTCAGTACTCTCCTTGAGTCATCTGCTTCCGCAGGGTCAAGCATATATTTTGACGGTGCGTATCCCGGCGCTTCTACCGTAATGGAATACCGTTCTTTATCAAACATCGGAAATCGGTAGCTGGTGCCACTAAGAGTACCCACCACGCTTCCATAAGGTAGACTTTGATACGATATCCTTGCCGTCACCGGCTCCTTGGTTTCTGCGCTGGTAATGTTTCCCGAAGCGTAAATCAAGGTATCGGCAGCCTGCCCGAAAGTAGAGGCACTGGCTGCCGCGATAACCCAGACAAATAAAAATGTCTTCTTCATAACGTTTCCATTCATGGCTTATCTACTTCCTATAATTTCAGAATCTTGAATTCAACACGTCTGTTTTTCCTTCTGCCTTCCTTGGTCTCATTGGACTCAATCGGTTTGGTTTCTCCAAAGAAGGAAACAGTAATTCTATTTTCAGCTACTCCTTTTTCAGTCAAATAACGTACCACAGATTTCGCTCTTCTCTCCGACAAGCTCATGTTGTACTCCGCAGGTCCTGTAGCGTCAGCGTGACCAGCAATCTCAACCTCAAGTGTCCCGCGTTCTCCCATTAACGTTACTATTCTGTTCAGCTCAGGGAAAGACTCAGGCTTGAGCGTTGATTGATCAAAGTCAAAGAAGATGTTATTCAATGTGATGGTTGCATCAGGCTCAATCTTAGCGACCTCAATCGGCTCAAGCTGCATATTTTGTACTTGCACTTGTCCGTCTTTTGTTACGTTCCGCAGATCAAGATTTTGGTTTTCGGAGATGTGACCGCTTGCCTCTGCACGCACACCATATAGATGGCCACCAGGCAAATGAATTTCATACTCTCCGGTTTCAGGATTGGACTGTGCGATACCAATCTCTTTTCCTTCAGGAAGCTGTTCGTAAATGATCTTCGCAGCAATAGGTTCACCTGTCTTCGCATCAATCAGTTTGCCTTTCACCACTACGATCGGCTCAGGACTCATGAAGACAGGCAACTTCACGCGGTATACATCAGCGTTGTCGATCGCTACCTCTCGTGAATAGTATGCATACTCGCTGGTTGATGGAATATTGAAGAAGAGATCATTCAACTTTGTATTGATGTCCCCTCCCATGTTTTCCGGCTCAGACCAGTTGGTCCAGGTGTCATCAAGGCGCTTCGTCATATAGACGTCTGCACCGCCAAACCCGCTAAATCCGTCAGACGAGAAGTACAGTGTCTTATTATCAGAAGCAAGGAAGGGTGCCGTTTCTTCGCCCGCTGTATTCACCACATCACCAAGGTTAAGCGGCTCTGACCATAGGCTGTCATTCTTTTGAAAACTCACATACAAGTCTCTTCCACCCTGTGTATCCTCGCGCTCCACAGACATCAGCAGCGCTTTTCTTGTATTAGCCATAAAGTAGTTGGCCTTCTCATTGAAATTATAGTCATTCTCAATATTTATAGGTTTGGGGTCCGACCAACTGCCATTGAGGTTATCACTTACAGAAACACCGGCTACCATCTTACCTTTCTCCTGGTATTTGTTTCCCAAAAGAATAATCACCGACTTTCCATCGGGTGTCGCTGACACAGCATTGATAAAGTTTGGGTTCTCGTTGTTGAATTGAGGACCCATATTTTTGGCCAAACTCCATTTACCATCAGGACCCAATTCTGAATACCAGATATCTTCTTTGTCTGTCACACCACCTATGTTCTCAGGATGGTTTCTACGACTGAAGTATAACATTTTGCCATCAGGAGACAGTAGTGGATTAAGTTCGCTAAAATCGCTATTCACATTTTCATCCAGTCTCTCTACGACCAAACCCTTGCTCAGTAGCTCGGGAATGGAGATGTTAGCGATGATTGGATAGTGCGAATCGGAGATGGCAACAGCATCGATTGAAAAATAGTCTGGCAATGCCGCTCCATCAAATTCTAGCTTTACTGCCGCTACTTTGTAGGTGGTCTTCTCTACGAATACGTTGAGCATTCGCCCCTGAAGGGGAATAGACATTGGATTAAAGGTGTGCACGAGGTATTCCGTATCGCGCTGATCATAGAGATATACATTCACCAATCCACTGGGGTTGTATGATTCAGCAATAGCGATCTGCTGAACTTCGATCGGATTGTCATACCCAATCTTGATAAATTCTTTTCTTTTCGGCTTATCGGGAGTCCAGGCGTTAGGGTTTTGACCTCCAGCCGGCAATACGTTGGGCTTACCCAAAATTTGCTTGGCGGCATACTGAACGGGTGTTAGCTCTGACGAAAAATCGATGACTTTGGATCCCCATTGTACGACCTGGGCGAGGCCTATTCCCTGTGCAGAGATTGCAAAAGAAACAATAAGTAATAATCTCTTCATGAATTACATCGGACAATCCCGATTTAAGGATTAAACATACTTAAAAAATCAAAAACGGTAAAAAATAATACACCCTGCCCGGGATACTAACTATATTAAATAAGGGTGAAATAGGCACATTGGGCAGCCATTACTCCATAGAAGGCTTATTGAAAAGAAGAAAACCTACATGCAATAAAACGCCTAATTGGTTTTCTGGGTCATCATAGTAGTTGACACTCAGACTAACGGGCCCAACGGTGCTATGGTAGACCATACCGGCAGTGCCTGCAAAGAAGATATTGGTAATCTCATCGTCAAGAACAGCATCCTGGTTCTGACCCGGCACGATCGCCTCAAAGGGTTTAAAGAGATAGGCCTCTAATCGAAGATCAAAATTGTTTCGAAGCGTAAATACATTTCGCCAACCACCCGCTACATAGTTGAACGCCCTGAAGTTTTGCAGAAACAAAGTCCTGCTATCCTGAATGGGAAGGAAAGCAGGAGCGTTGACTAGTGAGCCCTGATAGTTGCTGAACACAGGCTGATTGGAAAAGACGCCATCAAGGTAATACCCTGAACTATAGAAGCCTGACTTGAAATACTGCTCCATGGTAATGCGAGCTCGCACCCACGACCGACTTTCCTTCAACGGTTGATTGAGGATAGAGGTACTTCCGGGTGTAAAATTTTCACTGATTGCAAACCAATCCGCACCAAAAGTGAATGATTTGCCAGCTGATGGATATTGTTTTCGATTAAGCGTGCCGGAGGTCAGCCTCACACCAGTTCTGAATCCAGAAAGCCGCAAGTTATCCAAGGTGTCCAGCGAGGTCAGCACATTGTTATTGATAAATCGATCATTGTTGTTGACATAAAAACTGTGAAGCGAAGCCTTGTAGTGCCTACCCAAAGGAAAGCCCAGGCTCGCCCCCATTTTCCTGTCAATTCGTGTGAGCACGGTCGGGGAAAAATTGTTGGCAATTACATCTTTGCCCTCCAAATAATCCCATGTGTTGAATGTTACCTGTGGTTCGACATAGAACTGCCCAAGGTTCGGAACATCCATACGGTACTTCATCTCAGCGGACTTGAAGAAGTTACCAGCGTAGAAATTCACACTTGCGTGTACAAGAGCCCGATTGAAATAGTAATAATTCAACCCCAGGAAAATGGTACTAAAGCTTCGCGTAGCAATCGCCCCTCCAAAGTCCACCTGAAAATTATTTTGCGGCCTGCGTCCTAATCTAAAATTGAATGAGCCGGAGGCCGTGTCATACAATATGCTTGGATAGACATTCTTGAAGTAGTCGTCTGAAACCAATTTGTAATAACCTTTCTTAACATCGCTGAAGTACAGTGGCCTTTTTCCATTTATAAAAAATCGATTCAGATATCGTTGCTGCTTTGAATTAAAGCCATTGAACTTAACATCTTCGATTATCCATGGCTTCGACTGGCTAGTAAAAAGGTTCCTTGCGATCGCCACAGATTCGCACGTACGCCTGTCTTCAATTTTGCTTTTTATTTCATCAATCTGCTTCAGCGTTTGTTGATAACCACTATCGATCATGTTCTTTGCATACTTGAAATCAAACGCTGTGTAGGGCTTCAAGTTGGGCTGGATATAAACTCCCTTTCCTTCCAACTCGGAAGGATTTGACTTATCAAGTAACATATACAGCAAGGACCGCGAGATCAATTTATCATCCTCTTCGTATGGATACTCTTCAAAGATCTTTGATGACACGTTTGAGCCGATGATCATCTCTGGATTAAAATCTTTCTCCATCACATCAATGGGAAAGTTGTTGTATACACCTCCGTCAAAGAGGTATTTGTTTTCGACTTTAATAGGATGATAGAAGAAAGGAACCGTTTGCGTGGCACGAAGTGCATCGCTGAGCACTCCCTCTTTTAAGACAACTTCGGTTTGGGTAAAAATGTCAGCAGCAACTACCCGGAGGGGTACGAACAGGCTATCAAAATTATTTTTTGAGATAGCTGATGCCTGCGCAAACATCTCGGCTAACGCAAAGTTGAGCGACAAATCACTGGCTATGCTGCTGTTCAGCAGAAAGCCGTTGGTAGAGTCCAAAGAAACATTGAAGCGCACGAATGAGGGGTAAGTTTCATTCTTGCTGTATTCGTAGTTGTAGCCGGGTTCCAATTGGCCGTTGATCCAACCCAAAAACTGCCGAGAAAGAACAACATCTTCAATTTGACCGGGGCTCATACCGGCAGCATAAGCCCCTGCAATGATTCCTCCCATTGACGTGCCCACAACATAATCGATGGGGATTTCATTTTCCTCAAGTGCCTTTAGCACGCCAATATGCGCAAGGCCTTTGGCGCCACCCCCACTCAATACCACTCCAACCCTCTGAGGAAAAACCTCAAACGATAGCAGGCTAAACAGAATTAGGAAAAAGGTAGGTTTTCTCATCCGCCACGGTGAACCAATCGCAAACTACGGGCTAACGCCCCGTAAAAATTACAAGATTAGCGTTCAAATCAAAACATCACTGCCCTGACGCGATCGCTTCATCGTCTTCAACGATCGGAAAGGCAATGGCATTCAGTCTTTGTGTGGTTTCAACTACTACTTGTTGAAAAGACACTTTGCTATCATCCTTGATAGGCTGCGATGGAGGCAGTTCCACTTTCAACGCATCTACTTGTACACCATTTCTCCAAAACCGGTAACAAAGGTGCGATCCCTTGGCCAGGCCCGTGCTTCCCACATATCCAATGGTCTGACCTTGACGAACTCTTACTCCGGGCTTCATCCCTGACGCAATCTTTGACATATGGAGATACTGTGTGGTGTAAGTAGCATTGTGCCTGATCTTCACGTAATTTCCATTGGCAGCAGTATAACGGGCTTCCAACACGATACCATCACCCACAGTACGAATAGGTGTGCCCGTGTCTGCAGCAAAATCGGTACCCAGGTGAGGCCTAAAGACCTTGGCTACCGGATGAAAACGGTTTCGTGAGTAACGCGAACTGATGCGTGTGAATTCGATGGGGTACTTAAGTAATGCCTTACGTAGACTGTTTCCTCTTTCGTCAAAGTAGTCCAGTCCTTCACCCTGATCATAAGGAAAAGCATAGTACCCGTTTGCAAAATGCTCGAAGTACACACCTTTGATTTCGCCAATACCGATTGGCTTACCTTCAACAAGATTTTCCTCATAGATCATCTTGAACTTGTCACCTTTTTGGAGCCGCTGAAAGTCAACCTGCCAGGCGAAGATGTCCACAAACCGGTTGGTAAGCTCATGCGTAATGCCCAGATCTTCGATGGTTTCCGATAATGTAGATTTTATCACACCGGTAATGGTTCTCTCTTCGGTCACTACTTCACGATGACAGGCCTCCACAAGCAAAGTATCGTCCAAATGAAATATGAAATAGTCAATGGGGTTAGGTTCGTAGATGATAGCCTTGGCTGTCTTCAGCGAATCCCGCTGTGAGATGACCGTGTATTTTTTATTAGAAACAATTTTTCTAAAGTCGAAAAGCTGACGAGGAACAAAATGAAACTGTCTGTAAATTTCTGCTTTCACATTGTAGCCGGAGAGCAGGTCCGTGAATCTCTGGTTCCTTTTTACAACATCTTCTGTGATGTGCAAGCTATCTACCACCATGCCGTAGAGCAGAGTTGGCTCAATGATGTTTCGTTCTACTCTGGTTTCTGCACTCTGGTCATCCTCATAAGTTGGCGGAAGAGAAAATACAGTTGGATCAACCAACAATACAACCGCAATAGCAGAGCCAAGCAGCAATAGGCTGGAAAGAATAATACCTCGGGTAGATTTTAGCATTTTCATTAGTTCAAAAAATGAGGCTTTAGAAGCCAGAAAACCTAAGTCAAATATAACAATAACTGCCTAAAATTGAGGCAATTGAGCCTCTATCTATAAAGTTCGCGGTACTTTTTGATGCCTGAGTCAAGAAAGCGTACAAATTTCTCCGGGTTCTTGTCATAGCCATAAGGCCAAGCCAACACCTTTTCATCTTCACCTACCAACACATAAAACGGCTGGGCATTGTTCTCGAGATTGGCAATCTGAAGATCGGCATTTTGCTTACCTAATGTCTTTTTCACTTTCCCATCATAGCTTGATGTGAACCATTCGGATTCAGGAAGTTCCGTTTTGTCATCTACATATAGCGCCACGATTACATAATCATTTTGCAATCGCTTAAGCACTTGCGGATCTGACCACACCACAGCCTCCATCTCACGACAGTTGGTGCAGCCGTGGCCGGTGAAGTCAATGAACAGTGGCTTGTTCTGTTGTCTTGCGCAAGCGATCGCCTGATCATAATCAAAATATCCATTGAGCCCGTGAGGTAAATGCAGAAACTCAGCATACTTAGGCTGCTCACATCCCGCATACACTGCTCCTGTCCCTTCTTCGCTAATCAAATCAAAATCAAGCGTATACTTAGGCGGAATGTATCCAGCCAATGCTTTTAACGGAGCTCCCCACAATCCAGGAATCAAATAAACGACAAATGAGAACGTTGCGATGGCGAGGAAGAGTCTACCAACAGTGACTTTTTCCACAGGACTATCATGTGGCAGTCTGATTTTCCCCAGAAAATAAAATCCAAGCAGCACAAAAACCACAATCCAGATGGTGAGGTTTGTATCGCGATCGAGTAACCCCCAATGGTATGCCTGGTCTGCTATGCTGAAAAATTTCAAACACAAAGCAAGCTCAAGAAACCCAAGTGTCACTTTCACTGAGTTCAACCAACCACCTGACTTTGGTAAACCTTTGATCCATTCCGGAAAAATGGCGAACAATGTAAAGGGGATAGCAAAAGCCAACGCGTAAAAGAACATAGCAAGGATTGGCTTCATCACGTGCCCGCCCGCAGCCAGCACCACTACATTACCTACGATTGGAATGGTGCATGAAAAAGAAACCAACACAAGTGTTGCCGCCATAAAAAAGACTCCTATCCATCCACCTTTCTCTGCTTGCTGATCCACTTTATTTACAAGCTGATGCGGTGCGTTAATCTCAAACAATCCCAAAAAGGATAGGGCAAATACAATGAAGATGACGAAAACGAAAAGATTGGGAGCCCAGTGCGTAGCCAATGCGTTAAGACCTTCCGCCCCGAGCGCGAATGCAAACACTGTTCCTGCTAAAGTATAGATTAGAATAATAGAAACTCCGAAGGCAATTGCTTTGCGAATGCCGGTGCTTCTCGATTGTCCTTCTTTTAAAAAGAATGTCACTGTCATCGGAATCATCGGAAACACGCAAGGCGTGACCAGCGATGTGAGTCCAAGAAGAAATGCAAAAACAAGATATCCTAAAAATGATTCATCACTGAGGGTATTTTCACCATCTAAAATCGACTCATCGATGTAGGGGCCTTTGTTGTCCGAACTTGTAGTTGTTTGAACTACTTCGTCTTCATTAACCCCTTCCTGTGTGTTAGTTTGTGCGGTCAATGAATCACCGCTCACTTTGAAGTTGGCAAACGAAAACTCACCATCGCCCGGCACGCAGCGTCCATCTACTTCTGTGCAAACCTGATACTCATAGTCACCATTTATGACGGCAGAAGATGAAAGGATTTTTACCTTTTGGATAAACTGAGCAGTCTTCTTAAAAATCTTGACATCGCATTCAAAGATGTCATCATATTTATCAACTGGATTTACGGGTACAATGCCTCCAACAAGTTGGTATCCTGCATTGGGTTGAAAATTGAAAGTTGTTTTTATAGGCCCGTCTTCGCACGGAAACTCGCTCGAATACAAATACCAGTCGGCATCTATTTTTACATTAAAAATCAGGTCTACTTCTTCCCCGGCATTTACCAAAGATTTTGAGGTAGCGGTAGACCATTTGGCTGGTTCTAATATCTGAGCCTTCAACGGCACAATTCCAACAAGCAAAAACAAAAGGGCTCGCATTATCATGGTGTTAAAATCAATTTGCCGCTAAAATAACGAAGGGACGCCTAAAAAAGTTGAAGGTAAGTGATTGGCAGCTGGCGGCATATTTATATGGTCTCAATAGCCGGTACCATTCGCTTCTCACCTTCCAGCACCATGGCTTGCTCCCGGGTAAGCACAGAATAGAGCGACACCGGAACCTCTTTGCCTCGCAATTCAATTGCTCCCACAGGATTGTAGCGATAAAAACTCTGTGAGGGCATTTTGTTCACTACCTCTTGGGATATCAACAACTCGACTCTTAGCTCATTGCAAAAATCTTGAATCCGCGAAGTTGTATTCAGCACATCGCCCGTGAATACTATGTCTTTCTTTACTCTTCCTATCTCGCCAATGGTAACATCACCTGAGTGGATGCCAGCTTTAAACTGAGGCACAAGCCCATATTCATCCAGGTACTTCTGAGCATTCTGTTCTATAGTTTTCTTGATTTCAAAAAAGCAATTCACGCAATTCTCCTGATCAAGTCCTGAAGTCAGGTCCCAATGAACAATCACCTCGTCACCCACATATTGATAAATCTCACCTCGGGTATCTATGATCGGTTCGGTGATGTCACTAAAAAACTGACTCAGCAGTTCGAACCATTTCACGTGACCAAGTTTCTCCGCGATGCTTGTGGATCCACGGATGTCAAGAAACATGAAGATTCTCATCTCCACTTTCGGCCTGTAATATTTTCCCTTCAGTAGTTTGAGAAACACACCTTGTCCGTAGTTCTCATTCACCTGCAGCACGATCATGGTAAGTGCCGACAGCATCGACCAAAACACGATGGTGTGAATCAACCCGAGGCTAAACATGAAGTCCAGCGCATGAACCAGGATAAACATATCCCAGGGTGGTCGTGAAAAATAGATGCTATTATAAATGAGCGAGGCTGGAATCGATACCACCACAATGACCAAAACAATCACGACAGTATCCACCAGTATAGTTACCCACAACGGGTACTTCCTCACTTGTTCTTTAAAAAAATAAACGATGGTACCGCCACCAAGCAGGCCCGCCAAGGGTACAATCAAAAGGGTAGCGAGCAGATTTATTCCAAATTCGTAGTGCTCAAATCCGATTTGCTGAGTAGCCAGCAAGAAAAGATGATTCTCGAATCCAAAGACGACTGCCGCTATTCCCCAGAAAATAGTGATATATCCGAGTGTTCGGAGTTTGAGCTTTTGGGATCGCGATAATTTTTTTGACATGCCGTCTCAGGAAGTCCAATTACCGAACCTAACACAAATGAACAGCTTAAGATTCATCTCGTGTATAGACGAACCGGGCTGAAAATTATTTTTTTGCGTAGTGCTTATAAAACGACACGATGGTCTCAATTCCCAGCAAAAAATTCTTGATACCATAGTGTTCATTAGGCGAATGAATGGCATCGCTGTCCAGCCCGAAGCCCATGAGAACTGTATCAAGCCCAAGCTCCTTCTTGAAAAGAGCTACAATAGGGATGCTCCCTCCATCCCGGGATGGAATCGGTGTCTTTCCCCAAACCTCTTTAAACGCATCGCTTGCAGCCTGGTAGGCGTCAGAGTCAGTTGGTGTCATCGCAGGCTCTCCGCCATGGTGGGCAGTCACCTTTACTTTTACATAAGATGGAGCAATTGAATTTATATGTTTTGTAAATAGCTCCGTTATCTCACTACTTACCTGGTTGGGCACGAGTCGCATGGAAATTTTTGCAGTTGCTTTCGAAGGAAGTACAGTCTTTGCTCCCTCGCCAGTGTATCCGCCCCAAATTCCATTTACATCTAACGTTGGCCGAATTCCGGTTCTCTCCAAAGTGGTAAAACCTTTTTCGCCTTTCACATCGCTGATGTCCAGATCTTTCTTGTATTCATCAAGATTAAATGGTGCTTCATTCAGAGCCTTTCTCTCTTCTTCCGAAAGGTCTGCTACTTTATCATAAAAACCTGGAATAGTAATATGCCCATTCTCGTCAATCAATGAATGGATTATATCACAGAGCACATTGATCGGATTGGCGACAGCTCCACCATACACACCGGAGTGCAAATCTCGGTTTGGCCCAACAACTTCGACTTCCATGTAGCTTAATCCCCGAAGGCCCACAGTAATCGATGGATGTTCCAACGAAATGATCGCGGTATCGGAAATAAGAATTACGTCCGCCTTCAACAATTCTTTATTTGCCTTAACAAACTTGCCAAGATTGTCAGAGCCCACTTCCTCTTCTCCTTCTATCATGAACTTGATGTTGCACGGCAGATCACCTTGCTTGTTCATAATCTCCATCGCCTTGATATGCATATATACCTGACCCTTGTCGTCACACGATCCTCGCGCATAAATTTTTTCGTCTTTAACTACTGGCTCGAAAGGTGGTGAGTTCCACAAGTCAAGCGGATCGGGCGGCTGTACATCATAATGCCCATACACCAACACGGTCGGCAGCTCCGGATCAACTATTTTTTCACCGTACACGATCGGATGACCCGCTGTGTCTTTCACTTCTGCAAGATCGGCACCTGCGTCAATCAACTTCTCCTTGATAAACTCCGCTGCCTTTCTCACGTCAGCTTTATGGCGGCTGTCAGCACTGACTGAAGGTATTCTGAGCAGGTCAAAAAGTTCTGAAAGAAATCGGTCTTTATTGTCGGTGATGTATTGTTTTACCATGTGTGAAAAAATTGTTTGGCAAATTAAATTTTGAATCCTGCCATTACAATCGTTTCCGCTAATAAATGTTAGGCAGGATTTGTTTTTTTCTTCGCGCGATCACTTTCTATGAACCTTCTTACTGTCTACATTTAACCAAGTGCGTTCGTATTAAAATCATTTTATCAACGGATTTATTGAAAGAAGAAAACAATTCAGGGCTATATACAGCCGATCTTGAGCACGATTCGTGCGGTGTAGGTTTCATTGCAAATATTAAAGGACGAAAGTCGCACCAGATTGTACAAGATGGGCTGACTATGCTCTCGCGCATGGCTCATCGAGGTGCCTGTGGATGCGAGCCTAATACGGGCGATGGCGCTGGTATCCTCATTCAGGTGCCTCATGAATTTCTGCTAGGCGAATGTACTCGCATCGGAATTCGTCTGCCAAGATTTGGTGAGTATGGAGTCGGATTGATTTTCTTTCCTGCCGATGAGCGCGTACGCGAAGAATGCCGAAAAGTGTTAGAGAGGCAAATCAAAAAAATGAATCTCGTTTTGTTGGGTTATCGCGCAGTGCCAACCCACAATGACTCAGTAGGTGAAACTGCTCGTTCGGCAGAACCCGTAATGGAACAGATTTTTATCAAACGACCTGAAGCGATAGCGTCTCCAGATGATTTTGAACGCAAGCTGTTTGTGCTGAGAAAATTTGTGACGCATTTGATCACTGATTCCGTTAAAGGCGTTAATAATCAGTTTTACTTTTCATCACTTTCGTACAAAACCATTGCTTATAAGGGTATGCTCACCTCTGATCAGGTGAAGCTTTACTTTCCTGACCTTGATGACGAACTGGTGGTATCGGCCTTTGCGGTGATTCACTCCCGGTTCTCTACCAACACCTTCCCTTCGTGGCGCCTGGCACAGCCATTCAGGTTTATTGCGCACAACGGAGAGATCAATACGATTCAGGGAAACATCAACTGGCTAAGATCCAAAGAAGCATTCTTTGCGAGCAACAAATTCACACGTGAGGAGCTTGACATGATATTGCCGATTTGCAATCCCAGGCAATCGGACTCATCCAACCTGGACAATGTCATTGAATTACTAGTCCATTCCGGAAGGTCGCTGCCTCATGTAATGATGATGTTGATTCCTGAAGTGTGGGATGGCAATGAATCCATGAGCAAGCACAAGCGTGACTTCTATGAATATCACGCGAACCTAATGGAACCCTGGGACGGCCCGGCTTCTATCACATTTACCGATGGAAAGATAGTAGGTGCGATGCTGGACAGAAATGGCCTTCGTCCTTCACGCTTCGTAGTGACCAACGATGATCGTGTGATCATGGCATCAGAAGCGGGAGTACTCGACATCGATCAATCCACCGTAGTAAAAAAAGGGCGGCTCCAGCCGGGAAAAATGTTTATCGTGGACATGGAGCAGGAGAAGCTGCTTGATGACGATGAGCTAAAAGCATCTATTTGCAAGGCACAACCCTACGGTCAGTGGCTGGAGGAAAATAAAGTGCGCCTGGAAGACTTGCCTGAACCAGGAGGCAGTTTCCATAAATATGATCCGCGAACATTTCTGAAAAGACAGATTTCGTTTGGCGTGACTTCGGAGGATTTGCGACTGATCGTTACACAAATGTGTACCAACGGAAAGGAAGCGATCGGCTCAATGGGAAGCGACATTCCTCTCGCCTTTCTCTCTAATCACGCACAACATTTTTCAAGTTATTTCAAACAGCGTTTTGCCCAAGTGACCAACCCACCTATCGATCCCATTAGGGAACGCATGGTAATGTCACTGGCAACGCACGTGGGTGGTTCCTTGAATTTATTGGATGAAAGTCCGGAGCACTGCATCACGCTTGAACTACCAAGTCCTATTCTTTCAAATAATCAAGTTGAGAAGATTCGATACATCGATCATAAACATCTCCAAACCAAAACCATCTTTACCTATTTCAGGGCAAACGGACAACCTGGCGCACTGGCAGATGGACTTGAACGCGTTTGCGAATACGTTCATGATGCCATCGATGATGGATATACTATTATCATTTTATCTGACAGAAGTTTTGATAGTGGCCATGCGCAAATCCCATCCTTGCTCGCGACTTCAGCCGTTCACCACTATCTCATACGTCACGGTCTTCGCGGCAAAGTAGGATTGATTGTAGAAGCAGGCGATGTTTGGGAAACACACCACTATGCTACTCTGCTTGGATATGGCGCATCAGGTGTCAACCCCTACCTGATGTATCAAACGATTCATGACCTGAAGAAAAAAAATCTGCTGCCTGATTCATTGACGGAAGAGAAGGCGATCGCCCACTACACGAAGGCTGTGGAAGGTGAACTTCTCAAAATCATGTCGAAGATGGGTATCAGCACATTGCAGTCTTATCACGGTGCACAAATTTTCGAAGCACTTGGCATAAGTTCAGATGTCGTCAACACACACTTCACAGGTACCATCTCTCGACTTGAAGGGATGACGCTCGATGACATCGCTGAAGAAGCATTGATAAAGCACCGGTTCGCGTTTCCCGAAACGCAAAACATCAAGCCTCGTCTTGCCAGTGGTGGATATTATCAATGGCGTCAAAGAGGGGAAGCCCATTTATTCAATCCCCAAACGATTCATTTGCTTCAGCAAGCAACTAAGAATAACGACTACGCACAGTTCAAAAAATATTCGAAGTTGATTGACGATCAAGCTGAGAAAGCGATCACACTTCGTAGTCTTTTGCAATTCAAAAAGAAGAAGTCAATTCCATTAAGTGAAGTGGAACCCAAAGAAGCAATTTTCAAAAGGTTCGCTACCGGTGCAATGTCTTTTGGTTCCATTTCGTATGAAGCGCACCACACACTTGCAATCGCTATGAACCGGATTGGCGGGAAAAGTAACAGCGGTGAGGGTGGCGAAGATGAAGTGCGCTTTACGCGAAAAGAAAATGGAGACTGGGAGAATTCTGCAATCAAACAAGTCGCTTCAGGACGGTTTGGTGTAACGAGTCATTACTTGAGCAACGCGCATGAGCTGCAAATAAAAATGGCTCAGGGAGCAAAGCCTGGTGAGGGAGGGCAACTGCCCGGTCATAAAGTGGATGATTGGATCGCCCGCGTTCGGCATTCTACACCCGGAGTCGGACTCATTAGTCCTCCTCCCCACCATGACATCTATTCAATCGAGGATTTAGCACAGCTGATCTTTGATCTAAAAAATGCAAACCGAGAAGCCCGCATCAGTGTCAAGCTGGTTTCGGAAGCTGGTGTAGGAACCATCGCCAGTGGGGTTGCCAAAGCTCATGCAGATGTAATTCTGATCGCGGGGCACGATGGAGGCACTGGTGCTTCTCCGCTCAGCTCAATTCGTCATACGGGCCTTCCGTGGGAATTGGGAATTGCCGAGACTCATCAAACTTTAGTTAAGAATAAACTGCGCGGACGAGTGGCATTGCAAGTCGATGGCCAAATCAGAACCGGCCGCGATCTGGCTATTGCAGCATTGCTAGGCGCGGAAGAATGGAGTGTAGCCACGGCTGCATTGGTAACTACAGGCTGTATCATGATGCGCAAGTGTCATTTAAATACATGTCCTGTTGGCATTGCCACTCAAAACAAAGAATTGCGAGCACTCTTTACGGGCAAGCCAGAATACGTTGTAAACCTGTTTACATTCCTGGCTGAAGAACTCCGGGAGATTATGGCTGAACTTGGGTTCAGAACGGTAAATGAAATGGTAGGCCAGGTGAATTACCTCGATTCCTCACCTGCGATTGGAAAGAAAAAATTCAGCAGCATCAATCTGTCTGCATTATTACACAAAGAGAAAAGTAATCTTGACACTGCGCTTTATAAACAGGAGGACCAGGATCATGGAATTGAAAACATATTAGACAGGGAGTTGATCAAAATAGCGTCACCAGCACTGGAGAAGTTTGAATCTGTAAAAAAGGAATTCTCTATTAACAATCAGGACCGTTCTGTTGGTGCGATGCTATCCAATGAGATTTCCAAAAAGCTTGGCGCTCCGGGATTACCTGACGGTACGATTCATTTCAAATTTAAAGGAACAGCAGGTCAGAGTTTTGGAGCATTTTCAGCCAAAGGATTGACGCTGGAACTAGAGGGGGATGCGAATGATTATGTTGGAAAGGGATTATCTGGAGCAAGACTAGTTGTTTATCCCGATCGTACGTCCACCTTCAAGGCCAACGATAATATTGTCATTGGTAACGTTGCCTTTTATGGCGCGACCAGCGGTGAAGCCTACATCAGAGGTTTGGCGGGTGAACGTTTCTGTGTGAGGAATTCAGGAGCGCGCGTGGTTGTAGAAGGTGTCGGTGATCACGGTTGCGAATACATGACCGGAGGTATCGCAGTTATTCTCGGCCCTGCTGGCAGAAACTTTGCAGCGGGCATGAGTGGTGGAGTAGCTTTTGTTTATGATGTAGACAGGACATTCGCATCCAACTGCAATATGGAAATGGTGCTGCTCGACACACTGGAGTCTGATGATTTGATTACAATCAAGTTGATGATTGCAGAGCATGCTAAACTAACGGGAAGTGATGTCGCACACGGCTTACTCGATAACTGGGATTTAAGCTCTTCAAGATTTATTAAAGTAATGCCGCTCGATTATAAAAGAGTGCTCGAAGAAAAGAAAAAGCAATCGGAAAAAAACGAAGCCAATGGCTAAGCCAACAGGATTTCTAGAGGTAGACAGGAAGTTACCAGCGAAGCGCGTGGTAAAGGAGCGTGTGAAAGACTATCGCGAAATCGAAGTAGCGAAAGATGAAGAGACGTGTCACCAACAGGCAACACGTTGCATGGACTGTGGTATTCCGTTTTGTCATCAGGGATGTCCACTGGGAAATATCATTCCAGAATTCAATGACGCTGTCTATCAGCAGAACTGGCAACTCGCTTACGAGATTCTGATTTCAACAAACAACTTCCCGGAATTTACGGGAAGGATTTGCCCTGCCCCTTGCGAGACTTCATGTGTACTTGGAATAAATAAACCTCCTGTTGCCATCGAGTTTATCGAAAAAAACATCATTGAAAAGGCGTTTGAAAATGGAATTGTCATCCCTAGAATCCCCTCTGCACGAACAGGCAAAAAAATAGCGGTAATTGGATCCGGACCGGCAGGTCTCGCAGCGGGCGCTCAACTTAACTACGCTGGGCATCACGTTACCATCTTTGAACGCACTGATGAAGTTGGTGGTTTGTTACGTTACGGAATTCCTGATTTCAAACTTGATAAAGCAGTAGTTGAGCGCAGAGTGGAGTTAATGAAACAGGAAGGCATTTCATTTAAAACAGGTGTTAATGTTGGTGTTGATATACCAGCGAAAGATCTAATCCATGATTTTGATGCCATCGTTTTATGTGGCGGCTCGACTATTCCGAGAGGTCTGCCAATTCCTGGCAATCAATTGGAAGGTGTTCACTTCGCCATGGATTTTCTCACCCAGCAGAACAGAAGAGTGAGTGGTAAAGAAGTTGCAGACAATGAGATTACAGCTAAGGGGAAACATGTTGTCGTGATTGGTGGTGGAGATACTGGCTCAGATTGCGTGGGCACTTCGAACAGACATCAGGCTGCATCGGTCACACAAATAGAAATCCTTCCACAACCTCCACGCGATCGTCATCCTTCTACACCCTGGCCAAATTGGCCGATGATCCTTCGCACGTCCACTTCTCATGAAGAAGGTTGCGAGCGAGAATGGTCGATAGTAACCAAAGAATTTATTGGAGATAAAAATGGAAAGCTAAAAGAACTGAAGGTTGTTGACATCGAGTGGACTACTGATAGTAATGGGAAGCAATCTTTCGCTGAAAAGCTGGAAACCGAAAGAACAATTCCTTGTGACCTTGCCTTACTGGCAATGGGTTTTCTGCACCCTCAGCACAGCGGGTTGCTTGACGATCTCAATATCACTTATGATGAACGTGGAAATGTAAAATGCGCTAACTACCAAACTTCAGTGGACAAAATATTTGCAGCCGGTGACATGAGAAGAGGACAATCACTTGTGGTGTGGGCTATAAGTGAAGGACGAGAAGCTGCCCGGGCGGTAGACGAGTATTTGATGGGATCCTCAAACCTCGAATCCAAAGAAGTGGGGAAACTGAGCTTGACAGTTTAGCCATTTCGTAAATCCTATCGTAGGGCAAAATCCACTTGCCTTTTCTATTTTTACTGCCCTATAAACCCGAAGCATATGGATTTCCGCATTGAAAAAGACACCATGGGCGAGGTGAAAGTGCCTGCCGACAAATATTGGGGTGCACAAACCGAGCGTTCGCGCAACAATTTCAAGATTGGTCCTGAGGCCAGCATGCCGAAGGAAATCATTTACGCTTTTGCCTATTTGAAAAAGGCAGCTGCCTTGGCAAACGAAGAGCTGGGTGTTCTTTCAAAAGAAAAGAGTCAACTCATCGGAAAGGCTTGCGATGAAATTCTGGAGGGGAAGTTAGATGATCAGTTCCCTCTTGTGATTTGGCAAACGGGCTCTGGCACACAAAGCAATATGAACTCCAACGAGGTGATTGCTTATCGGGCGCATGTGATCAATGGCGGCAAACTCACAGATGAGAAAAAAGTATTGCATCCCAATGATGATGTGAACAAGTCGCAATCATCCAACGATACGTTCCCAACTGCGATGCACATTGCAGCCTACAAGCAGGTGACAGAAATCACCCTGCCAGGAATGCAAAAGCTTCGCGATACGCTGGCTGCAAAATCAAAGGAGTTCAGCAAGATCGTAAAAACTGGTCGCACCCATTTTATGGATGCCACACCGTTGACACTGGGTCAAGAATTTTCGGGTTACGTTCAGCAATTGGATAACAGCATGCGAGCGATCACCAACTCGCTTTCGGTTGTATGTGAATTAGCGCTAGGTG
The DNA here is from genome assembly GCA_050185175.1 of Cyclobacteriaceae bacterium. Classification (GTDB taxonomy): domain Bacteria; phylum Bacteroidota; class Bacteroidia; order Cytophagales; family Cyclobacteriaceae; genus ELB16-189. The sequence continues at coordinate 45,647 of JBFWZR010000003.1, forward strand.
GTACTGCGGTGGGCACTGGTCTAAATACTCCCAAAGGATATGATGTGCTCGTTGCCAAGAAAATTGCCGAACTAACAAAGTGTCCATTCGTAACCGCACCGAATAAGTTTGAAGCTTTGGCAGCGCACGATGCAATGGTTGAACTTTCTGGTTCATTGAAGCGCGCGGCTGTCAGCTTAATGAAGATCGCGAACGATATCCGAATGTTAAGTTCGGGTCCGCGCTGCGGAATCGGTGAGATCATTATTCCTGACAATGAACCAGGTTCATCTATTATGCCGGGCAAAGTAAACCCCACGCAGCCAGAAGCACTTACGATGGTGTGTGCTCAGGTAATAGGTAATGACGTTGCTGTATCTGTTGGTGGTTCCTCAGGTCATTTTGAATTGAACGTATTCAAACCAGTGATTGCGGCAAACGTGCTACAGTCTGCTCGCCTTATCGGTGATGCCTGCGTTTCATTTACTAAAAAGTGTGCAGTGGGTATTGAGCCAAATTTACCTGTGGTTAAACAACATCTTGAGAATTCATTGATGCTGGTGACAGCGTTGAACACGCACATTGGCTATGAAAATGCCGCCAAGATTGCCAAGAAGGCACATAAGGAAAATAAGACTTTGAGAGAGGCTGCGATTGAACTGGGGCTTCTTACCTCTGAGCAATTCGATGAGTGGGTTAAACCGGAAAAGATGGTTGGCTCAGGCCTTTGATACTTGCCAGCCGCTACCAGTTGGCCGTCTAATAAGGCAGGTAAAAGGGCGAAATGGCTCATAATCAAGTTTTTTTATTACTTTTAATACATATTTAACCCCAAACAAGATTAAGATTTCGGCTCTCAAAGAACTGATAACAAGCTGCAAATCGACACCAAAAACAAAAAATATAAACATGAAAACTAGAGTATTATTCCTCTGCCTGGCTTTAATTTTTTCCGGCACGCAAGTTTTCGCGCAGCTCTCTAAGGCAGAAAAGAAAGAATGGAAAAAGAGAGCGAAAGAATACGCAAAGAACCCTGCCAACTTCAAGACCTTTGTTGAAGCAAAGCAAGAGGCTGACCAGCAGGTCAGCACTTTGGGCACTCAGGTAAATCAAATGAAGTCAACAATCAGCGACAAGGATGCAAAGATTGCAGAACTTGAAGATCAGATTTCACGGATGCGTGGCGATCTTACATCTGCCCGGGCTGAATTGTCCAAGCTTAAAGAAGCTCCTCCTAAAAATTCGATGGACTTTTCCAAAGGCGTAGTGTTCAAGGTTCAGATTGGCGCGTTTAAAAATAAAGACCTGTCCAAGTACTTTGAGAACAATCCTAACTTCGGTGGAGAGGCTGCAGAAGGCGGAGAGCAAAAATTGACTATCGGAATATTCCGTGACTACTGGGAAGCCGATACCTTTAAGAAGTACATGAGGGAAATGGGCGTTTCAGATGCCTGGATTGTGCCATACAGAGATGGTCAGCGTGTTGAAATTAAGGATGTGCTTGAAGGTGTGGTAGACGGTAACCCACCAGCAAAAAAAGCTGAATAATTACTCGTACTTTGAGATATTGAAGAGCAGCCTACCGCTGCTCTTCTTTTTTTAATCAGTTTGTCGGGATGCGTTACTTTTGCAGGATGAAGTTTTTCTGTAGTTGCATACTTTCCCTTTCTACAGTATTTTCCTACGCCCAGGTAAGAATGGAGAAGCTGGTGATCCGTGCTGGCTCGACTTACGAACTCACCAATTCGGATATCATGGTGATTGACACTTTGATCATGCAAGACTCTGCCCGTATTGTACTAAATAAGTCAAAGGCAGATAATTTTATTCACACAAAAGTTTTCCGAGTGGGTAATGGTTGCAGCATTATTGGAGACGGAGGAGATGGGGAAAACGGAGAAACAGGCGCATCAGGTTACACCGCAGTTGGCCCGTGCAAAAATGGCATACCCGGTAGAAGCGGAACATCTGGGACAAATGGAACAGCGGGTATCAACTTGTCTATCTATGCTGACCAACTCTCTATCGCAAGCCGACTCTTGGTGGAGCTTTCGGGCGGAGATGGCGGAGATGGTGGTCGCGGAGGTGCCGGTGGCGGTGGAAGCCCAGGCACAAGGTTGTGTCAAGGAGGAAACGGAGGAGCAGGAGGAAATGGTGCTCCCGGAGGTGACGGAGCAAATGGTGGCAACCTTACTGTATCTTGCAAACAATGCCCTGACCTCAGAGCATGGCTCGGAAACAAGCTCGTGGTAAGGTCTTATGGTGGGAATGCTGGATTGGGTGGTGAAGGGGGCTTTGGCGGATTGGCCGGACTTATCAGTTCAGGCTCATCCAAAGATGGCGAGCAAGGACCAAAGGGTAAGGCAGGAGAAAGTGGTGAGCCCGGTAAGACCGGAGCAATTAATTTTGAACAAAACTAAAGTATGGACAAACGTTGGATAAGGAAGCCTATTCCTCCGCAAGACGTTGTTGATGCCCTTTCGAAGAGCATCAATGTCAATCCATATCTCTCTACCATACTCAGCCAGCGTGGCATTACTACTTTTGATGAGGCGAAACTTTTCTTTCGTCCACTAATAGAACACCTACACGATCCCTTTCTCATGGCTGACATGGCAGCGGCTGTCGATCGTTTGGATAAGGCCATAAAAGCCGGAGAAAAAATACTTGTTTATGGCGACTACGATGTGGACGGAACCACTTCGGTCGCGCTGGTGTATAGCTACCTTACTTCTTTCTACCCTAATTGCAAGTTTTACATTCCTGATCGGTCAAAGGAAGGTTACGGAGTATCCCGTGACGGAATACTATGGGCAGAACAAAATGGTTTTTCCTTAATTATTGCTTTGGACCTTGGCATTAAGTCTTCTGATATGGTGATGCTGGCCGATCACAAAGGCATTGATTTTATAATATGCGATCATCACCTACCTGGTGAAGAAATTCCACAAGCCGTGGCAGTGCTTGATCCTAAGCGAGAAGATTGCAACTATCCCTTTGCGGAACTTAGCGGGTGCGGCATCGGATATAAGCTGCTGCAAGCCTACGCGCGGAAACATCGCGATGAAGAAGAATTGGAGAAGTTTATCGATCTGGTAGCTGTGAGCATTGCATCGGATATTGTCCCCGTAAATGGTGAGAACAGAATTCTTGCCTATTACGGACTTAAAAAACTAAATGAGAATCCGTTGCCAGGCCTTAAGGCGCTCATCGAGTTATCGGGGAATAAATCTGAGATTGACATAGCTTCAGTAGTTTTCACTCTTGGCCCAAGAATCAACGCTGCAGGCAGAGTGAGTCACGCCCACGCTGCTGTTGAGCTTTTGATTGCAAAAACGGAGGAAGAAGCAATGATGCTTGCTGAGAAGATAGACTTGAAGAATGACCTTCGCAGGGAGTTCGATCTATCAATTACCGAAGAAGCCATTGCGATGATCGAGGCAAACGAAAACTTTGCCAGCTCGAAATCAACTGTACTCTTTAAAGAAACCTGGCACAAAGGAGTAATTGGAATTGTTGCCGCACGCTGCGTAGAAAAATATTATCGCCCCACCATCATCCTTACAGAGTCGAATGATAAAATTACCGGATCAGCACGAAGTGTAAGAGATTTTGATCTTCATCAGGCCATTGCAAGCTGCAGTGAACTCCTGGAAAAATTTGGTGGACATAAATATGCGGCTGGGCTTACGATGTCGAAAGAAAATCTGATAGCTTTTCGGTCGAAGTTTGAGGAAGTGGTTTCATCTACCATTACAGAAGATATGCTCATTCCTGTTGTTGAAGTTGATCTGGAGCTTCCGTTTGAGGCCATCACGCCTGGGTTCAGGTCAATTCTGAAGCAAATGGCCCCTTTTGGTCCGGAAAATCATAAACCGGTTTTCGAATCAGGCCGGGTTTTTGTTATGAATTCGCTGTCTACATTCAAGGATAAACACATTCGATTCCTTGCAGGACAGCATGGTAGCGACTCCGTAATGAATGTGGTTGGTTTTGATATGATGGAACATTACGAACGGCTGTCCAGTGGCGATGAATGCAGAATTGCTTATACAATCGAAGAAAATACTTTCAATGGAATGACGTCTTTGCAATTGAGGTTGAAAGACGTCAAATTTGATTAGCATGATATTAAGGGCACAAAATCTGGTTAAGAAATATAAAAAACGGACTGTAGTAAACAACGTGTCCGTGCAAGTGGAGCAAGGAGAAATAGTGGGTTTGCTAGGACCAAACGGTGCCGGTAAGACAACCAGTTTCTATATGATCGTTGGGCTGATCAAACCCAACGCTGGAGAAATTTTTCTGGATCAAGAAGACATCACTCAGCTCCCGATGTTTCAGCGCGCGAAATTGGGTATAGGATATCTGGCACAGGAAGCATCTGTGTTTAGAAAACTGTCGGTTGAAGAAAATCTGATGGCTCCGTTGGAGATGAGGGAGATGAGCAAAAAAGATCGCAAAGAGAAAGTGGAGTCGTTGCTTGAAGAGTTCAGCCTTACTCATGTGAGAAAAAATTTAGGTATGGTGCTTTCAGGTGGTGAGCGCAGAAGAACAGAGATTGCAAGGGCACTTGCCGTTGATCCACATTTTGTGTTGTTGGATGAACCCTTTGCAGGTGTCGATCCTATTGCCGTGGAAGAGATTCAGTCAATTGTTTCCAGGCTCAAGAAAAAAAATATTGGAATCCTTATTACTGACCACAATGTGGATGAAACGTTGTCCATTACAGATCGTGCGTACCTGATGGTGGAAGGCAAACTTTTCCGCGCAGGATCTGCTGAAGAGCTCGCAAATGATCCCATGGTACGAAAGGTATATTTGGGTCAGAACTTCCAACTCAGACGGGCAAAAGTAGAGCCTACCTCTTAACTATTTTTTTCGAAGACCCCCATCCCCTTTTTAGTTTGTTAAATAGGTGTTAACGGACGTATTTTAGGGTTTACAGACTATGCAAATACTCAATTCCATTCTGACCTGGGTCATGAAAAAGCGCATGCACCAAATGGAGCTTTTTATGAAGTACCCCCATGAAGTTCAGGAAGAGGTGCTGAAGAAGTTGCTACTGATGGGGAAGCATACGGAGTATGGAAAAAAGTACGGCTTTGATGAAATTCGTGATGGGGCGGGTTACAAGCTTCGCGTGCCTGTTAACACTTACGAAGAAATTTTCCCGTACATCAGCCGCACCATGCGTGGTGAGCAAAACGTATTGTGGCCAACAGAAATAAAGTGGTTCGCAAAGTCGTCTGGCACTACCAATGCGCGCAGCAAGTTTATTCCTGTTTCCCCTGAAGCGCTGGAGGATTGTCACTTCAAGGGTGGTAAGGATTTACTTTCGCTGTACGTCAATAACTATCCCGACACGCAGATCTTTTCCGGGAAGGGTGTAGCTGTGGGCGGAAGTCATAAGGCCAACGAGTTTGATCCAACATCCAGTTCATTCTATGGTGATGTATCAGCCGTAATCATGCAAAACCTTCCGCCATGGGCACAGTTCATCAGGACCCCGAGCCTCGATGTAGCGCTGATGGATAATTGGGAAGAAAAAATTGAACTATTAGCCGCGGAAACCGCCAAGGTCAACGTGACCAACATTGCAGGCGTACCAACATGGACCGTGTTACTCATTCAGCGGATCATGCAGATTGAGAACAAGAGCAACATACTCGAGGTTTGGCCAAACCTTGAGGTATTTTTTCACGGAGCTGTTGCGTTCCAGCCTTATAAAAATTTATTCAAGTCTCTTATTCCTTCCGAAGGAATGAGGTATTGGGACACCTACAATGCCTCCGAGGGCTTCTTTGGCATTCAGGATCAAAAGGATTCAAGTGACTTGCTGCTCATGCTAGACTATGGCGTGTACTATGAATTCATTCCGACAGAAGAAATGCACGATGAAAAACCAAGCGTGTTAACGCTGAGTGAAGTTGAAATTGGAAAAAATTATGCTATGGTAATTACCACCAACGCAGGTCTATGGAGATACAACATCGGAGACACAGTGAAGTTTACTTCAACTTCGCCTTACCGCATCAGAATCTCCGGAAGGACAAAACATTTTATCAACGTATTTGGCGAAGAAGTTATCATTGAGAACGCGGAGACTGCCATCACTAAAGCATGCGAGCAAACTGGTGCTGTGATTGACAATTTCACAGTAGGACCCATCTTCCTGGAAAAGGCGCACCGCGGTGGCCATGAATGGATTATTGAATTCAAAAATAAACCAGGCAATATCGATCAGTTTACCAGATTGCTGGATGAGGAACTACGCAAAGTAAATTCAGACTATGATGCCAAGCGTGCATTTGATCTCGCGCTCATGATGCCGAAAGTTCACAGCGTGAGTGAAGGCACATTTTACAACTGGATGAAGAAGAGAGGAAAGCTAGGCGGGCAAAACAAAGTGCCGAGGCTTAGCAATACGCGCGAGTACCTTGACGAGATTCTGGAAATGATCCAATAAAAAAGCCGATGATCAACATCGGCTTTTCATTTGATTTCTAACTCTCGTTATGAGTTTTTCCACTTGATCGTGCACCCGATCGCTTTAGTACGGGTGGTGGGCACAGATTTTTGCTCTATCAATGCATCTACTGCATCCTCCACATATCGCTTGGTAACAGCATTTGCATTGCGTGAGTTATCATCAATCGCACCGATGTAGGCTACTTTGGATTCAGATGCATTCACCTTATCCAAAACAAAAACGTGAGGAGTGTTTGTTGCCCCGTATGCTTTTGCCACCTCTTGTGTTTCGTCAAACAGGTATGGGAAGTCATAACTTTTAGACTTAGCTCTACTCTTCATCTCATCAAATGAGTCCCCTGGAGAAATCGATGGATCGTTTGCATTGATTGTGATTACCGGAAATCCCTTTGAAGCATATTTCTTGTTGAGTGCAATGATGCGATCATTGTATGCCTTCGAGTATGGGCATGTATTGCAATCAAAAATTACGATGTATCCTTTTGCATCTTTGTAGTCACTCAAAGACACCATATTACCGTCTACATTCTTCAATTTGAAGTCTGTAGCCGTGTCTCCAATCTCATAGCCGGTAGTTACCGGTCTTCCTGCCGTCATCACCGCAATCAGCGCTACTGCGAAAATTGTTTTTACTGCATTCATAGTTGATTTATGTTTCAATTTGATTTTAGTCTTTTACCGTAGCAATCAAGTCCTCAAGGTCTCCCTCTTTTAATTCTTTCTCAACAAACTTCCGTTTGCCTGTTGACGAATTCACAATCAGGGTTGCCGGAATAGCGCCAGACCAGCTCTTGTCAATCTTATCAATCCAACTATTGGGGTCTGTTTCGTTGAGAATCACCACATCTGATTTTAGTTTTTTTCTGGCAATGAAGCGGTGTACTTTGTCGGGGTCAGGATCAAGGTCTATATCCACACTCACCAAGGTGACTTTGACATCTTGTCTGTCAGCATTCAACTTTTCAAAAAGAGGCAACTCCTTGATACAGGGAGCACACCAGGTAGCCCAGAAATTGATGACCTGAATTTGATCGGACTCAGCCTGCATTACCTTCTCCAGGTGCTGTATTTTCACCAATGGTGCCTCAGACTGAGCCGAAGCGGTTAACCAGCAGAATCCAAGTAAAATAAAAGCTAACCTTTTCATACCTTCAAAACGAGCTGTTTGAGTTGAGGTTCGTCAGGGGCAACGAATTTATATAATCGGAAAATACCGCGTGTAAGATCGGTGATAGGAATTTGTTAAAAGTGCTAAAATTCAAGGACTTATAATTACCAAAATCCGGTGAAAATACTTTTCCACAAAAATGCGATGTTATCAACATTATCAACATGTTACTAGTTAACTTGCTGTATATCAATATTTTAGGCCCAAATAAATCAATCACTTCTTTGTGGACAACTAAAATTCCCCTTCGATCACCAAGGAAAAACGGTCGGAAATCTAATGATCAGATTTTCAGCCTTATAGCTCAGAATTATTAAACAGAAATCAGGCCAGATGACAAGTAAAAGGTCGATCACGGACTTATTCAAAATTGAGTTCCCCATCATACAGGCAGGCATGGTGTGGTGTAGTGGATGGCGGCTCGCCTCAGCCGTGAGCAATGCCGGTGGCCTTGGTTTAATTGGTGCGGGTTCGATGCATCCCCCGACCCTACAGGAGCATATTCAAAAATGTAAGGCCGCCACTACGAAGCCATTTGGCGTTAACGTGCCCCTGCTCTATCCAGAGATCGACAAACTCATGAAGATCATCACTGACGAAGATGTGAAGATCGTGTTTACCTCGGCCGGCAATCCCGCCACGTGGACTGGATATCTCAAAGAGAGAGGAATAACAGTAGTACATGTGGTATCCAGCTCCAGGTTTGCTATCAAAAGCGAAAAAGCCGGAGTTGATGCCGTAGTGGCGGAGGGATTTGAAGCAGGGGGACACAACGGCCGCGAGGAGACTACAACCTTCTGTCTGATTCCAATGGTCTGTAACGCTGTCTCGATACCAGTAATCGCTGCCGGTGGCATCAGCTCTGGCAAGACGATGCTGGCCGCTGAGGTTTTGGGGGCATCAGGCGTGCAGGTAGGCACTCGCTTTGCCGCCAGTGAGGAGTCATCTGCGCACGCAGAGTTCAAAAAAAGAATTACCAGTAGTGCCGAAGGAGAAACAATACTAACGCTGAAACAGCTAACACCCGTCCGGTTGATCAAAAATGAATTCTACGAAAAGGTGTGGGAAGCTGAGCAGCGCTGTGCGACCAGGGAAGAGCTGGCTAACCTGTTGGGAAAAGGTCGTTCAAAGAAGGGGATCTTCGAGGGAGACCTGAAAGAAGGCGAACTAGAAATCGGACAGGTCTCGGCTGCGATCAAAGAGATAAAACCAGCCGCAGATATTTTGAAGGAAATGTGGAAGGAATACACCGACTTGAAAAAGTCTCTCGGTAGCTAGAATTATGAACACAACGGGCATCAAAGAAACTTGTATTTACATCCCTGACCTGAAAAAAGCCAAGGCATTCTACCACGAACTGTTGGGGCTTCCCATAATCGGAGAAGTAGAAGGCAAACATATCTTCTTTCGTGCGGGCAACTCAGTGCTGCTGTGCTTCAATCCCGATGACTCGCGGCATAAAACCAGTCCACCCGCTCACTACTCACATGGAAAATATCATTTTGCATTTGAGGTGTCACCCGATCAGTATCAAAGTCACAAGGAAGAAATCCTGTCGAAGGGAATTAAGATCATTGATACCCTTCAATGGGCGAACGGGCTAGAGTCATTCTACTTTGAAGACCCAATTGGAAATGTACTTGAGATTGTTCCCGAAGGAGTGTGGGATTAGTCGTTGGCTAGCTTAACAGAAGGCTGCTCTGGTGCTTTTACAGTAACAGACCTGTTCCTCCAGTGCTGGATGTACCAACTCTCGTAATGCTTATACTGAACACAATCGTTGAGTAGTTCTTTGTCAGTAAGTATCTTAATGATTTGATCTGCCGGCAGTGATTGTGAAATCAATTCCTTTTGTAGCGGGGGTAACTTGGAGATTTGAACATATTCTATCCCTCTGTAAATCTCAACCGGCACTTTCATACGCGATACAATGTAGCTCTTTATCACCATTAGATCACTTAGGTAACCAATGGTTTAATTAAACGCGGAATTTAAAATAACAAAAAGTAGTTTTTACACCATGAAGAAGTTGAAAATATTCTTTGTCCTTGCTGGCCTAATCGCGGTTGTGATTGCTTGCAACCAACGCGCGCTTTCACAGAATGACAACACGGGCTTGTACGACACCGAGGCATTCAAAAATTATTGGTACGCTGGTAAAGCCGAAGTAAATGCCTACAATCTTGATCAATCCCGCTACGGAGAAAATCGAGATGGAAAGGCGATGCTCATCTTTGTTACTGAAGGTTTCTCAAAATCAAAACAAGTGAAGCTCGATGATCCTGACGCTGCCGGTGACGATAAAGTCACGGTGATGAAGCTTAACTACACAAAGAATTTCGTCACAGGTATTTATCCCTACTCTATGATGCTGTCAGCATTTACACCCGTGAGCAGAAACCAATTTCCAAATACACTGAAAGTGACGATGACCTCTCAGGAGTGGTGCGGTCACGTGTTTTCTCAAATGAATTTACAAAGAAATAAATACGAGGTGGACAGCTACTCGTATTTTGAAAGTGAAGGAGATACACATTTCGACACCGATAAAGTACTTCTGGAAGATGAGTTTTTTAATCTCATTCGTGTTGATCCCGATCACATACCGATGGGGAAAGTAAAAATACTGCCTGGCCTGTTTTTCACTCGGCTGAAGCATAAGAACCTAAAACCGGAAGAAGCAACTATTGAAAGAAATGAGATGGAGTCGCAAGTCGTCTATAAAGTTTCATTTGCAGAGAGAACCCTTGAAATTCAGGTTGAAAAAGACTTCCCGCATAAGATCCAGGGCTGGCAAGAACAATTTAAAGAAGGCGATCAATTACAAACCACAACTGCTACGCTGAACAAGACACTTTACATCGACTACTGGAGAAAAAATAAAAAAGAATTTAACGTACTTCGCGACTCACTCGGGCTATCCCGTACAAACTACTAGTTGATGTTAACTTCCCAGCGTTCCAAGTTCTCTCTACCCAAAAATTCTATCTATCTCAACTGCGGATACATGTCACCGCTGATGAAAAGCGTGGAGAAAGCAGGATTGAAAGGCATGAGTGGAAAACGAAATCCATCTACTATTTCAGCAGCAGACTTCTTCACAACCGGAGAATTGCTCAGAAAAGAATTTGCCAAACTGATCAATGCACCTGAAGCAAACCGCATCGTAATTATCCCCTCCGCTTCTTATGGATTGGCCAACGCTGCTAACAACATCAAACTAAAAAAATCAGAAAAAGTAATTGTGGCTGGGGAACAGTTTCCGAGCAACTACTATCCGTGGCATCAGCTATGCAAGGAAACCGGTGCTACTCTTCAAACCATTTCTGCGCCAGACACAAAAACCCAGCGAGGCAAAAAATGGAATGAAAAGATTCTTGAAGCCATCGACAGTAATACGCGATTAGTTGCACTTGGCAACATCCATTGGGCCGATGGCACATTGTTCGACCTCAAGAAAATTCGCAAAAGAACTTTGGAGACTGGAACGTTACTGGTCATTGATGGCACTCAATCGGTCGGAGCCCTTCCATTTGATGTTAAATCCATTCAGCCTGATGCTTTGATATGTGCAGGTTATAAGTGGCTCATGGGTCCCTACTCGATAGGGCTCGCTTACTATGGTCCCGCCTTCGACAATGGTAGACCAATTGAAGAGAATTGGATCAATCGCCTCAACAGTGAAGACTTCGCTGGGCTGGTAAATTATCAGGACGCTTATCATCACGGAGCCTTGCGATACGAAGTGGGTGAGCACAGCAATTTCATTTTGGTACCCATGCTATTGGAAGCCCTTCGCCAGGTGAATCAATGGGGACCTAAAAATATTCAGGAGTATTGCGGCAAAATTTCGGGTCGGGCAGTAGAACTGTTAAAGGAAAAAGAATTTTGGGTTGAGGATGATTCGTTCAGAGCGAAACACTTATTCGGTGTGAGGGTGCCCGCGTCAAAAGACATTAACGTCATCAAATCTAAACTACAAAAGAACAAGATATCCGTTTCTTACCGCGGTGATGCCATCCGGATATCGCCACACCTGTACAATCAGGAGAAGGATTTAATGACGCTCGCTCGCGTGCTTCTTTCCTAACACATGAGCAACAAGACCTCAGCATACTTTGTCGGTGGTATTCTCATCACCATGCTGGGCTCTATCTGTTTTTCAGCGAAGGCGATCTTTGTGAAACTGGCGTATGTAGAGACAGCCATTGATGCTGTTTCACTGTTGGCGTTAAGAATGATCTTCTCAATTCCGTTTTTTCTTGGGTCTGCATTGATTACTTCTTCCAAAAAGGACAATGTCAAGTTTACCACACGGCAATGGGTCTATATTGCCTTAATTGGCTGTCTTGGATACTACATCAGTAGCCTTCTGGACTTCCTCGGCCTATTGTACATCTCTGCGGGTATGGAGCGGTTGATTCTGTTCATGTATCCGACACTCGTAGTGCTTATGTCTTCCATCATTTTCAAAGAAAAGATTTCAACCCGTCAGTGGGTGGCTCTGGTACTGACATATGCAGGCCTTGTCACCGCATTTCTTGGTGAAGTGTCGTTGGGGGCATCTTCCGAAGAAAATTTTTACCTCGGATGCTTTCTTGTGTTTGCATGTGCTGTCACGTTTGCAGCATACGTAGTCGGCAGCGGCAAGTTGATACCCATGGTCGGCCCTGTGAAATTTAACAGCTACGCTATGAGTTTCGCGGCTATTGGTGTATTGCTGCATTACTTTTTCACCAGCAATCAATCATTGCTTCACCTAGATGAGGAGGTCTACATCTTCAGCTTTCTTATGGCGATCATCTCAACTGTGATCCCATCTTACCTGCGATCAGAGGGGATAAAAAGAATTGGATCAGAAAACTCTGCCATTGTTACCAGTATTGGTCCCGCTTCTACGATTATTCAGGCGAATATCTTTCTTGGTGAACCCATCTTTGCTTTGCAAATAGTGGGCACGTTGCTGATTCTTGGCGGTGTGATGCTGATCGGGTGGAAGGCAAAACGAAACCTATCTTAGCCCTCCCAGTCTCAATTCCGCTCCGACTAACGAATCGTTTCAACCTCATTTTTTTCCGGTTGAACACAGTTGACCAGCATTGTCGAGAAAATTACAAACCCAAGATTCGCGTGACTAACATTTTATTTGTTAGTTCGGCTTGAAATCAAAACGATGAAAACAATCATTTCAATACTCCTTGCCTTCTGCATAAGCTGGTGTATTGCGCAAGAGGCACAATTTACTTTTGTTTTCTTAAACACGAGAACAGACAAACCCGAATTACCGAAGGAAGAACTCGATCAGTTGATGCAGGGGCATCTCGCCAACATCAGAAGGCTCGTAAAAGAGGGAAAAATGATCATGGCTGGACCCTTTGACGGAGGTGGCGGGATTTTTATCATGAATTCTAATTCCGTGGATTCTGTGAAGAACTGGCTAAAGACCGATCCAGGGATTGCCGCTGAGCGGTGGCAATTAGAATACTTCCCATACATACCACGGGTTGGCTCTGCCTGCACGGCAAAAGAAGACGCTGAAATGGTGCAGTATCAATTCATCCGGTATACCTCAACTATCAACAAATTCAACGTGCAAAAGGCTGGTGAGACATTTAAGAGACATGATGACTATCTAAAGCAGATCGTCAAAACCGGAAATGTTGTAGCTGAGGGAATTTTTCCAAATCGGGATGGCGGGATATTGGTGATGCGGGGTGATGTGGATCGGAACTTAATTGAAGCGGACCCTTCGATGGCTGACGCTGTGTTCACAATCGACTTCAAAAAGCTTTGGGTGATGAAGGGAAGCTTTTGTGAATAGCTTCCCTTAAATTTTTTAGTGTTCCAGAACAATCAGCCTTTCCTGAACTGAAGTCTCTCCATCAACTAACAGCGCGATGTAAATCCCGGGAGGCACATCCTGCAAGTTGAATCCAGTAGAACTTTCGTAAGCCGGGAACACCACGTTCCCAGAAAGAATACTTGTCAACCTCAGTGAAGGTAACTCAGTAGTCACGTTTGTCACCATCACGTAATCGCGGGCAGGATTTGGATACAAATGCATCTCCTTCTCCTTTACAAAGTGGTTCTCAGCGCTTACGATTTTTGAGTAGTCAAATTTGCCGTCAAAGTCTACTTGCTTCAATCGGTAGTAATTAACCCCCATCTCAGGATTCACGTCCCTGTATTCATACGCATGTTGATCAGTTGTAGTACCGCTACCTTTCACCCAGCCAATATTCTCGAATGTCTTACCATCAATACTTCTCTCGACAACAAATCCGTCATTATCTTTTTCAGATGCCGTTTCCCATGAAATGGTATTCGCCCCTTGCGATGCCGTGGCTTCAATGCTGTGCCATGTCACCGGTAATATACAGCTCGTCATGGCGTAATTAAAGGTCACGCGGTTTCCTCCACCATTTTCAAAATATTCCAGCACAAGATTGTATGTACCCTCGGTGATACTGGTCAGCGCTGAGGTTGCCGTGCGATATCCGTGATCAGAGTAGTCGTTGACCAACCAGGTGGAGCCACCATCAATACTTAGACGTACTCCGTCATCGGCACCAATTGTAAATTGGTAGTCACCACATGAAAAGTACTTCTGCATTCTAAAGCGGACTGAAAAAGTTTCAGTTTGAAAATTACAACCAGTTGTTCCACGTGTGATGTTGCTTCCTCCAAACGATTCGTCAAAGATTTCGCTCTCAAAAATTTCCCCGAGATAGTTTGATGAGAAGTTATCACGACCATCATACACATAACCAATCCACGAGCCGTTTCCATAAGTTATCTGGTCTCCGGCCACAGAGTTTGAGTAGGCGGTAACGGTAAGTGTATTTGAATACGCAGTTGTTCCTCCTCTGGTAGCTGCTCTGCGATAGTATTGTGTTGACCCCGCTGTAAAGCCAGCAGGAACGTCATAAGCCTCAGAAGTCGCTCCGGAAATATTGGACCACGTGCTGTTATCTGACGATACCTGCCATTGGTAGTTTGGAGTACCAGAAATAAACATTGCAGACTCTATGTTAGCAAATGGCGATGGGTCGATAGGCACACTACCACAGATGTTTTGACTTGCTGAAACAGTGCCACCAAAAGAACTGCCCAAAAAAGTATAGTTAAAACTCACGCGATTATCTCCCGTGTTTTCATAGTATTCCAGAATCATCCTGGTGTCGCCATTCAGTCGTACAATCGTACTGAATGTGGTGTATGACTGAAGGTTCCATCCATTGATAGCATAGGTAGATCCGTTATCCACACTGAGACGAACACCATCATCGGCACCAATAGTAATTCTATAAAATCCATTTGAAAAGTTCTTGCGCATCTTGTATCTAACTGTAAACGTTTCTGTGTTTACACTGCAACCGTTGATGGCATATGAACAGTTGCTTCCGCAAAACGATTGATCAAAAATTTCTGATTCGGTATTGTATCCTTGATAATTGGCCGAAGTGAAATTGTTTGCGCCATCATAGAAATAGCCAATCCAACTCCCACTGCCGAAAGATGTTTCGTTTCCCTGCGCACTTCCACACTGGCTATGAGCCGCTAGCGAAGCGAAGGTGCCCGCCAGAACTAAAATCATAATTTTAAATGCTTTCATAACAATTCTCCGTTATTCGCGACCGAATAGAGAAGAACTGTGCCAACAAGCTTTTATGCGTTTTTAGGCTATTCTGAGGGGTTTCAATGTGGAGTTCATCCCAAAATGGGAGTCCGTATTCCCAGTTGACTGAGGATTTACCAATTTGGAGAGGACTACTCGGCAGCGACTAGTGCCAGTTTTTTGCCGTTGGATGAGATGGATATTCTGGTAATGCCAGTGAATTTTGCATCGCCAAGGTTCATTGCGAAAGTCTTCCAGTCTGCACTTTTCTTATCATAAAAAAACAGTGCCCGTCCATCACTCATCACTATCCGCCCATCGGGAGTCCAGGCCATATCTTCCTGACCGGGCATAGTGTTACCAATTGTTGTGATTGATCTTGACTTTGCGTCCAATCGCTTGATCAACCACTCGCTGTCACTCACCTTATGCACAAAACTCATCGAGTTCTCGCCAGGTATCTTGTGCAGCGATCGCCCGATGTTACTCTCTAAAATGGTGTTTGTATTTGTTTTTAGATCATACCACTGCAAAGTCTGGGGCTCGCCCAAAACAAAAAGAATCAGGTTTGAGTCATCAACCCACGCATGATATCCAACAATTAGATTGTCGATCAACACCACCGGTTCTCCACCGTTAACAGGATACTTACCAAGGTCCTGAGCATCATTATCTCTTTGAATAATGCACGAAACAAATTTCCCGTCCGGTGTGAGCGTTGGTGAATACTCTCGTTCACTCGTAGTTGTTAGTGATTCAGTCTTTCCGGTATTGTAATTGTACATTTTGATGTCTGATCTTCCGTCCTCGTTGAAAGAAGAGTAATAAACCAATGGCTGTGCCCGGTGAAATGAAGGTTGGTTATCATAGCCCACGTGGTTGCTAATATTAACAGGATTGGAAACCGTCAGCTTGTCTTTTGAGATATCCAGGTCCAGAAGAAATACTTCCGTGGCAGGCTGACCAAGAGCGGCAAATGATAATGCCGTAAATAACGTTATGGCAACAATTCGCATTTTCGTTGTGATTTAAGGAATCAAACTACACATTTTAATCAGCATTGTTACCAGCCTGGCAGGGAAGTATAGAGACAGGATAAATTTGTTGGGATTGTAACATTTCGGAATTTCATCCTCGTCTTCTTGACAACAAACACTCTACATTTAAGTCTCACCAAATCAACTGTAGCATGAAATTTTCTGCAATCGCGCTTTTCGCATTCGCATCCTTCGTTGCATGCACACCTCCCACCAAAGAGAGCCGCCTCGTAGATTGGGCCGGGCAGTCACTCACTCTGGATCACCTAAAGAGTGAACGCGATAGTTTTATTATGTTGAATCAGTCGGGTGAAAAAGTGGGTGGTATGATTTGGGAAAAACATCGCGAAGCTAATCGATACGTACATAATGACGTCTCATACTTCGATGATGGAAGTATTTACGAAGAAGCCTCCTTTCTCTTCACCCTGGATCCACTAACAATTGATTCGATAGTAACCGACATGAAAACTCCTGCTGCCAGCATGTCGATCAACTTTGCCATGAACAATAAAAAGGTGACGGGTCCTGCGCTGGTAAAACGAGATACTTCAGAACGATCGATAGCCATCGATTCCTTGCTTCAATATGACGTGGCCCGCGAAGAAATCTACTCTTTGATTCATTGCATACAACTTGAAAACCTGACTGAAATGAAATTGAGAGTACTCAACTCCTTGGGCCTGACAATTGCAAATGCAACAATAACATTACTGGGAAAAGAATCACTGACAACTCCGTACGGCTCTTACAAAACATTTAAGCTTGACCTTAATGGTGGCGGGGTGATTCCGGACAATATTATTTGGATTCAGGAAAGCCCCAGAAAAATTGTCAAGGTAAAAGTGGGTCAACCAGAGCTGGAAGTCTTACTCGCCAGGACTTCAACTCTCGATTGAGCTAGTCTGATCGAAGCGAATCCACAGGATTAGCCCTGGCCGCGGTCATACTCTTGTACATCACACTAATGGCACCCACCACGGTTGAGCCGATCAAAGGCAGCAAAAAGAAGCTAACTCCGGGGCTCACTTTGAGCTCATAACTTTGCAGCCAATATTGTGCCCCAAACCACATCAGTGGCAATGAGAGCAGGTAAGCTACCATGATTAGTATGAAATACTCACCACTCAGTAGCCGAACTATACCAGGCACTGTAGCTCCCAATGCCTTCCTGATTCCCACTTCTTTGGTGCGTTGAAGCACGCTGAAGGAAGTAAGTGCAAACAGCCCCAGCCCCGCTATTAATACAGCGATGAGGGAAAAGAGTTTGATCACTTTGAGTAATTGTGTTTCGGCTTTGAAGTTTTGTTCAAAGGCATCATCCAAAAACCAATAGGTAAAAGGATCATCGGGGAAGGTGGCTTGCCACAGGCCAGCCATCCTTTCCACCTCATCGGTGAGGGCACCTATGCCTTCTTCTGTTTTCAACCTCACTGTTATTGACTTCCCAGCAAAAGGTGCAGGAGTGTACCGCGACATTGAATAGATAAATGGTTCATCTTCATTTGTGAACGCATGTTGCTTATGCGTGCTCACCACGCCAGTTACCTCCTTATCAAAATGATGAATTGTTGGGGAGTATCGCCACCAAAACGTTCTTCCTATTATCTCTTCCGGTTCATAGCCCCACAATTTTGCCGCTGCCTCATTGATCACCAAGCTCGTACTGTCCGCAAAGCCGCGATCAAATGTTCTGCCTGCCAATACCTCCAGATCAAGTACTTTTTCAAAATCATATTCCACCAGGTTGACATCCATGTATTGATCAACGGTGCTATCGCCATAGAGTCTAAACGATGAATACCAATCTACAGGAGAACCGGGAAGCATGCTGATCAGCGACAAAGCTTCGACTTGTGAAGACTCCTCCGCCTGATTCTTTAAACGATCAAATTTGGCATCCATGTTGCCAACCTGTACACGCGGTGCTTTCACCACCAGTATCTGATCACTGGTTATCCCAATGTCTCGACTCAGTAGATAGTCTGTTTGGTCATAGATGAGATAGGTGCCAGCGAGCAGCAGTGGCGACACCATAAATTGCACAAGGACAAGGGATTTCCTCAAAGAAAAACCACCTCGCTTTACATTGTACTTTGACTTCAACACCGCTGTGATTGAGAATCCAGCCATTATCCAGGCCGGGTAAATGGAAGAGAGCAGGCCGCCAAAAGCGAGAATGCAAAATGCGATAGTAAGGATACGATCGATTGTAAATGGAAACGAAACTCCTATCCATTGTTGGAGCGTGTCTTTGATTCCCCACAGAAAGATCACGGAGAAAGCGATCGAAACAACGTTGATAAGCACGGCTTCTGTAAAAAACTGTTTCATCAGGTGTGAGCGGCTTGCGCCAATGGCTTTTCTCACTCCCACCTCCTGTGCACGCTCCAGCGACCTTGCAGTTGTCAGATTGATATAATTGATCCAGGCGACTACGAGCGTTATCAAAGAAATCCAGACCAGAATATTCAAAGCCGTCATGCTGGTATTCTGTTCCAGCTCATGAAAATAATTTGAGTGCGTGTGTATGTCCTGAATGGGTTGCAATTCAAATTCAAAATTGACATCACGGCTCTTGTATTGTTCACCCCAAGTAGTTTGGGCAAGTGCATTGATTTTGGTTTGTAATTCTGATCGGTCACCTGTGGCGATAATGTAGGTGTAGAAATCATTCCAAATCCAATTGGTTCTAACGCCCCAGTCCGGGTGCACCACATCCAGATAAGTGATAAATGAAAAAATCATGTCGGGTTTAAAATGTGAATTGGCAGGAGCATCCTCATATACACCTGACACTTCGTATTCCACCACCGTCTGTCCTGTTACTCTCAGTGACTTACCCATAGCTTCTCGCGCACTCCCAAAATACCTGATAGCGGAACTTTCTGATAGCGCCAGCTTTCGGGTTCCATTTAGTGCCGATTGCTTTGTTCCCTCAATCAAATTGAAATTGAAGATCTCAAACAAGTTATCATCAGCATAGAAAGCCTTGCTTTCATCAAACGTCCTCGTTTCTGTCCCCACTTCAGCTGTCACAATACAGTTACCATCATTGTAAATCCTTGTGGCCGTAGTTACTTCTTGAAAATTATCCACCAGCAAAGGCGCCAACGGTGGCATGGCTGCTGCATTTTCACTTACCAGCTCTTTGTGCGCGTATCGAACGGTTGCTACACGATAGATTGGTTTGGCTGTATGGAAATTGTCGTAGCTGGTTTCAAATCCTACGAACTGAAAGATGAAAATGAAGACCGCCATTCCAAGAGACAGGCCCAGGACATTAATAAAAAAATGGCCCGGTTGCTTTCTGATATTTCGGATAGCTGTGAGTAGATAATTCCTGATCATAAGCGGCTTTGGTTTTTATTTAAGTACGGGAGTGAGGCAGAATGCATTGCCCGTGTTCGTCCGGATTGGCGGATTCCGGAATTATTTTGCCGATTTATCGCTTTATTGTAGCGATGAAGGATCAGAGAACTGTTGATGTAATCATTATTGGCGGGGGACCGATTGGACTTGCCTGTGGGATCGAAGCCAAGAAAGCCGGTTTGAATTATCTTATTCTCGAGAAAGGCTGCCTGGTGAATTCGTTATTCCACTATCCTCTCAACATGACCTTTTTTTCAACATCAGAGAAATTGGAGATTGGAGGCGTGCCGTTCATTTCTCATGGAGCAAAGCCGAATCGATTTGAAGCACTGGAGTATTACAGGCGTGTGAGTTCCAGTTGGGAGCTAAAGGTGAACTTGTATGAGAAAGTGGAACAAGTCGTTAAACGCGGTGATCGTTTCGAACTGACCACAACAAAAAGTTCTTATGCTACAAAATCTCTGATATTAGCATTGGGGTTTTATGACCTTCCCTATCTCCTCAATGTCCCGGGTGAAGACTTGCCGAAAGTGAGACACTATTATGATGAGCCTCATCCTTACTTCAATCAAAAAATAGTTGTTGTAGGTGCTGCAAACTCTGCCGTGGATGTAGCGTTGGAGACTTATCGCAAAGGGGCGGAGGTGACAATGGTTATTCGCGAACCTGCCATTCGCGAGAGCGTAAAATATTGGGTAAGGCCAGACATTGAAAACAGAATAAAGGAAGAAAGTATCAAAGCCTACTTCAATAGTCAAGTAATTCGCATCGCAGACAATTCAGTTGACATACAGACACCCGAAGGAGAAATCACACTGGAGAATGACTTTGTGTTGGCAATGACAGGCTATCAACCGCCCTTTGATTTCATGGAATCACTGGGGGTGAAATTTCAAGACGATGAATTTCACACACCCATCTATGATGAAGTCACAATGGAAAGCTCTATGCCGAATCTCTATCTGGCAGGCGTGGTGTGTGGCGGATTAAAAACCAACAAATGGTTTATTGAAAACTCGCGGGTGCATGCGGAGTTGATTGTCAAGGCCATTAAACAAAAAACCCCGCGATAGCGGGGTCTCCTGTCTATTTTAAGAAATTCTTAAAGCGCGTCTGCTGTAATTTTTGCGTTAATTACCACTTCAACTGTAAATGAAACAGGTCCGGCAGAGATTGTTCCGTCCATTGTTGCAGTGACAGTATTGTTGTCCTGAAGTTGGGCAGCAATTGCATCTACCTCGCTTTGTTCTAAGTCCAATTCGAACTCGGTACCTGCAGATGATGCAGTGCCAAGGTTAACACTTGAGATGGAAACAGAGCCAAGGCTACCGGATGCAGAACCACCAGAGGCATCAAACAACATTTCACCATCAAAAGTAGCGCCATCTGGTCCGCTATAGTTGCTCACACGGTAGGTTACTTTATTAACTTCTATATCTGTGATTTTCTCTTTGTATTTGTTGATCTCAGAGTCGCTTGTTGCGTCAAGGACGATTTGGTCGGCATACGCCCCTTCTTCAGCTCCGCTCACATTGAAAGATTTTTTGATGTCAGCGGTGAAGGATACATCATCCACCTTATCAAACAGGTCGCAAGAAGCAAGGAGACCCGTTACCAGGACAGCAGATACAATGGTTGTAAGAATTCGATTTTTCATTTCACTGATTTTTTGTGGATTTAAAGTTACGAAACTTTACAGTTACGCGAAGTGCTTAATAATACGCTTTGCAGTCATTAGGTAACTGCCTCCAAATAAATTTGCATGAACCAGAATAGGGTACAAATTGTACAATTCAGCTCTATTTTCGAACCCTGGTGCCAGCGGAAAGGCCTCATCATAGCTATAATAAAATCGATCACTGAATCCGCCAAAAAGCTGGGTGAACGCCAGCTCCATCTCGCGGTGCCCATAATACACTGCTGGGTCGATCACCACTGGATGTCCATCTGTATCTGTCATTATATTTCCACTCCACAAATCACCATGAATCAATGATGGTTTCTCTTTTGGAAAAATTTCGTGCAGTTTTCTAAGTACCTTCTCAACCTGTTGTGAAAACTCAAAATCCGCCTGACCACTGTCAACCAATTTCTTTGTCAAAGGACTGATGCGTTCATCTCTAAAAAATTCTATCCAGTCTGTCATTTGACGATTCGATTGAGGAAGAGATCCGATGTAGTTGTTGTGCTCTAGTCCAAACGTCTCGGCATTATGCTGATGCAAACTTGCTAGTTGTTTACCCAGCCGATCCCAATATTGGACTGTCTGCCTCGCTGACGATATCCATTCCAATACGATACACTGATAGTCCGCCTCTTCAATAACAAGAATTACATCGGGAACAGATACTGATTGCGTTGACTGTAAAATGCTTAACCCCTTACCCTCCGCTACAAACATGCCTGGAAATTTTTCCGCGCTGTTCCATTTTAAAAAATAATCTCCCGATGATGTGCTCAGCTTTCCGCCATGATTAATGCATCCACCGGAGACAAATGAAAAGTCAAGCAGCGTAACTTTGGAAGACAACGCTTTACCAAGTTGATCTTTGAGATTTTGTGACAGCGAGCCCGGAATATCAGTGAGCATAGTCGAAAGTTCTTAAAGATATCGGCTCACTCAAAATTTTCTATATTCGTTCGTCTAAGCCTGAAAAAATGAGAACCATCATCCTAATTCTTACTCTTCAACTATTTGCAGTTGCAGTCGCGGCTCAGCGTAAAGCGATTGTTGGCGGTTATTTGATCAACAGCAATGGCTCAAAGCCAATCGAAGAGTCCGTCATTTTAATCAATGGAAATACGATCGAAAAGGTCGGCAAGGCTGGCAAAGTAAAAATTCCGGCAGACGCTGAAGTAATTGACGCAAAAGGTAAGTACATCATTCCTGGCTTGATTGACTCACATGTTCACTTTTTTCAATCTGGTGGATTGTACACACGACCCGATGCGATCGATCTAAGAACTGTCAAGCCTTACAAGGATGAAATCGAACATATTAAGAGAAAGCTGCCTCGGACTTTTGCAAGCTACCTTGCCGCAGGTGTTACTGCCGTAGCTGATGTTGGTGGTCCAATGTTGAACTTCGATATTCGAGAGCAGGCATCTCAGACAGAGATGGCACCAACAGTTGTGGTGGCTGGTCCGCTTATTTCTACAGTTGACAATCCAAAACTTGACATCGGAGATCCTCCCATTGTCAAGGTCGCTTCGATCGCTGAGGTTGACAAACTGGTACAGCAACTCGCTGACCGCAAAGCTGATCTTATAAAAATTTGGTTCATCGTTTCCCCGCAATTGAATTTTGATGACAATCTCAAACTGATCCAACGAACTATAGATCAAGGGCATTCGAAAGGTATTCGTGTGGCTGTACATGCAACTCAACTTAAAACAGCCAAAGAATCGGTAAAGGCGGGAGCGGATATTCTAGTGCACAGTGTGGACGACACTGAGGTTGATGATGAGTTCATCAAGCTCCTCAAGCAACATGGAACAATTTATACCTCGAGTATCAGCGTGCTGGACGGATACTTGCGCACGTTCACCCAGCAGTTTGATTTTATTCCTATGGATTTTGCAGTAGCCGATCCGGATTTTATGGGCAGCCTTACCGACCTCAAAAAGATTCCATCCGATCAAATACCCGAAAGAATCAGCACAATGATGGACAAGCCAGGTGACTACCTGCCAAGCGCTCAGCAACGAGTCGAAACCGCAATGAAGAATTTGAAGAAACTTCAGGATGCCGGAATCACCATCGCTACTGGTACAGACGCTGGAAATATCGGCACACTACACGCCTCGTCAATGCATCAGGAACTCGATATTATGCAAAAGGCAGGTTTAACCCCAACACAAATACTGGTGAACTCTACTATCAATGGAGCAAAGTTGATGGGCAAAGAAAAAGAACTGGGATCCATTGAAGCCGGCAAGAGGGCTGACTTAGTGATTCTCGATAAGAATCCATTGGAGAATACATCCAACTACAGCACAATAAGCGCGGTGATCAAAAATGGTAAATCTTATGATCCGAAGACTTTACTGTCACCTTCCGCTGAAGAACTAGCTCAACGACAATTGGTGGCATACAACGCCCGAGATCTTGATGGCTTTATGGCTGTTTACAGCGACAACGTGCAACTCTATAATTTCCCAAATGATTTGTTACTCGAAGGAAAGGATGAAATGCGCAAGCGGTATGTCAACAGGTTTGAGGGATCACCGAACCTTTATGCCAATGTGGTAAACCGTGCCGTGATGGGCGACTATGTGATTGACCATGAAAAGGTATCCGGCCTCCCCAATGGAGAAGTGCAAGCGACCGTGATCTATCATGTGAGTGATCATGAGATCGACAAGGTTTGGTTTATCATCGAACAGTAATATGGTTCAGCCCGGATTTCGTTTCCATCAGTTTAAACAGCTGACTCCAGCAATGGTCTCAAGCTTTGCCAGAGAAGCAGGAGACATGAATCCACTACATCATGATGAAGACGTTGCTTCAAATTCCGTTTACAAACAACTGATCGCCAGCGGCCCACACACCACGTCACTTTTGATGGGTGCCGTAGCCACGCGCTTCAGTGAGATGGGGCCGATGGTGGGACTTGAGTTTTCATTCCGATTTAGAAAAGCCATCAGTGCATCTGAGCAGATTAAAATCGAACTGCTGGTGGTCAACGTGACCGAGCATGCTCGTCTGGGGGGACATCTTGTTGATCTGCGTGGGAGAATTCAAAAAGAAGATGGGACAACCGCTCTAGGAGCTAAAGGACTAATTCTCCTCAGGAACAATTAGACAATTTATTTTTGTCGCTATCTTCACCGTCTTAAATTTTTTCCGTTCATGAAACTCACCTCAAGAAACACCCACCGTGATATCGCATACTTTTACGTAGGACTGATCATCGCATTCTCTATATCAGGAATCTTTCTCAACCATAGGAGACAACTAAACCCAAGAAGGTACACATACGAAACGCGAGAGTTTCAGATGAATCCTTTTACAAAAAGCCAGGCTGATGAAGCCTTTGTTAAGCAATTGGCAGCATCGCAAAATATTGATGATGAATTAAGAAGATTTCAAACATCTGAGACTGAACTCACCATTTCGTTTGCACAAAACGATGTCAAGGTGGACATGACAACAGGCGCAGGAAGCATTGTTACCTACCGAACCATTCCACTCCTTGGACAAATGACTCAGCTTCATCAAGACACCAGCAATTGGTGGATATATTATTCCGATATCTTCGGATTGGGAATGCTCACTTTGGCGATCACCGGAATGTTCATCGAAAAAGGAAAAAACAGCTTTCGCAAAAGAGGGCTGAAGCTCGCATTAATAGGCATCATATTCCCATTGATATTCCTGTTCCTGCTTTCCTAGCAAACTGACACCTGTTAAATTGAATTAAGGACGTTTAGCATAACTTTATTGTCCCGTTAGATTCATTCACCCATTTTCGTACCACACCTTGAAACTCTTAGCTATGACGAGATTAAAAACTCTATTTGCTCTTGGCCTGATTATTATATCATCCTTTGCACTTAATGCGCAAGTAATTACGGATGCAGACTCAGTCTTTTTTCAATCGTTGTCATTCCGAAATGTTGGTCCTACACGGGGTGGTCGGGCAACTACGGTACAGGGTGTAACCAAACAACCGGGAACATTTTATATGGGTGCCACAGGTGGCGGAGTATGGAAGACCGAAGACTATGGAATCAACTGGAGAAACATCACAGATGGGTTTTTCAAGACACCCTCAATCGGTGCTATTAAAGTTTATCAGGAAGATCCAAAAATTATTTATGTAGGAACGGGATCCGATGGCATTCGATCAAATGTGATCATCGGAAAAGGAGTCTACAAGTCCGAAAATGCCGGCAAGACATGGACTCATATTGGATTAGAAAAGACCGGGCAAATTGGCGCTGTCGAGGTTCATCCATCCAATCCCAATATCGTTTTTGTGGCTGCCCAGGGTCAACCATTCGAACGTAATGAAGAACGGGGAGTGTACAGAACCAAGGATGGAGGAAAAACCTGGGATCGTGTGTTATATCATTCCGATAGTGTAGGCGCAACTGATCTTGAATTTGCTCCGAACAACCCGAACATTATCTATGCGTCTATGTGGCGTAATGAGCGCAAGCCCTGGACGATTATCAGTGGCGCCAACAAAATTGGTGGCGTTTACAAATCGACTGATGGTGGCGACACATGGAAGAAAGTAACCAAGGGGTTGCCACAAGGTCTGATTGGTAAAATTGACTTTGCTGTCTCTCCAGCAGATCCCAACAGGCTTTGGGCGTTGGTAGAAGCTCCGGCAAATGAACGCGGTGTATACAGATCGGATGATCAGGGGGAATCATTTACGCTGGTCAGTACCAAAAAAGATCTTACTGATCGTCCATTCTACTATTGCAACATTGACGCCAATCCGCTGAACGCTGACGTCATCTTTGTGATGGCGACTAACTTTTACAAATCGGTGAACGGTGGCAAAACATGGAAAGAACTTCAGCCGCCACATGGCGACAATCACGACATGTGGATGCATCCAACGGATACTCTGCAATTCATTCAATGCAATGATGGCGGAGCAAACATCACAATGAATGGTGGCAAGTCCTGGTCTACTCAGGAAAATCAACCTACTGCAGAACTGTATCAGGTAGAAGTAGATGATCAATATCCTTACTGGCTCTATGCTGGGCAGCAGGATAACACTACCATTGCCGTTCCGTCACTCCCTCCTTATGATGCACCAGCAGGAGCAAGCGCGTTTTGGATGGCAGTCGGGGGATGTGAAACAGGGCCAGCCGTGCCCAAACCTGGGGACCCGAACATCGTGTATTCCAATTGCAAAGGCCGCTTTGGGGTGTACGACAAACGATCTGGCCAAGAACGACAATACTACGTGGGAGCAACAAATATTTACGGACACAATCCGAAAGATTTGAAATACAGATTTCAAAGAGTATCACCTGTGTTTGCTTCTTATCACAATCCGAATGTTGTTTATCATGGATCACAATACCTCCATAAAACAACCAACGATGGCATTACCTGGGAAACCATCTCAGCAGACTTGACAGCCAATGAACCCGGCAAACAGGTTGTTTCCGGCTCGCCAATTACAAGAGATGTGACTGGCGAAGAGTACTACAGCACGATTTATGAAATCAATGAGTCAAGGCTGAAGGAGGGACTAATCTGGGTAGGCGCCAATGATGGACCGATACACGTAACTAAAGATGGCGGAAAGACGTGGGACAATGTAACTCCTTCTATCGTTCCTAAAGGTGGTCGCGTGGACTGCATCGAGCCCTCCCCACATAAAGAAGGAAAAGCCTATGCAGCAATCTTGTTGTATCAAGTTGGAGATTGGAAACCCTATCTCGTAAAAACAACCGACTACGGCAAAACCTGGTCGATCATTACGAAAGGTATTCCAGTAGACTATCCAACCAGAACTATTCGGGAAGATCCGGAGCAGGAGGGACTGCTCTATGCGGGAACGGAGTACGGCCTGTTTATTTCGTTTGATGACGGAGCTTCATGGCGTCCTTTTCAACAGAATCTTCCGATCACTCCTGTCACAGACATCAAAGTGTTCAGGAATAATCTCATTCTTTCAACTATGGGAAGATCATTTTGGGTAATGGACAATATTTCTGCCTTACATCAAATGATGAAGGCAAAAACTTCGGGCAGTGCTTACCTGTTTCAACCCGAAGATGGATTTAGGTTCAGATATCAGGGTACTGGAAAAAATGCAGTACCAAATTATCCAGCACCGGGTGTGACTATCGATTACTATCTGGCGGCATCACCGAAAGACGACATCAAACTCGATATCCTCGATCCGGAAAATAAATTGATTCGATCCTATACGAGCAAAGCACCGGCAAAAGACACCACCAAAGTGGGGACCGATATGGCGACAGGGTTTACCACAACCCGACCGAAAACAGATCTAAGCAAAGAAACAGGCACCCATCGCTTCCGTTGGGATATGACGCACGAAGGGCCGTGGGACAAGGATCCAGCAAGGAGTTTGCGCGGTGGGCCAATGGTGAGACCAGGTGTTTACCAGGCTCGACTAACTGTTGATGGCAAATCGTTCACGCAGTCTTTCGAAGTGGGGATGGATCCAAAAGTGGACATGACAAAAACGGGAGATGAGGACGTGAAAGCACAGGAAAGATTATCTCTTGAAGTTGTAGCATTGGAAGATACTGCCAAACGAGTAGCCGAAGAAATCAAGGAGCGAAGAAAAGAACTTGAGAAACTGATTAAGTCAGGTAAGCGCAAGAAGCAGTACACACAGGAAGACCAGAAGCTCGCACAGATTCTCGATCAACTGGTGACACCAGAGGGCATTTACATGACACCTATGCTGATTGATCAATTGCGCTATCTGCGCTCGATGCTCAATCAGGCAGATCAGCGTCCAGGCAAGGATGCCTATGAACGTTACGATGAACTGAAAAATCGATTTTCAAATATTCAGAACTCGTATGTGAAGCTGGGGCCAAAGATGTAAGCTAGTGCTGTAGCTGTTCGTTGATTGCCTTCAAAGCTTTTGGATATTCGCGTTCCTTTAGTTGCGTGGCAAGGTTAATTTCAATATCCAGTGCGCGATATATCTTTTGAAAGGAGTCTTTTTTACCGGATATGTTGCGCAGTTCTGAGATGATCGTGTCATCGAAACTATTAACCTTTTCTTGAAGATCATAGGCTGACTCCAGGGTAAACGCGAGTTCAAAATCAATGGCAGCAAGAATCCCAGTGCGATGTGTAGTAACCCAGGCCACTTCTGAAAGTTGGAAAAGGTCCAGATTGATTCTCACACCCATTCCGTCAGTAGAGAGATATTCTCCGTATTGTGCTAACAAAGGGCTCAATTTCTCCTTTGGTACCCTTACGTTCATGTCTTCATCAATGTATTCAAGATATTCCTCCAGCATGTCGCGCTGACGCTTGTTTTTCACGATGATGGAATCCATCCCACCGAGGTTCTTCTCGATTTCATTTCTGATATTCTGAAGAGCGGTTTCAATACTTCCACTCTCTTTTCTTGATTCATTCCAGCTATTCAGCCAAAAGGCCATCAAAACCCCAAGTACCACGCTCACAAAACCAACGAAGTGATTCAGCCATTCTATCTTCCTTTTCCTTTCAGTGCTCATAGAAATCCAATTTATTCGATTTTATACTTTGATCAGCCAGTTTAATCTCAGAATTTTAAAAATGCCCCTGCTACGCGTTGGTTTCATCATTTGGTTGACAGTCTTATCCTGGTCTGCAAACGCTCAGCGCCTGTCGCTGTCTACCCCTTCCGACTCAGCTATGCACTATTATTACGAAGGTTGGCGACAGGTGATGGATGAAGGAAATTATACTGCTTCTGAAAGTGCCTATCGCAAGATGATGGACTTTGATCCGGAGTTCATGGTGGGCCTGAGTTTGCTGGGTCGGATCACGCGTGATTTAAACGAACGACAGAACATTGAAGCAACATTGTTAGAAAGACGAGATGAGATTTCCGGTGACGAACGCCTGCTGCTTGACAACTACATCGCACTGGTAAACCTGACCAACCTAAGGGAAACCGCCCCTGAAAGCGCCAAACAAAAATTGGCAACGATATTTCAATCGAACGAAAAAAATCTGAGGAAACTCGTTCACGATTATCCTGATGAAATCTATTACAAATCAGAATACATTGAAGTACTTCATCGCAATTACGGAGCTTCCGCAGCTCTTGACTCTTTGGATAAGATCGCATCTTCGAAACAAAAGAGAATGCCGTTTTTGCTGGGTTATACCGCACACATGGAGGCCGAACTTGGCAGGTTTGAATCAGCGCTGAAGAAAGCAAATCAACTTTCCAAACTATTCAAATACCGCTCTGCCAAACCTCTTGTAGTTTTTGGCGACATCTACTTTCAAAAAGGAGACAAAGAGAAAGCCTCGGACTATATAAGCAAAGCGCTGGGAATCGACCCGGGAAATATTGACGCACACCGGCTAAAAAAAAGATTGGAGGAACTGAACTAGTCCTGATCGCGACTACTCATCTCGTCCAACATGCTTCTTATCTTTTTCAGCTTACTGCTGTACACCAAATGAACAATCAGAAAACAGATGCCTAGTGACGCCAGATAAACTCCACCAATGCGAACATAAAAAAGCGGATCGTCTAGTCTATCTCTAATAGGCTTGTCTTTTAGTCCCAAATACAATCCAAGACCAAACGCAATTGTAAATAACAGCGAAAGAGAGATTTGATACTTCCTCACAAAATCTCGCAATTCATTGTGTACCTCTATCAAATATTCATGCACATCGGAAGTGGGTTGGATAGCATGAAGCTTATTGTAAAGCCTTTTGTAGTACAACACAATAATAGTCATGAACAATATTAGAACACCACTGAATGCGTAGTCTCCCTTATACAGAAAATAGCCAATCATCAAAATGCTGACTACAATGTTGGCAATATGCTCCACGCGCGTAAACGTCTTTAGTTTCTCAACTATTGACTGAGATCGCCTTCGCAGCATTGTTTCAAGTTCTCCTTCCTTCAGCTCAGGCGTTGACAGCCTTTGAGTCTGCCATATCTCCTTGATGTCCAACTCTTGCATCGATGTATTTCTTTAGTTGACTTTTTATCCTGTTAATTCTCACTCCCACATTTGTCCTTGTCATTCCAAGTATGTCCGCGATTTCATTGTATTGTTTGTCTTCCAGGTACAGCAAAATGATTGCACGTTCGATCTCCTTTAGCTGTTTGATTGCATCGTACAGCAATGCGACTTGTTCATGCACCGGATCAATCCCTTCCTGCACAGGCTCTTTCAACATATTGTCAATTGAGCTGGTCGGTGGCTTGCGTTTTCTTTTTTTAAAATGGGTTAGGCACACGTTAAGCGCTACACGATATACCCACGTGGATACCTTCGACTCACTTCTGAAAGACTCATAGCCGCGCCAAAGCTGCAGGGCGACTTCCTGAAAAAGGTCCTGGAATTCCTCCTCGCTATCCGAATATGAGCGGCATATTTTGGTAATTATGGCCTTCTGATCCCTAACAAATGTGTTGAAGAATTCTTTCGAGCTCATCGAATTTGAGTAGTCAGCCTGTTAGTCGTCTATCGATCGGTTTTATTACACGACAGAACTTCTTAGCCTATGGAATTTATCGATATTAAATTAATTTGAACGATAAACCTGAATTCAATCATTTAAAATATTCAACGCCATGCGATTAATCATACTTAGCCTTGCACTGATGCTCTCAACCAGTTTGTTCGCGCAGAAAATAATCAGAGCCAGTGCCGAGCGGATGGAGACAAGGATAGAGCAGCTCTCTAAGTTTGGAGCCAATCCGGAAGGAGGCGTTAGCCGTGTGGCCTACAGCGATGCTGATATTGCCGGAAGGAAGTATGTCATTGAATTGATGAAGAACGCTGGACTGGAAGTGTCGATTGATTTTGCGGGAAATATTGTTGGCAAGCGTGCCGGAAAAAATAACAGCCTTCCTCCTATCGCCTTTGGGTCGCACATCGACAGCGTGCCTGGTGGCGGCAACTACGATGGTGATGTGGGTTCGCTTGGCGCAATTGAGTGCATTGAGCTGATGAAGGAAAATAATATTACTACCAATCATCCGCTCGAAGTTTTCATATTTCAAAATGAAGAGGGCGGACTTGTGGGAAGTGAGGCAATTGCCGGTATCCTGCATGATGAGCAACTAAGTCTTCTCAGCAGCAGTGGAAAAACACTCCGCCAGGGAATGATCGATATTGGCGGTGACCCTCAGCGATACAAAGAGGTAGCAAGAAAAAAAGGTGCCTTCAAAGCGTTTCTTGAGCTACACATTGAGCAAGGAGGATTTCTCGATCAGGAAGGAATTAATATTGGAGTAGTAGAGGGGATTGTTGGCATCAAGCAATGGATGGTAACCTTTGAAGGAAAAGCAAATCACGCAGGCACTACGCCAATGAATCAACGCCAGGATGCGATGGTGGCTGCGGCCAAATTTGTATTGGAAACAAACAGAATTGCACTTACTACACCTGGGCGTCAAGTGGCCACTAACGGAAAAATAAATGCCGAGCCGGGCGCACCCAATGTGATCCCAGGCAAAGTCGATATGACATTGGAAATACGCGATCTGGACTTCGACAAAATGATGAGCGTGTTTGAAGCGATCAAAACATCAGCTGAAAAGATTGAAAAGGACACAGGTGTAAAAATTTCTTATCAGCCGCTGAACGAAAATATTCCAGCTATCACTGATAAACGCGTACAGGAAGCTATTGCTGCCTCCGCCAAAGATCTCGGTCTTACGTCCAAGTTTATGCCAAGCGGAGCCGGGCATGATACCCAGGACATGGCGCGGCTTGCTCCCACAGGAATGATATTCGTGCCGAGCAAAGATGGCATCAGTCATTCTCCTAAAGAGTACACTTCCCCTCAGGACATGGCCAACGGTGCGAGTGTTTTGCTACAGACGATTCTGAAACTGGACAAAGCGAAAATGTAAACCACTCTCTTTTTCAGGTAACCCTTGATCTACCGAGGCCGTAAATCTGAGGATGACACGTACCCTGCTCATTACCACATTTTTTATTTTATTGACTTTTACAACGCATGGCCAAAGTGACACACGGGTGGCCAAGCATCTCCTTCAATCCCTTGATGGCAATTTTAAATGGGTAATCTTTAAGCCCTCAGAAAACAAAGTCGTTCGCGAAGGGTTTCGGCATAGTCGTTTGAAGATGGACAGTTTGCTGGTAGAAATCGAGGAAACATTCAACAACTCCGATGTGCAGATGACAGGCCTAATGGGCTATAACTCGTCAACCAAAAAATACTTTTCTATCAATTGTTACAATGTGGATATGGGTCCACATGTCCTCCTCGGTAAAGTTATAGACGAAAACATCATTGAATTTAGAGATACACGGGAGGTCTCTACATTACGAATAGTTAGTCCGGACAAACATGAGTGGTCATACCAGAATCTGATAAACAATGAATGGGTACCGCGCGACCTAAAAATCACCTTCACGCGAATACCGTAATCCAACGTTTGAAATCGTTGATTTTTTCCGCTCAACAAAAATCTCACCCCTCCCCTGACAATTTTATATAGATTGTTAGTATGTCGTTTTCGTTGGGAGAGATGTTTAAAACTCGTGCTGCCTGGGCTTGTTTTATCGTTTTGTTTGGTCTGCAAGCCATGGTGGCATGCAAATCTGACAAGGAGGTTATTAGCTATTACGACTGCGGCACATGGGAAAATTGGGAAAATGCGAGGGAGGCACATTGCGGCTTCATCGAAGTGCCTGAAGACCACGACAAACCGATGGGCAAATCCATCAAAGTGGCATTTGCCATCTTCCCATCTCGAAACAAAAACCCGGATACAGCCCCTGTCCTGATTCTCTCGGCCGGCCCTGGCGGGTCGCTAAGCTCTCCGAACCGGTGGATCAATCACGAATCAAGAAATGTGGGAGATCTGATTGTTGTTGAGCAAAGGGGAATTGGTCGGTCAGCACCATTACCCGATATCAGTGAAACCTTTATAGACATCATGGCTGCAGACGCTTCTTCAGAAGAAGAGAAGCAAATAACACTAAAAGCCATGCAAGAAAAAGTGGCAGAGATCAGGGCCAAAGGCATTGACTTGTCGAAGTACAACTCAACCCAAAGCGCAAAAGACATGGGTGCGCTTATGGACGCTTTGCCTTACGAAAAATATAATCTGTATGGCACGTCATATGGCACCAAGCTGGGTATCATGACGATGAAATACTTCTCCCCGAAGGTACGAGCTGCGATTTTGGACGGGCCCGCCATTTTGAATAATACTGCGCTCGAATCACGCTTTCCGGATTTAATACGAGCGTTCAACAAACTTTATGAAAGTTGTGCCAGTGATTCAACTTGCAAAAATGATCACCCTGACCTTCGGGGGGAGACCATTCAAGCTATTCAATCACTGAGGGATAATCCTATCACCGTTCGCTTACTTGATCGTGATTTCACGCTTAACCCACAGGACGCAGTATTTTTCATTCGATATCTTTTTTACCGCTCTGATGCGTTTTATACGGCCCCTCGATTTGTAAAGGCCATCAACGAAAGAGATACGCTAACTATCCAGGAGCTGGGAGAATTTCCCGCCAAGCTGCTGAAAGGCGCCAATGCCTCAGCATTCTTCAGCTACACTACTTATGAAGAATATTCGGAAAGCACCCCCTCAAATGTTCAGGCGTTTATGAATTCGAATCCGGAATTGGCGGAAGGGGTGGCTTGGTTTCAGGCATTTATTCCTGCATTGGTGCAGTGGCATGACGGACGCGTGTCACAAGAGGAAAATAAATTTGAAAACATTTCTGTGCCAACACTGATCATTACCAACGATGCTGATCCAGTAACGCCTCCACACAACACACAACTATTCGAAGACGCACTATTGAACGAGCGTGTGCTTCGCCTTAATCGATTTGGCCACGGAGCAGGTGGTAAATGTATCGCCCAAATCAGAACCTCCTTTTTACTTGATCCATCAAAACCGTTGGATACGTTTTGTCTTGAGAAGGACGACCGGAAGTAGATTAGTAAGCCTCCAATATTTCTTCCACGGATTTGTGCTCTTGAAAGAAGTCTAAGAGTCGAAGCATGACGCGATCAACCAATGTGTCCGGGCATGACGCGCCACTGGTTAACACGATCTTTACCGGGCGATCATCTGGCAGATAGTTCTCGCTAACTTTCAATTCTTTGTTGTGATAGTCAAAATGCCTGATCTCTTTGTCAGAAATAATTTCATTCTCGGAGTTGATAAAATAGGTTGGAAATTTTCGCTCACACAGCTCCACAATGTGAGAAGTGTTAGAACTGTTGTAGCCTCCCACCACGATCGCCAGATCTGCATCAGTATCCAAAAGCTTGTATGTGGCATCCTGGTTGTCATTGGTAGCATAGCAGAGCGTATCGCGCGTGTCTGCAAAGTGGTTTTTGATTCTCGCCTCGCCATACTTCTCGATCATTAACCTTCGGAAGTAATCAGCAATTGCTTGCGTTTCTGTAGCCAGCATGGTTGTCTGATTGACAACACCGACTTTCTGCAGATGCACAGCAGGATCGAATCCTTGTGAACACTTATTTTTAAAATTTTCATTGAACTCTCCTATCGACTTAGCCCCCACAATGAATTCACCCAACAGCTTTGCGTCTTCCATATCGCGCACAATTATGGATGGTCCGCTCTGTGAGCTATGAGAGAACGTGGCTCTTGTCTCTTCGTGTTTTGGTTTGCCATGAATGATTACAGTAAACTCATCATTTCCAAGTTTACCAGCGCGGTTCCATACCTTTTCGACAAAAGGACAAGTGGTGTTGTATTTCTGAACCTCGATCCCCAAATCCAGCAGCTGATGCTCAATCTCGACAGTGGTGCCGAAGGCAGGAATAATGACAACGTCATCTTTTGATAGAGTATCAAATGGAATTATTTGTGTCCCATCTGTATCCATGATGAACTTAATGCCTCGGCTTTCCAAATCATTGTTCACTTCCTGGTTGTGAATCATCTGGCTGAGCAGATAAACGTTCTTATTTGGGTTATCCTCCAACGCCTTGTAGCTGATTTCGATCGCGTTCTCCACGCCATAGCAGAAGCCAAAGTGGCGAGCGATGTAGAAAACTACGGGGCCAAAATCCAAACGTGCAGGTGAAAAATCCTGTTTGCGTTGATCCTTTTGTCTCCTAGATTCCTTTATTCTTCCGGTGATGGAAGAACGGTAATATGCAGGTATGTCAAATTTTTTGATGTCAGTGTCTTTTAAATGTTAACCTTTCAGGGATCAAAATTGTTTCAGCGTGGGTGCAATACAAAATGTTATCGTCAAAAAGGTATTTACCATTCAAGAATGGCCTGCGTACCCTCTCCTTCCTTCGATTTGATGAGCAGACTTCCTCTGTGCAGGCGCATGATCTGCCGCGAAAGGCTAAGGCCAATGCCGGATCCCTTTTTCTTTGTAGTAAAGAAAGGGATAAATGCTTTTTCGAGGGTCTCTTCGTCCATCCCGGATCCGTTGTCAATAATGCTCACAAAAGTTCTGTGGTTATGCGCATAAGCCGCCACCTTGATTGTTGGGTTAGTTGTGCCATTTAGCGCCTCGATGGAATTTCTGAATAAGTTTATCAACACTTGTTCCAGCCATTCCCCATCAGCCTTAGCCATTGTCTTGGTGTTTACGTCAGTTCTGTCTATCGCAATTTTATTTAAATCAAACTCCTGATGGAGCAACGTGACTACCCTCCCAATAGTCGCAGAGACATCAATTGTTTCCAACGTTAACTCTGGTGTTTTTGTAAAGTCTTTGTACGCGTTGACAAATCGAAGCAATCCTTTCGATCTGTTTTCAATAGTTTGAAGACTTCCGTAAAGATCTTCTTTGTCTTCTTCGTCCAGCGATTGCAAAGGTTTTCGTGCTCCATCCGGATTGGCCAGAAGGGCATTCAGCGATTCAGTAAGCGACACAATTGGCGTCACGGAATTCATAATTTCATGGGTAAGCACTCGGATCAATTTCTGCCATGCATCCACTTCCTGTTCCTCCAGTTCCGTATTAAGATCTTGCAATAGAATTACTCTGAACGGCTTCTCGTCAAGAATCAATTCCTTCACTTGAAGTGAGAGCCGAATCTCACGATTGGCGATCACCACACGAAGTAATTGTCGTTGGCCGGGTTCCAGTTCAATGATTGTACGGTGCAGTTTGGGATTTACTGACTTGATATCTCGCGTATTGCTCAGCTGAAATACATTCAGAAGCTGTCTTGCTGCCGGATTGACTGACATCACATTGCCTTCCAAATCAAAACTGATAATACCGGCCTGGATGTTTTCCGTCAGAATTTGTAAGTACTGATAATGCGTTTCTCGTTGCAGATTGATTTTTCGAAACTCTTCTATAACATCGTTAAACGCCTCTGAAAGTTTGCGGTGAATGTCCCCCCGTTTGCCGGCAGGAAATGAGGATGTAAATCCGCCCTGTTTGATCGATAAAATAAAATGCGTGAGATCTTTATTGGTTCTTTCAATATAATAGACCAAACTCCAAACTGCTGTCAGCAATAGAATAATCAGCACCAGAGGCGTAAAAAACCAACTTCTGTTTGTGAGCACATACGCAAGCATCAGCGCTATTGTGGTTATAATCACAACGCGTATAATGACATTGACTCTGAACTCTCTAGCGAACACCTGATTTATAGGTTGATGTTGTATTTCATAATCTTACGATACAAGGTTGTGCGGCCCAGCCCTAGTTCGCGCGCTGCTTTGCTAAGGTTACCGTCATTTTTCCGAATCGCTTCCTCAATCGTCTTTTTTTCCACTTCATTCAAATTGGTAAGGGTACTTGATCCCTGGCTACTCTCAGAAAATTGAAAATCTCCTTTCGAGATTCTATTACCCTCGCATAGAATAACTGCTCTCTCAACGGCATGTTGAAATTCGCGAATGTTGCCCGGCCAATGATAGGCCTGAAGAATTTGCTCAAGGCCATTCTCCGCTTTAATTGTTTTGTTGTATTTACGATTAAAGGTTTGAAGAAAATACTCCAGCAAACGGGGAATGTCGTCAAGTCTGTTTCGCAACGCGGGCAATTGGATCTCAACCGTATTGATTCTATACAACAGGTCTTCACGAAAACCTCCCTCTTCTTTCTGTTGGTGAATTGGTCTGTTTGTTGCGCTCACCAATCTTATATCGATCGGCACTGATTTATTTGACCCTAGCGGAATCACTTCCCGGTTTTGCAAAACTGATAGCAGCTTACTCTGCTGATCCAACGGCAGATTTCCAATTTCATCCAGAAACAATGTGCCGCCTGATGCCAGTTCGAATCGACCAACTCTATCTTGCTTTGCATCAGTAAATGCACCTTTAGCATGGCCAAAAAGCTCTGATTCAAATAGATGAAAAGGGATTGTGCCTAAATCCACTTTGACAAACGGCCCTTTGCTTCTATTGGATTGATGATGAATTTCTTTTGCTATTAATTCTTTCCCTGTTCCATTTTCGCCAAGCAGAAGTATGTTGGCATCGGTAGCGGCAACACGTTTCACCATCGAGAACACTTTTGCCATTTCTTTTGAGTTGCCAACAATCTCAAAATCAGGTTGAGTGTAAACCTCTGCCATGCGAGTCTGGTGTAATCGGAGTTTGGCCACCTCTTGCTTTGATTTAGCTAACTGGTATGCAGCATTGACCGTTGCAATCAACTTCTCATTATCCCAAGGCTTCACCACAAAGTCGACTGCTCCTATTTTCATCGCCTCCACGGCAAGTTTCACATCGCCAAAGGCTGTCACCATAATCACACTTAGTGAAGGATGGTCTTCCAAAATTTTTCCCAGCCAGTAAAGTCCTTCTCTTCCTTTGGTAACATCGGCTGTAAAGTTCATATCGAGCAACACAACGTCTGGAAACTTTTGGTTTAACAGGTAGGGTAATTGGGCAGGATTTGATTCTGTGCTCACCTGGCCAAAATGTTGTCGCAAAGCCACCCTGGCACTCTGGATAATGTCTGGATCGTCATCTACCACCAAAACGTGAGCAGGGCTTTTCATACATTCAAAAGTATTTAAATTGTTTCATTATGAAACACCTGATCGTTTCACTTTGAACCACTTACCTGTTAAAATCAATTTCAAATAATTGTAAATCAGCAGATTACATTGGTGGCATCTTTCTGGCATCTTTGGCCTGCAAACCTAGTTTTGTATGATCCGCAACTACCTGATTGTCTCGTTTAGAAACCTTCTGAAAAACAGGGGTTATACACTCATCAATGTCTTCGGCCTCACAGTTGGCCTTGCTTCAGTAATTCTGATCTCTCTTTATGTAATCGATGAAATTGGGTACGATCGATACGACCCCGAGACCGCTAACATCTATCGCATCTATTGGCAGTCTGGCAATCCGCAGACACGCACTCCTCACCCGATGGCACAAGCGTTGGTTCATGATTTTCCGGAAGTTGAAAGTGCGGTAACGTTATCACCTATCTGGGGACCAGGACTAACCAAACAAAGTTTCTCAGTACGAAATCTGGAAAAAGACATTCGTTATAATGAAAGAGACATCCTCTCTGTAGACAGCACTTTCTTTGATGTCTTCCCGATAAAAATTATAAAAGGTAATCGGAAGACTGCATTAAGAACTCCGGGAAAACTGATGCTCTCGGAATCAGCGGCAAAAAAATATTTCGGAGATGAAGATCCCATCGGAAAATTTCTTGCTGTCAATGACGATGAAAACTCGATCGAGATCGAAGGTGTGTACGAAGATATGCCACGTCAATCTCACTTTCATGCCTCAGCTTTGGTAAGCTATGTTCACATGAAAGCCAACGAGGATCCTGAAAGTCCTTACTACACCTGGAAAGACTTTGGTCATTTCAATTACATCAAGCTCGCACCCGGAGCTGACCCAGAAAAACTGGAAAGTCAATTGCTAGCGTGGGCTAGCAATTATATCAATGTAAGTGACGAAACGATTCGTCAAATTATCAAAAACAAAGAAGGGTTTAAACTTCAAAACATACGCGATATACACCTTAAGTCGCATCTGCTTTGGGAACTTGAAGCAAACAGTGACATCGAGTATGTCTACATCATGACTGCAGCAGCTATCCTTATTTTAATAATCGGAACAATCAACTTCCTCAACCTTACTACCGCCAAATCTTCAGAGCGAGCCAAGGAAATCGGAATAAGAAGAACGCTTGGTGCAATTAAGCGTCAACTCTCTTTCCAGTTTATCGGAGAGTCATTGTTGGTGGCACTGTTTGCAGTAATTCTGGCCGGCCTGGCTGCTGAAGTGCTAATGCCTTATTTCAATGATCTCAGCGGCAAACCACTGGAGCTCACCTTCAGGCGCAACTGGGATATCATATTGGGTATTCTCTGTATCGGGGCGTTTATCGGGATAGTGGGTGGTCTCTATCCCTCTTTCATTCTCTCTTCAATCCATCCTGTAAAAATTCTCAAGGGCA
This sequence comes from Cyclobacteriaceae bacterium, assembly GCA_050185175.1. Lineage (GTDB taxonomy): Bacteria > Bacteroidota > Bacteroidia > Cytophagales > Cyclobacteriaceae > ELB16-189. Next base: position 85,416 of record JBFWZR010000003.1, read on the forward strand.
AATTCACTTCCAGCAAAACCGGAAATCTGGTTTCACGCATCATGGTGCTTTTCCAATTCTCCATGGCGATTGTATTGATCTCCGGAACGATCATCATCATGAATCAGATGAATTTTATTCAAAACAAGAACCTTGGCTTTTCAAAGGAATCAACACTGATGGTTCCGATTCGTCAGTGGGATATGAGGCTAAACTTTGAAACGCTTCAAACCGAACTACAAAATGTGAAGGGAGTCGAGATGGTAGCTGCATCATCCAATGCACCCGGAACACAAATCAACCAGGAGCCTATTTTTAGAATTGACGATCCGGATCGCGAAGTAAATGCATCTCAGATGTATGTTGACTACGATCTAATCAAAACACTCGGATTGGAAATCATAGAAGGCCGCGGATTTGGCCGCGAATTTCCCGGTGACACTGCTAACGCCTACATCATCAACCAGGCTGCAGCACGCGAACTTCAGTTGACCCCACCTTATGTTGGCAAAGAAATTTTACTTGAGATAGATGAGGATCGTTATCGTGGGCCGATTGTTGGCGTGGTAAAAGATTTCAATTATCAATCACTTCATCAGCCCATTCGTCCTATTGTGATGCAAAGAAGACCGTGGTATAACACAGTACTTTTAAAACTCAACACCAACGACATTCAACAAACCATTGCCGATGTAGAAACGGTATGGAGCAAATTTGATGACGGCTTTGGTTTCGAGTATTCATTCCTTGAAGACACCATCGATTCACAGTACAACGCTGAAAACAAAATGGGCTTGGTCTTCGGGCTATTTGCTTCAGTGGCTATTGTTATCTCGTGCATGGGTTTATTTGGTCTCGCCTCTCTCAACTTTGCGCAACGCAAAAAAGAAGTTGGGATCAGAAAAGTTTTGGGAGCACCATTGATGTCTCTCCTTGTCAATCTGGTGACTGACTACTCCAGGCTGATTGTTTTTGCAACTCTTTTGGCCGTGCCCGTGGCATGGTGGTCGATGCGCGATTGGTTGAATCACTTCGTTTTCAAAACGGACATCAGCGTTTGGACATTTGTCTTAACGGGATTGGGCACATTGGTAATCGCGTGGACTACCATTGCCTACCTCACTATCCACACCGCATCCCTTAATCCAGTGGATACATTAAAAGAAGAATAGCAACCCTAAAGCTGATAATTATGCTGCGCAACTACCTGCTGATCGCGATAAGAAACCTCACAAAACGAAGGGGCTATTCAATCATTAACATCTCCGGCCTTGCCATCGGGTTCGCGGTGTGCATACTAATGACATCTTATATCAAGCAAGAGTTAAGCTATGATTCCATGCACTCGAAGGCGGATCGGGTAGTGAGGCTAGTATATGAAACACAGTCGGAAAACGAAACAAGAGGTATTGCCAAGACACCATTTCCATTAAAGGCCATACTGCGCAACAATTACCCTCAGGTGGAAAAGGTAGTGCGCTTATACAATAGCACATGGCTTAGCGACCAATCTAGAATTCAGGCTGATGCTAAAATATTCATGGAGGAAAAATTCTTCTTTGCCGATCCCGAGTTCTTTGACGTATTCGACTTCAAACTGTTAAAGGGCAATCCTCACACAGCGTTGAGTAAAACTGAAAGTGTGGTGCTTACAGAATCTATAGCGTTAAAGTATTTTGGTGCCGAGGATCCCATTGGAAAAATCATCCGATATCAAAATCAGATTGACCTGGAGGTCACGGGCGTAGTCGAAGACGTACCTCAATCCTCACATGTGCATTTCAATTTTTTAGCTCCAGTTGAACTTCAGCGAGTACTATGGAAAATCGCGGCCAATAATTTTTACGACTTTGAGGAAGATTGGAATTGGTCAGGGGCGTGGTCGTATCTCCTCCTCAGGACGGAAACTGACCTCGCATCATTCGAACACCAGATTCAATCAATTCCTGACCAGTTTATGGAGCAAGGGAATTCCAGAAAGATCACATTCCATGTTCAACCTATTCAAGACATCCATCTTCACTCTAATCTATCTGCAGAAATTCAACCCAACAGCTCAATGTCCCAGGTTGTTGGTTTCATCGCCATCGTTTCTCTTATACTTATCATCGCGATTGTGAATTTTGTCAACCTTGCTACTGCTCGGGCAACTGAACGAGCGAAAGAAGTTGGCCTCCGGAAGGTAGTAGGTGCGCTCAGGCATCAATTAGTCTCTCAGTTTCTGGCAGAAGCCATTGTAATCACTTTCATCTCAATATTGATTTCGGGGCTGCTCGCTGAATTGGTTCTGCCTCTGTTCAATACGTTAACTGCCTCACCCGTATCAATCGACTTCCAGGATTGGCGTGTTCCTGTTTTATTGGCAGCATGCGCCATCATCATAGGCATAATCGCGGGCTCTTACCCGGCTCTGTACTTATCTTCTCAAAAACCTGTGAAAACAATTAAGGGGCTAGTAGACAAACCTTCAGCTGGAAACCTGGCCGTGAGAAATGTCTTAGTCGTACTTCAGTTTTCCATCACCACATTTTTGATCATTGGCATACTCATTGTCAAAAATCAGATCAGTTTCATGAGTGAGAAAAGCCTTGGCTTTGACAAAGACCAAATCGTCATTCTTACTAATGGTAATCAACTTCGTGGTTACGACTCATTTAAACAAAAACTACTAACACTTGGTCCTGTCACAGATGTGTACCGCGGTTATATGCCGGGCGAATCTGGCATGTCGAACACATTTGATGTAGAGGGTATTGATAAAAGTGTTCGGTTAGGGTTGAATTATGTTGGTGACAATTTTACCTCGATGTTCAATTTAAAGATCATCGCAGGCAGAAAATTTAAACCAGACTTAAGCGACACGTCAAAAAGTGCAATAATCAATGAATCAGCCGTTAGGCTACTTGGTTGGAATCCAGAAAGTGCGATAAGCAAAAAGATTTCGTTCATTGGCGGCAGCGATAATAAAACCCGATATGACCTTACAGTCATTGGCGTAATCAATGACGCCAATTTTCAGTCTCTTCATCGCGAAGTTCAACCGCAGGTTTTTATGAATGAAACCTGGGGTAAAATCGCTTTGAAGATTGACCCTGTGCATTGGAAAACAGCTTCGGCAGCTGTTAGCGGGACTTGGAGTGATTTTGTTCCTGACTGGCCATTTGACTACGAATTCCTGAATGAGAATTTTGCTTCACTTTATGAAAACGAAGAACGTCTTGCCAGGGTGATCACCTTCTTCGCGGTAATTGCCATTTGCATCGCCAGCATGGGTTTAGTTGGAATCGTTTCCCTTACAACGCAGTATCGTTCCAGAGAAATTGGAATCCGAAAAGTACTTGGTGCCAGTCGCATGTCCATTTGGGTTCTTATCAGTCGAAATTATCTGGTGTTATTGACGGCAGCCTTTTTTCTGTCACTACCATTCTCTTACTACTACGCTCAAAGCTGGCTTCAGAGCTTTGCTTTTAGAGTAAGCCTAAGTCCATTCCTGTTTGTATTCGGAGGAATTCTAGTTGTTGTCATCGCCACCATTAGTGTTGGTTGGCAATCGCTGAGAGCATCCCGGCAAAATCCAATTCAATTGATTCGTCAAGATTAAAATTCGAAAATATGTTTTATAACTATCTCAAGACGGCTTTCCGTAGTGTTATCAAATATAAAGGTCACAGCACGATCAATGTCATTGGTCTCGCTGGTAGTGCCGCCATCACTATGCTCATCATCTTCTATGCGATAAGTGTCCTCACCTACGATCAATTTCACGAAGACTCGGAGAGAATATTTTTCATGTATCGCGATCGCGCAACGGAAGACGGCACCGTACCGGTGTATGACACATGGTTTCCAATGGCCGAGGTAGCCATAGACGAATTTCCTGTGGTAGAGAGTGGAACGCGCATTGTATCAGCAGGTATCACGTGGGTAAGAAATGGCGACAAGAGATTTGAGCAAGCCATTACCTATGCAGACTCTGCACTGTTCAAGATATTTTCCTTTCCGTTGATTGAGGGAGACAGAAATACGCTTTTGAATGACCCCAACTCCGTTGTGATCTCTGAGGAGGTCGCTAAAAAGTTTTTTGGAAATGAGGAGGCCCTTGGAAAGACACTGAACTTCGGCCTGGTTAATGATCGAACGATTACCGGTGTGATCGGAAAACTCCCGGGCAATTCGACATTCACTTTCGAGGTAATTTTTCCTATCAATACTGCTATCGCACGACAGTTTGTAGGAGACGACCTGTGGCAGGGATCGTTTTGTAACTCCTTTATCAAACTGAGAGAGGAAAAGGACATTGACAATCTGAGAGGTCAGGCCAACCTGATCATGGAAAAGTATGTGGAGGGCTCTGAGAGGGGCAACGTTCTCTTCCTCCCCCTTAAAGATTACAATGATGAGTTTACTGACCAGAGAAAGTATGCGTATACTTTACTAATCGTTGCTTTCGGTATTCTCATCATCGCCTCAATTAACTTCACCAATCTTGCGACCGCACAATCGCTGATGAGAACCAAGGAGGTAGGCGTGAGGAAAGTAATGGGTGCCACTCGCTCCGGTTTGATCAATCAATTCCTGAGTGAGTCGGTGTTACTCACACTGCTTGCTTTGATTCTTGGAGGTTTCCTCGCGGAGATATCATTGCCCTACTTCAGCCAACTTATCGATCTCGATATTCCGATCAATTTTCTAAACGAGCCATCTATGATCGGATTAATAATCGGGTTAGGGTTGGTGGTTGGAATTATCTCCGGCAGCTATCCTTCATTTTACATGTCGAGATTCAAACCCAGCGAGATACTGAAGGGATCGCAGTCGAAGGGCGGCAGTATGCTGATTCGAAATGGCCTTGTCATTGTTCAATTCACGCTTGCGATCACTTTGCTGTGTGCAGTTGCAATTATCAGCAAGCAGGTAAATTTTATGAGAAGTTACGATGTGAAATTTGATCGGGATAACGTGGTGGTAATTCCCATTAGCCTACGCGATTTTGAAGACAGGGAGAATGCTGTTTCCAGACTTGTTACTTTTAAAGAACAACTAAAAACCTTGCCGGGAGTAGTCTCTGTCACGGCTTCTAATAGTATTCCGGGAAATTATGTTGGAAATTTCATGCTATTCCTTGCAGAGGGTGATGAAAACGCGAGGCCGCTCGACTACAGGGTCGCCAGCACAGAGGAAGATTTTTTCAACACTTATAAAATTAAATTTGTGGCGGGTAGAAATTTTTTGCCCAATTCAATTCATGACAGGGAAAATTCTGTGATCCTTAATGAAGCTGCCGTTCGTGATATCGGATGGAAAGACCCCATTGGAAAAAAATTGACCTATCCCAGATCAAGGCAGCAAGTTGAGGTTATTGGCGTGGTGGAAGATTTTAATTACGCCTCTTTGAAGCAGCCGGTGCTGCCTGTCGTCCACTACTTTGGCGGAGACAGTGCCCGGAACTACCGATTTATTTCTGTACAACTGGATCCAAAATCAAGAGATGCTGCCTTAGAGCAGGTAGGACGCACATGGGAGTCGATGCAGTTTGACAGAAACTATGAATATTTCTTTCCCGCTGAACGTATGGATGAGTTGTACGAGTCTGAAGACAACCTCATCAAAATTTTAACTTACGCGACAGTGTTCGCGATATTCATCGCCTGTCTCGGGTTGTATGCACTTGCATCCTTCACGGTGATGTTGAGGACAAAAGAAATTGCGATAAGACGCGTATTGGGCGCCTCAGTAGGCAGCATCGTTGGTCTTTTTTCAAAATCCTATGCGAGAATGGTATTGATCTCAATTGTTGTTGCCATTCCTCTCGCCTGGTTTGGCATGAGTGAGTGGTTGCAAGGATTTGCGTTCAGAACCAATATCGGCTGGACTATTTTCGTATTCACTGGCTCTGTGGCCTTGGCCATCTCATTTCTCACGGTGAGTATTCACAGCATCAGAGCAGGATACCGGGATCCCGTCAAATCATTGCGAGTTGAGTAAAGCTATTCGTGACGTAGTGAATTAATAGGATTTACCATCGAAGCTTTGAGTGTCTCGTAACCCACGGTCACCAAAGTGATTAGGGCTATCGCACCAACAGATCCGATAAATAGCCATGGCGAAAGTGGTGTTTGGTATACAAACGACTCAAGCCACTTATTCGCAAGGAAGTAAGTGATCGGTATCGCCACGATGCAGGCAATCAAAAGCAAAATGCCAAACACCTTCAGGAGCAGCAAAACGATCTGGGCGTTTGAACTTCCCATAGCCTTGCGAATTCCGATTTCTTTAGTCCGCTGTTGTGACATAAAAGAAGCCAATCCATAGAGTCCGATACAGGCAATGAGTATCGCAAGCACTGAGAACTTCTCCGTCAGCTCTGCCACTTTAACTTCGTTCTCGTACATCCTTCCAAATTCATCATCCAGGAACCAGTAGTCGAACCCAAGGTCCGGGAATTGCTCTTTCCACTTCGACTCCAGGTAGGCAATCTTTTGACCCATGCCGCTTGCCGGCAGCTTTACGTGTATAATTCGATCGTCAAAATGAGGCTTAGCGCTGATGCCCAATGGATCAATTTTATTGTGCATGGATCTGTACGGGAAGTCCTCCACCACTCCAATGACATTGCCGGTAACGGGCACACTCAGAGAGTCAGGACCTCCGTAATAACTGGCAGCTGGTCTGATTACGGATTTTCCAATCACTTCCTGAGGAGTCAGTCCTAAAGACTTTACTGCTGATTCATTCAGAATAATATTTACAGAATCCGTTACGTTCTGATGATCAAAATCCCGACCTGTTAAAAACTTGAGGCCAAAAGTTTTTGGAAAATCATAGTCGCCATTGAGTTGGAACCATTGCTGCTCCTCTTCCAGTATTTCCGGAAACTGGAATCGCATATTAATGGGACCAAAATAATCGAGACGAGGAAGGTGATTACCCAGTGTCATGTATTTGATTTCGGGATCGTCTAGTACGCGGTTTTTAAATGTTTGATACTTTAGATTATCCGCGACCGCACCAAAGCCACCATAACGAATAGACACAATCTGATCACCCGCTTCATTTAGCTTGGAGTTCTTCATCAAATTCATTTGTCGCAAAATCACGACAGTACCAACCAATAGCGAAACTGCCACCGCAAACTGCAAGGTGGTTAGCACCTGTCTCAGTCTATTGCTGCCTTTTCCAAATGCAAACTTTCCTTTCAAGACCGCAACAGGTTGAAATCCTGAAATGAAAAATGATGGGTAGCCTCCAGCTAGCAGTGTCACAAAAAAGATTACTGCCATTAGCACCAGCATCATATCCCACTGAAATACGTGACCAATGCCTATTGTCTTTTGAGTCATCGAATTAAACTGCGGGAGGAAAATAAAAACGAGAAGCAAAGCCAACAGCACTGACAACAACACCAATAGAAAAGACTCGATCATAAACTGAGCGAATATCTGCCCTCTAAACCCTCCAAAAGTTTTTCTCAAGCCAATCTCCTTTGCACGCGTAGCAGAACGAGCCGTAGATAAATTGATGTAATTGATTGAAGCGACCACCAGAATGAGAATCGCCACCGAGAGAAACAAGTAGATGTATTTCACCTCTGCCGATTTATGTGTTATCGACCAGTTGATTTCCTTGTCGAAGTGAACATCGGTGATTTTTCTCACCAATGGCTTAAACTTAATATTGAGGTTAAAGCGTTCAATTATTTCATTCGCTCGCTTTGTAAAATCTTCAAGGATAATTGGAATTACCTTTTCATTGGTACAAACAAAAATGGACTGGGTCCATTGACCATTCTGCCCATCACCCATAGAAGTATCCAGGGAATTTTCCAGGTCTTCAATAAAAGGTTTCAAAGCCAAAATATTGGCAATGTATTTTGGCTCAAGGTGTGAGTTGGATGGGAAGTCTTTATAGATCGCGGTTACCATCAGCTCAACCTTCTCATTATTGGTTAGCCACATGTGCGATACGCTAACAGACTTATTGATTGGATCCTCATCACCGAAAAGCTGCTTGGCTGTACTTTCCGACAGCATTATACTGTTAAGGTCTTTCAGCGGGTTCTCAAAATCCCCTTTGGCCACCTTTACAGCGATCACATCGCTGATATTGTCTTCAGCCCAAATAATATCCTCCGACAATAGAATCTTATCAGTAGGTTCATAGTGAATACTGGTAGGCATCCCGGCATAGGTGTAACTAGTGATATGAGTGATTCCTTCGTAGTTTTCTTTGATGTAATTATCCCAACCTGCCGGTGCAAATGGCCATGCCTGCACCTCCCCATTTTCATCCTGAACCCAATAGCCTATTCGATAAGTATCTTTTGCATAAGGATGCATAGTGTCAAACGTCAGCTCATCACGTACATAGAGGAGGATGAAAATAGCTGCGGCCAATCCAATCGAAAGACCAGCAGTGTTAATGATTGTATACCCTCTTTGTTTGAAGATGTTTCTGATAGAAAGGAGCAGGTAGTTAAGAAACATGCCGGTTGTGTTTTAGGATTGAGTATTGAAATATACTCTACCCTACCAGTAAAGTTTCCGACACGAGGGATTTTATATGTAAAAAGATGTCACAGCAATTAAACGCCTAGCGTAAATCACGGTAAAAGCGTTATTTGTTAAATCTTGTTGTAACGAATAATGGGATAAAAAAGGCTGCCTTGAGGGCAGCCTTTGGAAATTCATCAAGCGGCTTTCGAGAGCTTATCCTCAGGGAGTTTATTCGTTCTGATCTCTTTCTTTTCCAGGTCAAACCACCTTACTTCAACGAGATTTGCCTTTAGGTACTTCAAAACCTCCATCACTTTTCCATCAATCTTACTCCTCACTCTTTCGCCTCTTCTAAACAATCGTCTCATATCATTGAAAATTAAAACAGTGCCTACATTCTAATCGCGTAGATATACTCGCGAGGAAAGTCTTCATAAATACCCGAAAATGTGACAAGGTCACCTTCTTGCTTCTTCTTCAAAATGTCTGTGATTTCTTTCACACTCTTCACTTCCTTGTCATCCACGCGAGTGATGATGAAGCCCTCGCGCATATCAGTATAACGGGATAGTTTTCCGTTATCAAGTTTACTCACTCTCACGCCATTTTTCAACTCCAACCGGTTTAAAACTTTGCTGTCCACATCCTCAAGATTTAACCCAAGGGCCGCAACTGCACTTTTTTCTTCTCTCCTCACCGTTTTGACTTCGCCATTTCTGTTTTTCAAAGTCACAGGAAGAGTCACGATTTTTCCTTTGCGGTCTACTTTCACACTGACTTTGTCTCCCGGGCGCTTCCTTCCTATGTATTCTATCAAGGCTGTGCTTGATTTTACCTCCGTGTCATCCAATTGAATCACGATGTCTCCTTTCTCAAGGCCCGCTTCTTTAGCAGAGCTGTTCTCTGCAAAGTCCACAACGAATGCGCCTTCGTTTCGATCAAGATTTTCCTGCTTGGCAAGATCACTCGTCATATTCTGAACAGTGACGCCTAACCAGCCTCTTTGCACAGTGCCGTAGGTGATCAAGTCCTCAACAACTTTACTCACAATATTTGACGGCACTGCAAATCCGTAACCCGAGTAAGATCCTGTTGGGCTGGCAATTGCTGTGTTAATTCCCAACAAACCGCCTTCGAGCGTAACCAATGCACCTCCGCTATTGCCAGGATTGATGGCTGCATCTGTTTGAATAAACGACTCAATAGCCGTGTTTCCAATCTGTTCGCTGTTTTGTGAATTGTTGTTAATGATATTAATGTTCCTTCCCTTCGCACTGATGATCCCGGCAGTTACTGTGGAGTTTAGATTAAAGGGATTTCCTACTGCAAGTACCCATTGACCAACTTTTGATTGATCCGAATCAACAAACGATAAGTGAGGAAGGCCACTCTGATTAATCTTTATCAACGCAATATCTGTATCAGGATCCGTTCCGATTACTTCTGCCTTATACGTGCTGTTATCCGACATTGTCACTTCCACAATGTCTGCACCTTGCACCACGTGATTGTTGGTTACTACGTAGCCATTTTCGTTAACGATCACACCTGATCCAGTACTTTGGCTTGGACCACGAAACTGCGGTGATGGTCCATAAAAGAAATCTCTTAGCGGGTCACGATCTCTGGAAACCTGATTTGTCTCTTGCGTAGATCGTATGTGTACCACTGCAGGTGTCACCTTGTCTGCCGTTCCGGTAAAATCCAGAGGTACTGCTTCACCATCTTCATTGACGGTGTATGCAACGGACGAAGCCGGAATACCCGAGATGTGTTCAATCTTGACACTTGCGTTGTCTTTGCCATACCACTGGCTTGCTGCAATTGTGATAGCACTCCCTACGATACCTGCCATTACAAGTTGAAAGAACTTATTCATAACTCCTTTAAAAATTTAAGTGTAACATTTAATGGGAAGGTGAGTCCCTTCCGTTCCAAATCAGCTTTAAATCTTTTCAATTTTTCTGCGCTACTTTTTCAACGCCATCTGATACCATTTGCATATGGTAATCCTAAATACGAATTATTTCGGATTTAGGTTCATGTTCGGTCAAAAACCGTTTATTTTTTCACCAATTCGCCATTTTTGTACTCATATTCAATCGTTACGTTACCTTCCTGATCATACCATTTTGATACCCCGTCACGCGTGCCGTTTTTGTATGCACCTTCCTCCATCACCTTTCCATTATCATAGTAAATTTTAGTGGTACCCTCCAATTTGCCTCCCACATAGTACCGCTCCTCCTTTAGTGTAGAATATCTAAACTCTTTGTATTCGCCATCAAGCTGCCCGAGATGGTAATTCATCCTTTTTTCCAATTGCCCGCTGTTGCTCAATTCCATTTTAACTCCTTCAAGCTGTCCATCAACATAGGAGGAGGCTGTTTTGATCAAACCGTTGGGGTGGTATTCAATCCAATTACCTTCTCGCTTTCCATTCCTCAATACACCAGACTCAGATAAGTTACCAGCCCCATCATTTACGGTCACCTTTGTTAACCCTGAACCATCGTTGAACTGTTCTGTAACCGCCCCAACTGGAAGTGAGGCATCAGCGATCGGGCTCCCATTGTCAGATACACTTGTGGAATCACAAGCGGCCAGCGCTGTAAACATCAATAAGACAATTATTCCTTTCATATTTTCAAAGCATTAATGACCAACTCAAATATAAAAACGATAAAAAATAGCACGCAAGCCCTGAGCCGCGAAATGACTCACAGCATCATTTATCAAAAACCAACTACCTTGCTAACGAAAGTAAAGTCATGATCACTGTCAAAGGCTCTGTCACTCTTAAAAGAGGAAAAGATCAATCCATCAAAAGGTTTCACCCGTGGGTTTTCTCCGGTGCTATTCACTCCTCAACAGCAGCGGAAGAAGGTCAATGGGTTCGGGTAGAAGATGCCGGGGGTAAGACACTTGGATTCGGCCACTATCATCAGGGAACTATCGCAGTCAGGATTTTACATTTTAGCGACACTCCTCCGACCACGGATTTTTGGCGAGGCAAATTAGTTGCAGCACGTTCATTGCGACACAGCTCCTCGATTCCTGCCAATGATATCAACGCCTACAGACTTATTCATGGAGAGGCAGATGGTTTGTCCGGATTGATCGTAGATGTGTACAATGGTGTCGCAGTTATTCAGGCTCACACTTTAGGAATGTTCAATGATCGAGAAGCAGTCACTCAAGCAATCAAGGATGTTCTCGGGCAATCGATATCCGCAGTCTATTTTAAAAGTCCACCTTCTCACCAACAGAAATCCGGGGATGGATATCTGTATGGTATGAGTGCCATACCCCACATCATTACCGAGTATGGAAACAAATTTAATGTGGATTGGGAGACAGGACAAAAAACTGGTTTCTTCCTGGACCAAAGAGAGAACAGAAAACTTTTGTGCAATTACTCCTTTGGGAAATTGGTACTTAACACCTTTTGCTATACGGGTGGATTTTCTATTTATGCCTTACAAGCAGGAGCCGCTCTTGTGCACTCAGTTGATGCCTCCGAAAAAGCAATTGTATTAACCCGAGAAAATATCTCCCTCAACGGATTTTCTCCGGAAAAGCATCCCGCTTATTGCATCGACACTTTTGAATTTCTAAAAGACAAAAAAGATGTGTACGATGTAATTGTTTTGGATCCTCCTGCTTTCGCAAAACACAAAAGCGCAAAGCATCAGGCCATGAAAGGCTACCAACGACTCAACGCAGAAGCCTTTAGAGTAATAAATTCAGGAGGGATAGTGTTTACCTTCTCGTGCTCACAGGTTGTGGACCGACAATTATTTTATGACACGATTGTATCGGCTGCTATTCAATCAGGCAGAGAGATCAAGGTGCTGCACCACATGGCGCAGCCACCCGATCATCCTGTTTCAATTTATCATCCCGAAGGAGAGTACCTGAAGGGATTGGTTCTTTACGTCCACTAATTAGATCCAACTGCCGGTGGAGTCTCCGGATGCTTCGCATAACGCTCGAAGAATTCAATAATTCGAATTAGACGGTCCATCATGCGCAATGGATTACCACTCCGTGATAGTTCGTGCCCCTCATCAGGATAACGAATGTATTCTACCGGCTTGCCCAGCACCTTCAAACTTTTGTATAGCATCTCCGACTGGATAACACCTGTGCGAAGATCTTTGTCGCTGTGCATAATCAACAATGGCGTGTTGATCTTATCTACATAGGCATATGGAGAATTTTCATCCAGCAATTTTTGCACGCCCGGTTCCCACGGATAACCGAAATAATCAGGTACCAATCTCCATGCATTTCCCTCGCCCATAAAAGTGGTAAGATCATATACTCCGCGTTGAGCATTGGCAGCTTTAAATCTCTGATCATGACCAACAAGCCAAGCCACCATATAGCCAGCATAGCTTCCTCCAGTAACAAAGTATTGATCTTTATCGATCCAGTTGTGTTTCGCGGCAGCATCGTCAAGTGCAGCAAGAATATCATTGGCCGGACCCGTTCCCCAATCTTTAAAGTTTCCGCGTTTGAAGTCTTCACCATAGCCTCCGCTTCCTCTTGGATTACAAAATACGAGGCCGTAACCCCAACCCACTTGCATCTGAAACTCATGCCACATAGAAAATCCTGAAGGTCCCCACATTGCCGTTGGGCCGCCATGAATATTTAATATCGTAGGATACTTCACACCATCTTTGCGATTCACCGGCTCCATTACCCAATATTGAACTTTCACACCATCTGGTCGAGTGATCCAATATTCCTTTGGCGTAATCACCTTCTTTTCTTTCAGCCACGCCTCATTCAACCTTGTAAGTTGAGTTGTCTTTTTATCTTTTGTATTGAATGTGTATACATCCCAGGGGTTGATGATCTCCGTTTGAGCAAATACGATTTTGTCTCCGCTTACATCGTAGTCCATCACTCCCTTATCATTACCGATAACAACAGTCGGCTTGCCTCCTTTCGTGGAAATGTTGTACAATGGAATATCTCCGTCTGCAGAGGCCGTGAAATAAATTGACTTGCCGTCTGCCGCCCATATCGGTGATGACACATCTCTGTCAAAATCATCGGTAAGTGTCGTGTGCTTTCCTCCCGTAGAAGGCATCACTGCCAATTCAAACTGACCTCTCAAAAAATCCTGACCGCTTCTGGTAAGAAAAAGTATCGATTTTCCGTCAGGAGAATATTGGGCGCCCAACGCGGGGTATTCAGGAAAAGAGATAAACTCTTTCAGGTCACTTCCATCAGCATTCATTGACCAGACCGAATTTTTTCTGTTGGCATCTGGCTCAACAGAAGGCGACTCGGAGGTGCAGATAATTTTAGCACCATCCGGTGACCAGGCTGGGCTACTGAAACTCTGAAAGCCATTCGTAATTTGTTTTGCCTCGGCACCTTCCGTAAACGCTACAACAAACAAATGACTGAATCTCATCTCAGGCTGTAAATCATTCTCGCCTTGGAATTGCAAACGGGTGAGTACTCTTGGGTTTTTTTCCGTTGCGTTCTTCGCAAGCCATGCGCGGATATCCTCCAATGAACCGTCAGGTGAACTTTTTACACCCTTCTTTTCATCATCCTTCATTCCGAGCCAGTTGGGTTCATCGTTATAAGCACGACCTGGTCTTTCATTTGCCCAGCCCGGAGCCCCACTGATGTCATGGGCAGGAACGTTTGATGAAAACAGAATCTTCTTCCCATCGGGCGACCACACCGGCTGTGAAGCTCCACTTTTCACTTTTGTAAACGCATAAGCCTCCCCTCCCCCAACAGGTAAAATCCAAATCTGTGAAGCATCTCCATCTCTTCTTACAAATGCGATATTCTTTCCATCGGGCGACCAAGTGGGTTGTCCATCATTTCTATCACCAAATGTCAACTGCACAGGCTCTCCTCCGCTGAGGTTGACGATGTAGAGATGGCGCGTGTAATAATATTCCTTTTCCTTACGAACTGCTTTTCGTGTTACCACCATCACGGCACGTGCTCCATCAGGTGAAATATCAATTTGATCGGCCGTGGCCAACTTCATCACATCAGACGTTACAATGGGCTTCGTTCCGTTCTGCGCTAAGCAGGTAGCTGGTACTAGCAGAACCAATAGGAGTTTTATAAAGAACCTTCTCATAGTAATTATATCGTTGTTTTTTATTTACCTGATTTAATTGGTGGAGGTCCGTCTGACAAGTAAGCTTTGTAGGTGTGGCCCTTCCTTCTCTCATCGAATTCAGCGCGAGCATCTGTACGAAGTTTTTCATTTTCAAATGCGTCTACTATCGTCATTCCCATTGCCTTTGCTGCCTGTAGCATGCCTTTGTGACCAATGGACATACCTGCGCACGCAACTTCCGCCCATGAGTGCCATGGCGCGTTTAGTGCACCTGTTGTTGCCGTCATTCTTATGGTAGGAACAACCCAACTTACATCCCCTGTGTCTGTCGAACCTCCACCTGTGAGGTCTGAAGGTTCACGCAAACGTCCAATTGACCCATCCAAACCATCTTGCGGTACACCGCTGATCTCCTGAATTTTTTTAGCAAATGCTATTTCCTGATCCGTGTAGGTTATCGGTCCGAGTGCCTCCAGATTTCGATGCATATATTCCGCACCAGTTCGGTTTACTAGAATCTCATAGGTTCCACTTAGAAGTGTGGCCTTCGACTCCACACCCGCCATCAAGGCAGCGCCTTTTGCAATGTCCTTCATCCGTTCAACAATTTTGTCCATCTCTTCTCTTTTCGAATCGCGAATCCAAATCCATGCCTTCGCATATTCGGGCACAACGTTTGGCACATCGCCACCATTTTGAATGACGTAGTGCATTCGTGAAGATGGCTTGATGTGCTCACGCAGCATGTTGATCCCATCTGTAAACAATTCAAGTCCATCGAGCGCGCTTCTTCCATTCCACGGATCCCCGGCAGCATGCGATGCCTTTCCAAAGAACTCAATATTATATTCCACCAATGCAGTCGAGCTTTGCGTAGCAGCTTCCGTGTGTGTGCCGGGGTGCCAATCGAAACATAAATCCAGATCATTGAACAATCCGGCACGTGCCATATACACCTTACCATTTCCTGACTCTTCTGCCGGAGTACCAAAAAACTTAATCGTGCCCTTAATCTTTCCCTGCTCGATAAGCTCTTTAATTGACAATGCAGCACCCAGACTTCCAACGCCAAAAAGATTATGACCACAACCATGACCTGCACCACCTTCTTGATAAGCCTCTTTGGTTGGTTGGGCTTTTTGTGAAATGCCAGGCAACGCATCAAACTCGCCTAACACTCCAATGACTGGTTTCCCAGAACCGTAACTTGCAACAAATGCTGTCGGTATGCCCGCTACTCCTCTTTCCACTTTGAATCCTTTAGATTCCGCGTAGTCCGCGAGCGCCTTTGATGATTTGGTCTCTTGAAATGCTACCTCGGCATAGCGCCAAACTTCATCACTAAGATTAGTAAGTTCATTTTTCTTAGTGTCAACCGACTGGATGACGGCTTGCTTGCTGGCGCTTAGTTTGGGTTTCTTTTGTGCGTATCCGCAATTCAAAATAAAAAGCGCACTGAGAAAGGTTAATAAATGTTTCATAGACGATGAAATGATTTTCTTTGAACCAGCCATTGCAAACACAACGGCAGACGGAAATTTTAAATTAATATAAATCATTTCCAACCATTTGGCAGGAGTATGTGTCAAAGTGTAAAATACAATGTATGAAAGGGTTAATTGCATTCGTCCTGTTGACCGGCCTGTTCCAATGCGGACGTCAGGCTGAGACTGAAATTTGTAAGGGTTGTGGCACGAAGGCAACTGTGGTTGACATGACTGGGTTAGACGGATGTGGTTTGATGTTTGAACTTGAAGACGGAAGCCGTCTTGAGCCTGAGCTAAGGACTTACATTAAGGCACCCTCCAGAGAGGAAGACCCGATGTACTATTTTGATTTTGTAGCCGGAAAGAAAGTGACAATAAGTTGGGAAGAGTCACTTGCATTGAGTGCGTGCATGGGGGGACGGATTGTGTTTGTTACTTGCATCGCTGAATGCGAAGAGCCAGCTGAATAGCTGGCTCTTATTTTTTGATCCTTTTGTAAAATCTGAGTCTATCTCTTTTGTCCCAAGCTTGGGCTTTTCATCGGACTGTTCATATAATCAACAGTCAGGTTGAGCATAGCTCTCAATCCTGTGATCATACCGCTTTCGTCAATGTAAAAATCGGGTGTATGATGCGATGGCACCTTGGTTGGATCAGCATCCGCTGGCATGCCGCCTACAAAGAAAAAGAACCCGGGCACTTTCTGTGAGAAGAACGAAAAATCTTCAGCCCCGGTTACTGCCTTGATCACTTTTGCATTCTCTTTACCAGCTACTCTCTCCATCACCGGCTTAGCCCAATCTGTCAACTCGGGTGAATTGTATGTTACCGGATAGCCTCTGATAATTTCTACTTCAGCAGTAGCACCCATGCTCTCGGCAATATTGGTAGCTGTTCGTTTTATTCTTTCATGCAATTCATCTTGCATACGGTTGTCAAGAGTTCGCAATGTTCCGGTCATCTCAACTTCTTCAGGGATAATATTGTTTCTTACTCCTCCGTGTATGGTAGCTACAGTTAGCGCGACTCCCGCTTCAGTGAGATCAAGTTGACGGCTCACGATAGTTTGCAATCCATTGATGATTTGTGCGGACACCACAATCGGATCAATGCCTGACCATGGCGCTGATCCATGCGCCTGAACTCCCTTCACTTTTATTTTCAACATATCTGCCGCTGCCAACAAGCCCTCCGGCTTAAAGGTTACCATGCCCACTGGCGTTTGCGAACTAATGTGCAAGCCAAAAGCTACATCCACCTTGGGATTATCCAACACGCCTTCCTTTATCATCAGAGCGGCTCCACCTTCTTCACCTTCCGGTGCACCTTCCTCAGCAGGTTGGAAGAGAAACACAATGGTGCCCTTCAACTCCGATTTCATTTCAGATAAAATCTGCGCAACGCCCATCAAAATCGCGATGTGTGTATCATGACCGCAAGCGTGCATCACTCCAACATCCTGACCGAGGTAAGTTGACTTTTCCTTTGAGGCAAACGGAAGATCAACGCGTTCAACTACTGGTAAGCCATCAATGTCTGCCCGAAGCGCGATCGTAGGCCCGGGTTTGCCAGTTCTTAATATTCCAACGGCTCCCGTTTTCGCCACTGGATATTTTACTTCCATGCCTAGTGATTTCAAATGATCCGCAATCATTTTGCCAGTCTTGAATTCGCGATTGGACAATTCGGGATATTGGTGAAAGTGCCTTCTCCACTCAATTACTTTTGATTCAAGTTCTTTTGCCTTTTGATCAAGCTTCGCCTGTGTCTTTGCGCTGCTTTGGCCAAAGACCATTACGCCACTCACCAAAGACAGGACTACGAGCATTATTAAGTTCTTCATTGTATTGGTAATTTTGATCAAGATATTAAAAACACTAACCGGGCGAAAACACATTTATGCAGTGGGTAAAAATATTATCAGGCAAAGATGAAGCGCTGGAAAGGATAAAACCGGGCACAACCCAACTTTTGGTAGTACATCAGCAACGCATTTGTCTGGCACGAATAGCAGACGAATTCTTTGCCGTAGAGGATAAATGTTCTCACAATGGAGAATCGCTGAGCAAGGGTCATACTAATTATATTGGTGAAGTTGTGTGCCCATGGCATGGATATCGATTTAATCTGAGAACCGGGCGCGAGTCGGGTGAACGGTCAAAGGATTTGGAAACCTATCCTGTGAAAGTTGATGAATCCGGCTTCTATATCGGTCTCTAACATAACAATACTATCTTCGCAAATTCGTTTGTTAAACCTGATGCGATTTTTTTTCTCCTTGTGTTTTTTGATAGCTGTCCAATGGGCACAGGCACAGGATTTTTATAATCCAATCCCTTTACGTGTTAAGGAAAGTTTCGATGTTCCCGCTGATCTGCTGGCAAAACGCACCTGCGTTTTCTATGCATCGGATATGAAGGTCGAGCAATTGGAGAAAATTCAAAAAGCATTTCAAAATTCCGGGATTGATGCCGTTGCATACTTTAAAACTGAGTTGGTATTTGCCGGGCGAGAGGTGACACAAAAGATCACCGAGTTTCTCAACAAAAGAGAAATCTCTTTCATTGCCCTGATTTCACGCAACAGCAAAGGGTTTTCTTTCCTTATCACTCCTTTCAATGGAAACTCAACCATTGTAGATGAAGGTCAAAAAGCCTGGGCGATAAACTATCCTGATCTGAATGAAGCATTGCAAATAATCTATCGCACTGCTATAAACAATCAACCGAATAAAAATTTATTGATCAACTCTTATCCTGAGACGAATTTTCCAATCAGTGTAATTGACGGCAGACGCTCCGACTTCTTTGCGATCGATCTGAAAGTCGATCACCTGGCAGTACCCTGGTTTCAAAACGCAGAAAGTGATTCTCTATTGGTGAAGTTGTTCAAAGACTATTATCCCTTTACTTATGCAATGACAGAACCCGGGCAAGACAAGAAAGAATTAAGATCGAAAGGGTTTCACTACGAACTGTGCCTGGTGCACACCGAGGGTGCAATCGCGAGAGAAATTTTGGGTTATCCTGCTTCGGGTGAGAGTGCCATCACATCGGTGACTTACCCCAATGGTGAAGTCAGATTGAAAACGATTCCTTCTGAAACTCCAGTTTACAAATTCTACTTCAAGCATCTTGAATCCGGAAATGTGTTCTTAGGTACGAAGTGGGATGCAGATGTAACCTGGGACAGTGCCCTGCGCAATCATATCAAAGGGTTTAGGGCAGAATTAAAAATACCCTAATAAGGTTATTCTGATTTCTTATTACGATTAGAGATCACCAGAGCGACAACAATGATCAACGCTGCCCATGCGTATCCGTTCATGTCAATTCTTGGAAAGTGAATATGTGCGTCAGGCCAACCTCCGCTGAAGATGCCACCAAAAATGGCCTCGAAGATGGCTCCTATAATGCCGAAGATCACGCCAAACACAGCTGCGATTACCCCGAACATTGCTCCAAATAAACCTACAATCAGTCCGAATCCACCAGCGATTAAACCAATCCAAACCGGGAAGGTGATAAGAACAATAAAAGCAATCAGAAGAGCTGACAGACCCTTTGCCATGAGCATCGATGTGTTGGTTGGATCAACCGAACATCAAAAACCGTTCATTTTGGTTCCGATTTTTAAAATCGTCCAAAACAGGTCGCAATCGTCACTTTTCGTTGTCCGGAAAAATTACTGGTGTTGAAAATTGAACACTGTAAGGGACAAAACTGAACAGTTTTTACGTTCTCTTGCGATAATTAATGACGGCCCAGGTATTTAGAAACACACCAAAGGCAGCAACAATTAAAAGGTGATATCGGATATCATAAAGACTGCTTCCCTTCAATACAACCATGCGCATCACTTCAATAAAGTATGACACCGGATTGAATTTGGTAAATGTTTGCGCCCAGGCTGGCATGCTGTCAATTGATGTATAAAGGCCACCAAGCAAGATGAAGATCATCATCATGAAAAATGAAATCAACATGGCCTGCTGTTGCGTTTCGGTGTAAGTGGAAATCAACAAACCGAGTCCGAGCACTGATAGAAGATAAATTACTGCAAAAAGATAAATCGTGAGAAGGCTTCCATCTGGCACGATGCCGTAAAATAATCTTGCGAGGATCATACCAATGGTAAGCACTACAATTCCTAACACCCAAAATGGAATCAACTTGCCAAGAATAAATTGATGCTTCCGGATAGGTGTCACGTTGATTTGTTCGATTGTCCCTACCTCCTTTTCTCTCACAATGTTTAATGCCGACAAAAATGATCCAACCATCGTAACGAGAATCACCAAAATGCCCGGCACCATGAAGTACTGGTAGTTGAGCAGTGGGTTGAACCAGTTGATAGAAGAAACCTGAATCATCGGCTGCGGGTTGAACCGAGGCATTTGAATCCAGTCAAGTCGGATTTCGTTGTTGAAATCGTTGATAATACTTCGTAGATAAACTCCACCAAGATTTGCTTTTACGCCATTGATCGCGTTCAGCGCCATGAACAAATTACTCTCATCATGCTTCACTATGTCTTTCTCAAAGTTTGATGGGATTTGCAGCACGAGGTCTGCCCTATCTTTCTCCACCTCCTTAAGGGCTTCGTTGTAAGACGAAGTGTAGGACGCCAGATCAAAATATTTTGAGGCCGATATCTTGTTTACTAACTGCCGTGAATAAGAGGAGTGATCCTGATCCACAACGGCAATCTTGATGTTCTTTACTTCGTAGTCAGCTGCCAATGGCAACACAATCAATTGAATTGATGGCATCATGAAGATCAGGCGCAGGATGGCCGGATTCCTGAATATTTGTCTGAACTCCTTTTCTAATAGTATCTTCAGCGTTCTCATTCCAGTCGCACTTTAAATTTCTTGAGGCTCACCGTGAGCAGTACAAAACACATTCCGGCCAACACCAACGTCTCCATCCATACTGTCTGAAAACCTGTGCCCTTAATCATCACATCCTTCACGATATAGTAGAACCACTTGGCTGGCACCACATTGGAAATCACCTGCAACGGTATAGGCATATTTTCAACCGGGAACATAAATCCGCTAAACATGACGGTCGGTAAAAACAGACCCATCAACGAAATCAACATCGCTACCTGCTGAGACCCAGATACAGATGAGATGAGGAGTCCAAGCGATAATGCCGTGAGCGTAAACAACAAACATTCAAACACAAGCAACCAAAGACTACCTTGAATCGGCACATCCAGCACATATACACTGAGTAATAAAATGCTGGCGATGTTTACCATCGACAATAAAAGGTAAGGAATCATCTTGGCTACGATCACCCTGATCGGCACAATAGGCGACACCAGTATTATCTCCATTGTGCCAAGCTCTTTTTCTCGCACGATGGATATTGAGGTCATCATGGCACCTACCAACATCAACACCATCGCCATCACACCGGGAACAAAGTTGTATGATCCTTTCAGCTGTGGGTTATACAACATCCTGAATTCGGTGTTGATTCGATAAGGTAGTTCATTGGTTTCACGCATGCCGTTCTGATAGTCCATAATGATCGCTTGGGCATAAGTTGAAAGCGTGCTGGCCACATTTGGATCCGTGGCGTCAGCAATGAGTTGAATAGGCGCTGTGTTGGTGTGAAGTAAGCTTTCTTGAAATTGCTCAGGAAACACAATCGCGAGTCTGATTTTTCCCTCCTGAAAGGTGGGCTCTAACTCGGGGTAGGAATTTAGATTTTCAACAATGTCAAAATACCGGCTTGCTTCGAGCTGATGGATGATGCCCCGTGTCGCCTCGTCTTTCGATAAGTCAAGAATGGCAATCCTTGAGTTCTTGACCTCATTCGTCAAAGCAAAACCAAAAATGAGAATCTGCGTCACAGGCATTCCAAAAAGAATGAACAGCGTTCGTCTGTCTCTCAGTAGATGGTAGAATTCTTTCTGTATGAAATAAAAAAACTGTTTCACTAGTTATCTGATCTTGTTGCCTTCCTTGCCAATTGCACGAACACATCTCCCATTCCTTGCACTTTGAACTGTCGCGTAAGTGCAGATGGGGTATCAAGAGCTTCAATTTTACCGTCCACCATAATGGAGACTCTGTCGCAGTACTCTGCCTCGTCCATGTAATGTGTGGTTACAAAAACCGTGGTTCCCCGATGCGCAGCTTCATAAATCATTGTCCAGAATTCTCTTCTCGTCAGTGGATCTACACCCCCGGTTGGTTCATCCAAAAAAACAATTTTTGGATCGTGAATCATCGACACGGAAAAGGAAAGCTTTTGCTTCCATCCCAACGGCAGTTCTCTCACCAGGGTATTGGCTTGATTTTCCAGATGCAGGTGATGAAGCATGAACTCGGTCTTCTCATTGATTTGTTTATCAGACAGTCCATAGATTCCGCCATAGAACCGATTGTTCTCTTTAATTGTGAGGTCTTCATACAATGAAAACTTCTGGCTCATGTATCCGATGCTCTTCTTGATTTTCTCCGACTGCTTGTACAAATCAAATCCTGCAACAGTAGCTTCACCACTTGTGGGCATCGACAAACCACAGAGCATTCGCATTGCCGTAGTTTTGCCAGCACCATTGGCTCCCAAAAAACCAAATATCTCCCCTTGTCTCACTTCAAATGAGATAGCATCAACAGCGGTGAACTGCCCGAATCGCTTCGTGAGCTTTGAAACTGATATGCTGGTCCCCTCTTTCATTGGTTCATCAATTCCATAAAACAATCTTCAATGGTTGGCTCAGTTCTTTCAATAGAAATTGACTGAACACCTTTTTGTTGAAATTCTTTTTTCAACAATTCAGTATCGACTGTTGACTCATTGAATGTCACGTGATGATATTGACCAAATGGATAACAGGTGTCAACTCGCAAATCCTGTCTCAGATCGTGCATAAGTTGATACATGTTGTCACCTTGTACAGCCCAAAGTGGCTTCTGAAACTGCGAAATGATTCCCGCTGGCGAGTCGATCTTCATGATCGAACCGCTCTGCATCAACGCAACTCTATCACAAAGGCTGGCTTCATCCATATAAGGTGTTGACACAAGAATGGTAATTCCCTGCTTCTGCAATCCTCTTAGCAATTGCCAAAACTCTTGTCTTGAAACGGCATCTACGCCTGTCGTGGGTTCATCCAAAAACAAAACGCTTGGACGATGAATGAGCGCACAACTCAAAGCAAGCTTCTGTTTCATCCCACCTGACAGCGCGCCCGCTCGTCTCTTCTTAAATGGTTCAATCTGGACATAGATATCCTTAACCAGTTCGTAATTTTCTTCGAGTGTAGTATTAAAAAGTGTAGCGAAAAATGAGAGGTTTTCTTCAACCGTAAGATCTTGATACAAAGAGAACCGTCCTGGCATGTATCCCACTCTTTTTCTTATTTGTTCATAGTCTGAAACGACATGATAGCCGTCAACCCATGCATCTCCTTTGTCCGCCAGCATCAGCGTGGTAAGTATTCTGAACAGGGTGGTTTTGCCTGCTCCATCCGGACCAATCAAGCCGAACAGCTCACCTTGCTTAACATTGAAGGTAATGCTCTTCAAAGCTTCAACTGGTGACTTCCCCGATTTAAAACTTTTAAAAACCTGATTGACCTGAATGGATTCCATGGATTTAGAAGTTGACCTCTCCGTACATGCCCAGCTTCAGGTAGCCATCATTCTTCACCTTAATCTTGATGGCGTATACCAAATTGGCGCGTTCCTCTTTGGTCTGGATTGTCTTGGGCGTGAACTCCGCCTTATCTGAAACCCAGGTAACTACCCCCTTATAGGTTTTGTAGCCGCCTTCAGCATTATCAACCAGCACGTCCACTTCCTGATTTAGCTTGATTTCGGGCAACTGTGTTCCCGTGATGTAGGCTCTTAAAATAATGTCGCTGAGGTTGGCGATTTTGTACAATGCTTTACCTGGCGCTGTTACTTCATTCGCCTCAGCGTACTTCACGAGCACTGTTCCATTCACTGGGTTAACGATCTCCGATTTTCTGATCTGGTCTTGAAGTTGCTGCACTTGCACTTCGATGGGTTTCACCTCACTTTGCAATGAAGATGTTGTCGTGTTCAGAGATGACTGCAATGCATCATATTGCTTATTGAGAAGAGCAAGCTGGGCCGTTAAATCATCTACTTGCTTTTGGGTGGCTGCATCATCTTTCAACAGGCTTTCAAACCTGGCCTTCTCCTTTTTTGCTGTCTCAATTTGTTCACGAATAGTGGCCAATTGTTTGGCTGCATCTGGTTGACGTGCCATTACAGCTCGGGCCGACAATTGAAGTTGTCTTTTCTTCAGGCTCAATTGCAAAGTGTCGATATAACCTGCTACTTCGCCAGCCTTGAGCGTTTGCCCTTCTTCAATGTTGAATTGTAAAATTTTTCCTGCTGCCTCAGAAGAGATGATCGTTTCATCCGCTTCAAAGTTGCCTGTAGCATCAAATTGATCATCACTATTGCCACATGCTGCCAGCACGATCAAGGAGATCAAAAAGAGGTATGTTTTTTTCACTGTCATATTCGTACAAAAATTTTAATTCTGGTTTCCAATCGTATTTTGATATGCATACATCGACATGAGCAATTGCATTTCGTGCAATAACTTGTTTTGTTTCGCCTGATCTTCGGCATTGAGTTCGCGCAGGTAATCGTTGGTAGTGATTACTCCGTTCTCTTGTTGTACTTCGGCTGTCTTGGCAATGCGTTCACGCAAGGCAATAATTTGATCATCCACATCAATTAACTTCCTTAGTTTATCCAGTTCTTGTTGCTGTTGATTGGTGATCAGCGATGTGTTGAACAGGAAATTCTCTCGTTGCACTTCTATCTTTTGTGTGTTCAGGGTGAATAGTTCTTTATCTCTTTTTGAGTTGTAAAGACCACCAAGCGTCCAGTTCAATCTTACTCCCCCGATGTAGTAGGCATCGAAGTCGTTGAGTAACATATTCAATGCAGGTCTGCCATATCCCGCCTGAAGAAATAATCCCACACGCGGGCTATTCTTTGTTTTACCCAACTGATACTGCGATTTGTAAAGATCATTTTGGTAATTGAGTAGGGTAAGCTCGGGCCTATCGATCTCCGGCTCATTGGCGATTAGCAGCACCTGCGGTTTTACTAATGTTGTCGATTCAGGCAATGATTGATTTATAAATAAGCCCAGCATTGACAAATAGGCGTGGCGCGCAGCATTCATCTCGATCACGCGCTGCTCTGCTTTCAGATATTCAGCATGCAATATGTCGAGATTGGTTTTGAATGCCGTGCCGTTTCGGATGGCAGACTCGGTGTGACTTATATTTCTCTGAAGGTCTTTTTGCAGAAGTTTAATCTGATCGGTCTGTTCTTCGACCAGTAGTATGCCGAAGAAGAGTTGATTGATTCGCTCACGTATCTGGTATAGTTCTACCTCGAGTTTTTGATCTTCGATTCTTGAGCTGGTCTCGGTGAGTTGCTTTTGATTTTTGATGGTTCCTCCATCATAGATCGTTTGGTTTACTTCACCGTATATTTTGTATTGGTCCTTCGATAAGGTTTCAATTTCGAAACCCGGAACACTCAACGGCACTTGGGTAACCGCTGATTGATAGGTGGCTTGTGCATTCAGGGATACCTGAGGAAGAAATCCGGATTGAATGTTTGCAATAGAATATTCTTTGCTCTGCTCGATTAGAGCTTTTGTCTTGATGAGCGGGTAGTTGGCTCTTGCTTGCTCATAGCACCTTTCAATGGTCAACTCCTGCGCAGAGAGTGCCAATGACAGAGTTAGTAACAGTGATGTTAATACGCTTTTCATAAACTATGGTGTAATCGCTCTGAGTATAAAGTCGTAAAGGTCTTTCTTTCTATTTTCCATTAAGCTGGCAAATGAATTCTCATCCATCTGCATCATGGTCTTGATAATGGGTTTTGCCACGAAAGGGTAAATGCAGGTTGACATTACGTTCATCAGGAGTTGCCTGCTATCTATCGGAATGATTTCCTTATTCTCAATTGCTATGTCGACCTGCTGAGTAAAGTTGGTCAACATTTGTCTGGGGTTAAATCCCAATTTTTGTCCATACTGAATCAATCGCTCCGGCTGACTGGCAACTTCCATAATCACAAACCGTGGGATATCGGGATGGCTTGTCAGTGTATCAATTTCATGATTGATCACTTGACGGATTTTTTCAAACAGAGGCAAGTCTGAACTTAAGATTCGCGCGATGCCCGAGAAGAACTCGTTGAACCTCGTTTCGAAAATGAGATTGAACATGGTCTCCTTGTCGCGGAAGTAGTAGTGTAAAAGTGCCCGGTTGATGCCCGCTTCCTTCGCTACCTCCTCCATGCGCGCGCCAGCAAATCCTCTTCTGGTGAATACCTTCATGGCCGCATCCAGTATCACATCTTCGGTTGCTTTTACTTTCTCTTTAGACACTTTTAACAATTTTGTTAAACAATTACGCTAAAATACGGTGCAAGGCGATTTGAAGTTTCAATTTTCTCTGAAAAATTTCGAAAAGGTGCGAAACAGGGCTGAAAAGGCCTTTTTCTAAAACAAAAAAGCCGGGTGGATACCCAGCTCAATTGACATTAAGATTTGAATTCTATACTCTCAAAATGGATACTTACCCTCTGTGATAACGTGTTCCGCCACTTTCCTCCTGGCCGCCTTCAAATTGTATGGTTCCATTTTAGTGAATCGTTTAAGGCCCAGCAACATGAGCCTTTGCTCATCTCCTTCGGCAAAAGCATAGATCGCTTGCTTGCCGGCTGAAGCTGCCTTCTCCACTGCAAAGTGCAAGTAAATCATTGCCATCTCTCTCTGTATTTCACAGGCTGCTTCACCTTTCATTCCAATGAGTTTTTCCACGCGCAACAACGTAGACTCAGCCACATATCCTTCGATCAGCATGTCAGCAAGGTTCATCAATACTTCCTGCTCATCTGAAAGCTTCTGCATATATTTCTGTACCGCAGCTCCTGCCACCATCAAACCCGCTTTCTTCAAATTGAGTAACGCTTTCTTCTCTTTTACAAAAATTCCATCTTCTTCCGCTGCACCAAAATCTGGAATCGCCATCAACTCCTTTTGTACCGCCATTGCCGGATTCATCAAGTCAAGGTGACCTTTCATCGCTCGCTTCAACAGCATGTCGATGGTCAACATGCGGTTGATTTCATTTGTGCCTTCGAAGATGCGATTGATACGCGCATCACGATAAGCACGATCCATAGGACCTTCTGCAGAAAATCCGATCCCTCCATAAATCTGCACTCCCTCATCCACTACGAAGTCAAGTACCTCTGATCCATGCACTTTCAGGATCGCACACTCAATAGCGAACTCCTCCGTTGACTTTAGCTTTGCCTTTGCTGCATCCATACCACCAGCAACCATGGCGGCATAAGAGTCGTCAATGTTTTGTCCTGCACGGTAGTGTGCAGATTCCGAAGCAAAAATTTTGGTTGCCATCTCTGCGATCTTGTGCTTGATCGCTCCGAAGTTGGCGATAGATGTATTGAACTGCTTACGTTCTTTGGCATAGTTCACGGCCTTTGATAATGCCATCTTCGATCCGCCCACAGCAGCAACTCCCAGTTTGATTCTGCCGATGTTGAGAATGTTCACAGCTATTTTAAATCCGTTTTCTCTCTCGCTCAATATATTTTCCACGGGCACTTTACAATCGTTGAAGAAGATCTGGCGTGTTGAAGATCCTTTGATCCCCATCTTACGCTCCTCTTCATTCATGGTAATTCCACCAAATGCCTTCTCCACGATAAATGCGCTGAGATTCTTATCATCATCTATCTTGGCGAACACGATGTACACATCTGCAAAGCCACCATTAGTGATCCACATCTTCTGCCCGTTGATGAGATAGTGCTTTCCATCAGAAGTCAGCTTTGCTTTAGTTTTTCCTGAGTTGGCATCCGATCCTGAATCAGGTTCAGTGAGACAGTAAGCTGCTTTCCATTCGCCAGTAGCAAGTTTCGGAAGGTACTTTTTCTTTTGTTCGTCATTTCCATAGTAGAGAATCGGCAACGTACCAATACCGGTATGCGCAGAGAGCGCAACAGCTACGGAGTGCCCAGCCCCTATTCGCTCAGCAACAAGCATAGTCGTGTTGAAGTCCATGCCGAATCCACCATACTCCTGTGGCACGGATGTACCTAGCAAACCAAGCTCACCCGCTTTATCCAAAATCTCAGGCATCAATTTCGGATTGCCTTTGATATCATCAATCTGATCAAGCTTCGGATAGACCTCTGCGTCCAAAAATTCGTCACAAGTTTTTGCGATCATCTGTTGCTCCTCCGTCCATTCCTCTGGAATGAAAATCTCTTGAGCTGCTGTTTCCTTTATCAAAAACTCGCCTCCTTTGATCGCTGTTTTTGTTTCTGTTGCCGTACTCATCTTAATTCTGTTTAATATTTGTAATTCATCAATTCAAAAACTCATAAATTCCCGCCACACCCTGGCCTCCACCAACACACGCTGTCACCATTCCATATTTCTTCTTCTGCCTTCTCATTTCATTGAATAATTGCACCGACAGGCGTGCACCGGATGAACCCAATGGGTGTCCAACAGCAATTGCTCCACCATTGACGTTTAGTTTACTCTTGTCAATACCTAATTCCTGTACAACCGCCAATGACTGTGCGGCAAACGCCTCATTCAGTTCTATCAAATCAATGTCATTCAACTTCATTCCGGCATTCTTCAGTGCTTTTGGCACTGCTGCAACCGGGCCAATACCCATGATTCGAGGCTCAACGCCAGCAACCGCATAACTCAACATTCTTGCGATTGGCTTGAGGTTGAGTTCCTTCACCATCTTTTCCGACATCACCACCACGAACGCAGCTCCATCGGACGTTTGTGAGGAATTTCCCGCAGTCACTGTTCCGCCCATGGCAAACACGGGCTTTAATTTTGCCAGCCCTTCGGTGGTTGTATCTGCACGAATTCCTTCGTCTTTCTCAACAACAAACTCGCGCGTTTTCTTTTTCATGTTCTCGTCAACATAAGTCTCCTTTACAGTGATGGGCACAACTTCATCTTTGAATTTTCCTTCTTTCCATGCTGCCTCAGCTTTCATGTGTGACTCATATGAAAACTGATCCTGAGCCTCGCGAGAGATGTTGTATTGTTTAGACACCTCTTCAGCAGTCAGTCCCATGCTGGTGTAGTAGGTCGGGTTATCCTTTGCAATGGCATAGTTCAAGGCCGTCTTGAATCCCATCACAGGCACCAAAGACATCGATTCTGTTCCCCCCGCGACAATCACATCGGCCTGGCCGGCCTGAATCCGTTGACTTGCGATTGCAATGGTCTCAATACCTGAACCGCAATAACGATTGACCATCATTCCGGGAACTTCTTCGCCCAGTGCAAGAAGAGAAATCATTCGGCCCATCTGCATGCCTTGCTCTGCTTCAGGCACGGCATTACCTACGATCAAGTCGTCCACCATTTTGTTTTCCAACCCAGGAGTTGACTTGATCAAGTGTTTGATCACTTCTGCAGCCAGGTCATCGGGGCGTGTGAATCTAAATCCACCCTTCTTTGCCTTACCTACCGCTGTTCGAAAGCCTGAAACTATATATGCATCCATCTCTTTAGTTGTTAGTTCTGAGTTTTTAGTTTTTAGTTACGGAGCGGCTTGCCGCCTGTTAGGATTGACTGTATCCTCTCCAAAGTCTTCTTCTCACCACACAATGACACGAAAGCCTCACGCTCCAGATCCAATAGATATTGTTCGCTTACTTCCTGCGGGTAACTTAAATCACCACCACACATGACGTTCGCAATTTTCATCGCAATCTTCATATCGTGATCGGAGATGTAGCGGCCCATCTTCATTCCATTTACACCCGCTGCGAAAAGTGCTAAACCTGTTCTTCCCTGTACTTTGATGTTGGTCGCCTGCACCGGCATGGTGTATCCTGCATCCCCCAACTCCAGCACAGCGGCTTTTGCATCCGCGATTTGCCGGTCTTTGTTCATTGAGATTCGATCGATATTCCTCAACACGCCCATCTCTCTTGCTTCCTCAGCGGACAATGCAACTTTAGCCGTAGCAATATTCATGAACGCATTTTGTAAAGCATTCAACTCCACATCACCTTCCTGTAAAGAATCACTTACTCGCTTTGTAAATTCTTTTGTTCCTCCTCCTCCGGGAATTAACCCTACACCTACTTCAACCAAACCGATATAAGTCTCTGCTGCTGCCTGCGCGATATCCGCATGCATTGTCATTTCACATCCACCTCCCAGCGTGCGACCTTGAGGAGCGACAACCACGGGCACAGACGAATACCTCAAACGCATTACTGTGTTCTGAAAAGCGCGCACCATGAAATCGATTTCGTCATAGTCTTGCTCTATCGCATACATGAACACCAATCCGAGGTTGGCACCTAACGAAAAGTCAGGACCTTGGTGACCGACTACCAATCCTCGATAGTCTTTTTCAGCGAGTCCGATCGCGTAATTCAATCCTTCCACCACAGCGCTACCGAGCGTATAGCTCTTGCTGTGCCATGAAAAGTTGATCACACCATCTCCAATATCCGTGATTTTTGAATCTGCATTCTTCCATATCACTTTATCACTTAGGTTTTCCAAAATGACAAAGTCTTCCATTCCGGGTATTTTCTTGTAGCTCTTGGAAGGGATGTCGTAGTAAGCCTTTTGCCCATCCTGCACCACATAAAATGATGTCTTGCCGGAGGAAATCATGTCGTACACCCATTGCGCAGGTTTATAACCTGCCTCTTCCATTGTCTTTACAGACTTCTCTACACCAACTGCATCCCAGGTTTGGAATGGCCCAAATTCCCAACCGAAACCAGCACACACCGCATCATCTATTCTGAACAGTTCATCGCTGATTTCAGGAATTCGGTTGGAAGCATATTGAAACAGTCCATAAAAGGCATCGCGATAAAATTCACCCGCCTTGTCCTTTCCAGCCAACAACACCTTGAACCTGTCTTTCAGGTTGTCAATGGTCTTAGTGGTTTCAAGTGTAGCAAACTTTGCTTTGGCTTTTGGTTTGTATTCAAGTGAGTTGAGATCGAGCGTAAGTATCTCAGTTTTGCCTTTTGCGTCCTTACTCTTTTTGTAAAATCCCTGTCCCGTTTTGTCTCCCAGCCAATTGTTCTTCTCCAGTTTGGCAACGACCTCTGGTAGTTTGAACATCTCCCGGCCCTCATCATCAGGAAGTGCAGCGTATAAGTTGTTCGCGACTTTTACCAAGGTGTCGAGCCCGACCAGGTCAGACGTTCTGAATGTTGCTGACTTAGGGCGACCAATCACCGGGCCTGTTAACTTATCAACCTCATCTACATTCAGACCCAACTTCTGCATCGAGTCGATCACCTTCAGCAAACCCCAAACACCAACCCGATTCCCGATAAAAGCAGGGGTGTCCTTACAAAGCACGGTGGTCTTTCCCAGGTAGAGATCACCATAGTGCATCAGGAACTTTGTTACCTCTGGATCGGTGTGCGGAGTAGGAATGACTTCAAATAATTTGAGATAACGAGGTGGATTAAAGAAGTGCGTACCACAGAAATTCTTTTTGAAATTTTCACTCCGTCCTTCTGCCATCAGGTGGATGGGAATTCCTGAAGTGTTTGAAGTTACCAGTGTTCCCGGTGTTCTGTATTTTTCTACTTCCGTGTAGACTTTCTTTTTGATATCAAGATTCTCGACCACTACTTCAATGATCCAATCGTAATCCTTGATCTTGGGCATGTCATCGGTGAAGTTGCCCAACGTGATTCTCGAGATAAACTTTTTTGAAAAGAGGGGTCCCGGACTGGACTTCACGCTGCGGTCAAAAGACGACTGAACGATTCGGTTTTTCACCCGTTTGTCATCAAGGGAAAGTCCCCTCGCCTTCTCTTCCTCATTAAGTTCGCGTGGTGCTATGTCAAGCAACAGGACAGAACATCCAATGTTGGCAAAGTGACATGCGATTGCTGATCCCATCACCCCCGATCCCAACACTGCAACTTTTCTAATATTTCTGTTCATAGCTTATAGGTTCTTATTAATTCAAGCCTTCACACTTGAAACTGGTTCATAAATTATTTCTTGTTCAATGGCCTGGTTCACTGATGCAAGCACATCAAAAAATGCATCCAATTTTGATTCTGGTATCATCTCTCGCATCACGTTGTTGAACTGCAGCACAGTTTCACGAGCCTTGTTCTTCATCTGCACACCCTTGTTGGTTAAGAATATGCGCACTCCCCTGCGGTCATTTGGGTCCGGAGCCCTGTAAATCAACTTCTTCTCTTCCATTGATTTCAAAAGTCTGGTGAGGCTTCTCGCTTCAAGACCCATTTGAGGGGCAATCTTGGTGGCGGCTGTACCTTCTTCGCTATTAATATTGAGAAGAACATAGCCCACCGACATTGTGCCCCCAAACTTGGCCGCCTGTTGATTATACATGCGCGAGATCGCATGCCAGGTCGCTTTTATATGATGGTCTAAGGTCTCTTCTTTTTTCATTCACAATGGCCAAAGGGAGTCGAATATAAAGAATTATAGTATGCATGCATACTATAATTCTAAATTATTTTTCTGCGCCAGCAAGGCCACTGAGCATCGGATTCCGCTAAGACTTCTCCGTTAACTCACTTTGTTGTGAAATATAAATGTCACATATTTGTGAGTCACCTATATGTGAGTCATGCCTCTTCCCTTTGAATTTGGCCATATTGTAACAGGGTCTGATTTTATCAACCGAAAAAGCGAGATCAGACAGCTCAAAACGAATTTTGAGTCGGGGGTGAACACCCTTTTGGTTTCACCAAGACGCTGGGGCAAGTCTTCCCTTGTAAAGCAAACAGCCTCCACCTTTGCAAGGCGAAAAGATATAGTAATCGTCCATATTGATCTCTTTGCCATTCGGTCTGAAGAAGAGTTGCTCACCCTATTTACCAAAGAGCTGATTAAACAGACTTCGAACAAGTGGCAAGACTGGGTGGAAAGTGCTAGGTCTTTCCTGATTAACGTGGCTCCTAAAGTTGCCTTTGGCGCGCCTGATATGCAGGCGGAACTTGAATTGAGCTGGACTTCCAAAAAAATTGACTCGCTGTCAGTTTACAACCTTCCCGAAGTATTGGCTAAGGAGAAAAAAATCAAATTGGTGGTGTGTATTGATGAGTTTCAAAATATCACCTGGTTAGATGATCCGCTCGGCATCCAAAAACAAATGCGTTCGGCCTGGCAGCAACATCAATCGGTTAGCTACTGTCTCTATGGTAGCAAGAAAAGTTGGCTTACCGACATCTTCACCAACTACTCGATGCCATTCTACCGATTTGGTGACCTGATCCATCTTACTAAAATTGAAGCAAAGCACTGGCAGGAATATATTGTTGAGCAATTTCAAAAAACGGGCAAAAAGATATCCCCTGAACTCGCCTTAAAAATCACGGCTCTTGTGCAACTACATCCTCAGTATGTTCAACAACTATCGCAGAAAGTCTGGATATGCACAGAAAAGGAAGCAGATGAGGCGTCTCTCAACGAAGGCGTTGAGGAATTGCTAAATTCAATGGGTGTGTCTTATCAACGTGATGCCGAACTCCTTACCGGAACACAGTTGAATTTCCTTAGGGCTTACCTCGATGGAGTACGCGAGTTTAACGCTGCTGAAACGCTCTCCAACTACAAGCTAGGTGTATCAAGCAATGTGTCCCGAATCAAGCAAGCGCTTGAGCAGAAAGAAATCATGGACTTCTACAATAAGGAACCTGAGTTTATCGATCCGGTTTTCCAACTCTGGCTAGCAAAGCGCTTCTTCAAAACTGCGTAGACGCCCATCTTGCCATTCACGCCATATTTTCTATCTTGACTTGAATTTTTGATTTGCTGACTCAGCATTCATGAGAACCCGAGTTACTGATAAGGTTCGTTTATTTTACTCCACACTCTTCTTTCTAATTATTATGACTCTCGCAAACGGTTGCAATTCATCCGACCAACATAAGGTAGTCACGTGGCCACACGGTGTCTACTACGAAATCTTTGTACAGTCATTCTACGATAGTAATGGAGACGGCATTGGTGATATCAACGGCCTTACACAAAAGTTGGATTATATTCAGGATCTCGGAGTAAATGGCGTTTGGCTCATGCCGATCATGCCCTCTCCTTCTTATCACAAGTATGACGTAACCGACTACAAAGGCATTCATCCCGACTATGGCACCATTGAAGACTTCAAAAAATTTGTGGATGAAGCACACAAGCGAAATCTAAAAGTGATCATCGACTTAATCATGAATCACTGCAGCATGAGGCATCCCTGGTTTGTAGATGCTGTGAAAAATCCCAACGGGCCGTATCGCGATTATTTCTTGTGGGCAGACAAAGACAGTATCGCCAACGAGATTGCGAAAAAAGTAACTACGCTGGACTCAGATAATATTACACAATGGCACGCGGTAGAAGGTGACGAGAAGGGAAAACACTACTACGGTTTTTTCAATCGCGACATGCCTGACCTCAACTTCGACAATCCTGCTGTGCGCGAAGAATTTGTTGAGATTGGTCGCTATTGGTTTCAAGACATGAACGTGGATGGATTCAGGTTGGACGCTGCCAAACATATTTATCCAGATGACCGCGCACCTGACAACCACGCTTTCTGGGCATGGTTTCGTGCTGAAATGGAAAAAGTGAAGCCAGACGTTTATATGGTAGGCGAAGTGTGGAGTCCTGCTGAAGAGGTGGCTCCTTATCTCAAGGGAATTCCTGCGCTCTTCAACTTCGATCTTGGCGTTGCGATAATCAATGCAGTGAATGCCGAGAAGGACACCAATAACCTGGTGAAGACTTACAAAACAATCGCTGACTACTATCATGGCGTAACTCCCGAATATCTGGACGCCACTTTTCTCACCAATCATGATCAAAATAGAATCATGAGTGTATTGGGTAATGATCCACAAAAGATGCGCGTGGCCGTTGCGATATTGATGACACTTCCCGGCACACCTTACATATATTATGGTGAAGAATTGGGGATGCTTGGTATGAAGCCAGACGAAAATATCCGGGAGCCGTTTGTTTGGGATAGTGGAAATGCCGTTGCCGGTCAGGCATCCTGGATTAGACCCGAGTACAGCACCGACAAAACCATCAGCCCGCTTTCACTACAAGCAGCTGATAATGAGTCATTATATAATTTTTATAAAAATTGGATTCGATTAAGGAATGCGAGCAGGGCCCTTAGTTATGGTGATCTGAATTATTCCGATATTAAGAAGAAAGAAACCATAAGCTTCGTGAGAGAGATGGAGAATGAATCTGACCTGGTCATTCATAATATTTCCAATAAAACAGTGAGCGTGAAATTGCCTGAGCCCATGAAGAAATATAGCAGCATACACTTTCGGTCGGACGCAAAGGCAACAGTGAGTGATGGTCAGTGTACCCTGCCACCCTATTCAACTTTGATATTGCAACCCCTTTAAGCACTTAAACCTAACATCAATGTCGAAACAATTCTTTCTCCTTCTGATAACAATTGTCACCGCCATGGGCGGACTGTTATTTGGCTATGATACCGGTGTAATCAATGGAACACAATTTTACTTCAGCAAGTATTTCAATCTTGATCCTGCGCTGAAAGGCTGGGTAGTAGGAAGCGCACTGATAGGCTGCTTCGTAGGCGCATTAGTCGCAGGTGAATTGAGTAAGGCTATAGGAAGGAAATATTCACTTATCATTTCCGCCATTCTTTTTACAATTTCAGCATGGGGATCTGGTTTGCCTGCAATACTTCCTGAAAGTATTTCATTGATGGTCTTCTTCCGAATTATTGGTGGCCTTGGAATCGGTATCGCATCGATGAATGCTCCCATGTACATCGCTGAGATCTCGCCTGCGGACAAGCGCGGATTGATGGTGACGTATTACCAGTTGGCTGTGGTTATTGGATTCTTTGCTGTGTTCCTCGCTACATACTTCATTGGTAATACAAAAACTGAGCAGGAAAATATTGACTACGGATGGCGCGTGATGTTCTGGTCTGAATTGGTGCCGTGTTTTCTATTTCTTATTCCGCTCTTCTTCGTTCCAAAAAGTCCTCGATGGCTGGCGCTGAAAGGAAGAAACGAAGAGTCATTGAAAGTGTTGAACCAGATACATGGGCCGGAGATGGCACAGAAAGAGTACAACGAAATTCAGGAATCACTGGCAGCTGATGCGCAAAAGGCAAAAGTAAATCTTTGGGGAAAAGGTGTATTTGCTATCGTAGTGATTGGTACCATTCTCTCCATGCTTCAGCAGTTTACGGGAATCAATGCGGTGCTCTATTACGGAGCAGACATTTTTGAGAAAGCACTTGGCTTCGGGCAGGAAGATATTCTTGCGCAGCAAATTCTGTTGGCAGGAATCAACCTCGTATTCACATTCGTGGCGATGGCCACGGTAGATAAATTTGGTCGCAAGCCGTTGTTGTATGTCGGCTCTATCGGAATGTTCCTCGGCTTTTTGCTCCTCACCGTCACATTAATGACAAATTCAGTTGGTGTGCTTTCGCTGATTGGCGTGCTGATGTTCATTGCTTCGTTTGCCATGTCAATGGGGCCGGTGGTTTGGGTGATCCTCGCAGAAATGTTCCCGAACAACATTAGAAGTGCGGCTATGTCCGTGGCAGTAGCTGCACAGTGGGCCGCCAACTACTTCGTGTCTCAGACTTTCCCCATGGTCGCAGAAAGCCAAGCCAATGCCGGTGACTTCTGGAGTGGATCGCTTCCGTACGTCCTCTTCATGTTCTTCATCTTCCTGATTTTCGTCTTCACCTACAAGTACATTCCGGAAACGAAAGGAAAGACCCTGGAGCAACTGGAGAAGATGTGGGAAGAGAGAAACAGAGGCTAAAAAATTTCATCGTGACGGATATGTGAATGAGTTTTCTAGGCAATCTATGTCGTAAATTGTCTTTCATACTTTAGAGCCCAACACTTTCTTCCATGACCAACGGCCTTCAAACCACAGACTACATTGTATTTCTGTTCTATTTTCTGATTGTCGCGAGCTATGGGTATTGGGTATACTATCGTAAGAAAAAAGCTGAGGCTGACTCGAAAGATTTCTTTTTAGCAGAAGGCTCACTGACCTGGTGGGCTATTGGCGCTTCTCTCATTGCAAGTAACATCTCTGCTGAGCAGATGATCGGCATGAGTGGCTCCGGGTTCAAACTCGGTCTCGCCATCTCTGCTTATGAATGGATGGCTGCCGCTTCTTTGTTGATTGTTGCCATCTTCTTCATGCCGGTTTACCTGAAGAACAAAATCTTTACCATGCCTCAGTTTCTGAGTCAGCGTTACAATGAGAGCGTGGCGATGATCATGGCGATCTTTTGGTTGATGCTGTATGTAGTAGTCAACCTGATGTCTATCCTTTATCTCGGTGCGCTTGCGATCAGCGGTATCTCAGGATTGAGTGTGGTGGTTTGCATTTTCGCGCTGGCAGTGTTCGCCATCTTTATTACGCTGGGCGGAATGAAAGTGATAGGCTACACCGATGTGATCCAGGTTTTCTTTTTGGTGCTTGGCGGATTAGTGGCGACCTACATCGCATTAAACATGATTTCAGAAGACGGTGGTATCGGTAAAGGTTTTTCCTTATTAACTCAAGGTGCCTCAGAACATTTTCATCTCATATTCACGAAAGACAATCCCAATTACATTGACCTGCCCGGGCTAAGTGTTCTGATCGGTGGCATGTGGATTGCCAACTTAAGTTACTGGGGCTGTAATCAATACATTACACAAAGGGCTTTGGGCGCTTCGTTACCTGTGGCGCGGTCCGGTCTTTTGTTCGCTGCCTTTTTAAAGATGTTAATGCCTGTGATCGTAGTGGTCCCCGGCATTGCCGTTTATTTTATCATCAAGGAAAAAATTCCTGGAATAAGCGAAAGTGATATGCTCACCGCTTCGGGTGTGCAAGATCCTAACAAGGCCTATCCCGCCCTGTTGAGTTTGCTTCCTGTAGGATTAAAAGGTTTGTCTTTCGCAGCCCTGACCGCGGCCATCGTGGCGTCACTGGCTGGAAAAGCGAATAGTATCGCTACCATTTTCACGCTTGATATTTATAAAAAGGTGATTAACAAAGGTGCAACCGAAGGCAAGCTCGTTGGAGTGGGCAAAGCCAGCGTGGTGATTTCCATACTCGCTGCTGTGTTGCTTTCTCTCGTACTCGGTGAGGCACTTATGGGTGAAGGAAAACAAGGCTTTCAATACATACAGGAATACACCGGCTTTGTATCGCCCGGCATTTTTGCCATGTTTATCCTCGGCTTCTTCTGGAAAAAGACAACTTCGAATGCTGCACTCTTTGCCACGATTGGCGGATTTGCCGCTTCTGTGTTTCTAAAATTTTTACCGCAGTGGGTTGACCTCTCAAGTCTTGCGACTTATGGCTGGGCTATCGCCAACACCAATGGTGTTTATGAAATTCCTTTTATGGACAGAATGCTCATTGTATTCTTGATTGCGGCAGCCGGAATGTATGTCATCAGCATCTACGAAAACAAAAAAGGAGTCGTTCCTAAAGGATTGGAAATAGACGCTAGTATGTTCAAAGTGTCGACCTCCTTTGCGGTAGGAACACTATTGGTTATCGGAATGTTGGTGGCGTTGTATTCTGTTTATTGGTAGTTCACCTCTTAAAATTCGGCAACGCCAGCTTGAACTTAACGGCTACCATGCGGATGATGAAAATAAACGCACTTGAGATGATCAGGTTGATATCGCGGGGAACATCAAAACGGTGAAGAACCAAATAAAGTACGGCTCCAGCGAGGCAAGCCGTTGCATAGACTTCTTTGCGGAATAAAACTGGTTGCTCGTTGATCAACGTGTCGCGGATGACACCACCCATTACTGCTGAGAACATACCCATCATCGCAGCAATCTCGGGTCGCAAGCCAAGCGACAAAGCTTTCTCCACGCCCAGGATGGTAAAAAAGGAAATTCCCAACGCATCAAAAAACATAAACGTTCTGCGCAAGCCTACGAGCACCTTGAAAAAGATGTAGGCGACAATTACACCCAACAAAATCGCATAGAGAAAGTTGATATCAGAAATCCAGGCGAGAGGATAGGCCCCCAACATGATATCACGCAATGTACCTCCTCCGATGGCAGTCACAAATCCTGTGAAAGTTGCTCCGAACAAATCCGGGTTGCGATCGCGAATGGCCAACGCACCACTGATGGCAAAAAACAATGTGCCCAGAATCTCCAGGATGTACTGCAATGAAGACATCGCGCAAGGTAATCACCGCACCAATAACACTTCGCAACCTCAGCTTAATTTTGTGTGATCAATAATGCAGGCGAACTACCTTCGGATGTTTTCCCTCATCAAAGTGGGTAATCACAGCTTCCTTGACATTCTTTCGAAGTTCATCCATGGAATCGCCCTGCGTATAAATGCTTTCGCCCAGAGCTCTGGCCTGGTAACCACCTTCGTCAGCCTCTTCCACTAAAAAAATCAATTCGGAATCCATATTTAAAGGTACAGAATGAATTCCGAATTTGATTCAATCACTTCAACGCCAACATCGGTTGGTACTTTTCCAGGTTCGCATAAGCCAAAAACAAATTGGCGGCCATCATAACGACAGCGACCACAACTCCCTCTGGTGCCAGGAAGGCATGGAACAAAAACACATTCAACGTGATTGGAAAAATGACCACTGTAGTCAAAGGCAAAAACCTTCCCGTAATAAGTGCAATACCACAAACCAGCTCAATCACTTTAACCAATGGCATCAGGTAGCCTGAAGCGGCAAGACCTCCAACAAATGTTCCTGCGGTTTCTCCCAACTCCGGCTGCGGCATCATTCCCAAAAAGAAAAAAATCGAAGAGGACGCGTACACAAGGCCCAGCACAACGCGGGCAATAATTACTGCTATTTTCATTATTAAATAATTTTGATTCACAGCAAAATTGGCCCTCACTGGTATCCGAATCGTATCAGTATACTTTTGTATACCGGTTACAACTGGTATACCAGGCCGGTACATTGTAATTTTAAACTATGGAAGTAAAAAGTTGTTCGAAAAGCGGGCTGGCCATTCGCGACACACTGGATGTGGTGGGTGGCAAGTGGAAACTCCCAATTCTGCACGTACTCGTTACGGATGGCCCAATGCGATTCAAGGAATTACAAAAAGCATTGGACAGCATTACTGCGCGAATGCTCTCCAAAGAGTTGAAAGAACTTGAACTCAATCAGATGGTGACGCGTGATGTTTTCGATACTGCACCCATCACGGTTATCTATACAGTTACCGATCATGGCAGGTCACTTGGCCCGGTCATTCACGCTCTTTACGACTGGGGCACAAAGCACCGCAAACAAATTTTCGATTTGGCAGAATAACTTCGGAAAACAAATCCGTCCGTTTGTAATCTCCTGCGGATAGCCTCACCGATTTCACTCGGGCTTTGTCATGTTTTATTTTATCTTATATGCATGACACACATCAGCCGTAGAAAATTTGCGCAACTGGCCACCGCGCTCAGTGCCGCACCATTGGTAGGATTTGGCAACTCATCCTTCCCTACATTTTCGTCACCGACCGATAACCGACCTTCTCCATGGGCTGGCTACAGCAAAGCCACGGTCATTGACTTTCTGGCAAGCCCCGGACCTTTTAACACGTCCGAACGCTTCACAGAATTATCTCCCGAGATGGTGAAGAATGCCGTAGCCTCGGGCATCACTGCGGTGAACCTTACGGTAGGTGGAGGTGGTGGTAGTGACGTGGAAGGCTACTTTAAAAACATGGCCATGTGGGAGCGTGAACTACAAAAGCATCCCGATGCATTGATGAAAGTGCGCTCGATGGCCGATCTGAAAACCGCCAAAGACACGAAACGACTCGGCATCATTTTCGGATTTCAGGATTGCAGCGTGATCGGCATGGACTTATCGCGGGTAGAGATGTTCAGAAGTCATGGCGTGATGATCATGCAACTGACGTACAACGGTCGCAACCAAATTGCTGATGGTTGTCTCGTGCCCAACGATGCAGGTCTTAGTCCGTATGGGCACGACTTCGTTGCTGAATTGAACAAACAAAAAATTATCGTTGACCTCTCGCATTGCAGCACGAAAACCACAGCGGATGGTATTAAAGCTTCCAAGGCGCCTGTCGCCATTAGTCACTCGGGTTGTAAAGCCATTGCTGACCGTCCCCGTAGCAAGCGCGATGAAGAACTAAAAGCCATGGCCGACAAAGGAGGCGTAGTGGGAATTTACCTCATGCCATTTCTCACCATGGGCTCACAGCCGATGGCCGATGATGTGGTGAAGCACATTGATCATGCGGTAAATGTTTGCGGAGAAGATCATGTGGGTATCGGCAGCGACTTGTCGATTACTCCACACAATGTAACAGAAGCTTACAAAACTGCCCATGCAAAGTTTGTACGCGAGCGCAAAGAGGCAGGACGTGCCGCACCCGGTGAAGATGAAAAGGTTTTTATGTTCGTGCCCGACCTGAACTATCCGAACATACTCGAACTGATTGCCGACAAACTCCTGGCCAAAGGCTACAAGGAAGCACGTGTGGAAAAAATTATCGGTGGAAATTTTGCGAGGTTGATGAAGGAGGTTTGGGGATGATGATCTGCAACGAGTGTGTTTAGTAACTTGCTATCGGTGTTTTCAAAAACGATTCCCTGCAATTCAGTAGCCGAGGGAGCTTTTCATCAATTATAGTAGCGTCACTACGATGCTCCAAGACTAGAATTTTAGCCCCATTTGATGAATCAAATGAGTCTATCAGCTTGTACTGCTTGAGAATCTGGTCAATAGGGTTTCTTTTGAAAACTTCATAAATAAGCTTTTCAAATTCCACTACCATGTTGTCAACTATGAACAAACTTAGCTGGCCACTTTCTATGCTGCTATTCAAATAGTAGGAATACAACGCGAGTGCATAAAAGCCTAAATAAGGCTGGTTATTGAACTCCGGTTTTTCTAATAAAAGTCTATTAATAAAAGACTGCATAAATCGTAGTGGTAGCTTCACTTTTATGAAGATTTTTGTAAGCTCTACTAAGTAAAGACTTGGGCTGGATGATATCGCGACTCCAATAGCCAGTTCGTTTGGGAGTTGATTTAGCTTACGTTTCTCGGCAATAATATTGGGAAGCTTTACGATGTACTCAGCCGATAAGTACTCCTGAAGTGACTTATGAGCAAATTCAAATAACTCGAATCCCGCCTCCATAAACAATCCAGTATGTGATTCAAGCTCCCCGACAACGTCACTAGACTCATCCATTTTAAGATCAAAATCACCGCATATCTTTCGATAGGCGTTTGCCAATTCCAATTTGGAAAAACTAGCTCTTCGACTAGAAACTGTAAGGTTATATGCCAATGCACATAAAAATTCAAATTTTCTATCCGTTTCGAAATTTGCGTATCGGGATTTTCTCTTTATACTTCGTTGTTCATCCCACTCTTCGAGAAGCAAATTGATGATTTTCCGATAAACAGTTTTTGGCTTATCCGGAATCTTGCCAACTCTCTCGTAGATAGCACATAGGTGAGCTATTGTAAGGGGTCTAATCGTTGTGTCAGAGAAAGGTGACTTCTCAATTGCCTGTAGAAAATTGTTTGCGTCATCTACTTTTCCCAGCCACTTTAAGGCGAATTGTTTGATTTGATCATTGTTTAGTGGGCACAACTCGTAACACGACAGGTTCTCAAAATCTAAGTTAAAATCAGCTGTGCGCGATGTAATCATTATTCGAGAACGCTCAATTTGATTAACTAAACTTGACAGTTCACTCACAATGGATTCTCTATACTTTTGAAAAACCAGCTCATCGAATCCTTCTATTATCAACAGTGCCTTTGTCTTATTCAGAACCTCGACAACGATCTTTTCTTTAAGTTTCGCGATTACCTCCGGAGGATTTTTATCAATATCGTCAACACTCAGTCCCAAAGTCGAATAAACAAAATCTACAATGATCCCTGCCTCAGAAATAGATCGCGGTTTATTATAATCCCGAAGTCTTAATAGAATAGGGAATGAAAACAAGTCGGGGTAAAATTCTTCATTTAATAAAATAGATTGACAAAAGAATTTGGCTGTTGTCGTTTTACCCGCTCCTGGTTGACCGAGAATGACAACATGCTTGGGTGCTATCTCAAACACTTGCGTCAATGCAATCTTTTGTTGCTGTTCATACTCATCAATTCTGATTCGTCTTGGAAACAAAAAGAAATCTAATTCAATAAAGGTTTGAGTCGTGATCTTTGCTGACTTGAGATCTCGAAAGCTTATTTCTGCCGACCAATTTTTAACTTCTCTTAGATGAGCGTCAATGGACGAAATTATATCTAATGTGTTCGATTTAAGTTTTAAATTAACTTTCTTAAGTGTTGCGGTCGCCAAGCTAACGACTACTCGACCAATCTCTTTTATTATCAGTTCTTTAATCATTATCCCTGACCTGAACGTTAACTCTTCAAATTGTAAAGCCCTCACCCCTCATTACACTCCCTTGCACAGGTATAACACCCGTTGCTGAGTTCGTTGTATTTTCTTTTGGCTTCGGCTACGGCCTCGTGGCAACTGGTGTACACCCCCAGGTAGAGCGCATGCTCGGGGTTAGGAAAAAACAAACATCCCTCCTTGTGCACCTCGTGCTGGCCGTTGGCTTGCGCGCGCTTGTTGAGGTAGTATTTGTTCACTTTTCGTTGCTCGTTGTCAGTTGGCTGTTGTTCGCTTGGTTTGCCGGATACAAAAAGAGCCCTGACTCCAACTGTAACTCCGCAGGAATGAGGGCTCAATGCTTTCAAGATAGAAATTCACGAGGTAATAGTCAACCTCGTTTCCGGTTGGTCAGGCCCCGGTGGCGTTTGGGATAGGAAATCAGCCGATTCGTACGTTTGCCTCCAATTGCGTGAAGCCCGGCAGCGGAGAAATACCCAAATTGAACAGTCTAAAACCCATCACATATGAAATGGCTTTGCCTCGTTTTTGCGCTAACGTCTCTTTGTGCCTCCGCCCAGATACCAGACCTCGTGGTGAAACACTGGGAGGTGCTGACAGCCGATGGCGGCACATGGATCGCTGACAATAGCGCCTACATGAACGACACCGAACAAGCAGATGCCTATGGCATCTCATGGACCTACGGGGTTGGAAAAACCTCGGTCGTGGGGCGGCTGTTCGGCATGAAAGATGGCAAGGACTTCGGTACGTTCTGGGAGTTTCGTGTTTTCTATCATCCAGG
This sequence comes from Cyclobacteriaceae bacterium, assembly GCA_050185175.1. GTDB lineage: Bacteria > Bacteroidota > Bacteroidia > Cytophagales > Cyclobacteriaceae > ELB16-189. The sequence goes on from JBFWZR010000003.1 coordinate 129,784, forward strand.
AGACAAGAAACTGATGTATCATCAATACGGTTGGGGCGCTGGACTGGGCATTGCAGAGATGAAATTAATTGATCACACCCGAAGCGAAGATGTGGTTACCCTGATGTATCCCGATGGAACTTCCTCGAAGGTGAAGCATGAGAATGATACCCGTGCGGACATTCAGTATGCACAATCGTACGAGTGGACGGACGGAGAGTGGAAGAAGCAGAGGTATTACGAGTGGAAGAAGAAGGTGGAGTGATGGTCTTACCGCAAAGACGCGAAGGCGCAAAGAGAATCCGTAGCACCTTGGGGATCTGTGATGCTGAGCGAAGCGCCTGCCTGCCGGAGGCAGGAAGCATCTCCTCAATGCAAACACTCTCTTTAGTACGGCAACTCACCCCTCGAACAAAGGAGACACTTCGATTCCTCAGTGTTTCTGCCATACCGGCTACTTCTCAGCGATCATAATTGCTATTAAACGGCTCTTTTGCTCATTCTCACGTGGTGCTGACAATGGTCATAGCAACCGCTCGTTTACTTTATTACAATTGCATGTATAAACACGCAATTCTTTAAAACCGTTACCAAAACGAACAAAATGAAGCAATTGAAATTATTTATTGTCATGATTGGCTTTCTGGCTTTCGCCTGTTCTGAAGATGATCAGCCCGATGTTATTAATTACACTGAGGAAAGTTTTCCTAACCTGACGGTCAGCGACCTTGAAAGTATCGAGACGCCATTTGCCTCTACTTTTAGCAGTGGCGGTCGCGTGCGACAAACCGCAATCACCATTGATGAAGTGATTACAAAACTACAATCCATTTTTTCAGGGGCCACTATTATAGAAGTGGAAAAAGAAACTGAACGTGGCTTGGCCGTATGGGAAGCCAAAGTGAAAATGAGCAGTGGCGGTATTATTAAAATCAAAGTGGTAGAAGACCTTGGTAAGATCATAAAGATCAAAGGAAAAACCGGTCCGTTTGATTACGACTTCGATCCCGAAGGAAGCTTTATCACTTTCAGTGAAGCCAGGCAACAGGCGCTCAATGCTGCACCAGGCGAACTGATGAGTTGGAATCTGGAGCTGGAAGAAAATAACCAGTGGGAATACGAGTTTCACATCGTAAGTGACAATAGACGCGTTGAGGTAGAGGTGCGCGGATTTACTGCAGAGGTGATCACTGTAAAAGAAAAGCATGAAGGAGAAGACGATGACAATGATGGAGAAGAGGATGAAGGAGAGAAAGAGGACGAGATGGAACACGGTGATGATGATAACGATCACACTGCGCCAACGAGTGACATTTCAACATTTGCCACAAACATATTCGATGGAGTGATCGCTCACAGCGAACGACACGAGTTTGAAGGCAAGGTGTACTGGGAAGTCTATGTAAAAAATCAGGCCGGAGCCGTAGTCAAAATCAAAATGAAAGAAGAGCCTTTGTCTCTTTTGAAGATTGAAGGTGAGGTTGGGCCTTTTGACTATACTGTTGAACCTGGTGGCGACTTGAAAACCTTTGGCGAAGTAGTTGACATTATCTTCAATGAAGTGCAGGCCGACATCGTTCAATGGCGATTGGACTATGAGCTGGAGAATGGTCAGGATCGTTGGGAATATGAATTCCGTCTTGAAGGTGATGGCGTGCGATATGAGATTACCGTTGACGCACTCACTGGAGAAATCACTGAGTTCAAGGAAAACGATTAATACCAATAAGAAACTTTGAAGCCGCTGCTTGTCTCGAAACAGGCAGCGGTTTTTTATTGATCACTGCTCCGTTTCCAAACGACAATGACGTGAAGGCGCAAAGATAACAACCTTAGCGTCTTGGCGCCTTAGCGGTGAACTTCAATCACACTATTCCGTTCTCAATGAAGTTGCTGGATTAGTTCGTGCTGCTTTGAGCGTGTGAAAACTCACCGTCAACATCGCCACCAGCACCACCATCAGGCTAGGCGCTGCGAAGATCCACCAGCTCAGGTGGATCCTGTTCGCAAAGCCTGTGAGCCAGTGGTCCATGACCCACCAGCTCAGCGGGGTAGCCATCGCAATAGCCACGCCCAGTAACAACATGTATTCCTTACTGATCAGTTGTAAAATGCCCGCCACACTTGCGCCCAACACTTTCCTCACTCCTATTTCTTTCGTGCGCTGCAACGCGGTGAGTGATGACAACCCAAACAACCCAAGGCTTGCTATGAAAATCGCAAGACCACTGAACATGCCGAACACACTTCCAAACTGCTGGTCAGCCTTGTACTGTTTTTCATAATGTTCATCAAGGAAGAAATAATTGAAAGGATTACCCGGGAAAAATTCCTTCCAGGCTTCCTCAAACTGAGCGATCGAGGTTTTCACGTTAGCCGAATTAAAACGTACGGAATAATTACCTTGAGGCGCTTTGCTGTAGCGAAACAAAAGTTGATCAAAGTCTTTTTTTAAGGATTCCTGCCTGTAATTTTTCAAAACGCCCACTATGCGAAAAGTGTCTCCCCAAAAGACAACGTAATCATTGATGGCTTGATCTGCATTTTCAAACCCCATCATTCGCACAGCAGATTCATTCAGCATCAGACTTTTCTCCTCGTTGTTCATTTCGTCAGAAAATCCACGGCCTGCTACAACCTCAAGTCCATAAGAAGGAATAAAATCATGATCTATAAGGAGCACCCGGTACTGATTGGATTCATCCTCTCCCTGGCTTAGCCTACGCACGCCTCCCGCATTCCAGTCTGGTGAAGTGCCTGGCACGCTGCTGGAAGCAGTGACATAACTTACTTCAGCTTGTTGGACCAACTTGTTTTTAAATCCTTGAAACGTTCCTCTGTAGGTAGAATCTGTTACGTTCGGTGATTTGATTACTAGAGTCTGCTCGATGTTGACACCGAGTTGCTGACTTCTCATGTAAGTAATTTGGTTGTACACAGTGTATGTGCCTACGATCAGCATGATAGAGGCAACAAACTGCAGGACGATCATGCCCTTGCGAAAAGCAACTCCCTGATTTGTGTTTTTAAATCTGCCTTTCAAGACCTCAACAGGTTTATAGGAGGATAAAACCAGCGCAGGATAAAAACCGGAGAATACTGCTCCCACCACGATGAGCACTACACTTCCGATCCAAAATGTTTTTAGTGTAAACAATTCGTATCCCAATGGCCTGCCCGTGAGATCCGCGAAATACGGTGTCAATAGAACCACCACAAAAACGGCCAGTCCGACTGCCACCGTATTGAACAATAAGGACTCCACCAGAAATTGCTGCACAAGGTGCCACCGCTGACTTCCCATCACTTTCCTAACCCCTACCTCGCGGGCGCGCTCGATGGACTTTGCAGTGGATAGATTGATGTAGTTGATCCAGGCTATGAGAATGATTAAAAAAGCTACAACGAGTAAAAAGTTGGCGGTATCGCGGCTACCATTGGGTTTGAATTCCATGATAAAATCCGAATCGAGGTGAATGTCGGTGAGGGCTTGGAGATGAAACACCATTCCGGCATTGAACTGCTTAAGCTCTTCCCCAGCCTGCCTGATGACAAACTCCGGAAGCTTGCTCTCTAACGAAGCAGGGCTTGTTTGCTCATCTAATAAGATATAAGTCAGGAATCCATCCCATTGCCAATAATTCATTTCCTCCTCAGTGACTCCCTGGAAATTGGCAAAAGTGGCAAAGGAGAGCATTGCGTCCAGTGCCATATGTGTTTTGGCGGGAAGATCTTCATACACTCCTGTGATCAGGTATTCCGTATCGCCATTGTTGCGCATCGTTTTCCCCAACGCTGGCTCGTCTCCAAAATATTTTTTCTCCATAGAGCGGGAGAGAATCATTTTATTCGGCCCAAGCAGTGCAGTGCTGTCAACTCCCTCTATCAATTTGAGGCCAAATACATCGAAAAAACCACTGCTGGTGTAATACACATTCTCTTCTTTAAAGAAGGTGTCGCCATGAGAAAGCATCGCATTACTTTTGGTCATGCGCACATACGCTTTCACTTCTGGAAAATTTCTTTTCAGGTCTGGCCCAATGCCGTTGCTTCCCGCTGCCCAACGCGTGGCCAATTCACCTTTGTCATAACGGTCTAATTGGAGCCTGTAGATATTTTCTTTCGCCCTCCAGAATTGATCATAACTGAATTCATGCAAAGAATATTGAACGATTAGCAAAAAGGCAGCCGTACCGACCACCAGACCAAGCAAATTGATAAGAGCAAAAACGCTGTTGCGCGTCACGTACCGCCAGATAGCAAGCAGGTAATTTTTCAGCATTGGCAAGGGGTTTAGGTGTATACACCGGAATTACGGAAAAAGGTTACATGAATAAGAAGGTTCTACCGCAAGGATGCAGAGGCGCAGGGGAAATCCCTTAGCGTCTTGGGGGTCTGTGATGCTGAGAGAAACGCCTGCCGGAGGCAGGAAGCATCTCCTCAATACAAACATTCTCTTTGACTCTTCAACTCACACCTCGAACAAAGGAGACACTTCGATTCCTCAGTGTCTCAGGTAACGAGTCTGTGATGCTGAGCGAAGCGCCTGCCTGCCGGAGGCAGGAAGCATCTCCTTAATGCAAACACTCTCTTTAGTACTGCAACTTACCTCTCGAACAAAGGAGACACTTCGGTTCCTCAGTGTCTCAGTCTTTATTCGAATTTGATGTTCATGAAATTGGTACGATCGTCATTTTTCACCGGTGTTTTAGACTCGTACTTATCCTTGACTTGCGTGGAAAGATAGGCAGCTAGTCCCTTACCTTCTTTGGCCAACAGTTTCATTACCTCCACTGAACCTTTACCGGCACTTTCATGAGTGAATTTGTAGTCGTAGGAACCATTGTGGAAGCTGATGATGATATAGTCCTCACCGATCTCGTAGGCTCTTACTCCTCTTGTGCTTTTCGGATTGTAAAGTTCCATGCCCAAAGGTGACAATCCCATCGGAAAATAAAAATCCAGGAACACATTTGTTCGACCAACTTCTCATCACGACAAACGAATGAACGATGCAGACGAATATGTACATTTGCTGGCCTTTTTTGATTCATGGCTACTGCATCAGCACCTACCGACCTCCGACTTGATAATTCAAGTCGTAATATTCTCAAGCTGGCTATGCCCATCAGCCTGGCCATGCTTGTGCCGCAGATCAATTTTATCACCAACAACATTTTTCTTGGTGGACTTGGTGAACAGGAGCTGGCAAGCGCGGGCATCACAGGCGTGTTCTACCTGATCTTTGCTGTAATTGGCAATGGATTGAACAATGGACTGCAGGCCCTCATCGCGCGCAGGGCCGGACAAAACAAACACGAAGACATTGGTCGACTTTTTTATCACGGTGCATGGGTGGCTGTTGCGATAGCCGGTGCTGGTATCGTCATCGTTTATCTTTTTGCTCCCGCCATCCTCCGTGCTACCATTCACAATCAAGCGATTGCAGAACAGGTGATTGGCTTTTTGTTGATTCGCATCTGGGGTTTGCCATTCCTTTATCTCTATGCGATGAGAAATGCGTTGCTCGTGGGCACCAACCAATCAAAGTACCTGGTGTGGGGCACGCTGGTAGAAGCGGGCATCAATATCGTGCTGGACTATGGCTTAATCTACGGCCATTTTGGTTTGCCCGCCATGGGTTTCAATGGCGCTGCCTATGCTTCAATTTTTGCTGAGGCCGGAGGATTGCTGGTCCTCTATGCAATTATCCATCAAAAGAACATGCATCAGCGTTTTGCCTTCTTCAAGCAAAAGAAATTCGATCTGGCAGTCTTTCGTTTGATCCTCGTGCAATCGTCACCCTTGATTGCGCAGTATGCGATCAGCATAGCGACCTGGGAATTCTTTTACATCCTGGTAGAACATCATGGAGAAAGGTCGCTGGCGATTTCCAACACCATGCGCAATATCTTCGGCATTTTTGGAATTTTCTCTTGGGCCTTTGCTGCCACCAGCAACACAATGGTGAGCAACCTGATCGGCCAAGGAAGAACAGAGGAAGTGATCTACCTGATCAAGAAAATTGTAAAGATCAGTTTCGGCATTTCATTCACGATTTTCCTCTTCCTCAACTTCAAGCCTGAGTGGTTTCTCTGGTTCTACGGACAAGAGGAAGGATTTATGCGTGAAGCTATTCCTGTAGTGCGTGTTGTTTCCGTTGCACTTCTACTTATGTCGATGGGAACTGTGTGGTTGAATGCGATCACGGGAACGGGTAACACAAAGGTCAACCTCATGGTTGAGACGGTGACTATTATTTTATATTCCGTTTACGCCTACGTGGTACTTGAGGTTCTACAGATGGATATTACGTGGGGCTGGGCCAGCGAGTGGGTGTACTGGTCCACCATGTTTTTGCTTTCCTATCTGTACATCAAATCAGGGAAGTGGAAAGGGAAAGAAATCTGAAACAACTCAGCAAATTCGTGGTAGTTGCTCACCCGTGAGCATACTTACCACCCTCCTTCCACTGATGCGGCTTAGCATCACCACTTTGCCGGGATGATCTTCAACTACTTCACCAATAATCGCTGCTTGCTTTCCAAATTCGTGACGATGAAGAATATTCAATGCGTCCTGTGACTTTTCAGCCGGCACTACGGTAATGAAAATTCCTTCATTGGCAACGTAGATCGGATCCAATCCCAACAGCTCACATGCTCCCTCCACTTGTTCTTCGATAGGTATTGAAGTCTGTTTTAAGGTGATGCCAAGTTTACGTTGTAGTGCAATTTCGTTCAGCACTGTTGCTACACCTCCACGTGTGGGGTCACGCAGGAAGCGCACATCTTCTCCTATCTGATCCAGCAAGTCTTTCACCATGTGGTTCACAGCCCGTGTATCGCTCTGTATGCTGGTCTCAAATTCCAATCCTTTCCGTTTGGACATCACCGCCACACCGTGCGTAGCCACATATCCACTCACAATAATTTGATCACCAGCTTGAATGTTGTTGACATGAATGTTCGCCTGAGGGTGAATCATTCCTACTCCCGATGTATTGATGAACACACCATCACCCTTTCCTCTCTCCACCACCTTAGTGTCGCCTGTTACAATTTTTACTCCAGCTCTTTCGCTTGCCTGACGAATAGAAAGAAGGATGTCCCAGAAGTCTGTCATTGGCAATCCTTCTTCCAGAATGAAGCTCAATGAGAGATACTGGGGAATCGCTCCGCACATCGCCAGGTCATTCACACTTCCGTTGACAGCCAACTCTCCAATATTACCACCAGGAAAAAACAAAGGTGAGATCACGTAGCTGTCTGTGGTAAAAGCAGTTTTTCCCTCGAGGTAAAAGACGGCTCCGTCATGCTGTTGATCGAGAAGGTCATTTTTTAAAACATTAAACACCCCAGACTCCAGGAGGCGGTGAGTGAGCAATCCTCCACTACCATGACCCATCGTGATCACGTCAAAGTCTAATTTTGGTAGCGGGCAATTTAACGCAATCGATGGACGAGTATCTGTGTTCATACTACTTCTTCTTTCATACCTGCATACTGGTAATAGGCCGCGCAAGCACCTTCACTACTTACCATAGGGGCTCCCATTGGATGCTCTGGTTTACATTTTGTGCCGAAGTTGGGACATTGAAAGGGTTTTTTCAGCCCTTTCATGATCGCACCAGAAATACAGTCTTCGTTTTCTTTTACTTCAGTTACATCCAGTTCAAACTTGACCCGCGCATTGAAATTTTTGTAATCGTCTTTAACCTCGTATCCACTCTTTGGAATCTCCCCAATACCTCGCCATGTGCGATCAGAAATATCGAACACCTCACCAATCGTTTCACGCGCAAGTTTGTTCCCTTCGCGATGCACTACCCTGGCATACTGGTTTTCCAGTCGCGCCTCTCCTTTTTCTAATTGCATCAAAGCCATATAAATTCCCTGCAAAAGATCCACAGGCTCAAAGCCTGTAACCACAATGGGCACTTTATATTTTTCAACAATGGGATCATACTCATCCATGCCCATGATGGTGCACACATGTCCCGCTGCCAGGAAGGCATCAATCTTATTTTCGGGGTCACTGAGAATAGCCTCCATCGCAGGTGGTACCAACACGTGCGAAGCCAGAATACTATAGTTGGTAATGTTTTGTTTGTGCGCATGCACTACAGACAGCGCGTTGGCAGGGGCGGTGGTCTCGAATCCAACTGCGAAGAAGATAACCTCACGGTCAGGATTTTGTGTTGCTAGTTGAACAGCCTCTAGTGGAGAATAAACAATGCGAACATCAGCGCCTCGGGCCTTCGCTTCCAGCAAACTTCTTGATGACCCAGGCACACGAAGCATATCGCCAAAGGAACACAGGATAACCTCGGGTCTTTCTGCCAGCGCGATCGCCTCATCAATTATAGAGAGAGGTGTAACACACACGGGGCAGCCGGGCCCGTGAACCATCGTAATCTCAGGAGGCAACATGTCGAGAATTCCGTTCTTGACGAGACTATGGGTCTGGCCTCCGCAAATTTCCATGATCGTCCATGGTCGGGTCACAACCTTACGGAGCGCATTCAAATACTCCCCGGTGATTTCTCCATCGCGATATTCACTGAGATATTTCATATTTGTTGTCCAGGTGGATGTTGAAGCTCCTCGAGCTCTCCTACTTGTTGTATATAGTCAAATGTTTTCCTGGCCTCCTCTTCATCAACAACGGAAATAGCCACACCCACATGCACAAGTACATATTCGCCTACGCTGGCCTCAGGGACCATCGAAAGGTTGACCTCCTTGGTAATACCACCAAATGACACCTTTCCGACTCGGAATGTCTCATCCAGTTGACCGCTAATTGACATGATCTTACCGGGTATCGCTAAACACATAAATTTTAATTTATTACCACTTCAAACTCTTCCGGCACTTCAACTTTTGAGTTCTTCAGGTTCTGAATGTGTAAAAATGCCAACTGACCAAAACCAATATTTTCGTCATTGGGTGAAAGCTTCTGGTGAAAGAACAATTCAAACTGGTTTGCTAATTGTTCCTCAAGCAGACTAACCAACAATACATTTTGAAACACTCCACCGCTAAATGCAATTTTCTTTACGTTCTGCTGACTTGCTATCCGAGCCACCCAATTGACCAGTGTGAGATGAAACTTATACGCAATTTCCTGACGCGAAACTTTGCGACTAACGTCTGCGATCACATGTTTAATTATCTGGTCTGTGAAAGAGTGGCTTTCATCAATAAGCCAAGCTGATAAGTTCTGATCAGTCGCACGGGTTGCCAACGACTCAACCAACAATGCGCCTTCTCCTTCGTAGGTTGAATGATCGCAAACTCCCAAAAGAGAAGCCACACCATCGAATAGCCGTCCTACACTTGACGTTTGCGGCAACTTATTTCGGCTCAACATTTTATTATACAGTTCCCATTCCTGTGATGAGAACTTTGGCTTCAATATCTCGATCGCTTGCTCAAATTTTCCTGTCAGCGACAGCGCACTGATGCGTGGCTCAAGCGGCATCTTGTCTCCCATGAGAAGAGAGAAATAGTCAAGGTGTCCAACTCTTTCGGTGATGTAATTTTTATAGGTAAAAAATTCTCCTCCCCAAATAGCTTTGTCTTCGCCCCAACCTGTACCATCCCAAATCACGCCAAGTACATTCTCTTTTTCATCTAGTAAGCCATTCTCTGCGAGCACAGCACAGAAGTGAGCGTGATGATGTTGAATAGATTGAAGCGGTATTCGCAACTCTTCTGACAGCGATCTGCCCAGCTCTGTAGAAAAATAAAGTGGATGTTGATCTACTAAGATTTGCTTTGGCTTTGCCTGTTGCAAATTCATTAAATGATCAAGTGTGTGTTGAAAGGCCCTTTGTGTGTCGAATGACTCCAAATCCCCGAGGTATTGGCTCACGAATATTCTACCTTCATCGTTGAGCGCAAATGCGCTCTTCATATCACTGCCCATTGCCAATGCTGATTCTGGCTCATCAAAAGGTCGAGGTAAATAAGTAGGGGCGCAACCCCGAGACCTCCTTAAAAATACAGCTCTCCCTGATGCTGCAAATTGTACAACACTGTCATCCTGGGGCACGAGAATATCTCTATTATGCATTAAAAAATAATCGGCAATACCGCGAAGATCTTCAATCGCCTTTTCATTGGTATAGACTATCGGAGAACGGCTCACGTTGGCACTCGTTGCAATCAATGGCCGTCCAAACTCACTCGCCAGCAACTCAAGCAATGGCGCATACGGTAACATGACACCTATCTTATTTAAGCCCGGTGCAATCTGCTCAAGTGGCATCTTCGAATTGAAGCGCGCATTTACTGGTAAAAGCACAATAGGACTCTCCTTACTTGTCAATGCCTTCTCTTCTACGTCACCAACTAGAGGTCACGCTTTGCCATGGCAAGACTTGGATAGAGGAGGGCAAATGGTTTGGTCGGGCGATGTTTTCTCTCGCGTAACATTCTGACCGTTGCTG
>JBFWZR010000004.1:0-130000 GCA_050185175.1 Cyclobacteriaceae bacterium
AATCGAGACTACAACCTAGCAGTACCTATACAATTCAACTCACCGGAACAGATGGAATTGCAACAAGCGAGATCGCATCGACAACCTTCAAAACACCAGTAGTGGTAGGAATCGACTCGGAACTGACTCTTGATAATTTAAAAGTGTATCCCAATCCATTTATTGAATCTATTACCGTAGAAACTCGACATCCGTTGAAAATTAGAATCCTTGATGTCACCGGAGTTGAAATGTTGGCGCAGGATATTAGACAAACACAAACGGTGCATCTCAACAAGGCGCCCGGGATCTACGTCCTGATTGCTTCGGACAAAGCGCGTATGAAGGTGGTGAGGATTGTTAAGAAGTGAGACCTGTGAGTGATTTTAGTTAGCCGGGCTGATGAAGGCTTAAATTGAAGTAATGTTGGAAAACCTGGCGGTACTGTGAACTGACCGGAAGTGTTTCCTTTCCGAGGTTGGGCCTCCACAATATAGAAGATGCTTCGTTGCCACTCAGCATCACAGAGCTGGAAATGAGATACTGAGCGGAGAGAAGTGTCTCCTTGGTAGTGGGTTGAGTTGTTTAAAGTTAGGAGATGCTTCACTATCGTTCAGCATCACAGTACTGACGGAGATCATCATGCATCCCTTTGGTGTCTCTCCTTCCACAATTGATATGCTTCTCTCATACAATGTCCGCAGGGTCGGAAACCGTGCTTCGTGGCCTCGAGATAATCGCCAAAGAATACGCGGTTAGATTTGAGCATTCGTTTGCCGGAAGCACACTGAAGCGTTCCAAAGATTTTTAACCTGGCATTACCGGCTAATTGTATTTCACCTGTTCTGATCTTTTTGATCAGTTCTTTGTTGGAGATATCGTCATGCCGCGTCATGAAAAACGATGCCAAGTGTGAATCGCCTTCCGGACGTAACCTCACTGACTCCATGTCTCACGTTGGCCCTGTAGTAACCTTTCGTACCCAACACCGGCCGGAAGTTCGTGGTGATGATCACTGCATCACCCTGGTTTGGCTTCAGCACCATCGCCTTCGATTGCGCTCTCGGCACTTGCTCTGTCAGAACCAATTCACCACCCTCGTGGTCACGCCCTTGTTGCGTAAGAATAAAGATAACTTGAAAAGGGAAATACACAGCTCCGTACAAGTCCTGATGAAGCGTGTTGTAGTCACCAGGCTCATATTTTAGGATCAGTGGCGTAGGTCGGAGCTGATTTTGTTGATGGCATTTTTCAATGAAGGCCTCATGAGACAGGGGAAATGCGTCCTGTATTTTTAAGTTCTTCATCCACTCATTGGCAATTGGAGCGAGGGGTTTGTAAAGTTCCTGTCTTAATGTTTGCACCGTTTCCGGCAATGGATATTTGAAATACTTGTATTCACCTCTCCCGAAACGATATCGCTGCATATTGATGACGGTGCGATAAATCTCTGGTTGATCATAGTGTTCAATCAGAGATTGGCATTCTGATTTGTTCAGGACGGATGGAACTATTGAAAACCCGTTGGTATTGAGGTCGTCTATGATGCTAGTGGTGGCGATATCCAATTTCATTTCACGATGAATTTTAGCTTTTGTTCTTGGCGCCTTTGCGCCTTGGCGGTTAAAACCGCAGAGTCGCAAAGTCGATCTACTATCGGATTCAAAATTCAATATTCCACAAACAGGAAGAAGCAAATAACCCGTTTCTTGCTGAATATGGTTTTGAGTAGCTGAGTTTTCTTGCTCTTTCTGTAGACTTGTATTTTGTATGATTGTCACCACGCCAAAAGAGTTCAACTTCAAAGAGATCCTTCATTTTTTGACGCGGTCTCCGAAAGAGCTTTTGCATACGGTGGATGATGAGCGCGTGTACAAGCTGCTCGAAATAGATAGCAAACCTTATTTGATTCGACTTTCAGCATCGGACAACGACATCAAGGTTGAATTCCTCATGGGCAAGGCGGATGCTATAGTGAAACAACACGTGATAAAATATATCTGTGATTGGTTTGATTTAGATAAAAACCTTAAACCATTCTATAAACTGGCAAAGACGGATCCTTATCTAAAGCCACTGGTGAAAGAACATTTCGGTTATCGAATAGTCGGTCAACCCGATTTGTACGAATCGTTGGTGTGGGCGGTACTTGGACAGCAAATCAATTTGCAGTTCGCATACACACTGAAGCAGAGATTTGTACAAGCGTATGGAACTGAAGTGAAATTTAAAGAGCGATCTTATTATTTGTTTCCCAATGCAGCATCAATCGTCAATGTAAAGCCAGAAGACCTTCTGAGTTTACAATTCAGCAACCAGAAAGCACGATACGTCATCGAGATATCCAAGGCATTTGTTGACGGAGTAATTTCTCAGGATAAGTTGTCGAAATTGTCACTCGGGGATGCGAAGGAGCAATTGATAAAAATCAAAGGCATTGGTAACTGGACTGCCAATTATGCTTTGATGAAAACATTTCGATATGCTGATGCTTTCCCGTTGGAAGATGCCGGGCTGAAAAACGCAGTTAAGCAATGTCTTGGCCTTGACCGCGCACCAACGTGGAAGGAGATTGAGAAAATGTTTGAGAAATATAAAGGGTGGGAGGCCTATGCTACGCTCTATCTTTGGCGAATGTTGTAGTTAAATAATTATTAACTGCCTGATAATCCTATTGATCTTTTTTAAATTCGGGCCGTGAAAAATTTAATTACTGGTATCGTTGTGCTGTTGACCATTTGCGTTGAGTGCTATGGCCAGGTGCTGGAGGATGCTAATGAGGCATTTCGGCAGTCGCGTGAAACGCAAAAACCTCTGTTACTTGTATTTTCCGGTTCGGACTGGTGTGCACCCTGCATACGGTTCAACAAAAACGTGTTGAGCCAGGATGACTTTATCCACTTTGCGTCCGACCATTTCATTTTGCTCAAAGCTGATTTTCCGCAAAGGAAGAAGTTACCCGATCCGATAAGGCAACAGAATGAAAGACTCGCTGAAAGATTCAATCCTTCGGGTCTGTTTCCTCACATCCTTTTGTTGAATCCCGATGAAAGCAAAAAGGGTACCTTCACTTATCGGAACCAAAAGGCAGGTGACTTTATTAACGAACTGAGCGTCTATTTCTCCGAATAGGTTAACGTAAGTTAATTTGTGAGTCTTTAATTCAAAAAATTAAATCTTAACTTGGTTCTGTGAGAGCACTCCTCATTTTGTTTTTGGCCGTTGGTATCGCCTCCCTCACATCCTGCGAGTCTGTGAAGCCGTACCAACGCGTTTACCTGAATGACTATGAGATGAAAATGGGTGCTCTGGGATCAAGAGGTTTTGAACAATATGTTTGTACCATCCGTGAAGGAGCGTCAGGAGGTGGGAGTACGAAGACAAGCGGTGGATGCGGCTGTAACTGAGAACAGGATCGGTGAAGAAAAGATATCTCTTGATCGGATTGATAGCCGCAACTTTAGGCGCTCGTAGTCAATCCCTAAATCCCAACTATAAAAAAGAGAAGCTGTCTCACAATGATGTGCAGATGGTGTATTCGTACTACAACCAAAACAACAATCACTCAGCTGTTACCGGTGGTATAGGTACGGAGGATCTTCAGGTTTACTCGACACAATTCCTCGTTGATAATATCAAGGATTCCACGAGGGCGGTGCACTTTGGTTTAGGTCTTGATGTGATCAGCTCTGCTTCCACAGACAACATTGATTTTGTATTTTCTTCTGCATCTCGTCATGACTCCAGAATTTATACTTCGTTGGGATACAACAGGACGTCCAATCCCGATCTGGAGTGGGGCACTACTTCTTCCTTTTCGATGGAGTCCGACTATCTGTCACTGGGGCAAGCCTTTTCTCTGAATCACATTAATACATCACAGACGCGCGAACTCTCTGCCACGGTGCAAATGTATTTCGATGACTTGCGATGGGGGCGATACCAGGGCCATAAGGTTTTGGAGTTGGTGTATCCATCGGAGCTGAGGGGAAGAAACTGGTTTGATAAGTATCGGAGAAATTCGTTCAATCTGTCGTTGGGCTGGTATCAAACCATTAACCAACGGATGTCGCTTGGTATTTATCCCGGACTGACCTATCAATCCGGTCTTCTCTCTACTCCGTTTCATCGCGTCTACTTTACGGATGGAGGCAAAAAGGTTGAGAATCTTCCGTTTCATCGCGTGAAAATTCCTTTAGGTGTGCAATTGAATTCCTTTGTAGGCACCCGGTGGATCCTTCGATCTTACTATAGAATTTATTGGGATGATTTTGGGATCACTGCAAATACTTTTAATCAGGAGGCGGCTGTTAAGATATCCCGCGTGATCACACTAACGCCATTCGTAAGACTTTATATTCAGCAAGGCACTGATTTTTTCAAACCTTACGGTGAACACGACCCTGATGCACGATACTACACCTCTGATTATGACCTGTCAGACTTCAATAGCATAAATGTGGGTATGGGATTTCGGTATGCACCTTATGCAGTAAACGGCAGGACGACTTTTAAGGCAATTGAATTTAGATTTTCACACTATCAGCGTTCGGATGGAATGCATGCGAACGTTGTGTCGATGTCTATCAATTACGACAGGGAAAGTAAAAAGAATGAATAGCTATGGCACGTTTGGAGCTGGAGTTACCTGATAAGTTCATTTTCAGTTGTGAGATGACGGTCCGCGCCAGCGACCTGAACTATGGCGGGCATGTGGGTAACGATAGTGTGCTCGCCCTGATGCAGGAAGCTCGTATTTTATTTTATAATCACATCGGATTCAAAGACGAAATCCATTTCGAGGGCAATGTCGGTCAGATTATCTCAGATGCATTGGTGATTTATAAGTCGGAGTCATTTCTTGGTGATCGCCTGAAGATTCAGATTGGAGTGACCGATTTTAATAAATATGGATTTGACCTTATCTATCTTGTCACCAACCAAACCACTGATAAAGAGGCTGCGCGAGGAAAGACGGGAATTGTATGTTTTGACTACGTGAAAAGGAAGGTTGCCTCAGTGCCACAGCGGTTACTGACGCAGTTGCAACAATAGCCATTGATTTCTTTACCTCCTGCATCGGATTAGAACCGATTATTTCAAGGATCATATTTTGGTCGCCATTTGTCATGGTGCGCCATCGCTCAATACTTAAATTGAAGAGTGAAATAACCTTAACCAAATACGATGAGACAACGACTACTCTTGTTCTTGTTCCTGGTATCGCTGGCCGCCTTTGGCCAGAAACCGAAACTATCAACCAAGAAAATTGATGCACTGAAAAAAGAAGCTGCTGACAAAGTACAGGCCAACGAAAAGCTGGTACAGGTGATGGTAGATAAGATTTTCAGTTTTGCTGAATTGGGATTTCAGGAATATGAATCCAGCAAATACCTCACGGAGTTGCTGAAGAAAAATGGATTTAAAATTGAGATGGGCATTGCAGGCATCCCTACGGCATGGACTGCAAGCTGGGGAAGTGGCAAGCCAGTGATTGCATTAGGTAGTGATGTGGACTGCATTCCGAAAGCATCGCAAAAGCCCGGTGTTGCCTACCACGATCCGATTGTGGAAGGAGCGCCTGGTCATGGAGAAGGGCACAATTCAGGAATTCCATTGAATATCGCAGCAGCACTAGCCGCCAAGGAGATCATGGAACGTGAAGGCCTTTCGGGTACATTGGTATTGTGGCCCGGTATTGCAGAGGAGCTGGTTGGCACGAAAGCTTACTACACACGTGACGGATATTTTGACAATGTAGACATGTGTTTGTTCACCCACGTGGGTTCAAACCTCGGTGTGTCTTACGGTCCTGCGTCAGGCACCGGATTGATTTCTGTGGAGTACACCTTTAGCGGAGAATCCGCTCACTCGGCTGGTGCGCCATGGAGAGGAAGAAGTGCTGCGGATGCAGTAGAGTTGATGAACATTGGATGGCAATACCAACGCGAACACCTTGAACCGTTGCAACGATCGCACTCAGTGATCACCAACGGTGGAGATCAGCCCAACGTGGTTCCGCAGAAGGCTTCGATCTGGTATTACTTCAGAGAAGTTACCTACCCAAACATCATGGAGTTGTACGGACATGGTAATCGCATCGCGGAAGCCGCTGCGAAGATGACACAAACAACCGTGACCAAAAGGACACTTGGTTCGGCATGGCCACGCCACTTCAACAAACCAATTGCGGAAGTGATGAATGATAATATTAAGGTGGTAGGGTTGCCAGCCTGGAGCCAGGACGATCAGATATTTGCGCGTGCGGTGCAAAAAGAAGTGAAGTCGAGAAGAGATACTACCGGTATGCCCACCAAACTTGATGAATTCAAGGCGCCAGATCCGGAGCCACGTAGCGGTGGATCAGATGATATCGGAGATATCTCGTGGAAAGTACCAACAGTGACCATGCGTTTTCCGGCAAACATTCCTGGTCTACCAGGTCACAATTGGGCAAACGCCATCGCCATGGCAACACCTATTGCACACAAAGGGGTGACGGCCGGTGCCAAAGTACAGGCGATGACAATCATAGACATTCTTACCAAGCCAGAGATTACTACGAAGGCATGGGATTACTTTAAGAATGAGCAGCTCGCGAAGCAGGAATACAAGCCAATGATCACAGCCGAGGATGAGCCTGCAACGTATCTGAATACTGAGATCATGAAGGAATTCCGTCCACAGTTGGAGAAATACTACTATGATGAGACCAAGTACAATACGTACCTGGAGCAATTGGGGATTAAGTATCCGACTTTGAGGAAGTAGAGTTCAAAATTCAAGATTTGAGGTTTAAGATTTAAGATTTGGAATGAAGCACACTGCAGTCTGCAAGCGCAAAATTTTGAATCTTAAATCTTAAATCATCTTTCCAGTACAGGCATATTCGCTGCCAATACAACGAGGTCTTCATCCTGAACCATCTTTTTCTCATCCGCTACCATCAGGAAGTTTTCGTATACGGTATTGAGGTCTTCACCATCGAAACGGTATCCTAGCAATTCCATTCTATGTTTCAATGCTGCTCTTCCACTTCGCGCGGTAAGCACAATTGATGATGAGGGAACTCCAACTGTTTCAGGGCTGATGATTTCGTAATTCTCAGCATGCTTTAAGAAGCCATCCTGGTGAATACCTGAGCTGTGTGCGAACGCATTAGCGCCAACAATTGCTTTGTTAGGTTGTACTGGCATGCGCATCATTCCAGATACAAGCTTGCTTAATGCATAGATTTTGTCGGGCTTAATGTTGGTAGAGAGTCCAAGGTCTTTGTGCGTCTCCAATATCATTGCAACTTCCTCAAGCGAGGTGTTGCCTGCACGCTCTCCGATGCCATTCATCGTTACTTCAGCCTGGCGCGCTCCATTGATCAGACCTGAGATGGTATTGGCCGTAGCCATACCGAGGTCGTTGTGACAGTGAACGGAAATGATTGCCTTGTCAATGTCTTTTACATTTTCAACAAGGTATTTTATTCTTTTGCCATACAATTCAGGAAGGCAATAGCCGGTAGTGTCTGGAATGTTAACCACATCAGCCCCTGCTGCGATCACTGCTTCAATCATCCTTGCCAGAAATTCAAGGTCAGCGCGACCTGCATCCTCTGCATAGAATTCAACTTCATATCCTTTTGTCTTGGCGTAAGCTACCGCCCACGCGCCCTGCTCCAACACTTGCTCACGTGTACTTTTGAATTTGTGCTGAATGTGCACATCAGAAGAACCGATGCCGGTGTGAATCCTGCCTTTTCTAGCATGGTTCAATGCCTCGGCAGCCACATCGATATCTTCCTTCTTTGCACGAGTGAGTGCGCACACTACCGGTTCTTTCAGGTTTTTTGAGAGCTCGACTACAGAAAGAAAATCACCCGGGCTGGAAATTGGGAAGCCTGCTTCAATCACATCTACGCCTAATGCTTCCAGTTCCCTCGCAATGATAATTTTCTCCTCTGTCTTCAACTGACAGCCGGGCACTTGCTCGCCATCGCGAAGTGTGGTGTCAAAAATTTGAATTTTGTTGCTCATCGTCTTTCTGTGTTATTGAGAAATAGTTTCGTTAACAGCAATTCGTTGTGCGACCATATCGCCCATTGCTGATGTATTTAATATTTTGAATTTTTCGATTTTGCTATCGGCTATGTCGATTGTGCGATAACCTTCTTTCAGCGTCTGCGACACTGCATTGATGATTGCCTGCGACTCCTCTTTTAGTGCAAATGAGATATCCAGCATCAAGGCTGCTGAGAGGATAGAAGCCAACGGGTTGGCTATTCCTTTTCCTGTAATGTCATGGGCGCTGCCATGAATAGGTTCATATAAACCAACGCTGTCCCCAATAGATGCGGATGCCAACATCCCCATTGATCCCGCAATTTGTGAAGCCTCATCTGTGAGAATATCACCAAAAAGATTTCCAGTGAGCACTACATCAAAACTTCTTGGATCCTGGATCAGCTTCATCGCGGCTGCGTCTACGAACATATGTATCAAACTCACATCCGGATATTCTTTGCTCACCTCTTGTACAACTGCTCTCCAAAGTCTGGAGCTTTCGAGTACGTTCGCTTTATCAACTGATGTTACTTTCTTACTTCTGGATTGAGCTGCTGTAAATGCCTTGTGTGCAATACGCTCTACTTCGTATTTGGAGTAGATCATCAGATCATATGCAGTCTCGTCATTGTCTTTTCTTCCTTTCTCACCGAAGTAAACATCGCCAGTGAGTTCACGGAAGAAGAGAATATCAGCACCTTTTAAAATTTCAGGTTTGATGCTTGACGCTTCAAGTAGTTCGTCAAAAAGTTTTATCGGTCTGAGGTTTGCATAGAGCCCGAGTTCCTTCCTCATTTTCAACAAACCCTGCTCTGGTCTCACCTTGAGATTCGGATTGTTGTCGTAGCGTGGATGGCCCACCGCACCAAATAAGATGGCATCTGCTTTTCGCAACGTTGCCAGTGTTTCGTCAGGTAGCGCAGTTCCAGTTGCTTCAATCGCATCGTGGCCGATCAATCCTTCATTGAAATCAAACTGATGTCCGAAACTTTCTGCGATTCGAATCAGGACCTTTTTTCCCTCAGCCGTTACCTCCTTACCGATTCCATCACCAGGCAATATGGTTATCAATTTCTTCATGCGTGCTGCTTGTCAAATTCTCTTATCTCTTCTTTCAGGCTCAGTAAATAATCGATGTCATCATAGCCATTGATCAGGCATGACTTTTTATAAGGATTGATTTCGAATGATTCCTTATTGCCCTCAAACTCGATGAATTGATTTTCAAGATCTACCGTCACTTCGAGCGATGGACTCTTTTGAATGGCATCCAACAATGATTTCAAATAGGCATCCGTAACCACCACTGGGAGCAGACTGTTATTCAGTGCGTTGTTTTTAAAAATGTCGGCAAAGAAGCTCGACACTACTACACGGAATCCATAATCATAAATTGCCCACGCTGCATGCTCCCTGCTACTGCCACATCCAAAATTCTTTCCTGCAACAAGTATCTTTCCACTGAAGGATGAATCATTTAGAACAAAGTCTGAAACAGATTGATTATTCGAATCAAATCGCCAGTCTCTGAAGAGATTTTCGCCAAAGCCTTCGCGTGTGGTTGCTTTCAAAAACCTCGCTGGGATAATTTGGTCTGTATCCACGTTTTCATTTGGAAGTGGAACAGTGGTACTCTTCAATGTGTTAAATTTCTCCTTGCTCATATCCATTCTCTAACGTCCGTCACTTTTCCCGTAATGGCTGCAGCTGCAGCACTTAGCGGGCTAGCCAAAAAGGTTCTTGATTTTGGCCCTTGTCTTCCTTCGAAATTTCTGTTCGAAGTAGACACGCAATATTTTCCTGCGGGAATCTTGTCTTCGTTCATGCCCAAACAAGCTGAGCATCCTGGGCTTCTCAATTCAAAGCCAGCGGCTTCAAAGATTTTATCCAATCCTTCCTTGCGTGCCTGATCTTCTACCTGTTTTGATCCGGGTACTATCCACACTTCAACACTGTCCGCTTTTTTCTTTCCCTTCACGATAGACGCCACCATACGTAGGTCTTCAATGCGAGCATTGGTGCAACTGCCAATGAATACGTAGTCAATATTTTTGCCGAGTAGCTGTGATCCAGGTTCCAGCCCCATGTAGTCTAGTGACTTTATGAAGGAAGGTTTCTCGCTGATGTCTTTGAGCTCCTCTGGTGTTGGAATGCGATCAGTGACCCGAATACCCATTCCAGGGTTGGTGCCGTAAGTGATCATCGGTGCAATGTCAGCTGCATCGAATGCAAGCACCTTATCGAATTCCGCATCTTCATCCGACTTCAATTGCTTCCATTGCTCAACAGCTTTATCAAAGACTTCTCCTTGTGGCGCAAAACTTCTTCCCTTGATGTAACTAAATGTTGTTTCATCAGGTGCGATCATCCCACCACGAGCGCCCATCTCGATACTCATGTTGCAAATCGTCATGCGCGCTTCCATGCTCAATGCTTCAATGGTAGAACCCGCATACTCCACAAAGTACCCCGTAGCTCCGCTCGCTGATATTTTTGAAATGATGTAAAGAATAATGTCTTTGGCAACAACACCCTTACCCAGTGTTCCGTTGATTTCGATCCTCATCCGTTTGGGCTTGTGCTGAAGGATACACTGAGTGGCCAGCACTTGTTCTACTTCACTCGTTCCAATTCCAAATGCGATCGTGCCGAATGCACCATGTGTTGATGTGTGGCTGTCACCACACACGATTGTCATTCCTGGTTGAGTGAAACCCAGTTCAGGTCCGATGATGTGAACAATTCCCTGGTAGGGGTGGCCTAGATCGTAAAGTTCTACTCCAAATTCTTTGCAATTTTTTCTGAGGGTTTCGACCTGGTGGCGGGAGAGAGCTTCTTTGATGGGGAGATGTTGGTCTTTGGTGGGTACGTTGTGATCGGCTGTGGCTGTGGTTCTTGCTGTGTTGAAAACGCCAATCCCTCTTTTCTTTAATCCGTCAAATGCCTGCGGGCTAGTCACCTCGTGAATATAATGTCGGTCGATAAAAAGAGCGTCAGGATAACCAGTTTGCTGACTGACGACATGTGCATCCCAAATCTTATCAAATAGTGTCTTACCCATTTTTGCTTTATAACAAGCGTTAGTTTGTGCTGAACTCTGTATAACGAACCCGCCCCGTGCTGTTCTGGCAAGCAGACAACACGGGGCGGACGTGATTTTATACAGAATTACTTACTGTTGATTCATCAGTTAAATTCTAAAAACGAAGGTGTTAAAAGTTGATGAACGTTTCAAAGAAATGACTGAAAAGATTTTACTCCTACCAAGTGTTTGGTAGGAGTAAGAGGCTACTTAAACTTCGCATGAAGTGAAATAATGTTAGACGTTAATCCGTTTGACCGCTCGTAGTGATCGAATCGAATTTCGATTGTATTCCACCGTTTCACCCCTAGCACTCCGTCAGGTGACACGTAACGAAATCCAAGCCCACCGGATTGGCTGCTCAGCTCGGAAAGATCATAGTCGCTGCTGTAGAATTCGCTCGTAGTGTTATGCTGACGAATAGGAGCAAAGTAATCGATAGCCGTTTGCCGATGATATCGATAAAATGGAGTGACTGAAATGAATGGTGTGATCTTAACAGTCGTTTCGAGGTTCATGGTGTGTGCCTGCATTCCCCAGTCATCCTGATAGTATCGATAGAAACCTCTCAGGATAAATCTGTCACCCAGAAAATAGTTGGCTCTAAATCCAATAGGAATTTTGAAACGATTGTCAGGCAGTTTTTCTACCGCAACAGAATTGGTTACGAAGTATACTCTATTGAATGGGAGACTTAAGAACCCTTGCTGATAGGCGAGATCTAAAATCATCGCAACTTGTAACCTTCTGTTTATAATTTGCGAGAGCGCGAACGATGAACTAAACGAATTTCTGGATTTCGTGGAGTAGGGTGCCGGTCGAAGTTCGATTGGATAGATGATTGAGACCTGATCAAGGTAAGCCTGGAACTTCGCACTCAGTTGCCTGTTATTATCTTTTGAATTTTTTGAAACATTAATTCCGCCACCAAAAGAGAGGTAGTCATACTCAGCAGATATTGCAGCATTGGCTCCAAACGATTGACCTTTCTCTTCATTGGTTACTGACCATGCTGCCGATGGGTAGAAGCGCTGATCGCCTGAAGAGGCAGAGGAAATAGTATTGGGATCTACTTTGTCCGATGATGCAGAAGTGTAGGTGTCAAAACCTAATTCAAAAATATAGTTGTGAAGACGACCTTTTCTATCATACTTCGAAAGATGCAAATCAATGGTGTTAGAAATATCAGTCAACCGTTCTGTGCCAACACCACCCGTAACCGCTGAGTTGTTGCCTTCCTGGTGATAGTAACTTGAAACAAAGTTAGCTTCATCAAACTTCAACTTTCTGACTTCGTACAGCGAGTCAGTTTCATTGGTTTGAGCAAACAAACCCGCAATGGACAAGTAAAGGCCGATAAGCGTGAGGGGAATTCGAATCATGGTAGTTGCTAAATGTTAATTACAACCACAGCCACCACCTGTCTTGCCCCCATTTGCTCCAGAGGCTCCTTCACGATAAAGTTGAAAATTCATTTCAAACTTTTCGCACTTTCTCATGGCGAGCTCCATCTCTGCATCGTTGAGATACATTTTCTGATATTCCTTTACGGGTGCACAGGATGAACTCCAGCCCATAAGTCCTGAGAATAATAACAATAGACCAATTCGATTCTTCATCATACATTAATTCAATCTGATATTCTTTGAGGTGTACACCTTGTTATTGTCATCAACAATGACGCATGCAATGCCTTTCATTTGATTGATCATATGCAGGCCGGTGTCAATTCCCATCACTGTCACTGGTGTAGCCATGGCGTCCGATAGTTCGGCACTTGGACTGATGATCGTTACACTTTTAATTCCTGAAACCGGAAAGCCGGTTTTGGGATCAATGGTGTGTGAATATTTTTTTCCATCTATCACCACAAACTTTTCGTAGCTACCTGAGGTTGCTACCGCCAACCCTGAAATCTTCAAATAGGAGAATGCGTGATCCTTGACGTCAGGATGTGCAATACCGATAGTCCAGGGTGAACCATTTGGTTGGTCGCCCCATGCAGAGAGATCACCGGATGCATTTACGAATCCGCTTTCAACTCCATTCTGTTGCATCAGATCTCTTGCCTTGTCAGCAGCGTATCCTTTGCCAATCCCGCCAAATCCAATTCGCATGCCGCTTTCTTTTAGAAAAACAGTTTGATGTTCAGCGTCAAGAATTACATTCTTATAGTTTATCAACTTCACGGATGCCTTCGCTGTTTCGCGATCAGGAAGTGAAGTCATGTGGGTGTCGAAGTTCCAGAATTTTTTATCCAGTGAACCGTAAGTGATATCAAATGCCCCTTGCGTGATGTCTGATATTTTCTTTGACCTGAAGATGAGATCGTAAACTTCTCTATCGACATGAACAGGAGAAATGCCAGCCATAGCGTTGATTTGATTTGTTTGGCTATCGTCATTGAACGTGGTAAGAAGGCGCTCAATTCGCTGAATCTCTTTAATAGCTAATTCAATCTGTTCGGTGGCCCACTGCTCGTCATCACTCACTACGCAAAACTCAAAGTGATTGCCCATCAGTTTTGTGCCCTTTTTGTGAGCTACAACTTTACTCGTCAAGTTGCTAACGGGCATCGAGAGCTTGTTCGATTTGTTGGATGAATTCTTCAGGTGTGCCGGATTTGAATCCATCCCAGCTCTTTAGAATTTTTCCGTTTTCGTCTAACAAGAGTGTCAGCGGAAATTTTCCCTGAGGATTATATTTTTCGGCCAGTGCTTCGTTGTGTTTTATCTGCGTTGGCTCAAGTTGATTTTTCTTTGATCGGGGAAAGTCTGCGCGCACCAACACCAGATTTTTGTTGGAGTATGCGACAAAGGTTTCCTTCTCAAAAATATCTCGTGTCATCTTGATGCAAGGCCCACACCAATCTGATCCAGCAAAATTCAGGATAATCATTTTGTGCTCTTTTTGCGCCCGTGCCATCGCCTGGTCAAAATCATAGTGCCAGTCAGGGCCAGAGGCGGTCATCATCAAAGTGGAGAAGAGAATTGAAAATATCATGTAATTAAGATTTTGGCGCTGATATCAAACATCAAAGTTAGGCTCGTAGTTCTTGCAGCCTATGACTGAGATCAGTTTTACTGCCGATGTTGACCTAACGCCAGTTCATGCGGCCAATTGCTTGGAATCTCATTAATAAATCAGACGCAAATCTGTCGATTTCATTTTAAGATATTTTCAGAATTAATTCAGATTTGGTTGACCCTCCTCATCCTCAATCACCACTGGATACCGGGGAGTATAAAAATACCCATTGGCACGGATGGTTTTGGTTTATCGGGCCCTGTAATCTTGTTCCTATGCACAACGGGGGTATCTTTGGGTTCTGGAAACGGAAACCGTCAGCATTAATGAGAATTCTTCTGGTAGATGACCATGCTATTCTTCTGGATGGCGTAAAAAGCCTTTTAGAAAATGATGGACGGAAAGTGGAGTTTCAGGCACATACTGGTGAGGAAGCCCTTTCCCTGTTAAAGAAAAACACAGTGGACTTAATGATCACTGATTTCAATATGCCAGGGATGGATGGTTTGTCCTTGATTCATGCCGTAAAAAGACTGGATAGTAACATCAAAATAATCGTGCTGAGCATGCACGAAGAGGTGCACCTGGTAAAGGAGATTTTGAAGGCAGGCGTGAATGGTTATGTGCTCAAAAAGGATACCCGCAGTGAATTATTAAAAGCGGTAAGTGAGGTGGAAGAGGGTAATGTCTTCCTTAGCAACGACATTAATAAGATGTTGATCGTAAATCTCCAGAATCCTGATGAAGGCAGACTGCTGACTGACCGGGAAAGAGAAATTGTAAAACTTATTGCCAAGGAGTATACGAATAAGCAAATTGCTGAAGAGCTCTTCATCAGCGAGAGAACGGTCGAAACACACCGAAAGAATATTTTTAAAAAGACGGGAACGAACTCGCTGGTGGGCCTGATCAAGTTCGCCTACACAAATAATTTGATCTGAAGCTAGAAGGCAACATCTGTAAAGGCGCCCTCAGAGTTGAACGGAACACCAGCCGAGTTTACATCCCGCTCTGTTTCAAAATTAAATACCCCGGAAATTATTCTGGCATCCCGATCCAGTTTGGTTAATGTGACATTAATCGAGAATGTCTGGTTATGACCTGGTCCGATTATAAAGACATTATCTGGATGGGTGTATTCTTTATCTGTTACCAGTTCGACATCGTCTCCCACGTTCAATTTAAAGTTGGTAAATGTGCTTGTAAGGGCAATCAGAAATGATTCGTCCCCGTTGACGGTATCTTTACTGTAGCTCTCTATTGAAGCGTGCGCACATTCAGTACCTCCGTTGTAGGTAAATCTGGCATTCTTGTCGCAAGAGAATTCATCATCGCTGCCGCAGGCAGCAAGCAGGGGAAAAGCAATGTAGAATAGTCGTTTCATGGATCTTAAATTTTCAGACAAATAAGGTGCACGACAAGAAAACCAAAATACCCTCGTCCCCTGATTTTGGAATACCGTGGAGTCCCTGGTAGGTGGCATCCGTGCCAGTGGGTATATGAAAATGCGTGCCACAGCGGATTTCACTCACCCAAACCCGCAGCGACCTTAGCAGAAAATATTTAAACCCATGAAAAACATCTTATTTATATCTCTGCTTAGCCTGGCCTTTGCTGCCCAAGCGCAGAAAGACTGGTCGACCGTTGACTTTATAAAGGAGGGAAAAGTAGACACGAAGGGGCTTGGCAAGTCCTTCAAGTCAACTCCCGTTTTCGTCAATGACTACTATATAATGCAAGCTTCCATGATGAAGGGCTCATCGCAGGCCGGAGTTATGCAGAAGCAAGGAGTGGGATCTGTGTTTTCTGAGGCTTCCTTGGCAGGGGTAAGCAAAGAGGCACTGCAATCACTCATCGAAGAGATCCACGGACAATTGATTCTGGAAATGAAGGGTGCAGGTCTTGAAGTGGTGGATGGTGAAGCTTTGCTGCAGACAGATTATGCTCAAAGCAAAAAGGGAGACAAGAAAGCCTTCTCCGGCAAAACTGACGGCACGGTAGTTTTCGACAAACTAAACCCCATGGATGCAAACGGGTATGACATCAAAGAAGTGAATTACTTCAGGCCAAAAGACAAAAACGCATTTTACACCAGCGCGACCATTCCTGGTAATTTTTATGCGAAGATGGCTTCGAAAGAAAAGGTGACGTTGATGAGTATTGGCTACATTATTCGATTCGCCAGTTTTGAAGGGTCAAAAACGGTATCAAAAAATAAGTTAACAACTACTGCTGGTCTTTCCATTATGCCTGTGGTTATGATCACTAACCCGAGTGGAGCTTTCTCCTGGATCTCATTTAAGAAACCAATTGAAGGTAACAATGACTGGAGCAACGGGCTTGTGAAGATTGACTCTCGCGATGGATCCTATTGGGGACTTTCATCAAAGGGTGAATATGCTATTGAGGCAAACGAAGCTAAGTACATTGCTGAACTGAAAGATTTGCTTACCAACCTTCAGAAGGACATAGTGGACTTGATCAAGTCAGAGATTTAAAAAAGTCTATCAAATCCTCCCTCTGTATATCGAGGGAGGATTTATTTTTTATTTTACCTAGATCAGGTATTCAAATAAATTCTCGTGTTGATTGACAAGGGTGTAATTGATTTCTCCATTATCCATCCTGTCAATCAATGAATTAAAATCATCTTGTGACTTCACTTCTATTCCGATCAGCGCAGGACCAGTCTCTTTATTATGTTTCTGTATAAACTCAAAGCGAACAATGTCATCGTCAGGACCAAGGATGTTGTTGACGAACTCTTTTAACGCTCCAGGTCGCTGTGCGAAGCGAACAATGAAATAA
The DNA here is from genome assembly GCA_050185175.1 of Cyclobacteriaceae bacterium. Classification (GTDB taxonomy): domain Bacteria; phylum Bacteroidota; class Bacteroidia; order Cytophagales; family Cyclobacteriaceae; genus ELB16-189. The sequence continues at coordinate 16,951 of JBFWZR010000004.1, forward strand.
TGCTTAAGCCCTTCATGCAATAAAGACCGCTCCTTTATTTCCTGCATGCGATCAATGTCATTGTTTCCACCACTTACAATACAAACGATATTTTTACCCCTCAGATCGCCTTGATACAAATCAAGCGAGGCTATAGTCAATGCACCTGCCGGCTCGGCTACGATAGCATCTTCATTATAGAGTTGCAAAATCGTTGAGCTCACTTTTCCCTCAGGCACAAGTATCATTTCTTCAATGGTATCCTTACACACCTCAAATGTGATATCTCCCACTTTCTTCACGGATGCACCGTCAACAAAATTCTGAATGCGCTCAAGGATTACGGGTCGTCCGGCCTCCAGTGCCGCCTTCATTGAGGGTGCTCCTTGTGGCTCAACACCGACAATTTTGGTTTTTGGACTAAATGTTTTTGTGTAGTGGGACACGCCTGCACATAATCCACCACCACCTACAGGAACAAAAATTACATCTACATTTGTTTGTTCTTGAAAAATCTCAAAAGCAACAGTTCCCTGACCTTCAATTATTTTCTCGTGATCAAAAGGTGGTATGAAGGCTTTATTATTTTCTTTGGCGTGTGCAATCGCTTGTTGTTGACATTCGTCAAAAGTGTCACCAACCAACACGATCTTGATGTTGTTGCCACCAAACATTTTTACCTGGTTGATCTTCTGCTTGGGTGTGATAGCTGGCATGTAGATCACTCCATGAATTGATAGCTCACGACATGCAAATGCTACACCTTGCGCGTGATTGCCAGCACTTGCGCATACGATACCATTACTCCGTTGATCCGTGGAGAGACTTTGGATCAGATTGTAAGCACCTCTAATCTTGTAAGAGCGAACAACCTGGAGGTCTTCACGCTTCAGGTAAAGATTACATCCATACTTCTCAGACAGCTTGCGATGATATTGCAGCGGTGTTTTGATAACAACCTTTTGCAGCACCTCGTGAGCCGAGTCGATATCGATGGTATACGGTTGGGTGGTTTTCATTACAGAATAAGCTGCAATATCTATTGCCCGGTTGTCAAATGAATATCAGATGACAACAGGCAACAGATGACAGCCAACCATTTAATCAATCATACTTTCTTCTACAGTAGCTTTCTCAGGTCGTAGCTGACGAACAGCAGCACCGGCTTGCCATAGTTCACTTTCGCGAAGTTCTTTCAGTTCCTCTGCAAGCTTCTCGCGGTAGTTAGGCTGGCTGCAAGTGTCGATCGTGCGCTTAGCTTCCTGTCCACTCGCAACACTTTCATAAAGTTCTTTGAATACGGGTAGCGTAGCGGCTTTGAATTTTTTCTTCCAGTCCAACGCTCCACGCTGCGCGGTTGTAGAACAATTGGCGTACATCCAGTCCATGCCGTTTTCTGCAACGAGTGGCATGAGGCTTTGTGTAAGCTCTTCAACTGTTTCGTTAAATGCTTCAGAAGGCGTGTGACCTTTTGAGCGCAATACCTCATACTGTGCTTCAAATATTCCAGCGATTGCTCCCATCAAGGTGCCACGTTCGCCTGTAAGGTCAGAGTATACTTCTTTTTTGAAATCAGTTTCAAACAAATAGCCTGATCCAACGCCAATTCCCAGAGCGATTGCTTTTTCTTTAGCTTTGCCAGTAGCATCTTGAAATACAGCATAGCTAGAGTTGATTCCTTTTCCCTGTTGAAATAATCTGCGCACACTGGTTCCTGAACCCTTTGGTGCTGCCAACACCACATCAATATCTGCCGGAGGAATGATTCCTGTTTGTTCTTTAAAAGTGATACCGAAACCGTGCGAGAAGTATAGTGTCTTTCCTGCTGTCATGTGAGGCTTGATGGTTGGCCACAATGCGATTTGCCCCGCATCGGAAAGCAGGAATTCAATAATGGTTCCTTGCTTTGCCGCTTCCTCAATGTCAAAGAGTGTTTCACCAGGAACCCAACCGTGAGCCACCGCCTTATCCCATGTCTTCGACCCCTTGCGTTGCCCAACGATCACATTGAATCCATTGTCTCGGAGATTGAGGGCCTGTGCGGGTCCTTGAACACCGTAGCCTATGATAGCAATGGTTTCGTTGCGCAATACTTCCAACGCTTTATCCATAGGGAATTCTTCTCGCGTTACCACTTCTTCCATAACGCCTCCGAAGTTAATCTGTGCCATAATCTGGTTTTGTTTATTTGTCAATAGTTAGTTTAATACGACTTCTTTGTTATTCAGTTCGCTAAGTTCATAGTAGCGTTCACAGCCAGCTTGGTAGTTGGCATACTCTACTTCAATGAGTTTTTCCATTTGATGTTTTACCTTCTCCATCATTTCGGATGATGTGTAAAGAAGGAGTGTGGCGCCACCCTTGTGAAAATCTTCAGCGATCTCATGTGCGATGAGTTTCTTTATTCTCACGCGCCTGCGATTGAGCACGTTGACGATGCGATTAAGGATTGAGAAATTATTCTCAGCGGCAATCTCCAATGTGTAATCCTGTTTTATCATGTTGAGATGATTTGTTGTCAATTCTTTGGTTCGAGTAATACCTCCGAAACACCTGCACCCGCAGGTACCATCGGGAATACGTTGTCTTCCTTGCCCACAACTACTTCAAGGAAACCGGAGGTAGTACTTTGTAAAAGTTCTTGCAAGGCGGGGACCAGATCGCTTCTGTCCTCAATTTTCCGTGCGGGTATGTTGTAAGCCTGTGCCAGCTTTACGAAATCCGGGTTGGTCATCTCCGTAGCGGAATATCTCTTTTGGTGAAAAAGCTCCTGCCATTGTCTTACCATCCCGAGGAAACTATTATTGAGTACTATAATCTTTACCGGGATATCGTATTGCATGATGGTACCAAGTTCTTGTGCCGTCATTTGAAATCCGCCATCACCGATTACAGCTACAACCTGAGATTTAGGTTTTGCCAGTTTCGCACCCATTGCTGCTGGCAATGCAAATCCCATTGTACCAGCACCACCGGATGTGATGTTGGTTCGAGGGTCTTTGTATTTAAAGTAGCGTGAAGTCACCATTTGATGCTGACCCACATCAGTTACAACTACTGCTTTTCCTTTTGTAAGCTCAGAAAGATTTTTGATTACCTCTGCCATCCTGATCGAACCCGTTGCATTAAACTCCCGCTGCTCTATCTTTTCTCTCTCCAGTTTATCCAACTTGGCAAAACTGTCGATCCACGCCCAGTGTTTTTTGGGTGCGCACATTTCGGTAAGAGCCGTCAGGGCTTCTTTCGCATCCGCATGAACGGCCACATCGGCTTTGATTATTTTATTAATCTCTGCTTTGTCAATCTCGATGTGAACTACTTTCGCCTGCTTCGCATACTTGGCCACGTTTCCCGTTACACGGTCATCGAAGCGCATTCCCAAACCAATCAGTACATCACACTCGTTGGTGTTGACATTGGGACTGTAGTTTCCGTGCATACCCAGATAGCCAACATAGTTAGGATGATCCGTTGGAAAGCTTCCCAGTCCTAGCAATGTGCACGCGACAGGTATTCCGGTTTTTTCAGAGAAGGCAATGAGCTCATCAGTAGCACCGGAAAGCAAAACACCCTGACCGGCAAGTAGGTATGGTTTCTTGGCGTTGTTGATGAGTTCGGCAGCTTCTTCAATTTGTGAAAGCTGCAGTTCAGGTTTTGGTTTGTACGTCCTTACGCCCTCACATTTTGTGTATTCGAATTCTTCGAGAATTTCGTTTTGCGCATTCTTGGTAATATCAATTAGAACGGGCCCTGGTCTTCCTGTTTTTGCAATGTAGAATGCTCGGGCAACGGACAAAGCGATGTCTTTCGCTTCCGTGATTTGTACATTCCATTTTGTAACTGGATTGGTAGTGTTCACCACATCAATTTCCTGAAACGCATCAGTGCCCAACAAGTGCGAGAAAACCTGACCGGTGATACAAACGATCGGTGTAGAGTCAATCAACGCATCAGCCAATCCTGTGATAAGATTAGTTGCGCCAGGACCTGAGGTTGCCATCGCCACACCTACATCACCAGACACTCTTGCATAACCTTGTGCAGCATGCACTGCGCCTTGCTCGTGGCGAACCAGGATATGATTTAATTTATCCCTGTAGCCGTACAGCGCGTCATACACTGGCATGATGGCACCACCTGGATAGCCAAACAAAGTGGTCACACCTTCAGCTACAAGGCATTGCAGCAAGGCTTCAGAGCCTGTAATATTTTTTGCTATAGTGGCTTCTTTCTTTTCAGCCTTCGTCAGTAACGCATCCATCAGCCGCTGTTTTTACTTGTTTAGCATATTTGAAAAGCACTCCACCTTTCACCCTCAACTCTGGCGCCTTGTATTTCGATTTCCTTATAACAAGCGTCTTTTCGTCTACAAGCAAATTGAGTTGCTTTTTCTTTACATCGATTTCTATCCAGTCGCCATCTTCCACCAAAGACAGAAGTCCGCCATCAAATGCTTCAGGTGTAATGTGGCCCACGACAAAACCGTGAGTTCCGCCAGAAAATCTTCCATCGGTGATCAACGCCACATTTTTGCCGAGACCTGCTCCCATGATTGCACTTGTTGGCTTGAGCATCTCCGGCATTCCGGGTGCGCCTTTTGGCCCGACAAAACGAATCACGACCACATCACCTTCTTTGACTTTCCCCGAACGAATTCCATCAATGAGTTCAAACTCTCCATTGAACACACGGGCAGTGCCTTTAAATTTCTCACCCTCTTTACCAGTGATTTTTGCTACCGAACCTTTCTCCGCCAGATTGCCATAAAGAATCTGGATGTGGCCAGTTTTTTTGATTGGCTTATCAAGTGGCACGATGATGTCCTGCTTTTCAAAATCAATGACTGGAACGTCTTTTAAATTTTCAGCTAATGGTTTTCCAGTAACAGTAAGGCAGTCACCGTGAAGAAGTCCCTGTTCAAGCAGGTACTTCAATACAAGAGGTGTCCCTCCAATTTTGTGGAGGTCTTCCATCAGGTACTTGCCGCTTGGCTTAAGATCTGCGATAAGCGGAGTAGCATCGGATATCCTCTGAAAGTCTTCCTGCGTTAGTTTGAGCCCTACAGATTTCGCCATCGCTATCAGGTGAAGCACTGCGTTTGTCGATCCTCCAAGAGCCATCACGATGGTCAAAGCATTTTCAAATGCCTTTGCCGTCATGATGTCAGAAGGCTTGATATCTTTTTCTAATAGATGTCTGATGGCCTCGCTTGCTTTACGACACTCGTCTGACTTCTCTTTGCTTAGTGCAGGATTAGATGAAGAGTAAGGTAAGGCCATCCCCAGCGCTTCGATGGCAGATGCCATCGTGTTTGCAGTGTACATGCCACCACACGCACCGGCTCCAGGACAAGCATTTTGAATGATTCCTTTATAGTCTTCATCAGATAGCTTGTTTGCCATCTTTTCACCGAGTGCTTCGAATGCTGACACTATATTTAATGACTTTCCTTTCCAATGTCCGCCCGCTATCGTGCCTCCGTAAACCATTATCGCAGGGCGATTCAATCTTCCCATAGCGATAAGAGAGCCAGGCATGTTCTTGTCACATCCTACAACAGCAATGAGTCCATCATAGTACTGCGCATTGCAAACCGTCTCAATGGAATCAGCAATCACTTCGCGACTCACCAGAGAATAGCGCATGCCTTCCGTGCCGTTGGATATGCCATCACTTACACCGATGGTATGAAAAACCAAACCAACAAGTTCCTGATCCCAGACAGCCTGTTTTACTTCTTGCGCTAGTGCGTTGAGGTGCATATTGCAAGTGTTGCCATCGAATCCGGTACTCACGATTCCTACCTGCGCTTTGGTGAGGTCATGTTCTGTCAAGCCAATACCGTAAAGCATCGCCTGTGACGCAGGCAGTGTCGGATCTTGTGTGATGGTTTTGCTGTACTTGTTTAGCGCCATGTTTGAGGATTTCGGAGACTAAACGATAACGTAGCTGTAGCTTTTATCCATTACCAGACAGCGATATGCCTCTTGTACAATTGCACCAAGAGATTCTTTCCAGGGTTTTGCAAATTTTTGTCCTTCGATAGATTCGATTCCAATTACCTCAGCCGCGGTGCCACAGAAGAACGCGCTGTCCGCTTCAAAGAAATCTTCAGGTTTGAATTTCTTTTCCTCTACGCGGAGGTCGAGCTCGGCACAGATTTCCAGAACAGTTTGTCTGGTTATTCCGGGCAGGATGCTACCACGAGGAGGAGTGTATAGAACGCCATCTTTCTCATAAAAGAAATTTGCGCCTGGGCCTTCCGCCACAAATCCTTCCATGTCCAGCATCAGTCCCTCATCGAAACCTCTTTGTTTGGCTTCTGTGGTTGCCAATATTGAATTCACATAATGACCGCAGGCCTTGGCTTCAACTTTAACTGACTTTGGATTTGGTCTTTGATAGGAAGACACACAGACCTTTAGCAACTGGTCACCGAGGTATTTTCCCCATTCCCATGTTGCAATCATCAACGAGACTTTGTTTGGAGCAGTCAGTGACATGTTGGGACTACAGAATACCAGCGGTCTGATGTACGCGTTCGATTGATTATTCTTGGCAAGCACCTGATAGGTGATCTGGGTGAGTTCTTCCGGGCTATAGTCGAAAGGAATACCAATGAGCGAGGCACTGTTTCTTAATCGCTCGTAGTGTTCGTGGGCTTTGAATATTTTAACTCCATTTATAGTTTGATAAGCGCGAATTCCTTCGAACACGCCATAGCCATAATGAAGAGATTGGCTATATAAATCTGTCTTTGCCTCAGCGGCCTTCACAAAATTTCCATCCAGGAAAATCACTGTGTCATCGTTGTAGTACATACCTTTTTAGAACAATCGTTAGTTTGTAAATCCCATATAAAACAAAACCGCCCCGGTTATCGGGGCGGTTCACTATTTCTTTTCAAGACTATAGTATCACCACCCCGGTTTTCGAAGAATAATGACACTAATAATGACAAGCACACTCGTAATCGAATTGATTACAAAGTTGTTCGCTTCAAAAATATTCGCTGCTTTCTTCATCACATTGTTGTGCTTGCATTACAAGATTGGAATTTTTTTCTCTGTGATTCAACAAATTCTTTCAAAAAAGTTTTGAAATGACTCTTAACGAATGTTAGGTAGAGATGCATAAATCAGATTTTTCATAGCGCCAGAACTTTGAGTTGCTACCACTCTTCACGTTTCGACAACGTTTGCAACTCATGTTTTTTCCCGATTGTTTTCGTGCTAATCCGGTCGGACGATCCCGCAAGGACGCAAAAGCAAAATTTTTGTAATGGATTGATTATCAGTCGCTAAATCTGAGAATCGACATTAGCATTTACTAATTAATTTAGTATTTTTACTAAATGAACGCTCGGTCTGTTATCCATTTCGATCTTGATGCCTTTTTTGTAGGAGTGGAGTGCAAACTCAATCCTGCACTTGAAGGCCGGCCTCTGATCATAGGGGGAAGTAGTAGGAGAGGAGTGGTCGCAGCGTGCAGTTATGAGGCCCGAAAGTTTGGCGTACACTCCGCCATGCCCATGTATCTGGCACTGCAGCTTTGTCCTGATGCCAAGGTAATTTCTGGCGATATGGAGGCTTACAGTAAGCACTCGCATTTAGTTACTGAGATTATCGCGGACTCAGCCCCCGCATTTGAAAAGTCTTCGATCGATGAGTTCTATGTAGATGCAACTGGGATGGACAAATTTTTTGGGGCATTCAAATGGGCCGTGGGGTTGCGGAAGAAGATCAAGGACAACAGCGGACTTACCATTTCCATGGGCATGTCGGTGAATAAGTTGGTATCAAAGGTTGCTACAGGCGAGTTTAAGCCTAACGCGGAAAAGCTTATTCCTGCCGGAGAGGAGCGCGACTTTCTGGCTCCTCTTTCGGTTGACAAAATCCCGATGATCGGAAAACAAACGGCATCATTCCTTTATGATATGGGCGTTCGCAAGGTGGCGACATTACGCGAGATGCCTGTGAAATTTTTGATCAGTGCCTTTGGCAAAAATGGCATCAGTCTTTGGAACAAAGCGCATGGCATCGATAACGCACCGGTAGTTCCTTACAGCGAGCAGAAGTCAATTTCTACAGAGTGCACATTTGATCAGGATAGCATTGATGTAAAAGGGATGAAGTCAATTTTGATCGCGATGGTGGAGAAGGTCGCGTTCAATTTGCGCGAGCAACAAAAACTGGCATCATGTATTACGGTCAAAATCCGGTATTCAAATTTCGACACGGAGACAAAACAAATTCATGTTCCTTATACGTCCTCCGATCATACTATTCTTCGAACGGTCATGGAGCTGTTCGATCGTCTGTACACGCGAAGGATGTTGATCCGTTTGGTGGGCGTAAGACTCAGCGGGCTGGTTCATGGCAATCATCAAATCAGTTTGTTTGACGACACAGCTGAAAGCATAAACCTGTATGAGGCGATCGACAGGATGAAACATAAACATGGAGTGGAGAAACTCATTCGGGCTTCGACACTGAACGTGAATAAACGGGTGAGGATGGAGATGAATGCTTTTAAGGGGTAGCTTTTAAGGGGTAGATAATGTTCCTCAACTGTCATACCGCTTTTAGTTTTAAATATGGTACACTTCAGGTAGATGACCTTTTTAATGAAGCCCAGCGGTGTGGGGTTAAAAAACTTGTCCTTACCGAAATCAATAACACTGCTTCATACATAGAACTGCTCAGACTTTGTAAAGAAAAGCAAGCAATCGATGAAAGCGGCCTGAACAGATTTGGCAAGCCTGGCTATACGCTTGACATCGCTCTGGGGATTGAGTTCCGCAAAGAGGATAACCTGCTTTACGTTGCTATCGCTAAAAACAACGATGGTTTTGAGGAAATGAACCGCTTCCTTTCCTATCACAACATTAAGGATATCGTACTACCGGAACGGGCGCCAGAATGGAAGGATGTTTTTGTTATTTATCCTTTTGGAAAGCGAGAGCCCGAACAATTAAGGCCAAACGAATACATTGGAATTAGAAAACATGAGTTAAGTCGTGTTGTGTTATCGCCTTCGGTCAAGAGATTGCAGGAAAAATTTGTTGCGCTACACCCGGTAACTTTTGCCAAGAAGCGCGACTTCAACGTGCACCGGTTATTGCGGGCCATGCACCACAATACCTTGTTGAGTAAGCTGCCGGAGCATTTGCAAGCCCGTGAGGATGAGGTGATGCTGCCGGAGCGTGAGCTTGAATTGAGCTTTGCCGGATTCCCTCAGCTCATCACGAACGCAAAAAAGATTCTTGGCGCTTGTAGCATTCACTTTGACCTGGGCACCGATAAAAACAAACGCTCCTTCTCTGGTGATCAGGATGCCGACTGGGAGCAGTTGGTGACCGATGCCTGGAATGGTTTTCAGCAACGGTATGAAGCGGTCAACGAAAAGCTAAGAGAAAGATTTCAGCGCGAACTCAATATTATTAGAGAGAAGAATTTCTGTACCTATTATCTAATCGCCTATGATCTGATCAAGCATGCGCGAGACAAAGGCTATGATTTTGTTGGGCGGGGCAGTGGTGCGAATAGCATGGTCGCCTACTGCCTGGGTATTACCAATGTAGATCCCATTGAGCTCGATTTATATTTTGAAAGGTTCCTCAACCCGGAACGGACTTCTCCTCCAGACTTCGATCTCGATTTTTCGTGGGACAATAGAGATTCGATCTATGAGTATCTGTTTTCGAAATATGGCCCCGAGCACATCTGCCTGTTGGGCACACACGTCACCTATCAAAATCGATCCGTGTTGCGCGAGCTTGGCAAGGTATTCGGGCTGCCAAAAGAAGAAATTAATCAGATTGTCGAAGAACCAGAGCGATACCGTTCACGCGACCACATCACTGAATTAATTTTCAAGTACGCCTCTTACATTCAGGATTTACCATCAAATATGTCCATTCATGCCGGTGGTGTGTTGATCACGGAAAAGCCAATTTATGCTTACACAGCAATACATTTTCCGCCCAAGGGTTATCCTGTCTCTCATTTTGAGATGAACAACGCTGAGGATCTCGGCATTTTCAAGTTTGATATCTTAAGTCAACGGGGTCTCGGTCACCTCAAAGAAACGGTGAAGCATGTAAAACGCAATCAAGGCATTGACGTGGATATCCATCGCTTTCATGATTTCAAAAAAGATGAAAAAATTAAATCTCTGCTGCGAGACAGCCGCGCGATGGGGTGCTTCTATGTTGAGTCTCCCGCCATGCGAATGCTTTTGGGAAAATTAAAATGTGAAGACTATCTCACGCTGGTGGCTGCAAGCTCGATCATTCGTCCGGGTGTGGCTCGCTCCGGTATGATGCGCGCGTATATCGAGCGATTTCACAAAGTGCGAAAAGGTGAATCTTACGACCCTATTCACCCCAAGATTGATGAATTGATGAAAGAGACATTTGGCATAATGGTATACCAGGAGGATGTGATCAAGGTGGCTCATCACTTTGCAGGCATGTCGTTGTCGGAAGCTGATGTACTGAGGCGAAGTATGTCAGGAAAAATGAGGTCGCGGGAGAGCTTCAAGAAAGTTGAAAAGAAATTTTTTGATAACTGTGCCAGACTGGGCTATACGAAGGAAGTAACCGATCGTGTTTGGTATGAAATTGAAAGTTTTGCAGGATATTCATTCGCTAAAGGTCACTCAGCAAGCTATGCAGTGGAGAGTTATCAAAGTCTCTATTTGAAGGCACACTACCCCCTTGAGTTTATGGTGGGGGTGATCAACAACTTTGGAGGTTTTTATAGCACGGAGTTTTATTTCCATGAAGCAAGAAGAAGCGGGGGCAAAATCAATGCGCCATGTATTAATAAGAGTGAGCGCTTGACGACTATTTACGGTGATGAAATATTTATTGGGTTTATACATCTGAAGAGCCTCGAGTCCAAAGTGTCGGAGGCAATCATCGCGGATCGAGAAAGACAAGGGCCGTTTACCGGTTTGGACAATTTTTTAAACCGCGTGCCAACAACGTCACTTGAGCAAGTGAGAATTCTTATTCGGTTGGGGGCTTTTCGATTTACCGGTAAGTCAAAGCAGAGACTCTTATGGGAGGCGATGCTTCACTTGAGTAGTAAAGCTGCCACTAAAACCAGGGCCCAGTCAACAGCATTGTTCGACACAGAACCTGGTGAATATCCTTTGCCCGCACTTCAAAGGCAGCCGCTGGAAGATGCTTTTGATGAGATCGAGCTGCTGGGATTTCCGCTTTGTGATCCTTTCCTTTTATTAGAGCAACCTTGTCAGGTCAACACCACTGCAGTGGAAATGGCAAGCTGCATTGGAAAAGCCGTGTTGATGGTCGGATACCTCGTCACTACAAAAAACACACGCACATTAAAAGGTGAGTCCATGCACTTCGGAACATTTTACGATCGCAATGGAGATTTTTTTGATACGGTTCACTTTCCAACGGTGGCGCGCAAGTTTCCATTCAGGGGCCGGGGGTTTTATGAAATGCGGGGAAAGGTAGCGGAGGACTTCGGTGTTTTATCATTGGAAGTAGATGCCATGAAGAAGCTTCCGATGATCAGCAAACGCATTGAACAGACCAAAGAGTTTATCGAGATGCCACGAGAACCCAGGCATTCAGTCCATTAATTACTTGATTGACAAAGCAACTACATTTTCCACATGCATGGTGTGCGGGAACATATCGACAGGCTGAACCCGATCAATGGAATATTTTTCGGATAGAATTTTGAGATCGCGCGCTTGTGTCGCAGGATTACAACTTACATACACAATTCGTTCAGGTTCTGCTTTCAGGATCATTTTGCAAACATCCTCGTGCATGCCAGCACGTGGTGGGTCGGTGATGATCACATCTGGTCGGCCATGTTCAGACAAGAAACTGTCATCCAGCAAATCTTTGATGTCTCCAGAAAAAAATTCGGTGTTGGCAATGCCATTGATTTGCGAATTAATCTTTGCATCAGCGATGGCGTCAGCAACGTATTCAAGCCCTACGACTTTCCTGGCATCGGCTGCGACAAAGTTGGCGATAGTTCCAGTGCCTGTGTAAAGGTCGTAAACCAGTTCTTTACCCGTTAGCTCTGCAAACTGCCACGCGATTTTGTAGAGGTGAAAGGCCTGCTCAGAATTGGTTTGGTAAAAGGATTTGGGGCCCACGCGAAACTGTAAATCACGGGCTTCCTCAGGACCAGACATTTTTTCAGTGATGTAGGGATTTCCGCGCCAGGTCACTACCGGAAGGTCATGGAACGTATCGTTCCTTTTGTTGTTGACCACGTAATTTATTGATGTGACTTGCGGAAACAATCCGGCAACGCTCGACAAGATCAGATCAATCCATTTCTTGTTTTCATCAGTTACCTGGAGTATGACCATCACCTCACCAGTAGATGCAGTACGTATCGTCAGCGTTCTGAGAAATCCGGTTTGGGACCTTAGGTTGAAAAAAGGAATGTCATGATCAAGCGACAGCTTTTTGATATGTTGCCTTATTTCATTGGAGGGCGGTGGCTGTAAGTGACACTTGTTAAGATCAAAAACCTTGTCAAACATTTTGGGAATGTGGTAGCCTAAGCCTGGACCTTTTACTTTATCGGTTTTTAGATCTTCCCAGGTCAACCATTGACTGTCTGTAAATGTGAAATCAAGTTTGTTTCTGTATTCTTTGATGCGCTCCGATCCCTTTATCGGATATACTTCAGGTATTGATAGTCCTCCAATGTGTTCCAGGTTGTCGCGAACTTGTTTCTCTTTATAATAGAGCTGAGTCTCGTAATTAATGTGTTGCCAAGTGCAGCCACCGCAGATATCAAAATGATCGCAAAAAGGTGTTGCTCTCAATGCAGAATGCTGAATGATGTTTGTTACACGTGCTTCAAGAAAACTCTTTTTCGATTTGGTAATTATTGCTTCAACAGTGTCTCCGGGCGCGCCTCCTTTCAGAAATACCACCAACCCGTCAACTTTGGCCAGGCACTTTCCCTCTGCCGCCATTCCTTCAATCACGAGATTTTCAAGCTTGTCGCCTTTTTTCACCTTTGGATATAAATAACTTTATTGATGTGATTGTGCGCAAATTGCTGATCAAACGCGTCCATTGAGGTGGCGAAAATACACAATAATGGGGGTTTTGGTCGTGTGGCACTGTTCCTATATTTCGAATCAGACCAACCTATGAGAAGAGTCGTCATCTTGTTTTTGTGCTTCTGCGGTATTCAGGCAGGTGCTTCTCATATTGTGGGTGGCGAATTTGAATTAATCCACATCAGTGGATCGTCTTATAGACTCAATCTAATCATCTACTTCGACAAGTTGAATGGCGCTGTGGGAGCTAAGGATCCAAACGCCACGGTCGCTATTTTCAGGAAAAGCAACGATACCTTTATCAGCAACGTGGTGCTTCCGCTCGATATGGAAAGCAGCGTATCGTATACTCAGCCTGAGTGCTCCAATGGTGAAATCGTCACCGATAAACTTATTTATACGACAATCATTACCCTTGATCCGGAAACTTTTAATGAGGAGGAGGGATATTATGTTGCATGGGAACGCTGTTGCCGAAATTATAATATCACGAATATTTTTAGTGAGGATCCAGCACCACAAAATGGAGGCATTGCTGCGGGACAAACCTTCCTCCTGGAGTTTCCAGCCGTGGTAAAGAACGGCCAGCCATTTATCAATTCTTCTCCCAGGTTGTTCCCACCACTCAATGACTACGCCTGCCCAAACAGACCTTATTATGTTGACTTTGCGGGCATTGATGACGATGGTGATTCGTTGGTGTACTCACTTACTACACCCCTCAACACGCACTCGGCAGTTGCCTTGCCAGCGTTGCAACCAAGACCCTATCCCGTGGTGGAATGGCGTGATGGTTTTGGTATCAATCACGTCATTGGAGGAAGCCCTGATCTTAAAATCAGCAAGGACGGTTTGCTCACAGCCACGCCATTGATCCAAGGGCTTTTTGTTTTTGCAGTTAAGGTACAGGAATATCGAAACAAGGAATTGATTGGCGTGTCGAGAAGGGACTTTCAGATGCTGGTGGTAGATGGTTGTGCCGATGCTGTGCCACCGGAAATTACAGGCCCCACAAATGTCAACCTGTCCTACACAATGACAGGTGATGACCGCTGTATAACGGTAACTGTTTCTGATGCCGATTCGCAAAAATCAAATCACAACTTTACTGAGAAGGTGAAGATCAGAGCAGTGGGCCTCAATTTCACGAACAAGAACCTCACGGAGATTTTACCCGCTGACGTAACAGAGACGTTGATCAACGGTAGCACTGCTGATTTCAAAATTTGTTTTCCGGTGTGTCCTTTTTTTCTTGGCGGACCTTATCAGGTAGGCATTATAGCGATGGACGATGCTTGCAGTCTCCCACTGTTGGACACTTTAAAGATTACTGTCAATGTTGAGCCACCTCCAAATACTGACCCTTATTTTACCGATCCAGACCCAGTTCAGTTGACATTGCTTGAGGGTAAGTCCTCGGATGATTCGGATTTGATGTTGCCTCCGGATTTTCTCGCTTTTGAAATTCGGGATGCTGAAATGGACAATTTGTTGGTATCTGTACTCACCGATGGTTTCGTATTAAACGATGCAGGAATTTTTTATACTGTCGATCCTGAACAACCAGGCTTGGTGACGGGTCGCCTAAAATGGGACGCGTTCTGTGATATTTACGATTTCACGCAGCGAACAACTTTCAATGTTACGATCCTTGTGGATGATTTGGACGAGTGCCAATTAAATGATCCTATTAAAAAGGAGTACAGCTTTACGGTTGATCTTCCTGAAAATGCTCCCCCTATAATTGATACAAATCTCACAGCGAGTCTAAGCGAAAGAGTTGTTTCTGGCGTTCAGCGCAGGGTGTATGAAACCCTTACGTTTGATGTATTTGGTGAGGATATGGTTGATAATGATTATTTGGTGCTGGATCTTGTAGGCACAGAGACCCAAAGTGTTGAGTCACTCAATTCACTTGGCGATTCATTTCAGAAGGTTGAAGGTACATCCTCTGTTCAATCGAAACTGACTTGGGATATTAACTGCAATGGGTCTCTGGACTTGGATAGTATTGACAGTTATGACTTACAGTTCCTGGTTGTCGATGACAAGAATAAGTGCAGAATCTATCAGGCTGACACCGTTGAGGTAGAAGTTAAAATTCTGCCTCCACCTAACATTGGCCCACAGCTGGTGGTGAATAGCCTTAATACCGATGTTGCTCTTGTGAATAATGAAATTGAAATGTTCAGAGGGAATCAAATCATACTCGGATTGCAGGGCGCTGATTTTGACAACGGGCCCAAAGACTTGCTTAAGCTTGAGCTGATCGATGCCAAGGGCAATGTGCCGCCTAGTGGATTTGTATTTGAGCCGGCCGAAGGAGAGGGTTCGGTGTCAACAACCTTCAGCTGGAACCCTGATTGTTCAATATTTGAAAAAGGGATTTATGAAAATGACTACACATTTACATTTAGCGTGAATGATCAGCGCTGCTTCAATACTAAGGCAGATACCGTTGAAGTCGTTATGAAAATCAAAGACATTGACGGTAGTGATAGTGGATTTGACCCAATCAATTTCTTTACGCCTAATGATGATGGCTTTAATGATTACTACTCCATGGAGAAATTTAACGAGGACACGGAATTGCTCGAGAATATTCTACCACTTGACAATTGCATTTCCCAGTTTCAGGCCATTCGGATTTACAACCGCTGGGGCAAGGAGGTTTTCAAGAGTTCCGATCGTGGCTTCAAGTGGTACGGTAAGGGTGAGGCGGCAGGTGTCTATTATTACCTGATAAAATATTCCAACAAGGAATATAAGGGTGCGTTATCTGTTCGCTACTAAAGTTCTATTCTGAGAATTTGATCCTCGCGGATGTACGCATCCTCATTCATCCACTTTACGTGAACCCAAACATCTTTTTTTTCTTCGAGGTCAAGCAGGTGACCTTCGTTGAGAATGCCAATGACAGAAGCCCCTGCAGATGGTCCGCTCATTAGATAGGTGGAGTTGCGATGTACGATTCCCAGATGCGGATCAAGACTATAGTTGATATGTGAGAAGAAGATCGTCAATAAGAACAACATCATGATGCCCAGGGGCATTGTGCTTTTCTCACGTCTTCGATTGTAGACAATAAGACCGAAGATGAGTGTAATAACACCTAACAATAAACCGGTGATAGTGCTGTGATACTCCCGCAGCAAGGAGAAAGCTTGCCTGGTTTGTGTGGTCTTGTAGCCCATGAGATGATGCCGGTCAGCCATCTCGTTCATTTTTACCAAGGCAGTTTCGTCATTGGAGGCCAGGTAGTAGAGATTGAGATAATAAAGTGACTCGCTTATGTTGCCTAACCCCTCATGAATGAAGGCCATTTTCAAAAGGATCGACTGCGAATAAAGCCCCTGATTCAAAAGGTCACCGTAAATTTCAAGTGATTGCGTATACTGTTTCTGATTGTAAAGTGAGTCCGCTTTTTTTAGAGATCGATCGGGACTTTGTGCTTCCACAGAGAAGCCAGCAAATAGCAACAGCAGCGTGAAGAGAAAATTTAAAACTGCTTTTTGCTTATTTTTCATAACCTGCTACCTTTGTGCCCTCAATTAAAGAAAAGCCTCAAATTTAGGCAAGATTCCGTAGCTCATCCCGATAGCTATTGGGAGGTTGAGCAAAAAAATTTATCGGGAAAGGATTCCGTAGCTCAGTTGGTAGAGCATAACACTTTTAATGTTAGGGTCCTGGGTTCGAATCCCAGCGGGATCACAAGAATAGAAAGGCCAGGAAGCACTCCTGGCCGTTTTGTTTTTAACTACTCTCTTCTGACCACCTCTCGCTCAAAATAGCTCTTTCTGATGAAGGGCTGGCTTCCGGAAATATATCTCGTTATAGAAATCTTAAATAGGTCATATAATATCACCAGAGCCAAAAGTCCGGATACCACGAAAAACACCCCATTGCGCAACTCCAGGTAAACGACACCTGCAACGATTCCGCCTACCATATATGAGGTAAGCACAACTCCCAAAAGCCAGGCTTTTTCAACCACCTTTGGGTCTTGCCGATGTTCTTTTTTTGTTAGCATCGAAAAAGAGATTGCCAGATCTGTAGTGAGACCGGTAAGATGTGTGGTTTTGAGAGACATGTTGGAAACACTGGCGGTCAAGCCGTTTTGCAGTCCCATGGCAAAAAGCATGATGGCCACCATGAGTTCTGTTTCCCATAGTCGCGATGCGTAGAATTCCTGCAAATAGATGCCAATAAAAATCATACACGCGATTTCGGCTATCAAAGGCATGGCATGTGAGAGGTACTGAGACCTGCTATTCACAACAAATAAATTGGCAACAAAATTTCCAAGAAAGAAAAGGCTAATCCACGCCAATACAATCCCCGCCTCTAGCCAATTACCTCTGGCGATCTCCTGCGCGAGAATTGCGTAATGACCTGTAACATTTGAAGTGAAGGCGAGAAAAATAATTAAAGATGTAACATTGACCATGCCTGCCGAAAACGCAGTTAACGTTCCCAGCATTACATTGTCCCGAAGTGATCTATTGTTGTAAAGTCTACGCAGCATCGTTTAATAGAAGTAATGCGAGTTATCCTCTTACGTGACTTTTGCTAAAAAATAGTGCAGCCAACTGTTCGGTCTCTATCCAGGTCGGTTCAATAAATTCCTCACATTGAATCTCTGTAGCAGTGAGTGAACTCTTTTTTATGAAAGGTACCAAATCAAAGCTCCGCTTATGTCTTCGTATGAACTTGTGACTTACCGGCACAAACGCCTCATCCACTTGGTTTGCTTCGATATATTGGTTGAACGCGGCTACATTGAAGCCTGTAAAGATGTCTACGTGAAGTGACTCAATCCTCGAATGGAACCGGTTTTGCATCAGCCAACAGGATGATACGAACTCTTCCGTTTCCAGTTTTTCAATAAGCTGACTTTTGGAAAAAAACAGTAAGTCAGAAATCGAGTCAGACAATGAAATGCCGTGAACCAGGAGGACTTTGGCTTTTGTATCACCGAGCCGGGTCATGGCATCTTTGAAAACATTAAGTGATTGGACTGAAAAATCTGTGGGGATTAGGATCGTTTTTGTCATTGCTGCCTTCTTTTGATTTGAAACAAAACTATGGCAGCGGCATTAGACGGTGCTAAGAGCCCGATTAGGAAGACATTAGAATATAAATCCTGACATTAAAATCACATTAGAGAGTATAATTCCCCAACGGAAGGTTGATTCTGACGGTTGTCCCTTCGTTGAGTGTGGAGGCAACGATCAGCTCACCGTTGTGCATTTTCACAATGTTTCTGGCAAGTGGCAGACCGATTCCATACCCTTCGAAACTTTTTGCATTGGACGCCCGGAAATATGGGTCGAAAATATACGGGAGGTCGCTTTCCGGAATGCCGATACCTGAGTCTTTTATGATCACGATCACTGATTTATCGGACGCACCAACTGCAACCTGAACTACATTGTTATCTGAGTATTTGCATCCATTCAATATCACATTGGATAGGGCCAGATGAAGCAGCTGAT
Organism: Cyclobacteriaceae bacterium; assembly: GCA_050185175.1. Classification (GTDB taxonomy): domain Bacteria; phylum Bacteroidota; class Bacteroidia; order Cytophagales; family Cyclobacteriaceae; genus ELB16-189. The sequence goes on from JBFWZR010000004.1 coordinate 35,502, forward strand.
CATTGCCTTTTACCTTCAGCATTTCCGGGCTCTCCGGTAGCAAACTGAAATCGATGCTAATTTTTGCCTTTGGATTAATTTTTTCGACCGTAGTAGTTACATCAAGCACAAGTTGGTCAACACGAATCTTATTAAACTTCTGAGATTTTCCGTCAAAACCTGTTTCGGCAAGGAAGAGTAGCGCCTTTGTTTTTTTGTCGAGCTTTTCAGCTTCTTTCAACATTGTGTTTAGAGATTCCTTGTATTCCTCCGGTTTTCTATCTCGTGAAAGAGCAAGGTCGGCCTCCCCAATTATTGAAGTTAGCGGTGTATTCAGTTCGTGAGAAGCGTTGCTGATAAAGTTCTTTTGAGTTTCAAAAGACGTTTCCAATCTGTTGAGCATGTCGTTGAATGTGATCACCAGTCGCCCAAGAGAGTCTTCGTGTTGTGGAATGGGAAGACGGAGATGCAGGTTTTGAGAGCTGATTTCCTGCACAGCACTGATAATCTTATTTACTGGCTGAACCAGGGTTTGAGAGAAAATGAACGAGACCATCACGATCAAAAGCAGTGCGAAGGCAAGGGAAGTAAGTAGCAGATTGCGCAGGTATGCAATGTGATGGGTATTGAAATAATTTTCAGCGGAGATAATAACGATGTAATCTTCATTTGAAGAGTTCCGATATTTTATGCCCGAATAGTAGATGTTTTTGTTGCTGTAGCTTGCGGCATCATTGATGATGATTTCATTCACAAAAGATTTAGGTATGTCTTTCGGGATAGTCGATTCAGACGTTTCTCCGTTCAGCCTGATCACAAATTCCCGTTGATTTGGGAGTTTTTCGAGATACTCCTGCCGAATCTCTCTAAGGCTACTTACCTCATTGTGAGGCTCCAATTGAATTTTTGCTGTTGTGGCAGCTCTGATTTCAAGGCGTTTGTAGAAATCGGTAAATGCATAGTTGGAAATGGAATAGTAAATGAAGCCGCTGAATAAGAGGGAATAGGTGAAGAAGATGCCAATGAGAATAAATATGAGCTTTGTCTGTAATTTCATTCTGCCTCTTTTAAAACATACCCCATTCCAATAACGGTGTGAATCAATTTCTCAGCTCCAATCACATCCAATTTTTTTCTTAGGTAATTGACATAAACGTCCACCACATTGGTGCCGATGTCGAAGTTGATCCCCCAAACTTCATCCAACATTTCCTTTCGTGACAAAACCTTCATTGGATTTTTCATGAAAAGCAATAACAATCTGTATTCCGTGGATGTAAGTGAGAGTTCCTTCCCGGCACGGCTGACTGTTTTTCTTTCATCATTCAACTCCACATCTGAAAAGCGATATACAGTTTCGTCTTTTACCTGTGCACCAAATGATTCAGACCTTCTCAATAGGGTCCTGATTCTTGCAAGGAGTTCAATGAGCTTGAAAGGCTTAACCAAATAATCGTCAGCACCTGTATCAAGTCCTATTACCACATTTTCTGTACTGCCAAGTGCTGTTAGCATAAGGATGGGAATGTCTTTTTGTTCTGCTCGCACCTGACGGCATACTTCGAGTCCGTTAATCGTAGGTAGCATGATGTCGAGTATAAGTATGTCATAGCTTCCCTGACGCACCATCTGCAGCCCGGTCTGACCATCCATGGCGATGCTCACATTGAAGCCTTCTTCGGTAAGTCCGCGGTTAATGAACGAACACACGGTTACATCGTCTTCTACAAGGAGAATTTTTTTCAAGCACTTCTGATTTTGTGGAGACAAACAGGCTTAGCTACCTGTTTTATTCAGTTAATCAAATATATTAATCCACGTGATATTATTTGCAGTTGATTTTAGATGAGCGGGCTGAAAAACAAAAGGCCAACTTGGATTGGCCTCTGTAGGAATTTTTTGTCAAATATCATTTTCTACTGTATGAGAGGATTATCATTTCTGAAAATCACTCTCCCCAGACTGTATTTACCCGCCCCTGTGAATACCAAACAAGCTCCAATCACTAGGAAGAGAAGCGCTTTTTCCTTTGTGCCATAGGGATCGTCCGCATGTCGAATAAAGGCTGCGGTTGACATAGTGAAGACCCAAAACAACGCTGCAGGCCTCGTGAACAAACCGATACCGATCAGTAATCCACCACCAAATTCTGATAGCGCTGCCGCCCAGGCAAAAAGTGCGGGCATGGGAAAGCCCATTTCACCAACACCTTTTATCAAACCTTCTGACGGAGGTGTCTTTCCAAGCCCATGACCAAACGCCATAAAAAATCCCGCAATTCGTAGTAGTAGCAGTCCAACGTCAGTGTTAATCTTCTTCATTTTGTTGAGTTGATTCATTTGAATTCTTAAAACGTTGGTAGTTACGCAAGAGTGCCTTCCATCTCACGGCATTTTCCGCAGACGGTTCTATTTCTTCATTTTTGTATAGATCAGCTATTTCTATTGAGTCATGCTTACGAGCCCACTCAATCACAGGGTGAAGAAATGTGTCAGCTGAGATATTTTTATCAGGCAGCCAAAAAATCAGACTCTCGTCAATTTCTCCTTTGCTATTGAGCCAAAAAGACTGCTGGGCCACAGAGGCTGGCTTCCCAATGAGATCATAAAAATCATTTGTTTCTGTAAACAGAGTCTTTACCGCTTTTTTCTCTTCATCAAACCAAATTGAATCCAAGGTAGTGCGGCCGTTCATTACACTGTCCCATTCAGCCCATGGTCCTTTTGATTGATTTGATTTCAGTCTTATACTTGGCCTTCCTTCTTTCGAATCAAACCAAACTTTCATCGTATCTGCCACAAATTGTTGGAAGGCAAGATCTTTTTGTTTTCGCAATGAGAGATATTGTTTGACCCTCTCAATCTGATCATGCTCTGATAAGTCTGTGCCACAGCTGATCAATCCGCAGACAAAGAATATGAATAAAAATCTCATCGGATTAATATCCGGGAGAAAACTTAATCAGTTTGTTAATGGGATGTTAAATAAGACTTATTTAACAATCTTTTTTGACCTAAGCTCTTTCGCCATCTTCAATGCTTCGTAGGCGTTGATAAGCCCCCCAGTGCTACTCAGGTCACTGAACTTAATTTCATCGTCACCACCCGGACGGGTGATCATGAGGTTGTCAAATTTTCTGGTTGATCTTCTCAAAATATCCTTTACCTCGAGCGCTGAGAGCTCAGGGAAGTAAGACATGACGAGTGCTGCGACTCCAGTAGCTACTGGACTTGCCATGCTTGTGCCATCAAGATCTTTGTAATTATTTTCTGGAGTGGTGGAATATATTCTTACGCCCGGAGCAAAAAGGTCGACCGATTTTTTGCCGTAGTTCGAAAAGCTTCCAACGAAGTCTTTGCCAGTACCCCAGGATGATGCTCCTATCTCCATCCAGTATTTCGACTCTGATCCGTCATCAAAATATCTGGTTGGAAAGTTTTTTTCCTTGTCGATATCATCAGAATCATTTCCAGCAGCGTGAATGAGGAGAACACCTTTGCTCTCCGCATATTTCACGGCCTTGTCTACTACTTCCTTTTGGGGAGAGATGGATTTGCCAAAGCTCATATTAATAATGTGTGCGCCATTGTCTGCAGCATACCTGATCGCATTGGCCACGTCTTTGTCTCGTTCATCGCCATTGGGTACTGCGCGCACTGACATGATTTTCACATTGTCGGCAATTCCCTTTACTCCAATATCATTTTTGCGATTGGCAGCGACAATTCCGGCCACGTGTGTGCCGTGCATAGCATCAGGTCCTTTCACATCGTTGTTGCCATAACCTTTTTCATATGGATCTGAATAGTCATCACCAACAATTTCGCGAGGGTTAAAATTCTCGTTATACCCGTAAGAGATAATTTGGTTAAAGTGATCAGCGGCTGTCTTCACTTCGGCAAGGAATTCATCGATATCTGTTTCCGGCCCGATATTTCTAAAGATGTTCAGTACAAAACCTTTGGCAAATAGGAGCGAAGGTTCAGAGGTGGTAAATTTTTCAACAACTTCTGGAGTTAGTTTATCAACTCCCAGAAGCGTTTTTAAAGTGTCTATGCTGACCTGAACATTTTCATACAAATTATTATAAAGCTCAAATTGCTCAGTATTGCGCGTAACTAACTTTTCGAATTTTGTCTTTATCATTTGGTATTCGTCAAATTCTGGCCTGTCTTTTTTAGAGATTTTATTTTCGGCCACTCCATCGAATTTCTTTTTCAGGCGAATGTATTCCCTGGTCAGTTCATCTGTGTCCTGATTTACATTTCCATCCTTTCCACCGATGAAATTCCAGCCATGTACGTCATCGATGTAGCCGTTATGGTCATCGTCAATTCCGTTTCCTTCGATTTCATCTGTATTGGTCCAGATCACATCCTTTAGATCCTCGTGTTCGATGTCCACACCTGAGTCAATGATCGCTACAACTACCGTTCTTGATGGTTGATCTTTCAGGATTGTGGCATATGCTTTTTCGACACTAACTCCCTGTAAACTGTCTTCTTGCGGATCTCTTAAGTGCCAGTCCTTAGGAACGGCCGAGTGTCCGCTCAGTTGGGTAAATCCGGGAATTGTGATGACAAGGAAAAAAAGAGTGATGATCAGGCAGTTTCTCACGTTGTAATATGGGTGTAATGTTTGTCGAATATAGTGCGTTAGGGCCAAGATGATGCCAATTTTAGGGTTCCTGGTTCAAAATTTCCCGCATTGGGTTAGCTGTTTTCATCAAAAACGAAAGAGATATTACTTCTGTTATCTGCTCCAATTAGTAATCATAAGGGGGTAAGAAGGAATGCTGAATTTTGAATCGTAATAATAGCCCTAATATGTTCCATTTCTTCCTTCTGTCGGTTGTGCTGTTCTTCGCTTTATTCTTTTCTCTGGCCGCAAAATACATCAAGCAGTTTGAGCAAGAGCATATCCCACATAAGGCTTCTTTGCAATGGACAAATGCTGTTCGGTAGTTTTCACAGCCCGAGTTAAATCGAAGAATTTCCGGGTTCACACCCCATTGGTAATTTTTTAAATCCTTTTTACTTTTGCCACCCTGCCGATCGAGGTAGGTCCCTTATTTTTGTTAAAGGCCCAGGTGGTGAAATTGGTAGACACGCTACTTTGAGGGGGTAGTGCCGCAAGGTGTGCTGGTTCGAATCCAGTCCTGGGCACCTAGCTTGATGGTGCAGTTGATTTTTGGTGCTGGTTCCGTCCCGACTAATGTCGGTTCGAGAATGCTCGACTTTCAGTCGGCATTCAAATCCAGTCCTGGGCACCAATAAAAGATGCCGAAGTGGTGAAACTGGTAGACACGCACGTTTCAGGGGCGTGTGTCGCAAGACATGTGGGTTCGAGTCCCACCTTCGGCACTTTCAACTTTTTGGTTGCCAATGAGATGAAGCCAGATTCTTGGCATAGTTTAATTGGCACGCTTTGATGGTTATAAATAACTGCCTTAGAAATAGGATGTTCGATAATGTAGAACGATGCGCAATTGTTAGGGGAATTATACGCTGATGAAAGGAAGAATCCCACATCTGGTAAGCCTTCTTAACGAACGACTGCAACGGTTCGATCGAAGTCGAAATATTCAATGGAAACTCAACGCGTCTATCTGGGGTGGCATTGTTGTGACCATCGGATTCTTACTAACCCAAAAATTTAGAATTCCATGTGTTGCTTTGCTAATCGTATCTGTGGCGATTGCAATAATTCACTGGGGTGTGATCAAAAATATCCAATCCGCTCTTGATTGGGATAAAAAACTGATTCAACATTATCATGATTTGATAAATGAGAAAATAGACAAAGACGGACGGCTACAGAAATTTATGGATCATAATAATACCAAAAGTTCTGACTGGAAGGTGATCCAGATATCCGTGACAATAGGCCTTTTGACCTTAAGTATGTTATTCTTATGTGACATTAAGTGTATAATGTGCGGCATTAATTTTTGCTGCCCATGATCTTAAAAAGTGTACCAAAAGGGTGTTCCATGGTCAAAGAATTCGATTTATGAAGAGACCAAAATTTCAAAAATTAGGGAGTTTTTGATAACAGGCATAGTCAGGATGACTTGAGTCCCACCATCGGCACTTTATTTTTTAGCTAGCGCTATTAATCTACGACTTTCTTTCCCCCAACCTTCTTGGTCAGATAGTTGTGGATTTCCTGGTAGTGGGTAAACTCCTTATGTCCAAGTGTCAACTTGAATTGATCATCAAACCGAATCTCCAACTCCCGAAAGGTTGAATTTTTACCCGTCTTCACTAAGGACTCCTTCCATGATTCAATTCTTTTCAACTCATATTTCTTTTTGATTCTTCTTATTGGAAGGTGCACTTCGATCGTATTGTTGCCGATCGAGATTCGTTTGTAGTTGATAAAAATCTTGATGGTAAGAAATATCGCCACTGGCACCATCACAGCCAGCACAAGGTAGGTGTACCAAGGTGGGTTGCCATCAGACACAAGTTGCAACACGCTCATTCCAATAATAGCATAGGTGATTATCAGAAAAAGGGAGAATGAGACAAGTGTGTTAGATGTTGGTTTAGAGACGATCAAAATTGATTCTTTTGAAATTCAGTGATTACAAAAAACAAACATTGACCTCAAGAATCAAACTAAATCCTCTAAATTGAATTTTAGATGCTGTCGAAGAAATGTAAGTACGCCATTCACGCGCTTGTCCATCTTGCCAAGAAGTATCAGCAGGGGCCAGTGCATATTCAGGAGATTGCTGATCAGGAGCGAATTCCCAAAAAATTTCTGGAGGCGATCCTACTTGAGTTGAGAAAAGCCAAAATTCTTCAAAGTAAAAAAGGAAAGGGTGGTGGTTACTACCTTCAAAAGAAACCGGAGGAAGTCAACCTTATTGAAATTATTCGTTTGATGGACGGTGCCATTGCGATGTTGCCGTGTGTATCCCTCAATTATTATGAACCGTGCGAAGAGTGTAAAGACGAGCGTATCTGTAGTATTCGTACTGCGTTTATTGGCGTGCGTGACGAAACCTTGAGGATTCTTGCTGAAAGTACTCTTGCTCGAATGGTTAAAAATGAGCTTCCACCGGGTGCCTAACTCACCCTTCGAGTTTTTCTATTAGGCCACTGATGTAGTTCCTTTCAGCCAGATGTGATGCCAGGCCTTTGGCCTTTTTTAAGTGACCAATTCCTTTCTCTATGTCTGTTTCAGATAGAATTTTTCCCATGGCTACATGGAAAAGATGGTAGTTATTGATAAACGCTATTTTTTCAAGCTTGCGAAGCTGATCGATTGCCGCCATTCTTTCGCCTGAATAGTACATGGCTATCGCCCAATTCAACTCTACGAACGGTGATGAATTGATGGCCATTAATTTAGTATAGAGGTTTTCGATTTTTGACCAGTCAGTAGCTTTGAAATCAGACGCTACACAATGCAGATATGCAATCATGGCTTCTATGTGATATGCCGATGGGTTTTCAGTTTTACAATTAACCAGCTGATTTGTTGCCAGCGCAACCATATCCGTATTCCATTTCGACCGATTCTGCGACTCAAGGTCAATGAGATTGCCTTCGTCATCAAACCGAGTATCAAAACGAGAGAGGTTGAATAGCATTAGCGCATATAATGCCTGGATTTCTGGGATAACAAGGTTTTTATTCCTTACCATCGCCTGGGTCATGGATAGTGCATCTTCACAAAGTGTGGTGTTGAGAATAGATTTTCCACAGGAGGTCTTGTACCCCTCATTAAACATCAGGTAAAGAATTTTGACGAGGACAAGCTTAGTGGCGTGTGAGATGTGCTCTTGATCAAATCGAAGTTGAATATTTTCATCAACTAAAATTGTTCGCAGTCGTTGAAGAGTCTTTACAATTGTTTCATAAGGAGAACCAAGAACAGTTGCAATCTGATCTACGCGAAAACCTGCAGCGTAACGCAATGCAAAGATAACCTGTTGCCTTGGCGAGAACCTGGAATGAGTGCAAGCGATAAGAATATTTAACGTATCGTTTTCAGAAAAATCTGCTTCGTTCGAATACTGCTGATGTTCAAGCACAGGCTCAAAACTGATTTCTTTTCTGTCCCTTATGTTTTTGAGGGCGATATTTTTGCAGACTTTGAACAACCATGCTTCCGGATTTTGTGGCCACTCATTTTGCCAACTTTGCTGTGCGGCTACAAAAGTTTCCTGTACGATGTCTTCGGCCTGTGCGATTTCTTTGACGCCAATGTGCCTGATCAGCCCGGATACCAACTTTGAAAAGTTCTTCTTATATAAGGCATCCAGGCTATCGGCAGGATTCATGGCTTAGTATTCCAATATCGGCCTTACTTCAATTTTGATTTGACCAGTTTGGACGAGCGGGCATCCGGCTGCAATCTCCGCAGCCTGGGCTAAAGAATTGGCTTTTATAATTGTGAAACCGCTGATTACTTCCTTTGCCTCAATAAACGGCCCATCTGTATGAATAGCATCTTTGGCGGCCACAGCAATATCATTTTCAAGTGGGTCGCCTTGCACAAAGTGGCCAGCCTGTGTGATTTCCTCAACCCATTTTACCATCGTCTGGATGTCAGCCTGGGATTGTTCAGGAGTCATTTCTTTAAGTAAACGAAGGTCTTCACGAATAAGCAGAATGAATTTTTTCATGATATTAAATTTAATGAATGGAAACGATGTCAGTTTAGGTTTGCACGTGTATATGGAAAGCTTAGTTCCTTTTGCGTTTCTTTTTTTGATCCGATCACTACGTAAGCATTCATCTGATCGGTTGAAACTTTTTCAAACGTGAACCCATCGAAGTAAACGCGATTGGGCGTCACCTTTACGAGTCGAAAGTCCTGAGTTACATCTTTCTCTTCCCAGCCCTTCAGGTCGGCATGGAAGTGTTTCAATCTGAGAAGTAGGGTTTCATTCTCCTCTACGATTGTAACGATTTCATAAAAACTCACTTGGTCATTAATAACCGATCGGAACACGCCCATCATCGACTTGCCGGCTGGAGGAGACCAAAGTTCTTCGGTGGTACCTCCAAATGCTTCACCAACCCACCGGCCTGCCAGCCACTCGATATTTTTAAGATTTGCTTTTGGAGAGTTGCTGCCTTCTGGCAGTGTAAGAGTATTTGAAAATTCGGTCTGCGCGCTCAGTGTCATGCATTGCAGCACAAACGTCAGGGTTAAAATAGGTTTCATAGTCTTTCTTTTAAGACTGGGTACCTATAAAGACTGAAATATGGACATCAAGGAGTAGTTTATTTGAATTTTTCAGATTAGAAGAGTGTTCCTCGGATTCTTTGCCCTATTAATTGGGACAGCTTAGCCTCTGTTTCGTCCCCAGATCACCATCGATACACCCGCGATGATCACTGCAGAGCTGAAAATCTGAATGGGGAGTACCGATTCTTTTAAAATAACAGCAGCAAGAATGGCACTGAAAATTGGTAGCGTATTATATATAGTTGCGGCCTTGGTAGACCCTATACCAACAATCGCTTTATTCCACAGATAAAAAGAAATCACTGACGGACCGATACCAATATATAAGAGTTGAACTGTGGAATGTAAAGTGAAGTTGACTTCGGGGCCGGATACAAGTTGCTCAGTTAGAAAAAATGGGATAAGCATAATTTCACCCAGCAGGAAAGTAGTGGCCACAAATGAAAGATTGCCTATAGACGGATCCTTTTTTCTCACCAGCGTAGTGTAGGTAGCAAACACAGAAGCTGCAGCTGCCATCAATAGATCGCCCTTGTTTAGCTGAAGGGTCGTAAAGACTGACAGATCGCCTTTTGATAATAGTAGCAACAAACCAGTTGCAAGAATCAGAAATCCGACAATTTGCCTTTTCGTCAGGTGCTCCTTGAAAATTATCCTATTAAGGATGACGACATAGAATGGAGCCGTGATCGCAAACAGGGATAAGTTGAGGGCCGTAGTGCTATGAGCTGCCTTGTAAATCAACATATTAAATATGGTGACTCCCAAAAAGGATAAGATCACCATCAGTTTCCACTGCTCAATCAGCAGCTTAAAGTCTTTTTTAATATAGGGAAGAGCAATTGGCAGTATTACGATACACGCAATCAGCCATCTCAAAAAGGAAATAGTAATAGGTGTATAAATGGCGTTTAGCCCTCTGGCCACAATGAAATTACCAGACCAGACAATCGTGGCTGCGAACGCGAGCAAATAGCTTATACGATTGTTTCCTCCTTCCATATATAAATAGGAGTTAAAGATGAGGAATTATCGGGGCTTGATTGGATTGCCAGACTAAAAAATGCCCAAACGAGATGAAATTCGGTAAATTTCATTTGTAACCTTTTATACCCTTCTGGGTAACTAACCCGAATAATTGACCCGATCTCAAGACTTGATGACAGACGAGCAGTTGATGGAGGCCGTTAAAAACGGTGATCTTCAAAAGGCCTCCGTGCTATACGACAGGTATCAAAAGCGCATTTTCAATTTTTTGGCTCGGCTCACTATGGATCGGGAGCAAGGTCAGGATCTTACACAGAATGTGTTTTTGCGACTGCTGAAATATCGACAGTCGTACAAGGATGGAATGAGATTCCAATCCTGGATTTACCAGATGGCTCGGAATGCGTTCGCAGACCACTACCAGGCGCATAAGAATAAGTTCAACCAGTTTGTGGAGGTGGAGAAGATAGGAAATAAGGCGTCAACAGCCCAGGAGGATATGGAGCAGGAAGAAAAGGAGGAGCTTCTTCATCGTTCAATGGCACGATTATCGGATGAGCAACGTGAGTTGCTGGTACTCACTCGATTTCAACATATGAAGTATGAAGAGGTGGCTGTGATAATGGATACTACGGTAGCTAATATTAAAGTGAAAGTGCATCGTGCGATCGCGAAACTCAGAGAACATTATTTCGAACTAGAAAATGTATAGATATGGAAAAGGAGAAGCTCGAAAGTCTATTGATTGACTACATCGACAATAACCTGGACAAGGATCAAAGGTTAGAAGTTGAAAGAATTCTAGAAACTGAAGAAGGCGCTCGTGAGCTATATCGTCAGTTGAAAGAGGTATTGAACGTGATGGATAGTGTTTCAGATCTGGAGCAAGGACAAGATCACAAGCATCAATTTGAAAAGACACTCGAAACGGAGACCTCGACTTCAGGCAAAGGACGAACTGTATTTTTTCAACCAGTATTTTATCGGGCGGCCGCTGGTATCGCATTGCTTATTGCCGGAGTTGCGGTGGGATATTGGCTAAACGCGAACAATCAAAGAGAGAATGAGCTCGCTTCCCTGAAACAGGAGATGGCAGAGACCAAGAGTATGATGATGGCCATGTTGCAGAATGATTTATCAGCAAGCAAAAGGATGCAGGGTGTGAATGTTGCATTTGAAATGAAAGAAGCGGATGATGACATACTAAAGGCTCTGGCGTACACAATGGAGAATGATCCTAATACCAACGTGCGCCTGGCTGCGCTCGAAGCGCTTAGTAAATTCATAAATGAATCCAGAGTTAAAGAGATATTGGTTTCATCATTGTCAGTGCAGAAAGATCCTATGGTGCAGATTGCATTGATTCAACTGTTGGTAAAAATAAAAGAGAAGGGTGTTGTTCATGATCTCGAAAAAATTATTGAAGATGAAAAGAGTATTCAAGCGGTGAAGGACGAAGCCTACTCAGGAATTTTGACACTGTCATAGTAACCTTTAGTTGCGCGACAGGTAAATCAAACAAAAACAAAAAAATGAAAAACTTAATTGTGGGAATGATTCTGGGGTTAGTGATTGTCTCAGCTCATGCGCAGGAGTATAAAGTGAACAAGAGCAGTGGAAGACTTGAAGTTCATTTGGGTAAAGCACGAATCGAAGGATACGATGGAACAGCGATTGTATTTTCATCAACAGATCATCGTGATAAAACAGATGAACGGGCGAAGGGGCTAAAGGCCATCAATGGTCTCGGTCTGGAAGATAATACAGGATTGGGGATTAATGTTTCGGAGAATGGCGGTGCAGTTGTTGTTCAGCAGCTAAAGAGAACCGACTCACCTGACATCAGGATTCAAGTCCCCAAGGGTGTGATCGTTGCGTTTCAGCATGATTCACAGTATGGAGGTAAAGTGAGGTTTGAAAACATGGAGAATGAAATTGAAGTTTCAGCTCAATACAACAGCGTGGAGATGAGAAATGTAACCGGTCCAATGACAGTAAAATCTATCTATGGACATGTGGAAGCTGACTTCAACTCGACAATAAAGAATCCGATCTCAATTGTTTCAGTGTATGGATACGTGGATGTCGCGTTGCCGTCAACCACGAAAGCTAACCTGCGTCTCGATACTTCTTATGGAGAAATATTTGTAGCGCCTGAGTTTAAGATTGAAGTAACTCCACAGGGTAACATGATCAAGTACAGCGATCGGGTTCAAGGCAAGTTAAATGGAGGTGGGGATTTGAGCATTGATCTCAGTAGCAACTATGGAAAGATTTATCTCAGAAAAAAATAATATGAATTACTTAAAAATAGATTTTATGAAACGGACTTTGATTTTGGCTGCTGGTTTTCTCTCTGCGCTTTCACTAAGTGCGCAAGAGTACAAGCTGGCGAAGTCGAGTGGAAAACTGGATATCCGCGAGGTGAATGAAGTTAAGATAGAAGGATATAATGGTAATGAAATAATCTTCGTCTCGAAAGATTATTCCAGCGATAAAGACGATCGCGCAGCAGGGTTGAGAGCCATTAGTAACCTTGGACTTGAAGACAACACCGGTATTGGATTATCAGTGGTTGAAACTAATGGTATCATTGAAGTGAGGCAATTAAAGAAAATGGATGGTCCTGATGTGTTGATCAGAGTGCCCAAGGGCATCAGCGTCAATTATTCTCACACATCTCCGCATGGAAGCGATGTGAGCTTGAAGAATGTGGAAAGCGACATTGATGTTTCCACGGTCCACAATGATGTGATGTTGGAAAATGTGACTGGGACTGTAAGAGTCAGGACTGTGCATGGTGATATTGACGCGATATTTCCCGCGGAAGTCAAAAGCCAATTGTCTCTTAATTCAACGCATGGTCATGTTGATGTAGCTCTGCCAGCCACGACAAAGGCAAACCTGAAAATGTCAACATCATGGGGTGAGATATTCGTAGACCCAGCTTTGAAACTCGAACTTGACAAGACAGGAGACTTCGTAAAATACAGTGACAGGCTTAATGCAAAAATGAATGGAGGAGGTACAGAAATAAATTTAACATCTACTCATGACAACGTCTACCTTCGTAAAAAGTAAGTTCAAAGGTTTTTTAGTGCTTACACTAACTCTTTTCTGTTCGTATGTCTATGGGCAGCGGCAGATCGATGAAACGATAGCTGTGAAAAGTGGCCAAACGCTGAATATGAGATTTGATTACCCTGAGTTGATTCGAATCTCTACCTGGGAAAAGAGTGAAATCTCGATCAAGGGCACTGCGACTATAAACTTTGGTGCCAATGACGATGCTTTTGAACTCAATATTTCAAACCAGGGTGATGTAGTGAGCATAGAAAATCATATCAGAAATATGAAAAGTCTACCTCAAATTGTAACAATTGTAGACAATGGTAAGAAGATGGTGTTCAGAGCCAAAGAGGAATATCGGAAATACAAGGCTGAGCATGGGTCAACCTACGATGTGATGTCATGGGGCTTGGATATGGATATTGTGCTTGATATCAAGATTCCCAAGACCATGAAGACTTCTGTTGAGTCCGTCTATGGCATGGTTGAGATCAAAGATTTCTCGGCACCGTTGTCTGTTGTGGCGAAATATGGGGGAGTTGATGCCGCGTTGAATGAAACACAAGTTGGAGAACTCAATGCTGAAACAAATTATGGGCAGATATACTCTAACCTTGACGTAAAGTTTGGGGGAGAAAGTCTTCGCGAAAGGGATTTCTACACACACGTATCAGCAAAACCTGGAAGAGGACCTCGCTTTGACTTCGAATCAGAGTACGGGAATGTTTATTTGAGGAAGTCGAACTAGAACTTGAAAGGATAATACTGAATACCTCCGGTGTAGCTTTCACCCGGAGGTATTTTTTTGCATCTTGCGGCCCGTAATTTTTTTCAACTACAGACAAATAGGGATGGCATTACTCGAGAAGCAGCTTTATATCAAAAAGTCTACACTACCAGATTCAGGCAAAGGGTTATTTACAAAGAAGCCTATCAAAAAAGGCACACGCATTGTCGAGTACAAAGGCGAGATCATGACCTGGAAAGAGGTGCAAAAGCTCGCTGATGACAGGAACGGTTATGTCTTTTATGTGAGCAGCAAGCATTGTATTGATGCCTTCAACTACAAGAAGGCACTTGGTAGATACGCTAATGATGCAAAAGGCCTTAGCAGAATCAAGGGCATCAAGACAAATGCAGAGTACGTGGTTGATGAAAAGAAGTGCTTCATTGAAGCAATCAAGGACATTCCTGCCAAGTCAGAAATTTTTGTCGAGTATGGTGCTGACTACTGGAAGGTGGTCAGAGATAATCTGAAAATAGACCAGGAGTGGGAAAAGAAAAACAACAAGAAAGGAAAGAAAGCAAAGTTGCCTCATCATAAGGCAACTAAGCGTATCAGTTAATTACCGGTTTGTCCTTTGGCCTGCTCGATGGCGGTCTCCATCTCTTCTTTCACCTTTTTTATCTTCTCCATCTGCGACTCCAGGTAGGCGCGTGCCTCTTCTGCATCCGATGAGCCCGGCAGTGGATCAAATTGATGCATCCAATCCATCATCAGGTTGCTGGCAGAGTCGAGTTGAAGAATGGCTTTCTCAACTGATTCTTTTTTCTCGATCACCATGTCAGGGGTATTCGCTACCATCTCCTGAAGTTGAGACTTAAGCTTGTATATGTCTTCCATCTTTGGCATCACCTCATCGTGAACGTTCATCACCTGATCGTACAATGCCTGGTTAGGGTTTTCTTCCGCATCCTCTTCTGTGTTAGTTTCGGATTGGCTCGTAGGTTGTCCGCATCCGATTGCAAACAACAGAACCAACAGAAATAGCTTATCAAATACTTTCATAGTGCTCTGCATTAATTGGTTTTTCAATGGACGCAAAGGTAACTGTCATCGCCTTAATTCCTGTTAAAATTCCTTCCAAACGCCAGTTAGGGCGATGAAATTTTTTAAAAATTTACATGGCGAACGTGGCTCACAAGGAATATTTCACTTTCTTAGCACTGCGAAAGCGAGAATTAACATGATCAACAAGCGATTTTATTTTTACTATTTTTTCTTTCAAACCCGGACGGGACTTGATCGAGTAGCGCTTTGTTGACTGAAACGATAACAAAAAGAAACTCAGAAAGTCCCGGAAAGCCGGGACTTTCTGCTTTTAGAGGGTTTATGAGCAGGAAACAAAAAGTAAGAGTTGCCATTCAGGGTATAGCCACTAGTTTTCACGAGGTGGCAGCCATGCACTATTTCGGAAGCGACATTCAAACGGTAGAATGTTTGAGCTTTCATGCGCTGTGTGAGTCTTTGAATGACAATACAGCAGACTACGCGGTAATGGCGATTGAAAATTCAATAGCAGGAAGTATTCTCCCAAACTACTTTCTCTTACAACAAAATCATTTCAACATCCTCGGTGAAGTGTATCAGCCAATCCACATGCATCTATTGGCACTACCAGGCGTGAAGTTGAAGGACATCAAAACGATTGAGTCTCATCCGATGGCCATTCGCCAATGCTCGGATTTTCTGTATCGACTGCCCAATGTTGAGATTCGCGAAAGTGATGACACCGCTTTGTCTGCAAAAAAGGTTAGAGTCGAGAATTTAAAGGACACTGCGGCAATTGCTAATGAACAAGCTGCAAAAAAATATAAACTGAATATTCTTGAAAAGAGAATTGAAACGCACAAAAAGAACTTCACGCGTTTTCTGATTCTTTCTAAAAAGGATGCAGGGCAAAAAGCTTCTAACAAAGCGTCTTTGTCCTTTGAGGTAGCCAATGCAGTAGGAAGCCTGGCTGATGCGTTGATGACTTTTAAAAATGAGGGCATCAATCTCACTAAAATTCAGTCGGTGCCCATCATTGGTAAGCCAAGTGAATACACAATTCACATAGATGTGGAGTGGAAGAAAAGGAAAAGTTATGATGACGCCATTCGATTGGTATTGCGACAAGTACGAAATCTGAATGTGATGGGTGAATACAAAAAGGCAGCGATTAAATTTTAAAGAGATGATTAAAACAGCAAAACGCATAGCGCAAGTTGAGGAGTACTACTTCTCAAAGAAACTTCAGGAGGTGCGTAGTCTTGATACTCCAGATTTTCCCGTAATTAATTTGGGGATCGGAAGCCCTGACCTGATGCCAGGCGAGGAGACCGTTGCGGCACTCGCCAAGACCGCATCACTGCCTACAAGTCATGGATATCAAAACTATAAAGGTGTGCCGGCACTTCGCCAGGCGATTGCTGATTTTTCAAAACGTATCTATGGTGTTGATTTAAACCCCAATGATGAAATACTGCCATTGATGGGATCAAAGGAAGGTATCATGCACATCTCGATGGCCTTTGTTGATGAAGGAGACACCGTGCTGATTCCTGATCCCGGTTATCCAACTTATGCTTCGGTTTCGAAACTAGTAGGAGCAAATATCGAGACCTATAAACTAAATGCAGATCGTGGATGGCAGGTTGACATCGAGGACCTCGAATCCAGAGATCTCTCTGTTGTTAAGATCATGTGGCTTAACAGCCCTCACATGCCAACCGGAAGTGTGATGGATAAATCCATTATGACAAGAATTATTTCACTTGCTCGGAGAAACGGTTTCCTGGTAGTGAATGATAACCCCTACAGCCTGATCCTGAATGATAGGCCCGAGAGCTTATTGGCAATAGATGGAGCAGAAGACGTTTCACTTGAACTCAACTCGCTAAGCAAATCGCATAACATGGCCGGCTGGCGTATTGGCTGGGTTGCAGGAAAGAAGGAATTGGTTGATGCCGTTTTGAAAGTGAAGAGTAATATGGACTCTGGTATGTTTCTCGGACTTCAAAATGCCGCAGTTGAGGCGCTTAGCCAATCCAAGCAGTGGTTTGATGATCTTAATGCGACATACAAAAAGCGAAGAAAACTTGCGTTCGAAATATTAGATGAGTTGGAGTGTGCGTACGATGAAAATCAGGTAGGTCTGTTCGTTTGGGCAAAGGCACCTGAGCATGTTGAAAGCGTTGAGAAGTGGATTGATGAAATTCTCTACAGGTCAAAGGTATTCATTACCCCTGGGTTCATTTTTGGAGATGCTGGGGGAGAGTTTGTTCGGATCTCTTTATGTGCCAATGAAGGCAATCTGCGAAAAGCAAAGGAGAGAATTGAGAATTTCAAAGTTGGAGAGAAGTCAAAACAAAGAATGGAGGCCGCGTCATGAAGGTAACAGTTGTTGGCTTAGGGCTAATTGGAGGATCAATAGCGCGCGACTTGAGAAAGAGTGGCCTCGCAACTGAGATTATTGGCGTTGATCAAAATGAGTCGCACGGTGATACGGCTGTACGATTGGGAATCGTTGATAAGGTTTTCACGCTTGAGGCTGCGCTGAGTGAATCAGACGTTTGTATTTTGTCGATACCCGTAAATGCCGTTACAAAAGTATTGCCATTGATTCTTGATCAGGTGAATGAATCAACCGTGGTGATCGATACCGGATCTACCAAGGCTGCGATTTGTAAGGCAGTAAGCGATCACAAGAACAGAAACCAATTTGTCGCAGCACACCCGATAGCGGGAACAGAGAACTCTGGACCAGAGGCAGCGCTCAATGGACTGTTTGAAAACAAGACGATGATTATCTGTGAGAAGGAAAAATCATCAGATCATGCGTTGTCTATCGCTAACGAGGTTTTCAAAGCCCTTAAAGTGAAGACGATTTTTATGGAACCAGTGGAACACGATAAGCACGTTGCGTATGTCTCGCATCTGTCCCACGTGAGTTCATTCTTACTTGGACAAACTGTAATGGATATTGAGAAAGATGAGAGAAATATTTTTGCGCTGGCTGGAAGTGGTTTCGCATCTACTGTTCGATTGGCGAAAAGCTCTCCGGATATGTGGGCTCCCATATTTGAGCAAAATGTAGAATATCTCAGTCAGGCGTTGCTTGAATATATCATGCACTTGCAGCGGTTTCACTATCACCTCATGAAAAAAGATACTGCAGAAGTTCACAGAATAATGAGGCAGGCAAATGACATCAGGCGTGTACTGAGCGGCATCGAACTAAATGAACAAAAGAACAATAAAGTGGAATCATTAACTGAAGATTAAATAGAACGAAAATGAAAAAGGAATTGAACCTATCACCATTGCAAACCTGGACGAATGCTGACCGCCCTTTGATCATCAGTGGTCCATGCAGTGCAGAGAGCGAAAATCAAATGGTGAGTACAGCGAAACTATTGGCGGCATTGGGTAAGGTAAACGTATTGCGCGCTGGGATTTGGAAACCTCGCACTCGCCCTGGTCAGTACGAAGGGGCTGGAAGTGAAGGATTAAAATGGTTGATCAAAGCCAAAGAAGAGACAGGTCTTCCGGTAGCCACTGAGGTGGCCACAGCAGCACACGTGGAAGAATGTCTTAAGGCGGGAGTTGATACCCTTTGGGTAGGTGCACGCACTACTGTCAATCCATTTTCTGTTCAGGAAGTTGCCAATGCCCTGCAGGGTGTTGACATTCCCGTGCTGGTAAAGAACCCGGTTAATCCTGATCTTGAGTTGTGGATTGGAGCGCTCGAGAGATTAAATCGTGCTGGCATAAAAAAATTAGCTGCCATCCACCGCGGATTTTCTTCGTTCGAAAAAGGGCCATTCAGAAATGCACCCATGTGGGATATTGCCATTGAGCTGAAAACCAGGTTCCCGGAGCTGGATATCATTTGCGATCCCAGTCACATTGCCGGCCAGCGTGAGTTGATTCCATTTATCGCCCAAAAGGCACTCGATCTCGACATGGCAGGTTTGATGATCGAGAGTCATATTGAGCCTTCAGTCGCACTGAGTGATGCCAAGCAACAGGTGACACCGTCCGCGTTGGGTAAAATCCTTGACGACTTAGTAGTGAGAACTCCTTCAACAGCGAACAAAGAATTCAAGAGCACACTTACGATCCTTCGCGAGCAGATTGATCAATTAGATGATAATATCATGCAGACTATGGCAGCCCGGATGAAGATTTCCGAGCAAATCGGAAACTATAAAAGAGAAAACAACGTCACCATTCTTCAGGTAAATCGCTGGGAAGAAATCGTAGAAACCAGAATTTCTCAGGGCAATGCGATGGGGTTAACCAGCGAGTTTGTTAACAATTTATTGAAGCTGGTGCATAACGAGTCTATTCAGGTGCAGCAGAAGGTGATGAATACCGCTGGACAGAAAGTCTGATCTGATTTTTCCGCCAGGTAAGCCACACAAGTAGTTTGTAAGTGAAACTTACAGCATTGGATGGCTTTGGCCCTTTTTTCGAGTAAATTCGACTTGTGTCAAGTCGGATAATTACTCTTTTGATGGTGATCACGTGCTTTTCCGCACGTGCGCAATCGGCTGCTCCTATGGACAGTACCGTATTGTGGAGTAAGATTACTTGGCTGGAAGATCGCTACCTGGCAGACTTTCAAAAAACCTTTAAAGAAGTTGAAAGTCTTTTTCAACAAACAATGGCTTCAACCTGTGAGCGATGCAGGGGACGGGCGTACATGATGTACGGGAAATTCTTTTGGGCTAACGGGCAATACCCGGAAGGGTTGGCCAACTTTAGGAAGGCAGTAAAGATTTCAAGCGCACTCAAAGATTACGACACTTGGACAAAGTCGGTTGATCTTATTGGTAATACCTACTATTACCAGGCGTATTACGATTCAGCTGAGTATTATTTTAAGCAAGCTTATTCTATTGCAGAGGATACCGATAATAAGGAGGCTATGATCATGATCCTTCATGACCTCTCCTTGATGTACCACCGAAAGGGCGACTTTAAGAAAACGGTCGAGTATATTTTTAAAGGGGAAAAATTAAGGGATGAATTGCCAGAAGCTAAACACTACATCGAGGCAATGGGCGCAATGGGGCCATTAATGATTGATTCAATTTATTATAAAGGAGAAATAGAGGTTGAACTTAGAAATTTAAAACACTACACGGCCAGCGGGGATACCATGTTGATGTATCACACCTATCAAAACCTTGGCAAAGCACATCGGCAGTTAAATGACTACAGACAGGCAGCCCGATATTTTATTAAAGCCTGTGAGGTGATGAGCGCGATTAATTTACTACCAGAGTGGGATTTAGTTGCGATCGACTATCAAAGTGCTGGAATGAAAGATTCGTGTTTCTACTATCACTATAAGGCCAAAGAGGATTTTGATCGCTACACGCGACCAAACGCCTCCTACACAATGGAATTATTAGGTGACGCCCATTCACATTTTGGGCAACTCGATTCTGCTGTGTTTTATTACGACTCCGCACTAGCCATGAGCTATCGTATGAACAATCGGATTACATTCACCGGTATTCATCGACATTTGGTAAGGACACACACACGGCTCGGTAATTACGGGAAGGCAGAAAGGCATTTGGAAATTGGTCTAATGCTGGCGAAAGAAATATCACTGATTCATGAGAAGAATTTACTGAACGAAGGTCGGGTGCTTTATGAGCAGAAGGGAGATTATAAAAAAGCGCTTTATTTCTCCGAAAGATTTAAAGATTACCTTGATAGCATCAACCGACAAGAGACCGCAATTAATCTCACCCGACTACAGGTCGACTTTGAAAATGCTAAGAAGGAATCTGAACTGGCGGAACTTAAGCAGATAAACCTTCTCAATGAGCAAAAAATAAAAACCAGGAATCTTCAAATCACGCTTGCAGTCGTATCCGTCCTGATGGTCGGGGCAGGCGGCTTGTTTTTCTACCATGAATCTGACAAGAAGAAGAAATCAAATCAATTACTCGCCAAACAGAATCAGATTATTGAGGAACAGTACAAATTTGTAAGCCAACAGAAAGAGGAGAAAGAGATCCTTTTGCAGGAAATTCATCATCGCGTTAAGAATAATCTTCAGATTATCAGTAGTTTGATTAACCTGAAGGCACGCAATCAAAACCCTGAAACAAGCAGTATTCTTAAGGATGTTAACTCAAGAATTTACTCCCTGGGATTGATACATGAAATGTTGTACAAGGCTGATAACCTGGGCTCCGTAGATCTCAAGGAGTATGTAGGCGAACAGTGTCAGCTCACTGTTCAATCATTGGAAGCTGAGAATATTGAGTTGTGTATGGATCTGCAATCAGTTCATGCGAATGTGGATTCTGCGTTGGCAATTGGATTAATTAGCAATGAACTGATCACAAATGCCATAAAGTACGCATTTGACAAAACTCAAGCAGTGCGAAAAATTTATGTAAGTCTGCACCAACAGTTTGAACATTGGGTTTTTAAAATTGCTGATAATGGAAACGGAGAGTTGCTGCCAAATGGGCAACTGAACAAATCTTTTGGGTTGCGTTTTGTTGATCAGCTGGTGAGATCTAAGTTGAATGGCGAAATGAAAATTTTATTTCAAGATGGCTTACATGTTGAAATGAAGTTGTCACAACCTAAATGGCGATGAGTGTTATTAAAACTGTTCAAAGAGTATGACGATTGATGTCGCAATAGTAGAGGATGAGTTTGCCATAGCTCAGGACATAAGTGCATTTTTAACAGATCATGGATATCGGGTGATGGGGATTTATGAATCTGGAGAAGATGCATTTAAAGAACTATCGGCCCATCCTCCCGACTTGTTGCTTGTTGATATTAGGTTGGCGGGTGCGATGACAGGAATTGCCTTGGTGGAGAGAATCAAAGAGATGTACGAGATTCCTGTTATTTACATTACTGCAAACTCAGATAGAGAGACTTATATGAAGGCAAAGGCAACTTTGCCAAACGCTTTTCTTGTTAAGCCATTTACGCATTCAAATTTGCTCGTTGCCGTTGACCTCTCTTTGTTTAATTTTTCAAGACGACATGTGCCGGAGGGGATAAGTAGAAACGAGTCAATTGATTCCAGCTACGAAACATTGATTCATAAGAACCTTTTTGTCAGAGCAAATGGTAAACACGAAAAGATATCTTCAGAGGAGATATTGTTTGTGAAGGCATCTGGGAGCTACGTGCATATACAAACCAGCAGGAATAATTACGTCTTGTCGCAGAATTTGAATTCTTTTCTTATAAAGATTAATCTACGCGAGCTCGTTCGAATACACAGATCCTACGCGGTGAATATCAGTAACGTGGAATCTTTCGATGACACTTCACTTGTCATCTCAGGACACCAGCTCCCCATTAGCGAAAGCTACCGACAGGAATTTCTGTCGCGAATACAACTACTATAAAAGTTGTTTTCGATAAAATCGCACATAATCTTTTACAAAATTTTGACACCCGCTCCGGCAAGATAAACCCGCTTTCACAAAACGGGCCTTCATGATCAAGGTGAAATGGGCCAAATTCCTGAATTGGCAAATATTAAATCCTTGACTAATGAAACGAAATCTTTGGGTATACACGGTAGTATCTATTTTCTCTATTCTATTCATTGCTAGCTCTTGCTCGGAAGACGATGGTGGAGATCCGGCAAACTCACTTAAAGCTGATGCTGGCCCAGACCAAACAGTTGCACCATTAACAACTGTAACCCTGGATGGCTCAGCTTCCACAGGACCTGCTGGAGCTGTGCTCAACTATGAGTGGAGTCTCATTAGTGGTCAATCAGGTATTTCTCTCAGTAGTTCAAACACAGCGAACCCAACGTTCACACCCACCAAGAACGGCACTTATACTTTTGCGCTTCGTTTAACAAATAATAGTCAGTTTTCGGTTGATCAAACAACTGTGACAGTAGCCGGTGCACTTGAATTGAGCGGAACGCTCACAGAGAATATGAGTCTGAAAGACATAGATTCTGATCCATCCATGCCCGACTATGTGATCACCTCAGATCTGATTATTCCTGCTGGTTTTAATTTGAATTTTGATGACCCCGGTAACGCAAGTGGCAATGTAGTAGTGAAGGTAGCAGCCGGTGCGGGCATCATCGTGCAGGACGATGGTGCGTTTCACATTTCCACCTCAAGCAACCATAAGATTACCTCCGACACGGGTTGGAAAGGAATATTGGTTGATGGGGGAACGATTGACATCAAAGTACTCACAACTATTGAGAACGCTGGGGCGTCCCCTTTTGAAGGGCAGACTGAGGCGGCTTCCATAGTCTTTACAGGGAATACTCCTTCAATAACTAACCTCTCAAGTGTTATCTTCGTGAACTCTGGTTCTTACGATATTTTAGCTACAACATTTACGAGTGGTGCAGAAGCCATCATCAGTAACTCAAGCTTCTCAAGCTCCATTCCCATTAAGTCTCCTGTAGCTTTTACCAATTTACTGGGCTTCAATACCTACCCTACAGACTATGACTACATCCATTTACAACCAAGTGGTGGAAGTACGATAGATGCACTTTCAGGGCAGAGTTTCAAACTCAGGAACGGGGCAAAGTATTATTTGGATGAGGATTTTCTTGCAGGTTCACCAGTTATCATTCAAGGTTCTACAATTTATATGAAGGAGGGTGCCGGTATTTTAGCACAAGATCAATTAACAATCCAAGAAAGTGATCTGGATGGTCTGAATGGAGCTGCGTGGAAGGGAATAGCATATGCAGGTAACAACCAGCTGTCTATTACCAACACGACAATTTCGAATGCAGGAAGTGATGTATTCAGTACGGGTTTCTTCAGCACACCAGTAAAGGCGGCACTGTATATCAGTCAGGCAGTGACTGGACTTTCTGGTGTAGAAATTAATGATAGCGGAGGTTATGGCGTATATAATGCAAGCATGAACACCTCCGTAACTGCTAGTGGATGTACTTTTTCAGGGACCGCACAGCCGGCAATAAGAACACATGTTTTTTATGTCCCCACTATTGCATCTAATACTTACACAATGTCAGATGGAGTGGCCGCAGTGGAGGTTTTTGTACCAAATATCAATGCCTCTCCAGGGAGCACATGGAGCCCACTGGGTGGATCAAACTACTACCTTATGTCAGGTTCCGTACGACTTTCAGGTGGTTCATGGATATTGCTACCAGGTGTGAACATTCGATTTAAATCTGGAAAGCAATTAGACTTGGAACAAGGACAGTTCACCGCCATAGGTTCAGGATTATTACCAATCACCTTCGATGGTGAGTCGGGCACAAGTGGATCGTGGGCTGGGATTTTGGTGCAGACCACAGCTAAAATCGAGCACTGCCAGATAAAGAATGGGGGAGAGACGGCCATCATTAAGAACGGAGTTACGCCTGCGACAGAAATTGCAAACCTGGTTTTCAATCAAACTGTAGCCTCTAGCAGCACATTCAAAAACAACACGATTTCAGGAAGTGCCGGGTACGGTCTTTTGGTAGAGGCGGGAAAACAGAACCCTGATGCTTTAAACGTGGCGAATAACAATACTTTCTCCAACAACATTAGCGGTGATGCCATTGTGAAGTAGCAACACCTGCTGTTTGGAAGGTTTTCATTAACGGATTAAATCAACTTGATATGAAAAAGCTAAGTTTATTACTACTACCTATTTTTTGCCTGATTCTACTTTCAACATCCTGCAAAGATGACGATGATGGAAATCCGGCTGAGCTGATAGTTGGATCCTGGCGATTTGTAAGTTATGTCGCATCAGAGTGTTCTGATCCTGATGACAATGAGAGCGAGACCTGCACTTCGCCTTGCGAAGTAGTAGTAATCACAAAAGATATGGTCACGTTTGAAGGAGAGCCACCCGAATCCTATTCAATTGATGGGAATAAAATCACTTTCGGTACAGGATCAGGAGCTGATACGTACGAGTTTACTGTAACTGAAACCACACTCACAGTGATTGAGCAGGACCCTGGCGAATGCAAGGAGGTGACAACACTGACCAGAGTTTAAATCATCCTTAAAAACCTTCTTCAAGATGGCATTGTCATATCGAAGAAGGTTTTTACCCTTCTCAAGGGTTGTTCCTTGATGAGACCTGGTAGCCAATTGATAACTCATGAAAGATAAATCCCTGCCTGCAAAGAATACTGCCTGATTGGCAAAATCGAAGCTGGAATTGCATTACCGCTAATTACCTTCGATTAATTGAGAACGTCTGTAGCAACCATCAGCAACCTTGCCTTAAAATGCGTCATCTTTTTGATCGCGTTGGTTGCTTTCCACATAGCTCCTGCCCAAACTCTTCCGTCTGATGTTATTGCCACTACCGGAGAAAGTTTTGTCAAAAGCCAGGGTTCCCTGGACTGGACGCTTGGCGAGATAATGATTGAGACGTACTCCAAACCTATCGGCTTTCTTACACAGGGATTTCAACAACCAACTAAGGTCACCATTACCGGCATTGATGAGGAAAGAGAAAATATCCTTGCATACCCTAACCCTGCCCGCGATGAACTAAAAGTGAAAATTTCTAAGCCTGGTAGTTATAGTGTATGCCTATACAACCTTCAAGGCCAGATTCTGATTCGTGAGAATGTTGATGTAGGCTCTACACCGTTGGTCCTTGTGATGGATATCGAGCAAATGAAGGCAGCAGTTTACATCCTTCGAATTGCCAATATTTTATCCGGTGCAAGCCAAATTCAAAAAATAGAAAAGTACTAAATCCACCATGTCTATGAAAAAGGCATTATTCGTTTGTCTAGTCTCAATTTGTTCGCTCCTTACCATAAACTCATTTGGGCAAGCCCCACAGGGGTTTAAATATCAATCCGTGGCGCGCAACTCCAGCGGACTTCCAATAGCGAGTAGCAATATTGGTTTGCGTGTGCGCATTCATGATCAAACGGAGACGGGATCAGTTGTCTACAGCGAAACACATACGGCCGCGACAAATGCCTTCGGGGTTTTTTCCCTCTCCATCGGAGGTGGAATACCTCAATCAGGAACTTTTGCGGGCATCAATTGGGGAAGCGGAGCAAAGTTCATGGAGATCGAGGCAGATTTTTCTGGAGGAACTTCCTACACTAGTATGGGCACTTCGCAGTTGCTGAGCGTACCATATGCATTATATTCAGAAAATGGAACACCTGGACCGAAAGGAGACAAAGGTGATCCAGGTAATCAAGGACCTCAGGGAATACAAGGCGAAGCAGGACCTCAGGGACTTAAAGGAGATACTGGTGATCCTGGTGTAGCATTTGATGATACCCAAATTCTTGTAGATAAGACCTGGACTTCATCAAAGATCAATGATGAATTGACTTTAAAGGCCAACACTGGGGACCTAAGCACAATCGCAGTTAGTGGAAGTTATAATGATCTGGTAGACGCACCGACACTGTCAACTGTAGCAACAACTGGTCAATATGGTGATCTCACAGGCGCACCCACGTTGTCAAACGTGGCTTTAAGCGGTAGCTACTCTGATTTGACAGACACTCCAACATTGGCTGCCGTAGCTTCTTCCGGTGATTATAACGACCTTAGTAACAAACCAACTATTGATGGATCAGAAACAGTCGTTACTGCTGGCAGTAATATCACGATTACCGGCACCGGAACCACGGGTAGTCCTTACGTGGTGAATGCAGCAGGCAGCACTGGATGGGGGTTGACGGGAACAAGTGGTACAGTGGAGGGAGTAAATTTTATTGGCACCAGCGACAACAAAGCGTTGGACCTTAGAACCAATAATATTCTAAGATCACGTATTACCACAAAGGGCCAGCTGGAGATGCTCAATACCGGTCTTTCGGTTTTTATCGGAGAAGGCGCTGGTGCAAATGATGATTTAACAGACAATCAGAATGTATTCGTTGGATTTGAAGCTGGAAATCAAAATACAACTGGCGCAGGAAATACTTCCGCTGGAATTTATACGCTCCGGTCTAATACAACAGGCAATTATAATACTGCTTTTGGGTTAAATACACTCTATGCTAATACGACTGGTTTGGAGAACACAGCAGTAGGGATACAGACTTTACAAACAAACACGGAGGGTATCAAGAATACCGGTGTAGGAACAGGCGCGTTGACGCTTAACTCTACTGGGAATTATAATACCGCGATTGGTGCAAATGCATTGTTATTCAATGAAGCAGGAAGCAATAATACAGCCATAGGTAATAATGCAGACATAGATTATGATGGTGTGACCACATACAACAATGCAACTGCGATAGGCGCCAATGCCATAGTAAAAGCAAGCAATGCGATCCAACTCGGTGATGGGAATGTAAGCCAGGTTTTTGCAGGAACCGCAAGTAACGCAACACTTATCGCTGGTGGTCTCAAAATAACAGGCGGCACACCGGCAGCAGGGAAAGTGCTTACTTCTGACGCAACTGGAGTAGCTACCTGGCAAACAGCTAGTGGAGGAAGTGGCTGGAGTTTGTCGGGGAATACAGGGCTTTCTTATTTGAATTTTTTGGGGACCACGGATTATCAGTCCCTCAATTTCAAAGTGAATAACCAAATGGCAGGCATGATAGATCCTTTTTCTACTGCCTATACCTTTTATGGCTTAGAAGCAGGCAATTTTGCTAATAGCTCTGGCGAACACAATTCAGCTTTTGGATTCAGAACTCTTTTTTCCAATACTGAAGGAAGCTATAATACAGCCAATGGATATGGTTCCCTTATTAATAATACAATTGGGAATAACAATACTGGTTTTGGCGAATACACATTGTCTGGCAACACAACTGGTTCCAATAATACTGCGGTGGGATACACTGCTGATGTAGGATCTGGTTCACTCACCAACGCTACTGCAATTGGAAGCGGAGCTATGGTAAATGCCAGCAACACCATCCAACTTGGCAACAATGCCGTTACCGAAGTGCGCATGGGTGTAGGCAACACAGCAACAGTTGTAACAGGTGGATTGCAGGTAACAGGCGGCAGTCCCGCACCAGGCAAAGTACTTACTTCTGATGCAACTGGTGTTGCTACCTGGCAGGCAGCAGGAGGTGGAAGCGGTTGGGGGCTTACAGGAAACAGTGGAACAACGGATGGAACGAATTTTATTGGAACAACAGACGCAGTTCCCTTAAACATAGGTACTAACAATAAAACCGTCATGTTTATCAATGAGGCTGGTTATGTTGGGATCAACACCAAGACACCTTCCGGACGCCTTCATGTTACGGATACAGAAATTGTAGGCAACGGATTGGATGATGATGGAGATGGTTTCATTGATGAAAGTGGTACTTCAGATGAGCTCATTTTTACAAATGATGGCAACCTGGGGATCGGTGTTTTTCCTGAGGCTACGCTGCATGTGTTAGGTAGTGTAAAATTTCCTGGTGCCGGTAGTCCTGCTTCCGGAAAAGTTCTCACGTCTGATGCAACAGGTAATGCAACTTGGCAAACGACTCCGGCAATGCCAGCCGGATCGACACCAGGTGAAATGATGTATTGGAATGGTTCAGTTTGGACCACTTTACAACCAGGAAGTAATGGACAAACGCTCACATTTTGTTTTGGCGTACCCATGTGGACTTCAGGAGGCTGCCCAATTGATACCGATGGCGATGGAGTACCGGATGATCAGGACAGCTGTCCTACTGATCCGAATTGTCAATAATCACCAATAGCTCAATAACAGTGTTGAGATGGGAAAATACGTAAACAATAAATGCTCCTCGTTGTACAACATCACCCTATGTGCAATAGTACTGATGGGTTCACTTGCGGGTTGTAAAAAAGATGAGCCCACTGCGCAGGAGCAGGTAACCAAAATGCTCACCTCTGCAGAAGCCTGGCAAGACCCGATCGTTACTGTAGACGATGTTGATCAGAGTGCTTTGTACACAGACTTTGTCATTTCTTTTAGCAACACGAACTACACCAGCGCCAACGGAAGTCCTGTTTGGAAATCAGCCGGCACCTGGGTGTTTAAAGATGAGATGGCTCAAATAATGATTTTCGATGGAGTTCAGGAAGTGGAAATCACCTCCATCTCAAATGAAGAGCTGGAACTCTCCGTGCAATGGAATGAAGATACCTTTGAGCCGGGCCGAACCCGGTCAGTTAAAGGCAAGAATAAGTTCAAATTGAAAAAGAAACCTAAGAAGTAGTCTTTTCCAAAAACAACGTCTGGGTTGGGTAGGCAAACTCAATATTCTTAGCCGCAAACTCTTCGTAGATTCTCAGATTGATGGCTTGTTGTATGTCCATGTATTTCACATAATCTGGTTCGGTGACGAAGTACACGGTTTCGAAGTTCAAACTGAAATCACCGAAAGTAGCAAAGTGACAGCGGTCGATTTCGGCATCAACTTGATCAGTGATAATTTTTTTGAGAATTTCTGGAATCTCCCGTAGTTGTTCCGGAGTAGTTTGGTAGGTCACGCCAATGGTGAAGACGATCCTACGTTTTTCCATTCGTTTAAAGTTGTGAACACGCGAGTTGGTCAAGTCACTGTTCGAAATCACGATTTGCTCGCCCGAGATACTTTTGATCCTTGTGGTCTTAATGCCAACGTATTCTACGTTACCTCTCTTGTCATCTACCACTATGAAGTCACCAATCTCAAAAGGGCGATCAAAGAATATCACGAAGTAGTTAAAAAGATCACCAAGTATATTCTGTGCTGCAAGCGCTATGGCAATACCTCCAATACCAAGCCCTGTTACAATTGCTGTGACGTTGTAGCCTAGATTGTCAAACAGGAATACCGCACCAAGTGACCAAAGAATAATATTGATCACTACCATGATACCTCTCAACTGTTTTACTTTTTCCTCTCCTCCGTCCTGTTTTCTGGCATAGGTTTCTAGAGATATTTTGATTGTGCTGATAGCCAGGCGGACGGCAAAAAATGTGATGGCTACTGTGAGAGATGCATCTACGATCTTGGTTAATTTTTCAGAAAGGGCCAGGTATTTTAAACCCGAATAGATGACACCGGCATTTAGCATCGGCAGCACAAATCGTTCTACACCGGCAACAACGTAGTCATCAAAATTGGTTTCGGTAGTGCTGGCCCATTTCTTTAGTCTGGCCAGGATGCTTTTGCGGAATAGTCTGATAATCAGCATTCCACCCAAAAT
This sequence comes from Cyclobacteriaceae bacterium, assembly GCA_050185175.1. Taxonomy (GTDB): domain Bacteria; phylum Bacteroidota; class Bacteroidia; order Cytophagales; family Cyclobacteriaceae; genus ELB16-189. The sequence continues at coordinate 65,637 of JBFWZR010000004.1, forward strand.
GATCCCAGCACATATCAAATAGTTTTCAATGGTATTGCCGTAGTATTCCGTCTCGAGGAATGTCATGGTTATTCAGCTATTTAGATGCAACATTGATCAAAGCGCAAAGTTAGGCCATATGCCTTGTCAGGCAAAGAATATACTGTTTTAATGCCCTGTTTAAGCTTGACTTAAAAATATCATTCCGTTGTTCAACTCTTTATGTAAATTCTCGATATTCATCTTTCCTAATAATATCCCTATGAGTTCAAGTACAAAGAGAATCGGCTTCGGCCTGATCGCAACAGTTTTGGTTGTTGCTTTGATTTTTTATTTCTCCAAAGGTCATTCAGGCAACCAGGATGATGGTGTCGGGATAAATCCCGCCTTCGGTGAATTTGTCTCATCCTATACGGCTGGAGTAATTGGTTCCGGTTCTACCATTCGAATTGTTCTAACCGAAGATGCAGTTGATTTAAATATGGTGGGGCAGGAGTCATCTGTAAAGCTTTTTAGTTTCAACCCCACTGTGGATGGTAAAGTAACCTGGCTGGATACTCGCACAGTTGAATTCAAGCCAACCAGCAGAATGACATCGGGGCAATCCTATGACGTAGACTTCTCGTTGTCGAAAGTGCTCACTGTTCCGAGTGAACTTTCAACATTTCACTACTCTTTCCGAATCATTCCCCAGAATTTTGGAATTGCAATTGACAATGTGTTGCCATACTCGAAATCAGACCTTACTCGTCAAAAAATAGAAGGGATATTGACTACCGCTGATTTTGCGGAAGACGCACAGATTGAAAAAATGCTCACTGCACAACAAGAAGGAAATTCGCTATCTATTTCATGGGCACACGCAGCAGACGGCAAGCAACATGCATTTACTGTAGAAGAAGTAAAGAGAAAAGACAATGCAACAGTAGTGCGCCTCGCAGCAAATGGTGAGGTGCTCGGTATTGGCCAAACTTCAGACGAGGAGGTGAAGGTGCCGGCACTCGGGGATTTTAGTGTTACCAATGTAAAGGTTGATCAAGGGTCATCACAAGCTGTTGTGGTTCAGTTTTCGGATCCGCTAAGTGAACGACAAAACCTGGACGGTCTCATCCGGATTGAAGGTCTTAGTGATCTTCAGTATGAAATAAAGGACAACGAGGTGAGGGTGTACCCCAGGCTTAGACAAACTGGCACGAAAACTCTTCATGTGGAAGCGGGAGTTCGCAATGTTCTCGACTACAAGATGAAGGAGAGAACTTCATTTGAAGTGATGTTCGAACAAGTCAAGCCAGCCGTTCGTTTTGCTGGCAAAGGATCAATCTTGCCAAGTACTGACGGATTGATTATGCCCTTTGAGGCGGTGAACCTTCGGGCGATAGATGTCACCATTCTTAAAATTTACGAGAAGAATGTGATGCAGTTTCTGCAGATCAACGACATCAATGGAAACTCGCAACTGAGACGCGTAGGCAAACCGATTGTAAAAAAGATGTTGGTGTTGGAGAACGCTGGGGTCACGGACTTTGGGAAATGGAATCGCTTTACCCTCGACATCTCGACTCTCATCAACACCGAGCCCGGTGCCATCTACCAGGTTCGTTTGGGCTTCAAGCAAGATTATCGCGCGTATGCGTGTGATGGTGCCACTCAGGTTGATCTGAATTCAGGTGATCAAGCTGGATTTGATACCGAGAATTGGGATGAAAACGATGAAGGTGAAGACAGCTACTGGGATTCTTACGAAGATTATTACTACAACGAAGATTACGATTGGTCACAGAGAGATAATCCATGTAACTCGTCATATTATAATAGCAGCAGATCAATCAAACAAAATGTGATTGCGTCTGACCTCGGGCTTGTGGCGAAGAGAGGAAGCGATGGAAACACTCTGATATTTGTCAATGATTTAAAGACAACAGAGCCACTCTCCGGTATCCAGGTGGAGTTGTACGACTTTCAGCAACAACTTATAGCATCGTCAACTACATCTTCCGATGGAAAAACCATCATCCCCTCCAAGCAGATGCCTTTTCTTTTGGTTGCGAAAAATGGCAGTCAACGTGGATATTTAAAACTCAATGACGGTGAGTCACTGTCGCTCAGCAATTTTGATGTTGGGGGTGAGCATGTGAGCAAAGGAATAAAAGGATTTATCTATGAGGAAAGAGGTGTCTGGAGGCCTGGAGATTCACTTTATGTCACTTTCTTATTAGAAGATAAACTCAAACTTCTACCATCCAATCACCCGGTAGTTTTTGAATTACAAAACCCTCAAGGGCAGGTGACATCACGTCTCGTAAGATCGGGCTCTGAAAATGGTTTCTACAAGTTCGCCACCAAGACCAGCTTAGAAGACCCAACCGGTAACTGGCTTGGAAGAGTGAAAGTGGGAGGAACGGAGTTTACCAAAACATTGAAAATTGAGACGGTGAAACCAAATCGGTTAAAAATCAATCTCGACTTTGGTGTCGATCGACTGACTGCAGGTGACAACAACGTAAGTGGAAATCTTCAGGTTAACTGGCTTCACGGAGCGCCTGGAAAAAACCTCAAGGCTGAATTTGAGGTGCTACTTGCCAGGTCTGAAACTAAGTTTGATAAATATTCGGACTACGCATTCGATGATCCTACAATAGATTTCTACAGTGAGGTGCAGCCGATTTTTAGTGGATCAACTGACGATGACGGTCATGCCACGATCAATACTAGTTTATCATTGTCTGATCAGGCACCAGGAAAGTTAAATGCAATCTTCCGAGGAAAGGTTTTTGAAGAGAGTGGCAACTTCAGTATCGATCGTTTTAGTATTCCCTATTATCCATACTCTTCATTTACGGGTGTGCGCCTTCCGAAAGGAGACAAGCGCGGGATGTTACTTACCGACACAACGCAGCGTGCTGAGGTGGTGACAATCGATGCCGATGGCAATCCGGTTTCAAGAAGTGAGATTCAGATGTCACTATACAAATTGGAATGGCGCTGGTGGTGGGATGATTCTGGTGACAATGCAAATTACATGTCAGGGCAATATTCGCGCCCGATGAAGACGGGACGTATACAAACTGTTAATGGAAAAGGTCATTGGGATTTTAAAGTTGATTATCCTGAGTGGGGTCGATTCCTTGTCAAAGCTTATGATCCTGTTTCAGGTCATAGCACTGGAAAAATAGTGTACATCGACTGGCCGGGTTGGGCAGGCCGCTCGCGTGGTAACAGCCAGGGTGCAACTATGCTGTCATTCTCATCTGACAAACCTGTTTATAACATTGGGGAAAAAGCAAATATCGTTATTCCGGGTAGTGGGCAGGGAAGAGCTCTTGTAAGTGTAGAGAGTGGAAGTCGAGTGATACAAACCTATTGGGTTGAAACGCAAAAGGGTGACAATCAATTCGCAATTGACATTACAGCGGATATGACACCCAATGCATTTGTCCACACCACACTGCTACAGCCGCATTCACAAACTGTCAATGATTTGCCTATTAGAATGTATGGTGTGATTCCAATTGGGGTGGAGAATCCAAATACACATTTGCAGCCGGAGATTCAGATGCCGGATGTATTAGAGCCTGGAAAGGAAGTGGTAATAAAAGTTTCGGAGAAAACCGGCAGGGATATGACTTACACACTTGCTATCGTGGACGAAGGCTTACTTGACTTAACCAAGTTCACCACTCCTGATGCGTGGCAACGATTTTACGCAAGAGAGGCATTGGGGGTAAAGACGTGGGATTTATATGATCAGGTGATGGGAGCATTTGGTGGAAGAGTAGAACGGCTGTTGGCTATCGGAGGTGATGGCGAGATGGCCGCAAAGGAGGATGATGGCAAGGCAAATCGCTTCAAGCCTGTAGTAAAATTCTTTGGCCCCATCACACTTGACGGTGGTTCTAATGAACACAAGTTCGTAATGCCGCAATACATTGGCTCCGTTAAAACAATGTTGGTAGCAGGATATGAAGGTGCTTATGGTAAGGCTGAAAAAGCAACACCTGTGCGTAAACCGCTAATGGTTCTTGCTACACTACCACGTGTGCTTGGCCCGGAGGAACGTTTGAAGTTACCGATCACTTTGTTTGCAATGGAAAAAGGAATTCGTGAGGTGAGCATCAATGTCAAGGTGAGTGGGCCGCTTAGTCTGCCAAACGGAAGTTCAAAGACGGTGAACATGAATGGTAGTTCTGATATGACGACAGATTTTGAGTTGGCGGTGAAAAGCGAAACCGGAGTTGCAAAGCTGGAGGTTGAAGTATCGTCAGGAAGTTACAAAGCGAAAGATATTATCGAGATTGAGGTAAGAAACCCAAATCCATTTGTAACGAAAGTGCAGGACAAATTCATAGAAGCTGGAAAAAGTTGGAATGCGACAATTACTCCTGTCGGTGTGGTAGGAACAAACACGACAACGTTGGAAGTGTCGAGTTTGCCACCCGTTAACCTGGGACAGAGGCTGCGCTACCTGCTCCATTATCCGTATGGATGCATTGAGCAAACTACATCTTCCGTTTTCCCACAGTTGTTCCTTGACCAGGTGATGGTGCTTAATGATGAGACTAAGAATAAAACACAGGCAAACGTCAAAGCTGGAATTGACCGGTTGAGATTATTCGTTACGCGAGATGGTGGTTTCGCCTATTGGCCGGGCAATCAGGATTCTGATAGCTGGGGCTCAACTTATGCTGGACACTTCTTACTTGAGGCATCAGCGAAAGGATACTTCGTTCCTAATGACATGCTCAATCGTTGGAGAAAGTATCAACGAGATAAGGCGCAGTCGTGGAGAGTTGGGCGAGAATACGCTCGCGATGAACTGGTGCAGGCCTATAGATTGTATACGCTTGCTCTGGCGGGCCATGCAGAACTCAGTGCCATGAATCGTCTTCGGGAAATGAACGGCATTTCTCCTCAGTCAAAGTGGATGCTAGCGGCAGCTTATGTAAAGGCTGGACAGCCGGAGGCAGCAAAGAAACTCATTGATAATTTGCCAACCGCTATCAAGCCATATCAAGAGATGGCGTACTCCTACGGGTCTGATTTAAGGGACAAGGCGATTATTCTTGAAACTTTAGTCATGCTCAATGAAAGAGCTAAAGCGTTTGAATTGCTTAAGGAAATTTCAGCGGCACTGAGTAATCCCAATTCCTGGATGAGCACACAGACCGTAGCATGGAGTCTTAAGTCTGTTGGGTCTTTTGCCAGTATGGAGAAGAAAGGTGCAATCAAGTTTACTTATACTTATAATGGTGAAAAGATCTCCGGAAGTACTGAGCTGCCAATCGCTCAAATTAACCTTTCAGCAGAGCAGAGCAAGGCGGTCTCGTTCCAATTCGACAACACAAGCTCAGGCTCATTGTATGTCAACGTGATCACGGGAGGTGTGCCAGCTCGTGGCACGGAAGAGGACGAGGAAAACAACCTGAAACTCAATGTCAGCTACGCAGACACGGACGGAAATACACTTGATCCATCTACTCTGGAACAGGGCCAGGAGTTTATCGCTACAGTCACTGTAGGTAATCCGGGGCTGAGAGGCACGTATAAAAACCTTGCGTTGAATCAGATCTTCCCGAGCGGTTGGGAAATCAACAACTTAAGACTTGAAGATGCTGAAGATCGACTTACCGGAGACATTCCAACTTATCAAGACATTAGAGATGATCGGGTGTACACCTACTTTGATTTGGGAGCGAATCAAACCAAGACATTCAGTGTAATGCTGACAGCCAGCTATGCCGGGTCCTATTATTTGCCTGCCGTAAGTTGCGAAGCGATGTATGACAGAAGTATTTACACTCGCAAAAAAGGCAGAGAGGTTCAGGTTGTGAAGGCAAACGTGGTTCCGTAGTTCGTGAATTGGTTGAGACAATATTGGAAAGTCGGGGTTGGTACACTCGTGGTAGTGTTCTTGACTTTCTTTTATTTCTCTTTACCCGATCCCCTTTTTAAAGATCCATATTCTACTGTACTGGAAGATCGCAATGGAAATCTTCTGTCTGCCTCTATAGCGGATGATGGTCAGTGGCGATTTCCACTTCAGCAAAATATACCTGAGAAATTCAAAGTTGCAATTGTTCAATTTGAAGACAAGCGCTTTTACAGTCACTGGGGCGTTGATCCCTCGGCCATCGGAAGGGCCATCAAACAGAATGTTAAGGCTGGAAGAGTGGTGAGTGGAGGCAGCACGATTACGATGCAGGTGATACGCCTGGCCAGAAAAAATCAATCAAGAACTTTTGTAGCAAAAGCGATAGAGACGATACAATCACTTCGGTTGGAGTTTGCACTCAGCAAAGAAGAGATTCTTGCTTACTATGCATCGCACGCTCCTTTTGGGGGTAATGTAGTTGGCATTGAGGCGGCAGCATGGCGGTACTTTGGGAGGCGTGTTGATCAAATGAGTTGGGCTGAAGCTTGCATGCTCGCAGTTCTCCCCAACAATCCTTCACTTATTCACCTGGGTAGGAATCGCGATGAACTTAAACTGAAGCGCGATCGGCTGCTATTGCAACTTAAGAATGCGGAGAAAATTGATGAAATGACCTATGAGCTGGCCATTTCTGAACCGATTCCGGAAAATCCCCATGCGCTGCCTCAGAAGGCAAAGCACCTGTTGGTGAGAGCTAAGATGGAAGGGCATGATCAAAAAAAAATTCATTCTACCATTGATGAACGAATTCAGATTCAATCGGAAAGAATTATTGGCGATCACTTCAGAAGAATAAGCGGCAATCAGGTATTTAATGCTGCAACGATTATTCTTAAAGTTGAAACGGGGGAGGTGATTTCTTACGTTGGAAACACCAATGCTGGAGCAGACCATCAGGAAATGGTGGATGTAGTAACAGCTCCACGCAGCACAGGAAGTATCCTCAAACCATTTCTTTATGCTGCAATGATGGATGAGGGAGGAATGCTGCCGCGAACCCTTGTGTCGGATGTGCCGACCGTTATTAGCGGATTTTCGCCAAAGAATTTTTCAAGAGAATATGATGGTGCTGTTCCTGCCGATCAGGCGTTGATCCGTTCACTCAACATACCCGCAGTATTGGAGCTTCAGGAATATCAATACGAGAAATTTTACAATCTATTGAAGAATGTTGGCCTGACCACATTGAAGTACGAGGCAGATCACTATGGACTCTCATTGGTGCTCGGAGGTGCAGAAGGAACATTGTGGGATATCACAGGTGCTTACGCATCGATGGCGCGAACCCTGAATCACTATTTTCTGAAACCTGGTTCGAAAAGGTATCATAAAAGTAATTTTCATTCTCCCTATTACGTTTCCAACGCCAACCAACAACAACAGCTTGAGCTGAGCGAAACCAGTTGGTTAAATGCATCATCGATCTGGCTCACCTTTGACGCACTGAGAGAATTATATCGCCCGGGAGAGGAGACTGGCTGGCAACATTTTTCATCGACAAAACCGATTGCATGGAAAACTGGAACGAGCTTCGGCTTCAGAGATGGCTGGGCGGTAGGAACAAACGCTGAGTACACGGTAGGTGTTTGGGTTGGTAATGCAGATGGCGAAGGCAGACCCGGATTGACCGGAACTGAAATGGCAGCCCCAATACTCTTTGATTTGTTTGCCTTGTTACCAGGACAGTCCTGGTTCCAAAAACCAGAGTCGGAGCTTACAGAGATTCAGGTTTGCGCAAAAAGCGGACAACGTCTTTCATCCTTTTGCGAGTCATCAGTTGCTACCTGGGTAACAAAAGCAGGATTGTCGTCTCTTCCTTGTGAATATCATCGAAGAATTCACCTCACAAGCGATGAGCGCTTCCAGGTCAATCTCGATTGCGAAACTTTGACTAACGTGCACTCAGCAAATTGGTTTGTGTTGCCTCCCGTTCAAGAATATTATTATCGATCGAAGAATATCAGCTATCGCCCGCTACCTCCAACTCGTAGCGATTGCGTGCCTGCCACTCAGGTAGCAATGGACCTGGTCTATCCGAAGCAAGGCGCTGAGATATTTATTCCTCGAGAGTTGGATGGATCTCCCGGCAGAACACTATTTCAGGCGGCTCATCGCTCATCTCAATCGACTGTTTATTGGCATCTGGATGGTGATTATATAGGATCTACCAAGAAAACTCACCATTTGAGCCTCACTGCGAACATAGGCAAGCACACCCTCACACTGGTCGATGACGAAGGTCAAATCCTTACCCAGTCATTTCGAATTTTGGCATCTCCATAACTTGTTGAAATGTAAGGTTTTATGAGTTTTTGATTAAATTTATCAATGAATACTCAGTATTTTTGATTTTTTAATCTTAACAGGTAAAGTCTATGGGCCTTAATCTTAACCTGGCATTTGTTCTATTTTTTGGGGCATTTTCCACACTTGCGCAACCCTCAACAGGTGACGCCAACTCAGCTCTTACAAACCACGTGGTGATAGGAGCATTCTCAAGCCGTGACAACGCGGTGAAATTTTCAGAAAAGGCAAAGCTCACTCATCCGGATGTAAAGTTTGATATGAACCCGGATCGTCAGCTTTACTATGTCTATGTCCTGAATACCTCCAACCGAGTTCAGGCATTTGCCGAAGCGAGGAAGCTCCGAAAAGAGTCTCGCTATTGGGACTCATGGGTATACTATGGTATACTGGGAGAAGCAGCCATGGCATCGGTCGAGGGTCAGGGTACTGTGCGCGATGCCTTGGTAGCATCGAATGGTGAAGTCGCAGTGAAGGCTGAACAAGGAAGTATGGAAAAGGAAGCGGCCGAAGTTAAGGCTTATTCAATGGCCGATGAGCTTGCGGGAGTGGATGTAGAAAAAATGATTAGTGGTGCCTCCAGCGAACAACAGAAAGCCCACTATCAGACAATACAAGATGTAAAGAAGTCGGCTACCAACCTTGACGCTAATACAAAGGTCATTGTCTTTAAAGATGATGAAGAGGGTAGAAAGGTGTTGAGATCACTTGGGTACGACATTGAGGAAGACCAGCCGGTGACCGGATTTTTTGATTCGAATAACAACATTTTAGCGATCAATGCTTCCGAGTCACAAACTGATCAACCTTTTCACGAAGGCTTGAAGCCAGTCGTTAAATTTCTTCGTAAGAAAGATCCAGAGAGCTTTGATGCATTTGCAGCGAAAGCCCTGGAGTTTAACCACCCGACTCGTGGGGTAGCTTACAAGGAAATTAATGCGACAGGTGAAGAGGCTTTGGCCAATGTGTTGGCCGATGCGGCAAAAGGGTACTTTGAAACTAATGACCAGAAAGAAGAAGTCTCCGGATTGATGAAGGAAATTTTGGTTTCCCTTGGTGTTAACTCACCAGAACTTGCGGTGAGCGACAATTTCGTCAAGACAACAGCGGGTAATCTGGCTGTGGCGGTAAGGGAGGCTACGGGATTTGATGCAGAAGGAAATAGAAAATTCAAATTCAATATTTTCAATACCGTTAACAACAAGAAGATCCAAGGTGAGGTTGACCTTGTTAACGATGCTGGGAGAAAGCTGATGTCTTATCCCGGGAACGAAGTGGTTACTGTAGGACGTGCAGATGCTTCTGGAAACATCGTGTTGGCTTGCGAAGTGTTGGGATATCGAAAGTTGCTGTTTAAAGTCAACTATGACAATCCATTTCTTACTGAAAAAGTAAAACGAGGTAATGATGAAGAAGCGATTTTGGATTTTGGGCTGGTACGCTTGCAAAAGGGAGATATTGCGGTGATGTACAATGTCTACTTCTTCAAGGATGCAGCGATAATGAGACCTGAGTCGCGCTACGAGTTAAACAACTTGCTTGATATGATGCATGAAAATGAAGCTTACAAAATTCGGATTCACGGCCATACCAACGGAAACGCTGCCGGAAAAATCATCACTATGGGCGATTCGAAAAACTACTTTTCACTTTCGGATACGAAGGAAGGTCGTGGTTCCGCAAAGAACCTCTCTGAAGAAAGAGCGGATGTAATCAAGGGTTATCTTGAAAACGAGGGAATAAACGCAGACCGAATGGAGATCAAGGCGTGGGGAGGTAAGCGACCTTTGTATGACAAGAACCATAGCTTGGCACAATCAAACGTGCGGGTGGAGATAGAAATAATAGAAAACTAAGGGAAAAACCATCCATATTGATGAGGTCGAATACACCAGGCCATGTCCATTTGGGGTATTGTTCGTCCCTAAATCAAAATCAAAAATCCCCGTTTCTGGTGTTTTAGAGCATGATTGCTTAATTTGGGAGGAATCCAAACATAATTGTTGTGAAGAATTTCGTCACACTCCTTATAGTATTTTGCGCGGTAGCGTTGCCTCGCTCAACTTCGGCTCAAGCTGATAATGACATTCAACACTATGTTGTGATTGGAGCATTTTCCAAAATCGACAATGCCATTCGCTGGACGGATCAGGCAAACAATGCCAACTTCAGCGCGCAATACGCAATCAATGAGGGACGTGGTTTGTACTATGTTTATATTCTCCGAACCGATGATAAAAGGGCTGCCTTCAAGTTCATGATGAAAATTCGCGTGGAAACTAAGTACAAAGACGCTTGGGTGTTTTCAGGTAGACTCGGCAAAAACGAAGATACGGCTGTTGAGCAACAACCTGTGGTAGAGGAAACACCAGTCGAGCAACCTGTAGAAGAGCCTGTAGTTGAGGAAACTCCGGTTGAGGAGGAGCCTGAAGAACAACCGGTGGAAGAGCCAGTTGAGGAGAAGCCTGCTGGAAAGCCTTTCATGTTCAAATTGGTTAGTGCCAATGAAGAAGTACTTGGTGAAGTTCATATTCTTGAGTCACCTACAGCAAGCCAATACCAGGCATTCAACGGCAATGAGGTGGTGTATCTCACCGCACCAAGAAATTCAGAAAGAGCTTTTATCGTATCAGTGCAAGCGCCAGGTTACCGACCTGTAGATCTTACGGTTAGCTGGGATGATCCTGCAGTATTGTCATCTGGAATTGGGCCACAAAGCGAAAACATTATTCCTGTCGAACTGGTACGCTCGAAGCGTGGGGACTACATCGAGTTTAATAGAGTGCGGTTTTTTGGAAATTCTGCAATCTTCACTCCTGAGTCCAGGCCTGAACTTGATGGGTTGGTTGATTTGATGAAGGAGCAACCAAAATATAAAATCATGGTGCACGGACATTGCAATGGAAAGCAATCCAGAAATATTGTCACCAAGGGTAGCTCCAACGAATTCTTTGAGACTAGTACACTGAACAGCCGAGAAACAGTTTCAGCAAAACAACTCACTCAATATCGAGCTGACATGGTGAAGGATTATTTGGTGAGCCAGGGTATCGAAGCCAAGAGAATTAAGACAAAGGCCGAGGGAGGAAAGGTGATGATTTATCCTCAAGGAAGCACACTGTCAGGATACAACGACCGGATAGAGGTTGAAATTAAGAAAGGTAAATAAATATTACTCTTCGAGGTTTTCGGTAAAGACGCTGTCCTCTTCCAGATTTTTTGAGATGCTTTTTGTGATCTGGTCAAGTTCATCTCCACATTCCGCCAGGTAAGTAACGATGACTTTATCTTTTTCAGGAAGATCTGTTTTTTGAATCAGGTTGATTAGTCCCATAATTCGCGCAATAGGCGCCCTAAGCTGGTGCGCATTCATGAAAGCAAATTCTGCAAGCTTGTGATTTTGTGTTTTTAGTTGATTGGTTCTTACCTCAATCTTGCTCTCCAGTGTTTTATTAAGTTCTGAAAGCTTACTGTTCAGCACTTTTAGTTTTTGCGCCTGTTCTTCTATCTGAGAATGGTTGTCTTCAATTTCGCGGTTCTTTTCGCTAAGAATCGCGTTCACTTCGGATATCTTGTTGTGTTGCCTGATGGATATCCACGCCATCAAACCTGCCAGCACAGAAACAATACTAATACCGAGGATCAAGAACTGCTGAGTTCGAATACGCGCATCCTTAGCTGCCTGGTCTTGGCGCAGTTTCTTGTTTTCAATCTCTCTGGTGTCTGATTCAAAAGATGCTTGCAACAAAGCAATCTGCTCTGATTTCTTTAGGTTATAAACGCTGTCCATCAGCATATTATGTTTCTCGAGTACCTCCAGTGATTTTTTAAAGTCGCCCTTCTTTTTGTAGATCCTGGATTCAATATCAAAGTTGGTGACTTGTAGGTCCATCGCCTGAATGTCGGTCGCTAAAGCGATACCATCATCAATTATTTTTTCCGCTTCGTCTAATTGTCCAGTTGCAAGATAGACGAGCGAATAGTCCTGATAGACCTGAATTAGACTTCTGATGTCTCCCTGCTCTTTCCAAAGTTCCGTGGCCTTGTCATAAAGCGGGAGTGCCTCGTTGTACTTGTTGGTTAGAAACTTAATCTTACCTCTGTTTTGATATACGTAGGCCATTGTCCTCTGGTCATTCAGGGGAACAGCTTCTTTCAGGGCGTGATCAAAGTATTCCTGCGACTGAGGATATTCACCAAGGAAAAGATAAACTTCGCCAATGTTAAAAAGTGTGAGGGCAAAGTTAGCCTGATTAGTGCTGTCAAAGCTCAGAGACTTTTCCAGGTATTCTATTGCTGTTTTATAATTCCCAACTTTCTTGTAAACCTCCCCCATGTTATGATATGCCGCAGAGAGCCCGTTGAGGTCATCTATCCCTTCTGAATAACGTGCTGAAAGTTGGTAGTAACGAAGTGCGGGTTCATAGTCTCCCGTTACCCAGTAGGAACTACCCACAACATTTAGTGATCGCGAGTAACCAGTATGAAAACTGATCTCGCGCGCGATTTCAGATGTTTTGATTGCCAGGTCGCGGGCCTGGCCCGGATCTGACTTCAAAAGATCAAAGGCATAATCATTCAGGGTGACCACCAACGCGCTGTCGTGCGGTTGTTTGGATAATAAAAAGTCAATGCTGTCTTTCACCGAAGACGGCTGTGAAGCTGCAATCAACCCTTCACACACGCAAACCAACAAAGCTATCAGTCGTCTCATCTCTCACTGCTTTCTGTCAGGTCATCGCCTTCAGGATGTCGTGTTGGGTAATGATGTGAACTTTCTCCTTGTCGTCACGGACGAGCAACGCCTTGCTTGATTTATTTAGCAACGAGGACAGCACATCCAGCGTGCTGTCCATCGCTACAAAAGTCATTGGCGCATCCATTACTTCTCCCACGGGCTTTGTAGTGATGTTAGGATCCTGAATTACTTTCTCCAACAAACTAGATGCTGCAATACTTCCCACAAACTCGCCTTTTTCTACGACAGGCACCTGGTCGATCCCTTCCTTATTCATAATGGAAATAGCTTCTCCGATAGCCGAATTTTTTGATACAGTGTAGAGGCTATTATGTCCGTTTCTTTGATCAATAATTTTTCTTGCCGTAGCGTAGCTTCTCTCTTCGAGAAACCCGTGATCTTTCATCCAGTTGTCGTTGTAGACTTTATTTAGATACCTGGTACCATGATCTGGCAACAGAATTACCATGATGTCGCCATCCTTTAGATTATCCTGTGCATATTCAAACGCACCATGTACTGCGGAACCACTACTCCAACCCACAAAGAGACCTTCCTCACGTGACAGCCTTCGCGCCATCACAGCACCGTCTTTATCTGTCACTTTGATAAACTTGTCAATGACATCAAAGTCAACATTCTTTGGAAGGATGTCTTCTCCAAAGCCTTCAGTGAGGTAAGGGTAAATTTCATTTCTATCGAATTCGCCAGTCTCCTTATATTTTTTAAAAACCGAACCGTAAGTATCAATACCTACGCTGACAATATCGCTGTTTTGGCCCTTTAGGTATTTTGAAGTTCCGCACATCGAGCCCCCTGTGCCTACCGTTGCAACGTAGTGAGTTATTTTTCCGCCAGTTTGAGTCCATATCTCCGGACCAGTCGTTTCAAAATGAGCCTTTGCATTGGATGCATTGTCATACTGATTTGGATAAAATGAGTTGGGAATATCCTTGTTGAGTTTTCTTGCTACCGAGTAGTACGACCTTGGGTCTTCAGGTTCAACATTGGTTGGGCAGACAATAACTTCAGCACCGACAGCCTTCAGGATGTTAATCTTCTCCTGGGATTGCTTATCGGCCATGGTAAAAATACACTTGTAGCCTTTGGCGATGGCCGCCAACGCCAGACCCATACCTGTGTTGCCACTTGTCCCTTCGATAATGGTGCCACCTGGTTTCAGCACTCCGGCTTTTTCCGCATCTTCCACCATCTTCAGCGCCATTCGATCTTTTGTCGAGTTGCCCGGGTTAAAGTATTCCACCTTAACGAGGATAGTTCCTTTTATTCCTTTTGTCAGATTATTCAGTCTGATCAGGGGCGTGTTACCGATGGTTTCAATAATGGAGTTGTAGATCATGATGTCAAAATTAGGGGGCTACAAAGTTACTAATTTCGACTGACGAGGCCGGAAAAAATCCGCTGAAAAACCGCTAATTGGAGCTATCCTGCAGCGCCTGCCAACAGATAGAGGACAGCCATGCGGACTGCGACTCCATTCTCTACCTGATCGAGAATAATTGAATGATGGGAGTCTGCAGCATCACTTGTAAGTTCAACACCTCGGTTGATCGGTCCCGGGTGCATCAACACGATTTCTTTTTTGAGACTGTCGAGAAGTTTTTTGTTGATGCCGTAATAAATAGAGTATTCCCGTAGGGAGGGAAAATATTTGATTTGTTGACGTTCCAGCTGAATGCGAAGTACGTTTGCTACGTCACACCACTCAAGTGCTTTTTTTACATCGTACTCCACGGTCACGTTCAGGCTTGAGATATACTTCGGCAGCAATGTGGGAGGACCGCACACCATCACCTTGGCTCCAAGTTTTTGAAGTGCGAAGATGTTTGACAGCGCAACCCTGGAGTGAAGGATGTCGCCAATGATGGCTACTTTCTTTCCTGATATTGTTCCGAGTTTTTCGTGAATGGAAAATGTGTCAAGCAACGCTTGGGTTGGATGTTCATGCGTCCCATCACCAGCGTTCACAATTTTTGCTTTGATATGCTTTGAAAGAAAGTGTGGCGCTCCAACGCTGGCGTGCCTCATCACTACCATGTCCACCTTCATTGCCAGCACATTGTTGACGGTGTCGAGCAGCGTTTCGCCTTTCTTCACAGAACTATTGGAGGCAGTGAAGTTGATAGTGTCGGCCGATAGTCTTTTTTCCGCTAGTTCAAAAGATAGCCTGGTACGGGTCGAGTTTTCGAAGAAGATATTGGCGATAGTGACATCTCTGAGTGAGGGCACCTTCTTAATTGGCCGATTAATTATTTCTTTAAAATTGGCGGCTGTTTCGAAAATAAGTTCAATGTCTTTGGTGGTGATGTTCTTGATTCCGAGGAGATGCGGTTGACTTATCTTCGACATAGTGCTAATCCTGATTGACTAACCAAATCTTATTGTGTTTATGACCTTGCGCCTGCATTTCCACCAATACTTTTTGCGAGGCGATCGTATTTACATATTTACCTACATAGTCCGCTGCGATCGGTAAGTCCCGGTTGTGCTTTCTGTCTACTAAAACGAGAAGCTCCACCTTGGCCGGTCGGCCAAATGCGATCATCGCGTCCATGGCAGCGCGAACGGTCCGGCCAGTGAACAGGACATCATCGATCAAAATCACATGTTTGCCTTCTATTACAAACGGGACTTTTGTTTCGCTTGCCTTCGCGGGAGTGTCCCGTCTTCTAAAGTCATCTCTATGAAATGTAGTATCCAGATATCCGAGTGGAATTTTGGACTTTGAGAGCTTTTCAAGCTTTTGATGAATGAGTTCGGCCAGGTAGATGCCACGCGGCTGGAGCCCCAGAATGACCGTATCTTGGAATTGATCGTGAGTCTCAATAAGTTGCTGGCAAAGCCGATTCAGGGTGATATCAAGCAGATCAGAGTCGAGAATGAGTTTCTTCTGCATAGGCCTGAGCGCGAAGATACTAAAATTGCGCTGAACCCTTATTTATAGTTGATTTTGTTTACGAAAAAAACCTTGCGGTCAGCATTTACTTTTATTTCCCTGAAGTTTTTGATTTGCTGAATTCCGCTTACATACAAATGGCCATCGTACCAGTAGTCGAGCGTGCTGGAGGTAGTTTTCTCATCGCGAAGTATGTCGTCCGCAAACCTTAGTTTGATTTCATCAAAAGATTTCCCTTCAACGATTTCTGAGTCTTTAATGGATTTGGTTCGGATTTTATTCTCGTATACATATTGCAAGAGGATTTTGTCATCGAGCGGTTGGATTTTAACAAACTGTTTCAGCGTGGGGGTAGTCACATCATTGATTTCGAAACTGTTGTCCCATGTGAGATTACCTTTTTTGTCAAACCCGATCACGACTGCATGTGTATAGTGATATCCGATTAGAGTATATCCGCCCCTGTTAAAAGAGTGGCTATACATCTGAGGGATTCCATTGCGATACATCACGCCATTGGGATAAGCGTATTGCGGATAAAAAGCTTCGCCCAGCATCACAAACTCGTCTCCAGCTTTTATTATCTCATGTACGGCAAATCGATAGTTGAATTTTGCCTTCTTTCCTTTGATTTTCTTTCGTTCAATCCTTCCCATCACTCTTTTCTCCTTCGTTGCTTTCATGTAGTTAAAGAAGTGTTCGAAGTCAGCATAGTCGTGGTATTGAATGTTGTATTCGCCAGTGGGAGTGATTCTGGCGATGAACAGACCACGAGAGTATTCTTTAAACCTTCCAAAGACACCGACCACTAACTGTTCATCGTCCACTTTTATTGATCTTCCAAAGATCAGGTTCTTTTTGTCTTCGGGTTGAAGAATAGTAGTCTTAATAATATCACCATCATCGCTATAGTTCCGGATCCACAGGCACTTCTTTTTATCGTAGTTATCGGTGCTCACAATTACATCCGTGGTGCCATTGTCATACGTTTTAATCTGGGTGAGTTCACCGGGTTCATTGAAGAAGCCGGGGAGTATTTTGGAGAACTGAGTATCAAAATTGAAGTACACGACTAGCGGCCTATAGTTAAAATATCCACCGATTAGTGCAGCAGTATTAGTAATTACAAATTCTGAGGGTTGAAAAGGAATGAGGTTTTTAACGGTGTAAACGAATGACTCTCCATCAGCGACTGAAATCGCGGCAATATGGAAATTGCCATAACGAAGTGCCGAATTTCTAAAGAGAATGAAAAGGATGTTGTCCTTGACGGCAGAACGAACTGCAACAAGGTCTTTAGTAATTTCAACCTGCTGTTTCCATACTTCATGAAGGGTGGTATCGATCCTGGTGATCTCTAGCTTATCAACACCGGGCTCAAAAATCCTTCGATAGATCATGAGCCCGCTCTCGCCAGCAGAAACAGTGTGAAAGTCAGAAATTTCATCATTGTTGATAGCGATTTCGAAACGATCTATCTGCTCCACCTGACCAAAGGAGGTCAGGACCGTCATCAGAATCCCAATTGTCAATATGGTGCTACTCAGCTTCAAATTTGCTTACATAAAATACATATCGAATGGGATCGTCTCCACGTTTCTCCTGATCTCTCAGTGATTGATATCCCCACACAAAAACGTGATCCTTGTACCAAAAACGTATTCCTGTATCTTCTTCTGTTTCATAACGTACGATATCTGTCTCTTTTAGTTGGGGAACACTCAAGGTGTCACTCTCATGCTGTGTCGATTGAGATCCAACGCTGGCAAATATTTCCTGTTCTTTTTTATAGCCAATAAAGGCAAGATTGTCCCTCACTATAAAGTCTGAAGTTTGCTCGAGTGAGTATCGCTTTTCATCAGTAAATTTCAGGCTGTTGTCCCAAAGCACTTTGCCGCGATTGTCGAAAAGCAAAAGCACTGATTCAATCATTTTTGTTGAGCTGTTCTCGTCCATTGAATTCACAGAATAGGGTGAGCTGGAGTAACGATTTAAAAATGGGTTGTAACTATAAGGCGTAAACCCATAACCGTAATACGGACTGTAGTAATTGTTCCAGTAGGGGCGAGGATTGGACGAAACAGGTTCATACATCTCAGAAAGAAAATAGAAGCCCTCATCATTCTCCGCAATCCGTACGGGCTGTACGTGTGCTTTGTAATCCGGATTCTTCCCCTGGTCCATTCTTTCCTGCGATTTAGCCTTGATCCGGTCGGCCCGTTTTTCAGGCAGGTAATCAAGTATGTGGTTAAGTTCGGGAAAAGCGAAGTAGTTAATTTCCTGGTTCGAGAAAGGATCAACAAGGACAGAATAGTATCCAAGTGCTTCGGTGGTTACTCCCTCGGTATAAGTGCCCAGAATAATTAGTTCTTCCCGTTGAAGGCTACTTGTAATACCTGTAAGCAGATTCTTCTCTTTTTCTATTTCGATATAATCCTCTAGAAGAAGTGCTCCCGTATTGTCAAATGTTTTTAGAACAAGGTGTCTCTTATCAAGTGAATTCCTTTCGATCATCAATGCATTAAAAGTGTTGTTGTGATTAACCTTCACGTCCAACAGCTCTGTGTCCTTAAGGAAGAACCCTGGTATTACTTTGATAAGCTCAGTCTGCGTTTCGTAAAGCATTACAGCAGGCTCGCGAGAGACATAGCCGCCAAAAATTGCATTCTCACCCACCATTTCGAAGTGTGTTAGCCTGAGCGAAAACTCGTGCTTGATTTCAAAATGTTTTACAGTGAAGTTTGTTTGGTGAATCTGCAAAAGTTCGAATTTATTGGAATCACGATCTCCCTCTCTAAAAAGATAGTAGACATAGGGTTCGGCATACTCGTACCCGATCATGTCGTAGTTGGATTTCATCTCAATATCTGAAACCCATTTCTCGTTCAATGATGAGTCGAGGAGGATTATTTCCCATAGCCTTTTTCCATCGTTGAATTTATTCTTCTCTCTCATGAGCGAGATGCCGCTCTCAGCCATAGATACGATGGTAAAACCATTGTCGGAATTTTTCAGCTCTTTCTCATATCGCCCACGGGGAAAAAATTGTGCAAAGCCAACGGATGAAACCATCGTCAAAGCAATCGTAATAACGGAGTACCTGATGAGTTGAGGCAATATCTTGCTTACAGGAAACATCTATTTCTGACTCATTTGCATCACCAGGTCAAACTCTTCTTTTTTAACGGGCTGGACGGAAAGTCGAGAAGACCTCACTAGTACCATATCCGCCAGTTTCTTGGTTGCCTTTATTTCCGCAAGCGTCACTGGCTTTTTTAGTTTCTTGTCAACAGAGATTTCGACCACCGCCCAATCTTTATCCTTGGGATCCGGAAAGTGTTCTTTGGAGATTTTAGCGAGCCCAACAATCTCTTTGCCTTCCCCGCTGTGATAAATAAAAATGGTATCTCCTTTTTTCATCGCCTTAATATTGCTGCGGGCCTGGAAATTCCGGACCCCATCCCAAACGGTCTTTTTGTCTTTAACAAGGTCGTCCCAGGAATAGGTCCCGGGTTCCGTTTTCATAAGCCAGTAGTTCATGCTTTCTTTTCGGTTTGATTCAGGTAGCTTTTCTATAGATTCTAAAATAGTAAATCCGAATCGCATTTTAGAAGTGCGAAAGCAGACTCCTTACCATTTGTGATATTTGAAATCAAATTTTAAATCTTTCTGACAGTTTACTCACCCGGATTGAGTTAGATTTATGACCTCGGCAAATAGGAGTTCCGAATGAAGATATTGGTAATCAGATTCTCGTCCATTGGCGACATTGTACTCACCACCCCGGTTGTACGGGTGGTGAAAACGCAGTTGGATCAGGCTGAGATACACTATGCAACAAAGAAACAGTATGCGAGCTTGTTAGCTGAAAACCCCTATGTCGACAAGGTACATGTGCTTGACGGTGGGTTGACCCCGTTGATTAAATCACTTAAGAAAGAACGATTTGACCTTGTAGTTGATCTGCATCACAACCTCAGAACACGTATGATTAAGGCGGCTCTTGGCGTGAAGGCCGTTAGTTTTAATAAATTGAATTGGAAGAAGTGGTTGATGGTAAATTTCAAAATCAACAAGCTTCCGTCTCTTCATATCGTTGATCGATATCTGGCAACTGTCGCTCATTTGGGAATCAAAAATGACTCACTTGGGCTTGACTATTTCATACCAGAAAAAGATGAAGTACCAGACGAGTGGCTGCCCGAAAGTCATCGCAATGGTTTTGTTGTTTATGCAATTGGAGGACAACATGCCACCAAAAAACTTCCTGTAAAGAGAATGATTGAGCTTTGCGATAAAATTAACAGGCCTATTATTCTGCTTGGAGGCAGGGAAGATTTTGAAGATGGAGAGGTGGTGAGAAACTTCTTTGAACAAAATGATAACTCGCGTGACGTGGAGTCAGGTTTGAAAGATGAGCTTGGTAAACGCACCATTGTCTTCAATGGTTGCGGGAAGTATAACCTTAACCAGTCAGCCAGTATTACCAAGCGAGCCAGCTATGTTTTCACCCACGACACGGGCATGATGCATATTGCCGCTGCTCTTAAAAAGGAAGTGTTTAGTATCTGGGGAAATACAATCCCACTCTTTGGTATGTACCCGTACAGAACCAAATTCACGGTTTTGGAAAACAACAAGCTAGACTGTCGCCCATGCTCAAAAATTGGTTACGATAAATGCCCTAAAGGACATTTCAAGTGTATGGAGAAAATGTCTTTCGATTTTTATCTACCTGAAAGCAACAATACTTAATAGGCTCTTACCAACTTGCCTTCCATGTAGTTGACGTACGATCTGTTCACTACGCGCATTCCACCTTTGGTTGGAAAGTTTCCGGTAAAGTACCAGTCTCCGGAATGATGTGGAATGGCCTTGTGTAAATTCTCGATGGTTTGAAATACCACCTGGAGTTCGGCTTTCATTCCTTCCGGTCTCACGATGTCAGTGATTTTATCTGAAATTTCTTCGTAGCTAAATTGCTCGTAAAGCCTTTTCACATAGTTGACAGGGTTCTCCTCATTTTCTGATTGAAGGCATTGTTCGTACACTTCGCCTAACAAATAGTCTTTTCCCTGGTCTTTAATGAGTTGGATAACAGCACGGAACGCAACAAAGTCTCCCATGCGACTCATATCGATACCGTAGCAATCAGGGAAACGAATTTGAGGAGCCGATGAGATCACCACAATTTTCTTTGGGTTCAGCCGATCCAGCATTTTCAATATGCTCTTCTCCAGCGTTGTTCCCCGTACAATTGAGTCGTCAATTACGACAAGTGTGTCTTTGCCTTTGTTGACAACCTCATAGGTAGTGTCGTACACGTGAGCAACCATGTCCTCACGATGCTCATCATCTGTGATGAAGGTTCTTAGCTTTGCATCCTTCAGCACTATTTTTTCCACCCGTGGTCTAAACGATAGTAATTCTTCCGGTGAATCGACCGAAGGTTTCCCATCAATCAGAATATCTTTTTGCTTGCTCACCAGAAAATCTTCTATACCACCCATCATTCCAAGAAATGCCGTTTCTGCCGTATTGGGAATATAAGAGAAGATGGTATTCTTAAGGTCAAAATTTATTGATTTGAGTATTTGAGGGACAAGCAGTCTTCCCAGAGTTTTGCGTTCCTGATATATCTCCGGGTCAGTTCCCCTTGAAAAATATATTCTTTCGAAACTGCATGACTTCTTCTCCAATTGTTTGATCACGGGAAACTGGGCAAAGTCTCCGCTCTTTGTAATGATCAGTGCGTGTCCCGGATCAATTTCTTCAATCTGACTGTAGTCGATATTGAACGCAGTTTTTATCGCTGGCTTTTCCGATGCTACCACCACCACTTCATCATCTGCGTAGTAGTAGGCGGGTCGAATGCCGGATGGGTCACGTACTATAAAAGCAGAGCCGGACCCTGTGAGCCCGGCCATTGCATATCCACCGTCAAAATCCTTACAAGCCCGCTTTAATACCTTCTGAAGATCAATTTCATTTTCAATCAGCTCAGAAATCTCCGGATTGGTAAACTTGTCTTTATATTTCTTAAACAGCGATTGAACCTCTTCATCCAGAAAGTGACCAATTTTTTCCATCACCGTTACGGTATCTACTTTGTCCTTGGGGTGCTGTCCCAGGCCAACAAGAATGTCAAAAAGCTCATCCACGTTGGTCATGTTAAAGTTCCCCGCCATCACGAGATTTCGACTCCGCCAGTTGTTTTGCCTAAGAAACGGATGAACATTTTCAATGCTATTGAATCCGTGAGTACCATATCGTAGGTGTCCCAGCCATAGTTCACCCGTAAAGGCCACGTTTTCCTTTAGCCAACGTTCGTCCTTAAACTTCTCAGTTCCGCCCTTTTTTAATCCCTTTCTGTACTTTTTTCCGACTTTGGCGAACAGGTCCGCAACCGGTTGAGGTTTCATGCTTCTGTATCGGCTGATATACCGAAATCCCGGTTTCTGATCGATTTTGATGTTGGCGATACCAGCACCATCCTGGCCCCGGTTGTGCTGCTTTTCCATCAAAATGTACATCTTATTCATTGCGTAGGTGGTGCCATACTTTTCTATGTAATAAGAAAGAGGCTTTCGCAATCGAATTAGGGCTATGCCACATTCGTGGAGGATGGCATCACTCATAGGATACGGTTAAGACACAAAGTTAGCGCTATTAATCCAACCCATCAACAAAACGGTTATGTCCTTTAAACCAAAATGGAGTGCAAAAGATTTAGGGGAGAAGCGGAATTTTTTGTGATAAAATCAGGCCTTTGTTTCCGAGTATTTGGGAATGGTAAAGTAAAAGGTACTGCCTTTGCCTTCAGTGCTTTCAAGCCATATACGCCCGCCATTCCTCTCTATGAATTCTTTGCAGAGTATCAACCCCAAGCCAGTACCCTTTTCATTAGCGGTACCCCTGGTGCTATAGCCGGAAGTCTTTTCAAACAGAATTTTTTGAACATCGCCACTGATGCCAACTCCATTGTCGGAAACTGAGACTACATACTCTCCATTCTTTTCTTCAGCTCCAACTTTAATTTCTCCACCACTCTCGGTGAACTTCATTCCGTTGAGGATAAGATTTCTGAAGACAAGGCTTATCATATTTAGATCACCCAAAGCAAACGTGTTTCGCGGCACATTGTTGGTGAGTGTAATCTCCTTCATGTGCAATGAGGTGAGGAGCTTGAAATTATCTTCGACTACTTCACTCACATCAATTTTAATGGGCTGAATCCGCAGCTTATCCATTTGCAAAAGCGCCCAATCTAAAAGATTGTTGATTAAGGTCTTGGTATGATTGAATTGAAGTCTGAGTTCCTTGGTCAACTTAGGTAGTTCATGTTGTTCAATTTTATCGCTACTCATCAAATCAAGGATACCAGACAAGGCATTGATCGGGGAGCGCAAATCATGAGAGATAACGGAGAAGAATTTGTCCTTTACCTGATTAAGTTGTTCAAGTTCAAGGCTTCTCTTCTTCATTTCATTTTGATGCTCAAGCAAGAGTTTGTTAATCCTTATTCTGCGCTGCCCGCTACGATACACAGTGAACAACAGGATTACAGTCAACGCCACTACCACCACCATGATGTTCTTTAGGAAAGCCTGTCTCTTGAGTTCACTGGCCTGTCGCACCTGTGTCTGATTAAGTTGCGCTATCACCATGTCTTTGGTTTCAGTTTGCAGTCGTAATTGATCCTGAAAAATTCTTTGGATCATATCTTGACTGAAAAGACTATCCTGCAAGACTTTGGATTGTTTTGTGTAGTCGAGCGCGCTCTTATAGTCCCCGCGCTCTTCATAAAGATTTGAAAGTGATCTGTAGCAATCGATCTCGAGAGTTCTGGCGTCAATACGCTTAGCAATGTTTAACGCTTCCAATATCAGATTGGCTGCCCCGTCAAATTGCTTTTGGCGCAGAAGAAGTTTCCCCTTTCCCAGTTGTGCTTCTGCCAGCCCAAACTCATTCTGCATTTTCTGCTGGATAATTTCAAGAGTGTCGTAGTAGGCGTAAGACCTTTGGTAGTCATTCTTCCTTAGATATAGTCTGGCAATCCTTGAGATCACCTCTGGTTCAAGAATTTTGATTTGACGTTCCCTTGAAAAAGAAAGTGCCTTCATTAGAGACTCCTCGGCTTGGTCGTAGTCACCTTTGCGCAGATACACATCGCCCACTTCATTAAAGGTGTAGGCAGGGCCGTCTTCATCGCCCAGTTCTTCACTCATTTTTCTTGAGAGTTCCAGATGATCCAGCGCGATACCGAACTGACCTAGCTCCTTAAATACGGTACCAACATTGTGTAACGCAATGGTAGTCTGTAAAGAGTCGTCAATTGCTTTTGAAATACGGTATGATTGAGTGAAGTAGTAGTATGCCTCATCGTATTCACCCAGGCTTACATAATCATTGCCCAGGAAATTGAACGAGCTGGCAATGTGAGTACTGTCCTGTGAGGCCATTGCGATCGGTAGCCGCGCCTTGTCATACTTCAGTGCGCTTAGAAAATCTCCACGAATTGTAGCCAGATAACTTTGCTGCTTGTAGGCATCAAGTTTTCCCCACTGTAGATTTTTTTCTTCCGCTAAAGCCGCTGCTTCGTCCACCGAGGTTTTGGCCTGCGGGAAGTCAACAAACTGATATTCCTGCGACAAGGCAATCAACAGAGTGACTCTTAAGGAATCGGAAGATGCTGCATTTAACTCTTTTTTGAGACTATCCGCCTTAGATATTACAGGCTGTGCAGACAGGTTATTACCTGCTGCGATAAGAATTATCAAAATCCAGGTTCTTGCCATTGCTAACAATGTACCCTTAAAACTCAAGTCGTGCATATTAATACGCCAAAAAGCCTTATAATTTTGTGTGCTTATGATCCCCAATCCTGAAGATCAACAGCATTAAACCAATCCGTACCAAAAAGTAACCAGCCTATGTGAATATTCAGTTAATACCGTATTCATTGGTTCCTTAATAATGGTTAAACCTAAAGTTAATCCAATAAGTTAAGGTCAAATTATGGAATTTCGTGTAAAACACTACATGAATAAGGTCAAATAGGACATGTCAGTTCCAAAGCCTGTGTTGTTCGAGATGAACGATCTCTCCAAAGAACAACCGAGTTGACGCTTCGAAGGATGGTGTGAAATCTGAAACATAGAAATGTTTTGTAGAATTTGAGCCAAGATTCAACAGCTTGTTTTCATTGAGGTAAGCTCGAAGCGCATCAGCTACTATTTCTGAGGAGTCGAGAATTGTAACTTTGCCATTGTAGTAGTTATTGATTTCTTTTTTAATAAGTGGATAGTGTGTGCAGGCAAGTATCAATGACGCAATGCTTCCCAACTGCTCATCAGAAAGATACTGAGCAATTATTTCATGACTGATCTGATTGTTGAAAAAACCTTCCTCAATCATGGGGGCAAGTAGCGGTGTTGCAAGTGAGTTAAGCGTAATGTCTTTTTCTGCTTGCGCGATTCGTGTCGCATACACCCCTGATGTTACTGTTCGTTTCGTGCCTATAAGACCGATCGATTGTGATGGATAAAAATTCACCACATGATCAACCATCGGATCTATCACATTAATAATGTGTGCGTCTTTTCTAACGTACTCTTTTAAAAGTTCGTAGGCAGCGGAACTTGCAGAGTTGCAGGCAATCACAATGACTTTACATCCTTTTTTTAACAACACATCTGCGATCTTCACTGAGTAAGCCTGAATTGCAGCTTCTGACTTATCTCCGTAAGGGAGGTGTGCTGTGTCGCCAAAATAAATTATGTTTTCGTTGGGCAATAAATTTGTGATGGCATGGGCTACAGTAAGCCCACCAATTCCACTGTCGTAAATACCGATTGGGCCGGATGGGTTGTTATTCATATAGGCGAAATCCGCGTCTCAGTTCAAAGAACCAAAAATATGACTTGGAATTTGTATAATTGTGACCTTAACCATCTAAATAATTGACATGGCATTCAATCTGTTAAAAGGAAAGCGTGGAATCATTTTCGGGGCGTTAGATGAAAATTCTATCGCGTGGAAAACAGCCCTTAGAATTAAAGAGGAGGGTGGAGCCTTTACCTTGACCAACGCGCCCATTGCAATGAGAATGGGGAAAATAAACGAGCTTGCAAAAGCATGTGGAGCAGAGGTGATTCCCGCTGATGCAACGTCAGAGCAAGATTTGAATACGTTGTTTACAAAGTCAATGGAAGTCCTGGGTGGTAAGGTTGACTTTGTGCTGCACTCTATAGGGATGAGTCCCAACGTAAGAAAGGATAAGCCCTATGGTGATTTGAATTACGACTGGTTTTTGAAGACACTAGATATCTCTGGAGTTTCTTTTCATAAGGTGTTGCAAACCGCTGAGAAAACAGATGCAATGAACGAGTGGGGATCTATACTTGCTCTAACATATATCGCAGCGCAAAGAACTTTCCCCGATTATTCCGATATGGCACAAGCTAAATCTGTGCTGGAGTCTATTGCTCGCAGCTATGGATATCGCTTTGCAAAGCTTAAGAAGGTAAGGGTAAACACGATATCACAATCTCCAACCAAAACGACAGCGGGTGCGGGTATATCTGGCTTCGATGTATTTTATGATTATGCACAAATGATGTCTCCACTCGGAAATGCATCCGCGGAAGATTGTGCGGCCTATATTGTTGCCATGTTTTCTGATTTCACCAGAATGGTGACCATGCAAAACCTGATGCATGATGGAGGATTTTCTTCAACAGGCATTACAGAAGATTTGATTGAACGCCTTTCAAAATAAACCCTGTCATTTGAGAGGGGAGGAATTGGAGGCCATCTGGTATGGTATGCTTTCCGCATTGCAAAATTAATCTTGGGCTTCGTGTCATTTCAAAGCGCGAAGATGGCTATCATAATATTGATACTTGTTTCTATCCCATTCCCTGGACAGACGTATTGGAGATTGTGCCTGCCAAGACCAACTCTTTCACGAATACTGGAATTTCTATACCAGGCAAGCCAGAACAAAACCTCTGTCTAAGAGCGTACCACCTTCTGGCGGAAGAATTTGACTTGGCTCCGGTGAGCATTCATCTTCACAAGATTGTGCCTATGGGAGCCGGCCTGGGCGGTGGCTCTTCTGATGCGGCTTTCACGCTCAAGTTATTGAATGACATTTTTGAATTAGACCTTTCAGTCGATCGATTAAAAAATTATGCCGCGCAGCTCGGCAGCGATTGTTCTTTTTTTATTGAGGACAATCCGATGTTGGGTTCAGGAAGAGGCGAGGTACTCGCCCCGATCAATGTTTCACTGAAAGGCAAGCATATCATAGTAGTGAAGCCGGACGTCCACATTTCAACAGTGGAGGCTTATCAAGGAATCACCCCAACGATACCCAATCGGGATGTGAAAGGTATTGTCGAGAACACTCAAATTGAAGGATGGCGCGAGGTCTTAGTCAATGACTTTGAAGTCAGTGTCTTTCGTCAACATCCGATCATTGCTGAGATCAAAAAATACTTCTATGATGCGGGTGCGATTTATGCAAGCATGTCCGGGTCAGGCGCATCGGTGTTTGGAATCTTTGATGAGCCCAAAGACTTAAAACAAAGGTTTGGCAGCCCTACCTATTGGTCTGGTACTTTGTAGTTGCGAATTGATTTTTCCTTGATAAAAGGATGTGCGATCACTGCGAGAATGATCACTGCGGTTCCAATATAAAATTCAACCTTCATCTTTTCAGTGTCACCAAATATGATCACTGCCATGATAATGCCGTACACCGGCTCAAGGTTAGAAGTTAGCTGAACAAAGAACACCGAAAGACGCTTGAGCAATTCAACTCCCGCTGAGTAGGCATAAACAGAGCAAACAAATGATAGGATGCATATATAAAACCAATCCATTGCAGTTGGAAAAAGTTGCAACGTTTGATTGGTAGCCCACAGGTTTTTGTAGAAGGGTAAAAAAATCAGCGTACAAAGGAACGCGCCTATCATCTCCAAAAATGTAATGGTGAAAGGATGGACACGCTTCACATACTTTGCATTAATCACAGAGAAAAGGGCTATCGTAAATCCGGAAAAGATGCCAAGGATCAGTCCAAGTGGGAATTGAAAATCAAATGAAAAAATAATATAGAGGCCAATCACGACAATGATTCCGAGAGCAACTTCAAATTTTTTCACTTTCGTTCTGCCGATCATGGGCTCAAGAAATGCAGTCCACAGTGAACCTGTTGCAAAACCAACAAGGCTGACGCTCGCATTGGAAACTTTTGCCGATGCAAAAAAGGCGATCCAGTGGATGCCTACAATAAATCCGGTACCCAGTATTCCAATTAAGTCTGCTTTGTCAACTTTAAATGAATTGCCGGTCATCGCTATAAGGACTGCAAGTCCAATAGCCGCGAGCAACGTTCTGAATAGCACCATCTCAACTGCCGGGATTGAGATCAGCAATCCCAGGATAGCAGTGAACCCCCAAAGGAATACAACGAAGTGAAGCTTAAAGTAATCTGCTGTTGATGCGATCAACGAGGTACGTATTTATACATGCCAAGCGAAATCACTGTAAAGGTAATATTTGGAATCCATGCCGCTAAAAACGGAGATAGTGAGCCAGCTTCCGCGAATGTTCGCGACATCATAAAAAACAATATAAATATGAAAGACAACAGAAACCCGAGGGCGATTTGAAAACCAGTGCCTCCGCGACTTTTCTTAGACGACACAATCACACCCATGAATACCAAAACGAAAATGGTAAAAGGTGATGAGAAACGAATGTGTCTTTCAACTTCATAGGCCTCAACTCCGCTCGCACCTCTGAATCTTAACTTCTTAATGTGTTCTGTCAATTCATTGATGGTCATTCCATCATACTTGCGCTCAGCATTCTCAAAGTCAGCAGGGGTTACTGAAAGGGCAGTGTCGAGTTTTTCACCCACCTGATCTGAACCAGGCGGTGGATGATAGCCGACCTGGAAAATTGAATCGACTCTTTTCCTCTTCCAAAAACGGATCGTCCACTTGCTCTTGGTGGAGTCCCATGTAATATTGTCAGCTGTCAGCTTATCCACTAGTCGATTGTTCTCAAATCGTTCAAGCGAGAACTGGTAACCTGTGCTGGTATTCACATTATAATTCTGCAGGTAGAAATATACATTCGGCTCAATCTGCATATGAACATTTCGCTGATCGAAGTAGTATGCTTTGTTTAGATACTGAATTTCGAATGCAAGCCTTGAGCGATTGGATTGGGGGATCACCCAGCCGTTAAGTACAAAATTGAAAATGGCAATAACGAGCGATGCTAGAAAATAAGGGAGCAATAGTCTTCTGAAGCTGACACCGCTGCTAAGTATGGCTATGATCTCTGTTCGGGCTGCCATTTGTGAGGTGACAAACACCACAGCGATAAACACCATGATGGGACTCACCAAACCAATTATCCACGGAATGAAGTCGCGATAGTAGCCAAGGATTGTAGGGCCGTCCAGGTTGTTGCGCGCAAACTTGTCCATCTTCTCAGCCAGATCGATCACAGCGACAATGGCTACTATGATCAGTACCACGAAGATGAAAGTGTACAGCACTTTCTTGATAATATATTTATCGATGATCTTCACTACGCTATATCCGTTGTGCCACCTGTTTTACCATTTGTTTTTTCCAACTGGAGAAACTGCCTTCCATTATTTTTTCTCTCGCCATCCCTACCAGCCAAAGATAAAATGTGAGGTTATGAATTGAAGCAATTTGCGCGCCTAAAATCTCCTTATTAATCACGAGGTGGCGTAAGTATGCTTTTGAATAGTGTGTGCTCACATAGCCTCCCAATGATTCATCGATGGGGCTTAAGTCATCACGCCATTTTTCATTCCGTATATTGATGATACCATTACTGGTAAAGAGCATGCCGTTGCGGGCATTTCGGGTTGGCATCACACAGTCGAACATATCAATCCCCAAGGCAATGCATTCCAAAATATTTTCCGGAGTTCCTACCCCCATCAGGTATCGAGGCTTGTCAGTTGGAAGGATGCTACAAACCTGTTCGGTAATCGAATACATGATGTCGTGGGGTTCGCCAACGGAAAGCCCTCCGATAGCATTGCCAGCAAAGTCTTGAGAGGCTACAAACTCAGCAGATTGTTTTCGAAGGTCTTCATAGGTGCTTCCTTGGATGATGGGAAACAACGTTTGCTCGTATCCATACTTTGGTGGAGTCTCTGCCATTCTGGTTTTGCAGCGGACCAACCATCGGTGTGTGAGGTCCATGGATTTCTTGGCATACTCATAGTCGCAAGGGTATGGGGTACATTCGTCAAATGCCATAATGATATCTGCTCCAATGCTCCTCTGAATATCAACGGCAATTTCAGGTGAGAAAAAATGCTGGGAGCCATCAATATGAGATTTGAAGGTTACACCTTCCTCACTGATTTTACGATTTTCCGAAAGTGAATAAACCTGGTAGCCTCCGCTATCGGTAAGTATTGGTCTAGACCAATTGATAAACTGATGAAGGCCCCCTGCTTTCTCCAATAAATCGATCCCGGGTCTTAGAAAAAGGTGATAAGTGTTTCCAAGAATGATTTGCGCCTTGATGTCATCGGTCAGTTCGCGTTGATGTACCGCCTTTACCGATCCGGCAGTACCTACTGGCATAAAAATAGGTGTTGGAATCTCACCATGATCCGTAACAATAGTTCCTGCTCTTGCTCGAGACTCCTTGTCGGTATTGACCAGCTTAAATTTCATCCTCGGTTAAACGTTGCAAAAATAGGTATTAACACCAACACCACCCCGTTGCCATCATCCCATTTCTCGTTTCCGTGTCCGACAGGATTTGTTAACTTTCAACCGTTTTACCAGTGTTTATGAAGTACAAAAAAATTGATAGTGATCTGTTCATCAAGAATAGAAAGCGACTGATTAAGGAATTGCCTGAGGGGGCAATAGCAGTATTCAACTCCAATGATCATATGCCTACCAATGCCGATGGCACTATGCCATTCAAGCAGAACAATGATTTATTCTACCTCACGGGTATAGTTCAGGAGGAAAGTTGTCTCGTGATTTGCCCGAACTTCCCTGATGAAAAGTTGAGGGAGGTTTTATTTCTTAGAGAACCCAATGAATTATTGGAAAAATGGGAAGGACACAAGCTTACCAAGAAAGAAGCAACCGAAATTTCAGGCATTACCACAGTTCGTTGGAATGGAGACTTTCACAAAATCTTTCATCACATGATGGTGATGGGTGGTGTGTCATCTGTTTTTCTAAATACGAATGAGCACTACCGTTCTTCAGTGGTAGTTGAAACGAGAGATGCAAGATTTATCAATTGGTGCAAAGCCACTTACCCACTTCATCAATACAGCAGAGTAGCTCCAATCATGGCGAATCTGCGATGGATCAAGCAGCCGACAGAGATCGAATTGATGCAAGAAGCTTGCGATATCACTGAAAAAGGTTTTAGAAGGGTTTTGAAATTTGTAAAGCCTGGTGTGATGGAGTATGAAATAGAGGCAGAGTATGTTCATGAGTTTCTCAGACATCGGTCGAGAGGTTTTGCATATGAGCCGATCATTGCTTCAGGCGCTAACAATTGTGTGTTGCACTATCTGGACAACAATCAAAAGTGCAAGGCAGGAGATCTTATTTTGTTGGATGTGGCTGCTGAGTACGGCAATTATAACGCTGATCTTACGCGCACAATTCCGGTGAGCGGCAAGTTTACCAAGAGGCAGAAAGATGTCTATAATAGTGTGCTTCGAGTGATGCGTCATGCGATGAAAATCATGGGACCATCTACCAATTTCTTTGACTATCAAAAGGACGTTGAGAAGTTCATGGAGTCGGAATTGCTGGGATTAAAACTCATTTCAAAAACGGATGTTAAAAATCAGAAAGCGGAAAGCCCGGCATTCAGAAAATATTTCTATCACGGGACTTCCCACATGATCGGACTGGATGTTCATGATGTGGGCGATATGCATGCCAATATGCCAGTAGGCTCAGCATGGACAGTAGAACCAGGAATTTATATTCAAGAAGAAGGTTTTGGTGTTCGCCTTGAGAACAATGTCATCATTCAAAAGAAGGGTGTGCATGACCTAATGAAGAATATTCCGGTGGAGGCAGATGAAATCGAGGATATAATGAACGGCAAGTAGAATGAAGAGGATTATTTTAATCATTTGTGTGTTTGGATTCCTTGGTATTGTGAATGCACATGAGTTTTGGCTATTACCCAAAAAATTCAAATATCAGGTCGGGGAGAAGATGACAATCGACTTTATGGTTGGAGAAAACTTTGAAGGTGAGTACTGGGATCTTCAACTTCACAAAGTAGAGAAGCTATCGATTTACAATAGGGTTGGTAAAACGGACTTACTAAACAAAGTCAATGCGAGCAATGGTAACAACCTCGAGTATGCGTTCAACAATGTAGGGACACATATGATTGCGCTAGAAAGTAATGACGCTTTCATTGAACTGGAAGCAGAAAAATTTGATGCTTATTTGGATGAAGATGGACTGGAGTACATCAAAGAAGAGCGAAAGAAGCTTGGCGAGGAGAATAAAAATTCCCGTGAATTATATCGGAGATTTGCCAAGTTGTTGGTGCAAGTTGGAGACCGAACAGATGACACTTACAACAAATCGGCTGGATTCAAACTTGAAATCATCCCTTCTCAAAACCCATATGATTTAAAGGCAGGTGATCACCTGGAATGCAAAGTTTTTTACAGAGGGAATCCGGAGGCGCACGCGCTAGTGAAAGTTTGGAGCCACATCGGCAACAGGGTGTTTTTGCAAAATATTTACACCGAGTCTGACGGCTCTATCAGATTCCCCATCAGTAACAAAGGCCCATGGATGGTGAGTTCGGTAAAAATGATTCGCTCTTCTGGCAGGGAGGCAGAGTGGGAGAGCATGTGGGCTAGTTTAGTTTTTGAAATAGAATAATATGTCGTCAATATCTTCTGACAAAGCGCCAGAGCCCGTAGGTCTCTATCCGCATGCGCGTAAAGTGGGCAATCTTTTGTTCCTATCCGGTGTTGGCCCGAGAAAAAGAGGCTCGAAGGATATCCCTGGTGTTACTCTGGACGAGAACAAGAATATCATTTCATATAGTATCGAAGAACAGTGTCACTCTGTATTTCAAAATGTGAGGTACATTCTTGAAGCTGCTGGCTCACGATGGGAGAATCTTGTTGATGTCACTGTTTTTCTCACCAACATCAAAGACGACTTTGCGACTTATAACAAGATTTATGCTGAGTATTTTAAGGACAATCAGCCTTGCAGAACGACTGTGGAGATCACAGCGCTGCCAACTCCGATAGCTATTGAATTGAAATGTATCGCAACGATTGACTAGATCGCGAAGCTCTCACCGCAACCGCATGTGCGGGAGGCATTAGGGTTGATAAACTGAAAGCCTTTTCCATTCAGTCCATCAGAGAAATCAAGAGTCGTACCGAGCAGGTAGAGTAAACTCTTTTTGTCGACCAAAATTTTTACACCCTTGTCTTCAAACACCTGATCTGCAGGATTTATTTTATCATCGAAGTCGAGGTCGTACATAAGCCCGGAACATCCACCACCTTTTACAGACACGCGCACATTGTGGTTTGAAGATCTGCCTTCTTCCCTCAGCAACTCAGTAATTCTCGACTTGGCTTTATCCGTTACGCTGATCATAGCTTTTAAGACACTGGGTTTAATACTACGCTAAAAACAGTGATGGTATTTCGATCGCGACCGTAATACAACTTTTCAAGTGCGTTAAAAATATTGCTCGCCCTGAAATAAGAAGTATGCAATTCGTGCTGACCTGCTGCTACCCACTGTATCGTATAAGAGTTGTCTTTCTCTTTAAAGTTTTGAACATAGGCCCACATCTTTCTGAGCGCGTCAACCTTGTCGGAGCCCGTCTCAGAGTGAAACAGAAAAGATTGGTTGTGACGCGAATTCAATGTGATCAGGTCAAGTTTGGTCTTGCCATCCATCACGCTGTATTCAAAAATCAGGTCACTGGTACGCAGCCCCAGATAGCCTTTAATCTGTTGCTGTATTTTGGCCGCCTCGACATGAATATCGCTTGCTGTTTCTAACATCATTTCGTTCAATTCAGACTCAAAACTCTGGGAAACCTCTAAAAGTTTCTGAAATTCAGACAAAATTAATAATTCCAGCCAAACCAGCCTATGAATAAAATTGAGCATATCGGGATAGCTGTGAGCAACCTTGAGGAGTCTAACCGCCTTTTTGCGAAGCTGCTGGGCACCTCACACTATAAAATTGAGGAGGTAGAGTCAGAGGGTGTTCGCACATCTTTTTTTGAGATAGGTGGAGTGAAAATAGAACTGCTGGAAGCGACCAGACCAGACTCTCCCATAGCGAAGTTTATTGAGAAAAAAGGCGAAGGCATTCATCACCTTGCGTTTGCTGTGGATGATGTGAGGAAGAGCATCACTACGCAGGAAGAGAATGGTTTCACGATGATCAATAAGGAGCCTAAGGACGGTGCAGACAATAAATCAATTGCCTTCTTACATCCCAAAACAACCAACGGAGTGTTGGTGGAAATGTGCCAGGAAAAATCGGCTTAGTTCTTCTGACTTTGCCCGAATTGTAAACTGTTATAGTGCTTCAGCTTTTTCTTGCCTACTGATGTTTCGTAGTATGGCTTGGGGCCACAAGAACTGGTTAAAATTACCAACACGACAATACCAACAAGTGCCTTCATTCTTCATGTGTTTTTACATTGGTTAATACCAAGCTCTGCAGATATTAGGCGTTGGTAGCCGATAAGGTTTAATTTTGCCGGATCAAACAACCAAAATACCGATAAACGGCAGTTACGATGACAGAAAAGAGGTCTGAAATAAATCAAATAGGAGAGTTTGGTCTAATTGATAGAATAAGCAGCCGTGTTGAGCTTCAAAACAGTTCGACTGTAAAGGGAATAGGTGACGATGCTGCCGTAATTGATGCTGGTGATGACTTTACGTTACTCTGCTCTGATATGCTTACAGAGGGAGTTCATTTCGACTTATCCTATGTGCCACTGCGTCATCTCGGATACAAAGCCGTGGTTGTAAATCTGTCTGATATTGCTGCGATGAATGGCCGCCCCGAGCAGATCATCGTGAGTTTGGGCTTGAGCAATCGATTTTCATTGCAGGCAGTTGATGAATTGTATGAGGGAATACGGGCTGCATGCCAAAATTATAAGGTTGATCTGGTGGGGGGAGATACAACTTCATCAGCTTCCGGTCTGGTGATTTCAATTGCAGCGATGGGCAGAGTTCAGAAAGACAAGATTGCCTATCGAGGTGGTGCAAAAGCCAATGACATTATCTGTGTTACCGGAGATCTTGGAGCTGCTTATGTAGGGTTGCAAATTTTGGAAAGAGAGAAGCAAGTGTTTTTGACTAATCCTGAGATGAAGCCACAACTGGAGGACTTCGAGTATGTCGTTGGGCGTCAATTAAAACCAGAGGCGAGAACAGATATTGTTCATGAACTCGGTGACCTGGGCATTGTTCCAACCTCGATGATTGATATTTCCGATGGGCTGGCATCTGAGTTGTTGCACCTCAGCAAGAACTCAGGACTTGGGGTTAAAGTATTCGAAGATAAAATTCCGATTGATACGAAAGTGTACGAAACGGCTGCAATAGAATTGAAGCTGGACCCTATCACTTGTACACTCAATGGTGGTGAGGACTATGAATTGTTGTTCACGATCACCCAGGCCGATTTTGAAAAAATCAAAAATCACCCCGACATCCACTTTATTGGTCACATGCATGATGAGGCCAAACAGAACTTGTTGATTTCAAAACAAGGAACCGTGATTCCTTTACAAGCCCAGGGCTGGAATCACTTTACGTCTTAGTCGATTGGGAAGGGGATGTAAACAAATTTCGTGAACTCACGGTCCACTACGAACAGACAGCAATATTCATCAGGGTCTTTGTAATTGCTTTTGAAAACATCTTCCCTTTCTGTGGCTATCAACTCTCGCTGTTTAAACTCTTCAAGGTAAGACGCGTAGTAATTCCAATCGAGCCCTAGATCGTCTTTGCCTAATAGCAGCTGACCAATTGAAATTGAATCTTTGGCGATAGCAAAAATCGGAAACTCGAAACCTGCCTTGCGAATTTGATAGGACGATTCTTTCAGGGTGTCTGCTACCTTGACAAAATCTTTAGAGATCGTTCCCAGATATTTGCCGTCTAGTTCAGGGTCGTTATCTGTCATGATGTAAAATTAGTAACTAAAGGATTTGCAACTATTCCTCTTTGAGCCAGTTTGCGGAGAAGGTTTGAAGTTCTGGAAAAAACTTTCGAAACTCTATTTCAAATAATTTATCGTACTCAACCAAATCATTCACTGCTTCCTCCATTTTTGACCAGAAAGGAGTTCGGCTAGCCATTCCCGATAGCGCTCGGTGGATGCCTTCTGTCTTTCCATAATTCACAAGCCAATTACCCTGTTCCATGTAGATCAAAAGGCGCTTGGCTCGTTCTGGTAAAATGAGGTTATACTTTTTTGTAAGCGCGTAAAATTCCTGAGCATAATCATTCAATGGCTGATCATGATAGTCGCTCCAGTTTTTTGCCAGATAGTAGTCATAAAACATGTCAACGATCACACCCGCATAGTGTCGATACTTTGGTCGCAATCTGTTCTTACTCTGCTGCACGATGAGGTGTGTATCGGTAAACTCATCAATGGCGCGATGAAGCTCGATGCCTCGGGCTATTCCGTCACCAAATTGTTCTTTCAGGTTTCTTCCTCTCACGAAATCACCAATAAAATTCCCAATCATGATATCGTGATCACTACCTGAAAGATGAAGATGAGCCAGAAAATTCATTAGATGTAATGTAATTGATAAAGTTAGTTTTTAAAGAAAAAGTTTTTGATCATTTTTGACATCTATTCTCATACCAAAAGGACAATATTCCACATGTCGACACACTCACAACTCAAGCTGCTGGTCAATCTCGCCCTGATCGATAATGAAGTGGCCGATCGCGAAAAAAAATACATCACCAACATCGGGGTGGCCAACGGAATGGAGAGGGAGGACGTGGAAAAGTTGTTCACTCAATCTCATGAGATCATTGTCCCGGATGGACTCTCAAGTGATCAGAAATTCAATTATCTTTTCAGTCTAGTGCAACTGATGAAAATCGATGAGCGGCTCTATAAAGAAGAAATCAAATACTGCTCTCAGGTAGCCTCAAAACTTGGGTACAAACAGGAAGTTATGTTTGAGCTGATGCTGAAGGTGAGTAGTTCGATGAAGCAGGCAGAAATCGACAAGCTTCGAACGCTCGTTGAGGGTTATTTGGTCAAGTAAATTTGCAAATCATTCGTTATCCTCTTCTCTCGTTTTTAGGATTCTTTGTAGCTCTTCTACGTCTGCCTTATCTTTAGTTCTACCACTTATTAGTTTATTGGCAAGGAGATGGTCGAGATGAAGGACAGGAATCTCATATTCGCCAATAGTCAGTAACACTTTTCTTTTGTTGGCCTCATCGAACGATACTCCAACAATTTTTGTGAGGAAATCGATTCTGGTGGGAGGTTCGTCAATATGGAATGCAAGGGCTTGCGAAAAATCTTTTGATTGGAGAACACTCAGGTCCTCATCAACTATACCCATATTCCGTAACATGGCGATGAATTTGTCGCGATTAGCATTATCCGGTTTTAACCAGATGTCCATGTCTCCGGTTGTGCGGACATACCCGTGGAAGACCACAGCATATCCGCCTACAAGAATGAATTCCACCCCAAACTTTAAGAGTTGGATGGCGAACGACTTGTGATCGTCAAGGAGAATGTTCATTCAGTGTCAAAGATTATCCGAAGGGGCCGCTGCGTTCTTTTCTCGTCCAAGCCATATACTTGCCTAATAAGTCGCGTGGCCTCAGCAATCCTTTTTCCGGGGCTTAAGCTTGACCAGTGTTGATAGTCTTTGAGGGACTGCTCTTCAACGGTAGAGAAGTTAATCCGAGCATTTTTATAACGTTTTTTGTCACTGGCCATAAACCGGAAATTGATATTCAATAACTCTGCCACAAGTGGATGATCCCAAAATTAACGAAAACCACCACTTCCCGATCGCTCGTAAAATATCTACCTTTGCGGCCTGTTAGGCCTAATTTGGGTCGTAAAGCAGCATTTACTGAAGGGAATGGAGCACATCCGGAATTTTTGCATTATCGCGCATATTGACCATGGTAAGAGTACCCTGGCCGACCGACTGTTGGAGTTTACAGGCACTCTTTCGCAACGCGAAATGCAGGCCCAGGTTTTGGATAGCATGGACCTCGAAAGGGAGAAAGGGATTACCATTAAATCTCATGCCATCCAGATGAACTACAAATTTGAGGGCAATGAATATACCCTTAACCTGATTGATACCCCCGGTCACGTTGACTTTTCGTATGAAGTTTCGCGCTCTATTGCGGCATGCGAAGGGGCACTTTTGATCGTAGATGCAGCACAAGGAATCGAAGCACAGACCATTTCCAATCTTTATTTGGCACTTGAGCACAATCTGGAGATCATTCCGGTCTTGAATAAAATTGATTTACCCGCAGCGCGACCTGAAGAGGTAACGGATGAAATCGTTGATCTCATTGGCTGCTCATCTGACACTGTAATTCATGCCAGTGCAAAACAGGGTGTAGGTATAGCCGAAATTCTTGAGGCGATTGTGAGAAGAGTGCCGCCACCCAAGGGTGATCCAAAGGCTCCTCTTCAAGCGATGATCTTTGACTCTGTATTCAACTCGTTCCGCGGAGTAGAAGTTTACTTCAGGGTTTTCAACGGCACAATGAAGCAGCGAGACATTGTGAAGTTTGTAAATACCGGACGGACCTACGATGCCGATGAAATTGGGGTGTTGAAATTACAAAAGCATCCACGCAAGGAAATCAGTGCTGGAAATGTCGGCTACCTTATTTCAGGAATAAAGGAGGCGAAGGAAGTAAAAGTGGGTGACACGATCACACATGTAGATCGACCAGGTGCCTCCGTAAAAGGATTTGAAAACGTAAAACCGATGGTATTCGCAGGTATTTACCCTGTTGATACATCTGAGTTTGAAGAGTTGAGAGCATCGATGGAGAAACTTCAGTTAAACGATGCCTCGCTGGTTTGGGAGCCTGAGACTTCTGCTGCGTTGGGCTTCGGATTTCGATGCGGATTTTTGGGCATGCTTCATCTAGAGATCATTCAAGAGAGGTTGGAGCGTGAATTCGACATGACGGTGATCACCACCGTACCTTCTGTGCAATTCAAGGCCAGGCTCACAAGCGGTGAAGAGATTACCATCAATGCACCATCTGAGATGCCAGACCCTACCAAGCTGGACTACATCGAGGAGCCATTTATTATTGCCCAAATCATTACTAAGGCTGAATACATTGGTTCTATCATGGAGTTGTGTATTGAGAAGAGAGGACAGATCAAAAACCAGGTCTACCTCACCACAGATCGTATTGAACTTTCGTTCGAGATGCCTTTGTCGGAGATTGTATTTGATTTCTTTGATAAGTTAAAAAGCATTTCGCGCGGTTATGCTTCACTTGATTACCATTTGATTGGATTCAAAGAGTCTGATATGGTGAAGCTAGATGTGATGCTGAACGGTGATAAAGTGGACGCACTTTCAGCGATCGTACATAGAGGCAAGTCGTATCAATGGGGAAGAAAGCTTTGTGAAAAATTGAAAGAGTTGATTCCAAGGCAAATGTTTGACATTGCGATCCAAGCGTCTATCGGACAAAAAATTATTGCCAGAGAGTCACTGAGTGCGATACGAAAGAACGTTTTGGCAAAATGCTACGGTGGTGATATTTCGCGTAAGCGAAAACTATTGGAGAAGCAAAAGAAGGGTAAGAAGCGAATGAGACAAATCGGAAACGTAGAAATACCTCAGGAGGCTTTTATGGCTGTGTTGAAAATTGAATGATTTGTGACGAGTGGGAAGGTATTTTTTGACTTTTTTAACGAGTATTAAATAGGATTTAAAAAAGCTCCATGGTCGAAACAAAAAAATACACACTCATTGATGGTCGCAAGGTGGCCGCTGATATCAAGAAGGAGATAGCCGACCGTGTGGATGAACTGCGAAGGGAAAAGAAAAAGCTGCCCCACCTGGCGATCATATTAGTTGGTGATGATGGAGCGAGCACAACCTATGTTGATGGTAAAGTAAAAGCGTGTAAAGAAGTAGGTTTCCATTACTCTTTGTTACGTTTTGCAGATACAATTTCCGAGGAACGACTGATCAAACACATCGATCAGATTAATAATGATGATGACATTGATGGTTTCATTGTTCAGCTTCCGCTTCCTGGGCACATCTCTGTCGACAAGGTCACCGAAAGAATAAATCCGGAAAAAGATGTTGATGGATTTACCAATCAAAACTTTGGTAGCATTACGTCAACGCATCCGTTAATCCTGCCTGCAACTCCTTTTGGCGTGTTGGAATTGCTACGCAGATACAACGTGGAGACTTTAGGGAAACATTGTGTGATGGTTGGAGCTAGCAGATTAGTAGGCGCACCACTCGGTATGATGTTGGCGGAACAAGGAAGAGCCACAGTCACCATTTGCCACAAGTACACTAAGAATCTTTCAGATCATACAAAGCAAGCTGATATTCTGTTGGTAGCTGTTGGTAAGCCGGGACTCATCACTGGCGACATGGTAAAAGAAGGAGCGGTGGTTATCGATATCGGAACTACACGCGTGGAAGATCCGAGTAAGGCGAAGGGTTTCGCGCTCAAGGGTGATGTTGATTTTGAAACTGTAGCTCCAAAAAGTTCTCTGATTACACCAGTGCCCGGTGGTGTAGGCCCCATGACGATCGTATCTCTCTTGGTTAACACGCTAAGAGTATTTGAGCAACGTGCTCACTAGGTTTTCAACGTGACGAAATCAACCAATATCGAGAAGGGAATGCTTCCTCTGATGGAGGAATTTTACACCATCCAGGGTGAAGGAGCATTTCAGGGTCAGGCTGCCCACTTCATCAGGTTAGGCGGCTGTGATGTAGGTTGTGTGTGGTGCGATGTGAAGGAATCGTGGGATGCAAGTGCCCATCCTTTGATGGATGTAAATGAAATAGCTGCGAGAGCAAAAAGAAGCAGGTGCACCATCGCAGTAGTTACCGGTGGCGAACCGGTAATGTATGATCTTACTGAGCTGACCGCTGCATTGCATGCTGGTGGCTTGAAAGCCCATCTTGAAACATCCGGGGCCTACCCAATTACCGGAAGTTGGGATTGGGTATGCCTTTCACCCAAAAAGTTTAAAGCTCCGGTTGATTCAGCGTATACGTTTGCGAATGAGTTGAAAGTGATTGTTTATAACAAAAGTGACTTTGATTGGGCGGTAAGCCATGCGGCCAAAGTTCCTCAAGATTGCAAGTTGTATCTTCAGCCGGAGTGGTCGAAAGAGAAAGAGATGGTTCCTCAAATCGTTGAGTTTGTGAAGCTCAATCCAAAGTGGCAAATATCCCTGCAGATTCACAAGTATATGAACATCCCTTAGTGGGAGAATTTTCCTTTCATTTCAGCAACGTAGGCCTTTTTGGTCGTTTTAATGGTTGAAGTCTCTTTGGAGATGGTTAGTTTTATGCGATGCATTGGACTGTGATACGAACAATACTTCTGTTTGGGTTTCTGATCGGAGCGACACTTTCTGTTGAAGCACAATTGAGCACCAATAAAAAGAAGGCAATTGAGCTGTACAATCAAGCTGATAATTTTCGGGTGAGAGGGCAGTATGAGGCCGCTATATCGTTGCTGAAAGAAGCAATTGATAAGGACCGCAATTTTGTGGAGGCGTACTTCAGACTTGGATTTACTTACAAATCCATGCGTGACTATCACCGGTCGGATTTAAGTTTTGAAAAGGGCCTTTCACTCACCACCGATCCCCGAAAGCAGAAAGGTTTCTTTCTTGAAATGGGAGACAACTACCTCAAACAAGGTGAGTATCAAAAGGCTCTTGATTTCTTGAATCAGTACCTGGCTGTTGAAACTACAAACAAGCAGAGAATTGCCTTGGCAGAATTGTGGAAACGAAACGCTGAGTATGGATTAAGGAATAAAAAAATTCAGGCGCAATATCAGCCACATCAACTTAGCGATACCGTGAACCGATTTGGCTTGCAATATTTTCCAGTACTCACTGCTGACGAACGGGAATTGATCTTTACGAGACGGATGGGCCCGGGCCCCGA
Organism: Cyclobacteriaceae bacterium; assembly: GCA_050185175.1. Taxonomy (GTDB): domain Bacteria; phylum Bacteroidota; class Bacteroidia; order Cytophagales; family Cyclobacteriaceae; genus ELB16-189. Next base: position 107,787 of record JBFWZR010000004.1, read on the forward strand.
TGACGATGAAGATCTGGTAGTATCCCGAAAAAACGAAAATGGCCAATGGGGTATTCCGGAGTCAATATCTGCAAACATCAACTCCAGATACAATGAAGGCACCTGTACAATTTCCGCGGATGGAAGGACTTTGATTTTTACTTCTTGTATTGGCCGAAGAGGCTATGGCAACTGCGACCTCTTTTATAGTAAGAAAGTTGGAGACGAATGGTCGGTGCCGATCAATATAGGACCGGAAATAAACAGCTCTGCATGGGAATCACAACCGTCATTGTCCGCAGATGGAAGAATACTTTACTTTATTTCAGACAGAAGAAGTGGGGTTGGTGGAAGGGATATTTATTTTTCAAAAAAGAAAGACGATGGCACATGGTCTTCTGCTGAGAATTTAGGACAACCGATTAATACACCGTTCGATGAGATCTCTCCCTTTATCCATGTCAATGGCAGAACACTCTTTTATGCCACAAATGGAAAACCTGGATTTGGTGGTTACGATATTTTCAAAAGTGAAAAGACAGATGACAAGTGGGGGATGCCTGTAAACTTTGGTTCGCCAATAAACGACCATGAGGACCAGTTCTCACTTTTTATCACTGCAGATGGGACAAAAGGATATTACTCACATGAGGATGGTACGCAGGAGAATTCAGCAAGACTTTTTGAAATGACGGTGCCAGCTGAACTTCAAATCGCTTATCGTAGCAATTTTGTAAAAGGCGTTGTTAAGGACAGAGCCACAGGTGAATTTCTTAAGTCGAGGGTGGAACTAATTGACCTGAAGAACGATCAGTTAGTCTCGGTAGTAGAGTCGGACTCTCTTACAGGCGAATATTTAATGGTTCTCACGACTGGATCAGATTATGCCCTTTATGTCACTGCCTCGGAATATTTGTTTCAGAGTCTAAACTTTAACTACGAGGATAACCCTAACCCCGAGCCGGTTGTCATTGATATTCTTCTCGACAAAGCAAACAAAGGCGCGACTGCAGTATTGAATAATATATTCTTTGACTTCGATAAATATGAGTTGAAAGAAAAGTCCATAACGGAGTTGAATAAGGTGATTAAATTCATGAATGAGAAGCCAACCGTGAGAGTCGAGATCGGTGGACACACTGATAGTGATGGATCAGCAATCTATAACAAGCAACTCTCGCTGAAAAGAGCTCAGTCAGTGGTTTCCTATTTGGTAGAAAAGGGTATAAACCGAAGTCGGTTGACGGAAAGAGGCTATGGGGCCGATCAGCCCATGGTGCCTAATGACACTGAAGAACATAAGCAGGCCAACAGGCGAATTGAATTTAAAATAATTGAATATTAAGAGGCGATGAATTGGCGTTTGGTCTGCTGCGTAATTGTGACGTCACTTCTGTGGTCGTGCAAGGATGATGAGGTTGCGACCCCCGCGCCACAACCGTTCGATGTCGCGTTTGATTTTCAATCCAAGTTTCAGATAAAGGAAAATGATGATACCGAAATCATCATTCCAATTAAACTCAGTGAATCTCAAGCTGAGCCAGTCACTGTGACTTATGAGTACTTCGAGCAGGATGCGGTGAATGGCAGCGACTTTACAATAACTTCTGATAATCCACTTATTATTCCCGCAGGTTCTACTTCGGTTAACGTAAGGTTGAGAATCAATGACAATCTTGTGCCACAACTCGAGGATCGGAAAATTTTCCTTCGAATAAGATCAATAGATAAAGCACAGGCAAAATTTGGAGTACCCAGTGAAGTGGAAATTACAATAGAGGAAAATGACTGCTTGAGCAGTATCTCTACAGTTGAGAACTGGTTTGGAGCATTGACAATTCAAAGCGAGATAGACACGTCTACGGGTACAGGACTTGAGAACAGCACAGGTTTGTGTGGAGGATCTTTTGATATAAAAGGCAAGGTGGTAGGTGCGGACAACCCCGAATCAACGTTGACAATCAAGTTGACTAAAGACGTAAGCGAGCCAAACAAGGGCACAGCCATTATTAACCGTTCAAAACTATTCACATTCACCAGTCAATTTGAAATCGAAGCCGAGGGTGAGTATGATGAAGCAACAAGGAAGATTGTACTCAATTACAATTTTTTCGATTTGAATAACAGCGCAAATAATTTTAAAAGTTCACTTTTGATAATCGCTGACCAGTGAGATTAAGACATTTTGTACTGTGGCTCGCGGGCCTGTTAACCTTTAACCTGGCAACTGCACAACTCGATCGGGCAAAAGGCCTGGAATCTGTTGACAGCGCATATCAGCATCATCGAGCTGAGGCAGAGAAGAGAATTGTCAGGTTTCTTCAAAGGTCAGGATCAGGTCGTGTCCTTACACAGGAGAATGGTGCGAGAATTTTTTTGGTTGATGTTTCGCCATCTGGCATTCCCATCTACATTAAATCTGACAATGCAGATGTTGCCACATCTTTGAATGTAGACGAACTTAGGTCAACCGGTAGCCTTGGATTAAATCTGGAAGGAACAGGAATTCAACTAGGTATTTGGGATGAGGGCCGGGTTAGAAATAACCATGTAGAGTTTGGTGGACGAGTCACTCAAATGGATAACCCTTCGCCATCATTCAATTTTCATGCTACCCATGTGATGGGAACAATGATAGCAGCCGGCATCAATGCCAACGCAAAGGGAATGGCGCCAAAGGCAACTGCTATTGCCTTTGATTTTAATGGAGACGTGAGTGAAATGTCGAATCAAGCAAAACCTGATCAAACATCTATCATACTTTCAAATCATTCGTATGGTACATTATCCGGCTGGGATAATGGCACGGGAAATTGGGTATGGCATGGTGATCCTTCAATCAGTAACACCATCGATTGGAAGTTTGGATTTTACAATTCAACAAGTCGGTTTTACGATGACATCGCATTCAATGCTCCATACTATTTAATCGTGAAGTCTGCTGGAAACGATAACAGTGATGTCGGTGACGGTTCACGGCCAGCCGACTGCAACCCGTTTGATTGCATACCTACCAATGGAGTAGCAAAAAATATTCTCACTGTAGGCGCTGTTAAGAAATTGAGTGGGCCCTACACCGGACCTTCTGATGTGGAGATCACGAGCTTCAGCAGTTTTGGTCCTTCAGACGATGGCAGAATAAAACCTGATATCGTTGCGCCAGGACAAGCAGTTCTTTCAACTTCGGAGGAAACTACCAGCTCCTACGAGCTAGCCAGTGGTACATCGATGTCTTCACCAGCTACCACTGGTACGCTGGCGCTATTGCAGGAGCTCTACAAAAATTTAAATGGAGGTAATCTGATGAAAGCAGCTACGCTGAAAGCGCTGACTATTCACACAGCTCGTGAGTCCGGAACTAACCCGGGACCGGACTTTAAATTTGGCTGGGGTCTATTGGATGCGAAAGCTGCTGCGGAGACTATTATTAATAGGGATGATCAAAATATTTTTATTGAGGAGTTGTCACTTGCTAACGGTAATGCTTTTGAAATGAACTTAACTCCAAAGGAGAATGAAAAAATCACGGCAACATTGGTATGGACTGATCCTGCGGGCCCGGTACTCACCCCATCGCTGAATCCAACAACGAAAACGCTGGTCAATAACTTAAACCTGAGTTTGATTGATGATGGTGGAACCACTCAGTTTCCATGGAAACTCAATGCAGCAAATCCGTCAGCAGCAGCTACAAAAGGAGTAAACACCGTTGACAATGTTGAAAAATTGGAATTTGATCTTCCGGAACCAAGGGACTACAAACTGCGTGTTGATCATAGTGGAACACTGGTCAATGGAAGCCAGGACTTTTCGCTCATCCTTACTTACAGTTCTGTTGTCGATCCTCGAACGAAGTATTACTGGATTGGGAATACCGGGAATTGGAATGATGGAACCAAGTGGTCGCTCGCTAGCGGTGGGGCGCCAGCGAATGCTGTTCCAGGTTCTGAGGATAATGTCATCTTTGATGAGAACTCCTTTTCGGCTGACAATCAAACACTGAGTCTGGCTCAGGATCAGCAATGCTACAGCATTCGATGGTTTGCCAATGAGAATATTCAATGGTCTCTCAACGGTCACAATCTTGAAGTCGGTGCTGGTGTAAACTTACTTAGTGATAATATCACGACCACGTCTGGCGGAAGCATGACGCTTTTAGGTTTAGCTGAAGGAGAGAACACGGTTAGTCTTGGCGACAATGATCTCAGTGATTTAACTATTGAATTTGATGGCTCAACTTCATGGCTGCTTACCGGGGATGTTTCATTGTCAGGGATTAGCATCACGGAGGGTTCGTTGAAAATTAATGGAAGTACTTTATCGATTAGCAATATTGACTTTACCGGAGTGGCTTCGAAATCAATGAGCATCGAAAATGCTACTATCACAGGTTCGGGAACGGTGATGATCGATTGGTCTGGCATTGATCTCGAAGTAATTAATTCTACGCTTCTTTGCCCTGCTGCGTCAACCTTTTCAGTTGACCTGGATTCTAATATTTTTGATGGAAGCATGGAACTTGATGGAGGTCAGTTGAGTACGACTGGTTCTGGTGAAGTTGCGGAGGTAATCGGAACGGGCACTTTAGAAGTACAGAGTGATCTGACATGGGGTGATATTTCACTTGAAGCAGGATCGACACTGACAATTAAAGAAGGATCGCAGCAGACGGTCAAGGGCACATTTAATTTAGTTGGTACAGCAGGAAGTAATGTTGTTGTTGAGTCATCCGGGTCAGGACTAGCCACAATCAATTTTGGATTGAATCAGAAGATATGTCTTGATCACCTCACCGTAGACAACATCGCGGTGGCAGGTGAATCGATTGTAAGTGCTGGATTGAATAGCACCGTAACCAATTCGCCAGGATGGATTGAGGATGAATGCGATAATATTTTGTTTGCTGATTTTGAAGTGTCTTTCAATTGCGAGAATGCATCGGTTTATTTTACTGATAGAAGTTCGGGGCCTATAAGTTCCAGAAACTGGAATTTTGGTGATGATGCATCACAACTGAACGAATCGCAGGAAGTTAATCCTATTCACTTCTTTGAAGGGCCAGGTCAGTATAATGTTACATTGACAGTATCGAACGGACCATCGTCCGATTCATATCAGCGAACGATCGATTTACTACCATCTGTTCTTGACGAGAATAGGGTCGAGTTGAATAACGGGAAGCTGATAAGCTTTCAGCCCGCAGAAGCGTATCAATGGGTGTTAGATGGGAAAGTGCTGGAGGGGGCTGACACGCGATCGATTGATTTCTCTAATGGATTTGGCGAATATGCTGTTTTGACTTTTGATGAGGTCTGTAACAGAAGGTCGGAGCCATTTCTCGTTACTGGTTTAAATGAAGACGACACGATTAGTGGACTCTATGTTTATCCTAATCCGGCCACAGTTCAATTGAATATATTGTCTTTTGTGCCAGTGATAGATATTAAGATAACAGATCAATTAGGCCGCGCTTTGTTCCCGGTTTGGGCTAAAACCGATGAAGGAGCGGAAATAGATATTTCCGAATTGCCAAGAGGAATTTATATCTTGCATATGCAATCCGAGTCTCGGATTCGTTACAGAAGGGTCGTATTTCGATGACAAATGAATGCACATGAGTGCTGCATTTCTCAGATTATTTTCTTTGATTTTCTCGCTCCTAATTTTTGTGTCGGGTCGAGCGCAGATAAGCAGTGACCTGAAAGCACTTCAGAAGAAACAGGCTGAAAGTTTTAGTGAACAGCAAGTCCGAGTAAAAGAGTACGTCAAAAAGAACTCAACCTCAATACCTAAAAATACACTCGAAGGGCGTCAGTTATTATTGGTCGATGTTCACAATGGGGTTCCCATCTACCTGGCTTCCTTGAATAGCGAAGCTGCTATCACGACCGGTGCATCTGTTCTCCAATCTGGAACTACCGGAATAACATTGGAGGGAGAGGGTATGCTGATCGGTGTTTGGGATGAAGGAAGTGTGAAAGAACATATTGAGTTGGGATCCCGGGTAATCTCAAGGGAAGTTAACAACCCTAAAACACATTCGACACATGTCACTGGTACTCTAATCGCTGCTGGTATCAATGCAAGCGCTAAAGGCATGGCACCTAAAGCTGAAGTTACGGATTGGTTTTTTGATAATGATCTCGCGGAGATGGCGGCATTGGCGAAGCCAGATGAGACATCCTTACTCTTATCCAATCATTCGTACGGGACGGTAACAGGCTGGACGAAGATTGACAATGTTTGGACCTGGACGGGAGATCCTTCAGTGAGTGTTGACGAAGATTATCGCTTTGGTTTGTATGGCGAAAAGGCGAGAGCCTTGGATGAACTCGCCAACCTGTCTCCTTACTATACAATTGTTTGGGCTGCTGGAAATGATAGGGGTGAGCCAGGTGATGGCTCACGTCCACCAGATTGCAACGGAGGCACCGGTTATGATTGCATAATACCCGAGGCTGTTGCCAAGAATACCATTACGGTTGGAGCAATAAACAAAGTAACTTCTTACACGGGTCCCGCAAGTGCGTCAATGAGTTCGTTCAGCAGCTGGGGCCCAACCGATGACGGAAGGATCAAGCCCGACCTTGTTGGAGCTGGAGTAAGTTTGTTTTCACTAAATGCTGTAGGTACTGATGGCTATTCATTTTCCAGTGGCACTTCAATGGCTACACCAAACGTCACAGGTTCTTTGGCTTTGTTGCAGGAGCTGTACAAAAAACTTCATGGCGGTCGTGTGATGAGAGCGTCTACCTTGAAGGCCCTGGCGATCCACACCGCCAAGGAGGCGGGCCCGCTACCCGGCCCAGACTACAGTTTCGGATGGGGTTTGTTGGATGTGGAGGCTGGCGCAAAAGTTATTGCAGCAGAAGACGGAGTGCAAACTATCATCAGAGAAGAGGTACTGAATCAGGGAGAGGAATTTGAAATAGTTCTTAATCCGAAAGCCAACCAGAAAATAACGGCCACGTTGGTTTGGAATGATCCAGCGGGAACGCCTCCTAATTCTGCTTTGGATCCTACAAATCTCATACTCGTCAATGATCTGGATCTCAAACTGGTCGCGCAGAATGGAGAGACGCAATATCCGTGGCTTCTTGATCCGGCAAGTCCAGCTGCGCAAGCTATCAAGGGAGACAACTTTAGGGACAATGTTGAGAAGCTTGAATTTTCGTTTCCACTAGCATCTCCCTATCGGCTCGTTGTTAGCCATAAAGGAGTATTAAAGTATGAGAGTCAATCGTTCTCACTAATATTGAGTTATCAATCATCACAAGCTGGAGCCACACTTTATTGGATTGGTGATTCTGGCAATTGGGATGACAACACCCATTGGTCGACTACAAGCGGAGGTTCACCAGCTTTTACAGTTCCGACTTCCAACGATCTGGTCATTGTGGATGATAACTCATTCGATGGGTTAGGGGAGAACAAAATAACAATACAACAGAATCAATCGGTACGATTGTTAAAATGGGTTTCCAATCACAACACCGGTCTCGATCTTGAATCTAATACGCTAACAGTCTCTCAGGGGGCATCTTTTGCTAATTCTCAGTTCTCAGCATCGGGAGATGGGACTTTAAATCTCTCATCGGGTACAACCTCAGGTGCAGCTTTTTTTATAAACAATGATCTGGGCAACATCCGCGTCAAAACATCTGGTGAGTGGTCCCTCTCAGGTGATATAACTTTAAATGAGATTGAAGTTGGTGCAGGTAAATTGAGTATTGTTAATTCAAAAATCGATTTGAATTCTTTGAAAGCTATTGGTGATATATCGAAATCACTTGACTTGAAGAATGCAGTTCTGAGTTTGCATTCCGAAAGCGAGATCACAGGAACATCGTTGACTTGGACCGCAAGTGATTCTAAAATATTGATCGACAATGGAGCCGTGACATTGAGTTGGGATGAAGTTGACTTTAATGGTGAGTTGGAAGTGAATGCTGCCGATGTGGAGATCACTGGTAGTAATTCTTTTGAAAGTGTGAAGATAGCCACAGGCTCAACTGTTCAATTGGAAAGTGGTTCGAATCAAAATATCAATCGTATAATTTCCCTTCAAGGAAATGAAGAAAATCCTGTCATGATTACATCAAGCGGAAAAGCCTCTATCACCTTGATTGAGCACTTTCTCCTTTGTACGGATTACTTGTCAGTCACCAATGTTGACCTTGCAGGCTCATCAATTATTAATGCTGGATTAAATTCAACAATTGTCAACGCAGAAAATTGGAAAACGCAGGATTGTGAAACGGTACTGTTCGCAGATTTCGATGAGGGATTTCTTTGTCAAAATGGATTGACGGAATTTTACGATAAGAGTACTGGTGATGTCGCGGCTTGGCAGTGGACTTTTGGCGATGAGGGAGCTGTTTTTAATGAAAGTGATCTGCAGAATCCTTTTCACTCATTCGAGAATGCTGGTACGCACACGGTGTCCCTTACAGTTTCCGATGGGAATGCATCTCATTCCTACTCCAAGGAGGTAGAGATTATTCCAACATCTTTTCTCAAGAACAAAATAGCGGTGAATGGCGATAATTTAATGAGCGTTGATATTTCCTCTGACTATCAGTGGTATCGAGATGGTAATGAAATTTCAGGAGCGACCCAACGATCGTACTTGTTTAATGACGATGAAGGTGTCTATCAGGTGGTAGTTGCTGCCAGTGAATGTAATCGAAGCTCGGACTTGGTAACGATTACTGGTGTAGAAGAAGTCGAAAAGATATTGAGCCTGTATCCTAATCCCGCTAGAAATTGGATTAGCATCCAGTCGTCACTTCCTATTAGGCAATTGACAATCCATGATGCCATGGGTAGACTTTTGATCTCAAAGAACGATGAGTTTGAATCGCCAATATCAATTGCTCACCTTGTCGATGGATTGTATGTCGTTAAGGTTGTTACCAATGAAAGAACACTCTCCCAGAGGATAGTGATTGATCATTAGTAGGGTTTCAATCCCTCACTCAAATAGTTTTTAACGTAGTCGCTCACACCTTCTTCCAGGGGGTACAAAGGTTGTTGATAACCGATACGTCTTAGCTTTTCCATTTTTGCCTCTGTGAAGTATTGGTACTTATCTCTGATGTCAGCAGGGGTGTCGATAAATTCTATATCTGGTTTCTTGTCAAGGGCGCGAAATACTGCAGTTGCCAGATCGATAAAGGTTCTGGCTTTGCCCGATCCAAGATTGTAAATGCCGGAGTTTTTTCTGTGATGCATCAGGAAGTAACAGATATCGACCACGTCTTTTAAATAAACAAAATCCCTTTTTTGTTCTCCATCCTTGAAATCTGAATTGTGAGATTTGAAGAGTTTCATTTTGCCGGTCGATGAAATTTGGCGGTAGGCATGAAAAATGACCGATGCCATTCTACCTTTATGGTATTCATTAGGCCCGTAAACATTGAAGAACTTAAGTCCCGCCCAAAAGAATGGTTTCTTTTCCTGCGCTATCGCCCACAGATCGAATTCCTGTTTTGAAATACCGTAAGGATTTAACGGTTTAAGGTTGCCGATGGTCGATTCATCATCATTGAAATCCTCTTCTCCTAGTCCGTAAGTCGCTGCTGAACTGGCATACACAAGCGGAATCTGATAGGCAACGCATTTCTTCCAAATCATTTGGGTGTAGTGTGTATTGAGTTTGTGAAGCAAATCAAGATCAAACTCGGCAGTGTCAGTCCTTGCCCCGATATGAAAAATGAATTCTACGTTTTCATAGCTCTCATCTAACCAGGACTCAAATTCATCGCGATCTACGCGTTGCTGGATGATTGCGGTTTGCAGGTTCTTCTCTTTCTCACTGTCACCAAATTTATCCACCGCAATGATGGCCTTAAAATTTTCGCTATTAAGCCTTTTGATAAGACAACTTCCAATAAACCCTGCAGCACCGGTTACTACAATCATCGATAAATATTTTGGAGCAAGTTAATGTATATTTGCGCCAGAATAAAGGTATGGTATACGTCAGTCGAAAGGAGCACTTCAACGCAGCTCACAAATTATACAACCCGGCCTGGACTCCAGAAAAGAATGTAGAGGTGTTCGGTCCTTGCGCCAACGAAAATTGGCACGGACACAACTTTGACCTTATCGTGACCGTAAAAGGTAAACCTGATCCAGATACTGGTTTTGTTATTGATCTAAAGAAGCTCAGCACGTTGATCAGGCGCGAAGTAGTAGATAAGCTAGATCATAAGAACCTGAATGTGGATGTGGATTTTATGAAGGGGAAGCTTGCCAGCTGTGAAGTGCTAATCATGGAGATCTGGAAGATCCTTTCGCCACAGATACCAAGCATCAGCAAATTCGGATCTCTTCACTCCCTTCGTCTTTATGAGACTCCTCGCAACTACGTTGAATATTTTGGTGAATAAAATCAGGCGACTGTGAAGTATTATCTCATAGCAGGGGAACGTTCTGGTGATTTACATGGCAGCAATCTCATGAAGGAGATCAAGAAGCGAGATCCGGATGCGGAGTTCCGTGGCTTCGGTGGAGACTATATGCAGTCAGCCGGGCTGGATATCGTTATTCACTATCAGGACATGGCCTTCATGGGGCTGGTTGCACTGTTTCTTAATCTCAGAACTCTGTTAGGAAGACTAAAACAATGCAAAGAGGATATTCTGAAATATCAACCTGATGTTGTGATTCTTATTGATTATGGTGCGTTCAATAAGCGTATCGCAAAGTTTTGCAAGGCGAATGGCGTGAAGAACTACTATTACATTTCGCCCAAGGTATGGGCCTGGTATCAACTTCGCGCAAGGGAACTTAAGCGCAATGTCGATCGAATGTTTTGCATCCTGCCGTTTGAAAAGGATTTCTTCAAAAGATTTGACTGGGATGTTGATTACGTTGGTAATCCGGTGCTTGATGCAATCAAAGCCTTTCAACCTCAGTCTGACTTCTTGCAAAAAAATAAGATCGCAGCGAGTGGACATTTGGTGGCCTTGTTGCCAGGCAGTCGCAAAAGTGAACTGGTGAAAATCATTCCGCTGATGGCAACTGTTGTCGAAGCTAATCCTGATTATCGCTTCGTTGTCGCGGCAGTCCGCTCAATGCCGGAGCATATGTATCGACCGTTGTTGAGATTTTCAAATGTTCAGATTGTTTTTGATGAGACGTATGATCTGCTTTCACACGCTCATGCTGCGATAGTTACTTCGGGTACTGCTGCATTGGAAACGGGACTGTTTAAAGTGCCACAAGTCGTGGTTTATAAAGCGAATCGATTTGAATACGCGATCGCGAAACTTATGATCAAAGTGCAGTTTGTGTCACTGGTCAACCTCATTCTCAACCGCGAGGCGATAAGAGAACTCTTGCAGAAGGAGGCCAAACCAATTAATGTGATTGTAGAGTTAAGGAGACTGGTTGAGGATGGATATTACAGGGACAGAATAGCGAAAGATTACGAAGAGCTGTTATCAATTCTTGATACAGGATCAGCATCTGAGAATGCAGCCCGATTGATGGTAGGATATCTTAAGGGGGAAGGTTAAGCTACTTTTAGCTTGCTGTAGTGCGACTTGCTGAACTTCTCTTCAGCGTATGCTCTGTTGATTGACAACTTATCATTTGTCTTTTCAGAAGGCAGCTCGAACATAGCGTCATTGATGATCGCCTCACAAATTGACCTCAGACCTCTGGCGCCTAACTTGAACTCGACCGCTTTTTCGACAATGAAATCCAAAGCACCATCTTTAAAATCCAATTCGATGCTCTCCATTTCAAACAATTTCTTGTATTGTTTGACAAGTGCATTTTTGGGCTCAGTTAAGATTTTACGCAAAGCCTCTTTATCCAAAGGATTCAAATAAGAGAGGACCGGCAAACGCCCGATTAATTCAGGGATAAGCCCGAAGCTTTTTAAATCAAGCGCAGACACAAACTGCAACAGATTGTCTTTGTCAATTTCACCGGGTTTCAGGCTATCTGCTGTGGCCGCAAAACCTAGAGGCCTGGTATTCAATCTGCTTGCAATAAATCTTGAAATTCCCTCAAAGGCACCACCACAGATAAACAGAATATTGTCCGTGTTCACGGTGATCATTTTCTGATCAGGGTGTTTTCTTCCGCCTTGAGGAGGCACGTTCACTGCCGTTCCTTCAAGGAGCTTTAACAATGCCTGCTGCACACCTTCTCCGCTCACATCACGGGTAATAGACGGGTTGTCCGACTTGCGGGCAATTTTATCAATCTCATCAATGTAAACGATCCCTCGCTCCGCAGCCTCTACGTTGTAGTCTGCTGCCTGTAACAATCTTGTGAGAATACTTTCTACGTCTTCTCCTACATAGCCCGCCTCTGTAAGCACGGTTGCATCAGCTATGCAAAACGGAACCTGAAGTAGTCTCGCAAGTGTCTTTGCAAGGTAGGTCTTACCGGTTCCGGTTTCGCCCACCATGATGATGTTCGACTTTTCGATCTGAACCTCGGTATCGACCTTTTTCTGCATCAGCCGCTTATAGTGGTTGTAAACCGCCACCGACATGACTTTTTTAGCCTCGTCCTGGCCAATCACATACTCATCAAGAAACTTCTTGATTTCGCGTGGCTTGATCAGTTTAAAGTTGGGAAGGTTTCCCGCCTCGGTCTTGTTTTTCTTTTCTTCCTGAAGGATTTGGCTAGCCTGCGTCACACACTTATCGCAGATGTGGGCGTGAATGCCTGATATCATCAGATCAACGTCCTTCTTATTCCTTCCACAAAACGAACAGGTAACCTCAGCCATGGACTCCACCAATTAGAACTACAAATGTACCAATTAAAAAGGAAACTCTTTTTAGCGCTTACTTCTTGCGTTCGAGCACCTCATCAATCAGTCCATACTGTTTTGCATCTTCTGCACGCATCCAGTAGTCGCGATCAGAGTCTTTTTCGATCTTGTCAAACTTCTGGCCACTGTGTTTAGCAAGGATAGAGTACAGATCTTTCTTCACTTCGAGCGTTTGTCTCAGGGAAATCTCCATGTCAGAGGCCTGACCTTGCATGCTGCTCATAGGCTGGTGGATCATAATTCTTGCGTGAGGCAATGCTGATCTTTTTTTATCAGCGCCAGATGCCAAAAGAACTGCTGCCATTGACGCAGAAAGTCCGGTACACACTGTCGCTACATCAGGGTTGATATATTGCATTGTGTCATAGATACCCAAACCTGCATAAACCGATCCTCCTGGGCTGTTGATATACATAATGATATCCTTTTTCGGGTCTGAAGACTCTAAGAAAAGGAGTTGTGCCGTGATCAGGTTTGCGATCTGATCATCAACACCCATTCCAAGGAAAATGATTCTGTCTGAGATGAGTCTGGTGAATACGTCAATCGCTCGGAAGTTGCCAGGGCGTTCCTCAATTACGTATTGGGTCATATTATCTATCTTTTGCGCATAGTCATCCACCATATTACCACTCATTCCCATGTGGTGAACTGCGTATTTTCTGAAGTCATTTTTAGAGTTCATATAAGTTGTTTTTTATTCTAGTCGTTTTTTGCAACCAATTATTCTAGGTTTTCAATTTTAGCAAGAAATCCTCAATAAAAAAGCCCTGTTGCAGGGCTAATACGTTAAACTGAAAAAAGGGGCCATTGGTTCGCCTGCACGAATCAATGGTTATGTTTTTCAACGATTTTTCTAAACTCGTCAAGACTTACGGGCTTTTCAGAGATGCTGATCGTTTCCCTGATCGCTTTCATGATCTTCTCGCTTCTGAGTTGATCATAAAGTCGCATGAAATTTTTACCCTCTTGATCACTTAGGTAGTTATCCGCGATGGCGTCCAGTTTATCTCCGAGTTGTGCCGCAAAAGCCTGTCCTCCAAATTGCTCAAGGAACATCTGCTTTGCCTTCTCCTTTACCTCAGCGGCTTCTACCGTTATCTTCAGATCTTCCGCGATTTTATTCTTGATCAGATCCCACTTCAGTGAATCTTTATACTGTGCAAACTCTTTGCTTAGCACATCATCAGTAATCTTTTCGCCACCCGAGTTTTTAAGCCATGTCTTTAAAAACTCATCCGGCATATTGATCTTCGTGTTGTCTACGAAGTGGTGCTGAATTTCATGTTCAAGCAAGTGATCTGTCTCCCTCTGATAGTTACCAGAGATAGTCTCCTTCACCTTATTGATAAACTCTTCTTCGTTCTTCACTGCATCTTTTCCGAAAACGCGATCGAAAAGCTCTTGATTCAAACTTGCAGGAGCTACGCGACTAATTGAGGTGATTGTAAAAGAGTACGTTCCTTTTTTTGATTTGGCATCCTCTTTTGATAAACCAAGAAAGTTTCCAACAGCCTCATCATCCTCGAATACTTTTCGAATATCAAATTCTACGACATCATCCTTCTTCTTGCCAGCGAACAATGCTTGTGCCTTCTTGTCCAATTTGCTTAGCTCAAGGTGAGCACCAACTGGAGAATCTGCTCCAACTTCAACAACCTGTCCGTGCAAATTGTCTGTCGCTTCGCTTGTCTCCGGGTGAGTGACTTCTCCAAATCTCTTGGTGAGGTCGGAGATTGTATCGTCAATTACTTTTTGGTCAACCTCGATTGGATATGACTTTAGCTTCACTTTTGACGAAAGGTCGTAACTGAAGTCATCGACCATTCCGATCTGGAATTCAAATTCAAAGTCCTTCTGCACGTCCCAGTCAATCAGATTTGCTTTTTCCTGATTTGGAAGGGGGTCGCCAAGGATTCTAAGTTTATTGTCCTTGATGTAGTCGCTCACAGAATGCGAAAGAATGTGGTTCACTTCTTCAACAAGGATTGATTTGCCAAACATCTTTTTGATTACGCCAGTCGGTACTTTGCCCTGGCGAAAACCTTTGATGCTTGCCTTGCGAGCGTAGCTCTTTATTTTTTCCTCCACTTTCGGTTGATAATCACTCTCTGATAGCTTAATTTTAATAAGACCGTCTGTGGTGCTTTTTTTGTCTAATGTGATGTCCAAGTTGATCCTTTGGTTTGCGTTTCAAATAAAATTATGAACCCTCGATGCCAGCCTTACTTACCTGGGAACGAGGGTTCTATTGTCGTGCGGGTGGAGGGACTCGAACCCCCATGGATCGCTCCGCCAGATCCTAAGTCTGGTATGTCTACCAATTTCACCACACCCGCTTTTTTGCACCAGCCAAATACCCTAAAAGCCGGGCTGCCTGTCAAAAAAGGAGTGCAAATTTATAGATATTTTGTTACGATTAGTCAATTTTTTCAAAAATCCAGGGAATTTGAAAGCCGTGTTTTTACGTTATCCAAATAGTTGATTTAGAAGAAGTTTCATTGATAAAAAAACATTCGTATTTGTGGTCATTGACGCAGTAGAGGAGAAAAAGGAAATAATCAACAGATACCGTAGGCTGTTACGTAAAGCCAAGCCCATACTTGAGCCGGGAGATGCCAAGTTGATCAAAAAAGCTTTTACCATTTCGCTGGAAGCTCATAAGGACATGCGGAGAAAGTCCGGAGAGCCCTACATCTTCCACCCCCTTGCGGTTGCAGAAATATGTGTTGAGGAGATTGGTCTCGGCACCACGTCTGTTATCTCCGCTCTTCTCCATGACGTAGTGGAGGACACCGACATTGAATTGTCCGACATTGAGAGAATGTTTGGCAAAAAGATCACTCGCATTATTGATGGTCTTACCAAAATCAGTGGTGTCTTTGAATATGGTACTTCCGCCCAGGCGGAAAACTTCCGCAAGATGTTGTTTACCCTTTCGGAAGACGTTCGTGTAATTCTGATTAAGCTGGCAGATCGCCTTCATAACATGCGGACCCTCGGCAGTATGCCACGCAACAAGCAATTGAAGGTAGCTTCTGAAACAATTTACCTCTACGCACCGCTTGCACATCGACTTGGCTTGAATGCAATCAAGAGTGAGCTTGAAGATCTCTATCTCCGTTTTACTGAAGAAGGTGTGTACGATGAGATCATGGGCAAGATTGACGACACTCGGGCGTCACGAAATAAATTCATCAAAGCGTTTATTAGCCCGATCAAAGATGAACTCGATAAACTAAAAATTGAGTATGATATAAAGAGCCGACCTAAGTCAGCTCACTCGATTTGGAATAAGATGCGAAAGCAAAATATTCCTTTCGAAGAGATTTACGATCTGTTCGCAGTGCGAATCATTTTGGACGCCCCACTAGATCAAGAGAAGTCATGTTGTTGGCAGGTTTATTCAATTGTTACCGACTACTACACACCCAACCCTGACAGACTTCGAGATTGGATAAGCACGCCAAAGGCCAATGGATATGAATCACTTCATACCACTGTGATGGCAAAGAACGGTCAGTGGGTGGAGGTGCAGATAAGGACACGAAGGATGGATGAGATTGCAGAGAAAGGTTATGCAGCTCATTGGAAATACAAAGACACAAACTCAACGCATGAATCTAACCTTGAAAAATGGTTGGTACATGTGAGAGAGCTATTGGAGCGACAAGATCTTTCCGCACTTGAATTTGTTGACGACTTCCGCGGTAATCTTTTTAACGAAGAAATATTCGTGTTCACACCTAAGGGTGAATTGAAAACACTTCCCAATGGGGCTACAGCCCTCGACTTTGCTTTTGAAATCCACACCGATGTGGGTGCCCGCTGTATTGGTGCGAAAGTGAATCAGAAGCTGGTGCCCATCAACCATGTGTTGAAGAATGGCGATCAGATTGAAATTCTTACGTCTGCTAAACAGAACCCGACCGAGGATTGGCTGAGGTTTGTGGTGAGTTCCAAGGCAAAGTCAAAAATTAAAGACGTTTTAAAAGAGGATAAGAAGGCCGTTGCTGAAGAGGGTAAGGAAATCTTGTTGCGAAAGCTCAAGCAAATAAAAGTTGACCCGAACAGTCAGATGTTTGAAAAGATGCGAGCGTATTTCCGTGTCAATTCTCAGTTTGATCTGAATTTCAAAGTGGGTAAGGGCTTGATCACAGTCAACGACTTAAAAAGATTCAAAGACTATAAGCCAGCGTCACCCATTAAGTCCAAACCTCAAATCAATGACGCCCGAACAATTGAGCAAGAAATTTCAAAAGCAAAAGGGCGGTACGATGACATTCTTCTGATCGGTGAAGACATGGATGTGGTGGAATACAAACTGGCAAAGTGTTGCACGCCAATTCCAGGAGATGAAGTGTTCGGTTTCGTGACCGTGAACGAAGGAATCAAAATTCACCGTTCAAACTGTCCGAATGCGACCGAACTTCTCGCCAATCATGGCAACAGGGTGATCAAAGCCAAGTGGACATCTCAACATGAAGTTGCGTTTTTGACCGGACTGAAGATCATTGGCACCGACAGAGTTGGATTAATCAACGATGTTTCAAAAATTATTTCAGAGGAACTGAAGGTTAACATGAGTTCCATATCTTTCCGCGTAGACAGCGGCATATTCCATGGCGAAATCATGCTGTACGTCAATGACACCAGACACCTCGATTTTCTCATTAGGAAACTCGAAAAAGTGGAAGGTGTTGTCACTGTTAATAGGTTCGACTCACGAAACATTGACAGTGCAAATCAAGAAAAGGTAAACGCATAGATCAAATGATTCATTTTATTCGCGGGCGATATGTCATCGCTGCAGTACTCATTTCGCTGACTGCGCATGTAGCAGTAGGCCAGTTCTCAAATCGATATCCGAAAGTAGATACCTATCGCCATCACATATATCTGGAGGCGTTTGAATTTCCTTTTTATTCGAATGGACCTGTTTCGCCTGTTGCATCGCCTGATGGAAAGACCATAGCATTTTCAGCTTATGGGTGGATTTGGGTTTATGACAAGTCACAAAAGCAGGCTTCTAGATTGACGAATACTGGGGAGATGGATTTTCTACCCACATGGTCAGCTTCAGGAGATCAAATCGCATTTGTGAGAGATAATGGTCGTGAAACTTTTTTATTGATTGTCGACAAGACAGGGAATGAAATAGCAAAAATTGATCACGCAAATTCATCAGAACTGGATCCATATTTTTCTCCTGATGGCAAATACCTCTACTACAGTTCATCGAAAGAGGGCACGTTTGATATTTGGCGTTATGAACTTGCGTCAAGCAAAAGTGAGCGACTGACCACTGTTAATGATGGGATGGAAATGAGACCCGTACCATTTGGTAGTGAGGAGAGTTATTTCTTTATCTCCAAGTCCGAAGGCGTTGCCGACCGCATTAAACTTTACAATGGCCAAAATAAAACTACAACCACAATTGACGAGGGAAGAATTTTATCACAATTGTGGATAGACACTAACACGGCAGGAGATCAATTGGCGCTAAACTGGTCAAACACGTTAACATGGAACCTCTATCTCAAGGCTGCTAAATCAACCGCTCCAAAACTTGAGTTGTTTGACGATGAGTTCTATGTGATTTACCCAAGCTGGGACAGAGCAAACAATTCAATCTTGTTCTCCATGTCAAATGAAAGTCTCATTTTTTCTATGTATGAGATTTCTGCAGATGGCGGCAAACCGCAAAAACTTGAAATCGACAAATGGGATTTCGGTGCGGATGAGAATCAGCTAAGCGTGTCTGTCTCGGAGGGAAATGAGAAAGTGAACGCAAGGGTTTCAATTATTGCAGAGAATGGCCACCCGATAATTCCTAAAAACGTGCTTCCACGCTTTGATTCACAAAATGGTGAGGTTTATTTTTACACAGATGGCCAGTTCAATATTGACGTGCCTACGCAGAAGGTGAAGATCAAGGCCAGCAAAGGTTTATTCTCATCTAAAGAATCCGATTGGATTGATTTAGAATCTCAAAAGCAAGTGGCATTGACACTTGATAAAGGTTGGGATAAACCGGGATGGTATTCAGGAGACCATCACTTTCATCTCAACTATGGCGGCCCTTACAAACTTCAGCCTTCTGATCTCAAACCAATCATGAAAGGAGAAGACCTGGACTTCGCCACTCCCGATGGTAGCAAACCTTCATTTTCAGTTGAAGGACCTGGAGTATATCAATTGGGCTTCTGAAGAGTTTCCGAAAATTATGTTCGGGCAAGAGATCAGGTCGCATTTTCACGGTCACATCGGTTTATTCGGGAATAACCAATTGTATTATCCGTGGTTTTGGGGACCGATACTTTATGAGACTCACACTTACGATGATAGAACAAATGACGAAGTGCTTAAGTATGGACGAAGTAAAGGTGAAATAGGCGCCTACGTTCATCCGATTTCTGAAAAAAATCCATTGGCCAATGAGGCCAGTATGTCAAGAGTGCCAATCGGACTGGTAGCCGATGTGGTGAATGAAAACCTTGACGCGCTTGAGGTGGCCTGCCTGTGGAGTGATGAAATCGGTTCGAGTGTGATGTATCACCAGTTTCTAAATCTCGGGATCCCGGTTGCACTTACGGCTGGTACTGATGCCTTTCCCGGATATGCGAGGTGCATGGCAGTGGGTACAACGCGTATTATGGTAAACACGGGTGAGAAAAATGACTGGAACTCCTATCTAGATGGTATTCGCAAAAGCAAAACCGTTGTAACAAACGGGCCAATGGTAGAATTGTCGGTCGAAGGAAGACAACCGGGCGATGTCATTGGTCAAACCAAAGGTAAAGCGTCATGGGAAATGGAAGTATTTTCGAAAAGCAGGCTTGAGAAAATTGAGCTGCTTATTAATGGCAAGGTGGTATGGACCGCCCATCAGCCACTGGAAAATGGTTCGAAGAAGTTTTCAGGAAAGATTTCCGTGCCGGCAGGCGGCTGGATAGCCGCCCGGGTCTACGGTTCCGATATTAAATGGCCGCAAATGGATAGCTATCCGTTCGCCCACACAGGACCGGTGTGGATAGGAAGTGTTGGTTCGACCGACCTCGAAGCCAAGAAGGAATCCGCTCAAGCATTACTCAAAGTACTGGATTTATCCTGGGGTAGAATTCAGGCAACCTATGGGTCAAATCCTGTGGCTAATCAAGAGGCATATTTTCAGCAAGCAAGGGAAAAATTGCTGAGAATGACCTCTGAGAAATAGACGATCTTGTTCTTTCAATACCGTTATATTTGCAGGTCGAACAAGCAATGCCACTTAACCAAAATATTTACTCTGAAGTACAAAAGATTTTCACAGCCTACCTGGAAAGCAAGGAGCTGAGAAAAACGCCTGAACGGTTTGCTATCCTAGAGGAAATCTATTCGCTTGATGGACATTTTGATGTAGAATCTCTTTACATCAATATGAAAAACAAAAACTATCAGGTGAGTCGGGCAACAGTTTACAACACGCTGGACTTGTTGGTGGAGTGCGATCTGGTAAGTAAGCATCAGTTTGGCAAGAACCTGGCGCAATACGAGAAGTCGTTTGGTTATAAGCAGCATGACCACCTTATTTGTACTGACTGCCATAAGGTGACAGAGTTTTGCGACCCAAGAATACAGAATATTCAAAATACGGTAGAGGAGCTATTGCATTTCAATGTATTGCATCATTCACTTATCCTTTATGCTGCCTGCACGAAGAAGAATTGTGAGAATAAGCAGAAGTAATTTGATTGTTAATTAAGAAGATTGAAGAGTCATATTTCAAATACGGATCAATGAATTTCAGACAGGAGATTAAGACCAATGTGCTCATCCTTCGAATAGAGGGAGACTTAATTGGAGAAGATAATGGAACTCAGCTGATTGAAGCTGTAAATGAGGCGGTAAGCCACAAGGTTGTTACTTGCATTGTCGATATTTCCGAATTGAGATATATTAACAGTAGCGGTATTGGCGTATTAATCACTATTCTTACCAAATTCAGGAACAAAGGCGGAGAGGTTTACCTGATGAATCCATCTGAAAGTGTGAAGAAACTATTGGCCATCACCAAACTGAACGCAATCTTCCAGGTTGTGGCTTCCGAAGATGAGGCAATCTCATTGTCTAAAAAATAACAATCCAATTCTTATCCGTCTTAGCAAATGAAAGTTGATGTACTATTGGGATTGCAGTGGGGTGATGAGGGGAAAGGTAAGATTGTGGATGTTATGGCACCGAAGTATGATGTCATCGCCCGTTTCCAGGGTGGTCCAAATGCTGGCCACACTTTAGAGTTTGACGGCATAAAACATGTGCTCCATCAGATCCCTTCCGGAATTTTTAGGGCAAACACCAAGAATGTAATTGGTAATGGGGTTGTGCTGGATCCTGTCGTTTTTAAAACGGAAATAGAAAAACTGGATAAGTTCAAGTTAGATGTAAAGCAAAACTTATTCATCTCAAAAAAAGCTACTCTTATTGTTCCAACTCACAAGTTGTTGGATCAGGCCTACGAAAAAGAGAAGGGTGAAAATAAGATTGGAAGCACACTCAAAGGAATCGGGCCATCCTATCAGGACAAAATTGGACGTCAGGGCCTTAGAGTCGGAGACGTGCTGTCGCAAAATTTTGAAGAGAAGTTTAAGAAGCTGACATCTCAGCACTTTGCGATTTTAAAGAATCACGATCTCGAGTACAATTGGGAGGAGCTTCAGGCACAGTTCAATCAAGCCATTGACTTTCTTAGGCAGTTCAATTTGATCGACAGTGAATATTTTTTGAACAAAGAAGTCAAGTCAGGTAGGTCAATTCTTGCAGAGGGCGCGCAAGGGTCTTTGCTTGATATCGATTTCGGAAGCTATCCATTTGTTACAAGCTCAAACACTGTCACCGCAGGCGCTTGTACCGGTTTAGGAATTGCTCCGCATCACATCGGGGAGGTCTACGGAATATTTAAGGCTTACAGTACAAGAGTAGGAAGCGGGCCTTTCCCAACTGAGTTGTTGGATGAAGAAGGAGAAAAGATGCGGACGGCAGGCAACGAATTTGGATCAACCACCGGACGACCACGCAGATGTGGTTGGATGGATTTGCCAGCATTAAAATATTCTATCATGATCAACGGTGTTACACAGTTGTTGATGATGAAAGCGGATGTGTTGGATACTTTCTCGGTGATCAAGGTTTGTACAAAGTATAAGTTGGCCAATGGTGAGATTTCTGATACCCTGCCCTATGAACTGGTTAACGAAAAGATAGAGCCTGTGTATGAGGAGCTTAAGGGATGGAATGTTTCGCTTAAAGAGGCAACCGGTGATAAAATGCCTCGTGAGCTTTCAGAATACATTGCCTTCTTGCAGAAGGAATTACAGGTGCCTATTACCCTTATTTCTACGGGTCCCGATCGTTTACAGACTATTTACTTAAAGTCTTAAAAAGGAAATTTTTT
>JBFWZR010000005.1:0-108630 GCA_050185175.1 Cyclobacteriaceae bacterium
CGGCATAGAGAAAATGAGTGGCGACTCCTTGCCCGATGAAATTCCCGAATTCCCGCTGTCGTGTGGAGTTACTCTTCAACAAATCACTGCCCCAATTTGAATTTAATGTCTCCCTTCCCACCTCAGCATAAATGGCCTTGGCTATCAGGTTCAACTTTGGCAGGGGTTGGTAACGCGCAATAGCTACCACCTCTTTGAAATTTGCACCCAGCGGATGCGCAAAGGGTTGGCGATAGTTGGTATAGCTACCGAACTGGGTATTGTGTGAATAGGTATAGGGTCGCACCAGATTACCTTCCAATTGCAAGTCAAGATTGGAGACGCCTAACGCATCAATATATTTTACACCGCCTTGGATTGCGAATTTGTTCGCCCACCATCCCAAACCTTCCTTTAATCTGCCAAGCAGAAATTCATCAAACACTACCTGACCATAAACAGAAACTTTCTTTAGGGGCAACCATTTGAAATCCATTCCCAGAATTACATTATCGCTGCTACCAAACTGCTGCTCGATAGCACGATAGAAAATGACCGGATTGAGATAACCTAAATCAAAGGTGTTGTCATTCAAACTATCCTTCGGACTGAAGACCACGGACTCAAAAAAACCGAGATTAAACTTCTTGCCAATGTTTACGCTGGCATGATGGAATGCCATGAACTTTTCAGGGTATCTCCGTCTGCCAGATCCAGAGCCACCAATCGACCCTGGAGCATCAGCCGCAACGCGATTGAGCTGAAACATATAATTGAGCTTCCAAACTTTTACATTGGTTCTTAGAAAGAGTGTAGGTGGTGCATAGTCCGAAAAAATGAGCGAGCGATAACCATTGCCGATGAATGTTTTGTCATTTCCAAACTGCATATAAATGTGTTTGGAGATATTAAAGTCGATGTAGGCCCTCGCTTGAAAGAAATCAACGCCATTGTCTTTAAAGTCTTTCCAAAATCCTTCGTGAGGTATAACTGGATTTTGTGTAATACCGCTTCTCACGTAGCCCGGCAATCTTGCCTGGTTGTCAGTAAGAAAAGTATAGAACCCCACCTTTCTATCAATCATGCCACGAATTTCGACACCGCGTGAACTGATGTACACAGTCTCACCCGATTGAGAATCGTTGCCGACTCCTGCATAGATGACTGGGTTCACATGAATGTCGAACTCCGGGAGATCGGAATTCAAAAAATCCGACTTCTTTTTATAAAGGTGCTTGAAAACAGGTTGTCGGCTATCATTTTCTTCCGAGCGGCTCCACTCCCAGCTGTCGTTTCTCAGGTATTGGTAGTTGAATTGATCCGCTGTTGAAGAGAATATGCCCTCGCGATTGAGAGAGTCTATTCCTGCAATCAGGGCTTGCCTCTTGTAAGGCTTTACGCTGGTAAAAAACTGGGGAACAATACGGCCGGATTTGGCTTCATAGCGGTCGATCCAATGGTAGTAATCCTCATTGACCGGAACGTTGGTGCTTTGGGCCTGGGCGGCTAACGAAACACTAATCGCCAATAGCGTGAAAACGGAAAATCTCATCCAATTTAATGTTCGCTCAAACACCTCCTGAAACCCAAAAAATCCCAATTTTCGGCAAAATACCATCATTTTAATTGCCTAACAATTATGGTCTGGCAATCCCTTGCATATAGCAGTCAGTTGCTTATTTTTGCAGTCCGTTAGAAAAAAGACCCTCTTCTTTGGCCTAACGGAGACCAATAAAAGACAAAAAAGAGATGAAAAAGGAGATTCACCCTGACTATAACGAAGTCATTTTCTGGGATACTTCATGCGATTTCAAGTTTTTGACTCGCTCTACCATGACTTCAAAAGAGACCGAAAAGTGGACAGATGGGAAAGAATACCCGGTGATCAAGGTGGAAGTAAGTTCTGCTTCTCACCCCTACTACACTGGCAAGAAGATGTTTGTAGATACCGCTGGACGTGTTGAGAAGTTCCAAAAGAAATACCAAAAGAAGGCGTAAGCGCCCATTGCACCAATACGAAGAAAGGTCTCCAAATGGAGACCTTCTTTTTTTGTATCCGCACACTAATTCAAGTCCTTTGATGGCAATCATTTTCCCATAGGCTCTATTTTTACGAAATGAACCTCATTCTCTTTGACGATCCCACCATCCGACTCGATCTGTCGCCCTTTACACTCACGAGACCCGTAGCGGGAATAAGAGTTGGTATTCTCACCATCGCGGAGAAATGGGAAAAGACGTTCAGCGCTCCGGTATCCTTTTTAACCGAGAGCTATCTGTCTGAAAAGTTTAATTCGGTAGTCACTTCTGATAATCTGTTGGTCAACGGTGCCTTATGCGTTGATAGCAATTTGATTGAAGCGATTGAGAAGCTTAAAGAAAACGAGGGCATTGAAAAAAATGGGGTGACGTTGGCTGCGCGCACTGCTGGAACAGATATTAGCAGTGACTCCGTCCGATATCAGCACTACGAAAAAGACGTTGTACTTATAGATCAGGTTTGGAAAATTTTCCAACACAACGGAAATCAAATTAGCAACGACTTTGCTTTGATAACCAAAGGTCGGAAGTCATCATCAATCAATGACCCTTACACCAAAATATACGGAGAGGTCGGCAAGGATATTTTTATTGAGGAAGGCGCTCAGGTGAAAGCCGCTATTCTCAATGCAGAGAACGGACCGATATACATTGGGAAAGACACGCAGATTCAGGAAGGCGCATTGATTCGAGGGCCGTTTGCCCTGTGTGAAGGGTCGCATGTCAACATGGGCGCTAAAGTTCGAGGAGACACCACTGTTGGGCCTTATTCAAAAATTGGCGGAGAGGTAAGCAACGCAGTCATTTTTGGTTTTAGCAATAAAGCTCATGACGGCTTTCTTGGCAATTCGGTGATTGGAGAATGGTGCAATCTGGGTGCTGACACCAACACTTCGAACCTGAAAAACAATTATGAAAATGTAAAGCTCTGGAACTATACGAAGAGCGGATTTATCGATACCGGATTACAATTTTGCGGCTTGATGATGGGCGACCACAGCAAGTGTGGTATTAATACCATGTTCAACACCGGAACCGTGGTTGGTGTGGGCGCAAATGTTTTTGGCGATGGATTCCCAAGAAATTTCATTCCTTCATTCGCTTGGGGCGGAGCTGGTGGATTTACCACCTTTCAGCTCAACAAAATGCTTGATACCACGCGAAAAGTTTTTGCTCGAAGAAATCAAACACTCAAAGAGGTTGATATGAAAATTATCGAACACCTCTTTAACAGTACCGCATCAAACCGCATCTGGGAGAAAAAGAACTGACGAATGAGATTTGCAGACATACCCGGATTGTTGCCCATCAAGAAGAAGCTGATCCAGTCGGTGCAGTCCAACAAGATGGCGCATGCGCAACTCATCGCTGGAAAAGAAGGCGCGCTAAACCTTCCGCTGGCCATTGCTTATGCAACGTACATTCATTGTCAGGACCGGCAACCGGATGATGCTTGTGGTGTTTGTCCCGCTTGCGCGAAAAATCTAAAATATATCCATCCTGACCTTCACTTTGTATTTCCGTTGAGCAATGTGAAGAATGACAAGGATGCCGACCGTTTTAAAGCAGAAATTCTGAAATCATGGAGGGCATTTCTGCTGGAGCAACCCTTTGGCAACATCGGCAATTGGACAAGCTACTACGGAGGTGAAAACAAGCAAGCTATAATTTCGAGAGATGAGAGTCGAGAGATCATCAAGACGCTTTCGCTGAAATCATTTGAAAGTCCGTACAAAGTCATGATCATCTGGCAGCCGGAGTACATGCATGGGTCTGCAGCAAATGGCATCCTGAAGATTCTCGAAGAGCCGCCACAAAACACCTATTTTCTTTTGGTATCCAATGCGCACGATCAACTTTTGCCGACTATTCTTTCCCGCACACAACTTGTGCAGGTACCACAGCTAGCCGATGATGAACTAAGCCAATACCTGAAAGACCACACAGATTCCAGTGAAACTGACCGGGCAAGTATTTTGCAAGTTGCCGATGGAGATCTCAACCTGGCTATCCGAATGACGGAAGAGGAAGAGGAGAGCATAAACCAGGAATTCTTTGGCAATTGGATGCGGGCGTGTTTCAAAAAAGATTATGGTCAATTGGTGCAAATGGGTGATGACTTTCATCAATTAGACAAACTCAATCAACAAAATATTTTGTATTACGGTATTGGTATGATGCGTGAATCGCTCCTATCTATTGCGGGTACCACTCAGATGAATCGCACCAGTGGCAACGAATTGAAATTCATTCAGGATTTTAGTAAAGTACTTGATGTATTGAAGATCGAAAAAGCTACACGACTGATGTCACAAGCTTCGTATTATCTTGAGCGGAATGGAAGCCCTAAAATGACATTCGTAAGCCTGTCGCTTCAAATTTCCGATCTTTTGAACCCCTAAGTTTTATACCTTTGCCCCGTTAAATTTTAATTGCATGAAGCGTACTACGTGGTTTATTTCATTTTGTCTGTTGATTTTATTCTCCAGCTGTGCTCAGAAAAAAGATTATGTTGTTACCATCAAAACCGATATGGGCGACATGGTTGCCATTCTTTATGATGAAACACCAAAACACAAAGCCAACTTTATAAAGCTAGTTCAGGATCATTTTTATGATAGCCTAATTTTTCACCGCGTGATCCAAGGTTTCATGATTCAAGGTGGTGATCCGAATTCCAAAAATGCACAGCCTGGTCAGCACCTGGGAACTGGTGGGCCTGGTTACACTGTCGATGCCGAGTTCAACCCGAAATTCTTTCATGAAAAAGGTGCATTGTCTGCCGCACGTCTGGGAGATCAACAGAATCCAACCAAAGCATCAAGCGGAAGTCAGTTTTACATAGTTCAAGGAACCGTGATTCCAAAAACAAGCATTGATCAACTGACAGTGGATCAAATGAAACTCAACAATGGTCTACAGCAACTTTTGCAAAAAGAAGAGAATCGTCCACTCTATGATTCCCTAAGTCAATTGTATTATGCGGGAGATATGCAGGCTTACCAAAGTAAGGTCTTCAGCCTAATCCCAAGAATCGAAAAAGAAACGGGAACACAAGTGAGGAAGAATGTCTCTCAAGAAAAGATTGACGCTTACACCACAGTTGGTGGCGCACCCCACCTTGATGACGAGTACACTGTATTTGGAAAAGTAATCAAAGGGCTTGAAGTGATTGATAAGATAGCGGCAGTACAAAAAGATCCGGCAGACAGACCTCTTCAGGACGTTCACTTTACCGTGACCGTTGAAGAAATGTCAAAAAAGAAAATAACAAAAGAGTACGGCTACGAGTACCCTGACTCCAAGTGAAAATTTTAGTTACCGGAGCAAATGGGCTATTAGGCCAGAAGCTGGCAAAACTTCTGGACACTGATTCTGCCGTTGATCTTGTGGCAACTGCAAGAAAACCGCTTTCTATTTCTCTCGGTCGAGGTTCTTTTTCATTGTTAGACATTACGAACAAAGAAGATGTCTTGGAATGTATCCAAAAGCATCAGCCTGATGTCGTTATCAACACGGCTGCTATGACTCAGGTTGATCAGTGTGAAACTGACCGTGACGCATGCTGGTTATCAAACGTCACGGCAGTTGAGTACTTGGTTGACGCCTGCGCAAAGATAAATGCCCACCTGATCCATGTGTCAACTGATTTCATTTTTGATGGAAGTCACGGCCCGCTGAAAGAAGATGAACCAGCTAAACCAGTCAATTACTACGGTGAAAGTAAGCTCGCTGGTGAGCAAGTTGTCAAGCAAAGTTCTATTAATTGGACGATCCTAAGAACGGTTCTTGTTTATGGAATCACCTCTGACCTCAGCAGATCGAACATCGTGCTGTGGGTGAAAAAAAGTCTTGAGGATGGAAAGGACATTAACGTGGTAAATGATCAATGGCGAACGCCTACATTGGCCGAAGACCTCGCCATGGGATGTTACCTGGCCGCCAAAAAGAAAGCAACCGGAATCTATCATGTTTCCGGGGATGAAATGATGACTCCATACGACATCGCGGTTAAAACAGCGAAGCACTTCAATCTTGATACATCTTTAATCCACGCGACCGATTCAACAAAGTTTAAGCAGCCGGCAGCCCGACCACTAACAACTGGCTTTGACATCACGAAAGCAAAAACACAATTGGGGTATAAGCCTCATACCTTTGCCGAAGGATTGGCAATTCTTGCCGATCAAATTCAACAATTGAGCGGCAAAAAATAATTTTGATCGCTTCAAATAATCTGAAGATTTAATTTCTAATCTTCGCCCCACTTAATCCCCTAACGTACTATGGCCAATAGAGGTCAATTCGGATCCAAATTTGGATTCATCATGGCGGCAGCCGGATCAGCTGTGGGCCTGGGTAACATTTGGCGTTTCCCTTACCTGACAGGTGAAAATGGTGGAGGCGCCTTTGTATTCATCTACTTGTGTTGTGTTTTACTGATCGGAATTCCCTTGCTCTTCAATGAGATCGCATTGGGTCGACTCACAGGCAAAAACCCGATCGGAGCATTTAAAGACACCGGGAGTAACAACTTCTGGATCATTGGTGCGATACTTTCTCTTTGCGTCAGTTTTTTCGTAACGAGCTATTACGGTGTTATCGCTGGATGGACTATCGGATACATTTACACCTCTCTGGTTGGCACAGAGATGTCCTTCGCAGAGTTCCAGGCAAACCCAAGCGTGGTAATACCATTGTTTCTTGGCTTCATCGGATTGAATCTTTTGATCGTAACAAAAGATATTTCAAAAGGTATCGAACGGGCGTCTAAAATTCTGATGCCCATTCTTTTTGTTCTTGTATTAATTGTGATCCTTCGCAGTGTTACGCTTGATGGGGCAATGGCAGGCATTGAGTACTACCTCGTACCTGATTTCTCTAAAATCAACGGAGCCACATTTCTAAAAGCATTGAGCCAATGCTTCTTCTCTATGTCCATCGGTTGGGGGATCATGATTACTTACGGATCATATCTTTCAAAGAATGAAAGCATCGTAAAGAGCGCGCTTTGGATTGGTGTCCTTGACACTACAGTTGCCCTGATGGGAGGGTTGATGGTGTTCCCGGCAGTGTTTGCTTTTGGGCTTGAGCCAAATCAAGGACCTACACTTGTCTTCCAGATCTTGCCACAGATTTTTTCTGAGATGCCTGGCGGAAATATTGTCGGAGCATTTTTCTTCCTCTTGCTGTGTATTGCAGCCCTTACCTCTACCATCTCGATGATTGAAGTACCGGCTTCCTGGCTGATCGATGAGAAAAAATGGAACAGGAAGAAAGCGGCATGGATTGTGAGTATCACCGCAATAGTGGTTGGCATTCCCTCAGCGTTGTCAAAAGGAGCTAACGAGTACCTCAGCAATATGTCTTTTCAATTCTCAGGGCTCACCATTACCAGTTTCATGGACATTATGGACTTTATCTGGGGTTCCTTCTTCATCGTTATCGTATCGCTTTTCATCAGTTTATATGTCGGGTGGGTGATCAAGCCAGCGAGAATTATTGAAGAGTTAAATCTAGGGTCACCCTTCTTTAGTGAGTACAAAATCGCTGGTGTGACGCCTGCTCAAATTTGGACCGTGTTTCTGAAATATGTATGTCCCCTCGTGATCATTATCGTCATATTGAATCAATTTAACATAGTTTAGTCCGAAGTCACTTACTCCAAATTATTCGCAATCAACCCGACTGGGGAACAATACCATCCCTGATCCAGACCTTTGTTTGATTAGTTGATTTTTTTTTGAAAATTGTTCGCTTTACAAAAGTGTAATCTAAACTTAATAAGCTAACAATGAACGTTTCTTCGGACAACCGCGGCCAATGGGGTTCCAAGTTTGGTTTCATCATGGCAGCGGCCGGATCGGCCGTAGGCCTGGGAAACATCTGGCGATTCCCTTACATCACTGGTCAAAATGGAGGTGGCGCCTTCGTACTGGTATACATTGCCTGTGTACTTCTAATAGGTGTTCCTCTTCTCTTCACAGAAATGGGTTTGGGCCGATTCACCAAAAAAAGTACAATCGGGGCATTTAAAGACACAGGTGCCGGAGCATTCTGGATGGGCGCGGGAGCAATACTTGCACTGGGCGTAAGCTTTTTCGTCCTCTCCTACTATGGTGTGATTGCAGGATGGACCATCGGATATATTTTCAAATCACTGGCAGGTACTGCCGCTGGTTTTGAAGCATTTGCAGCAAATGGAACGATGTCAATCAGCCTGCTTGCTGTGTTTATGATTCTTACCATCGTCATTGTGTTGGGCGGAGTATCCGGGGGAATTGAAAAAGCAGCCAAAGTGCTGATGCCGGTTTTATTCGCACTCATTTTTGTAGTTGCTATCCGTAGTTTGATGCTGGAGGGTGCGATGAAAGGTGTTGAATTCTATCTGAGCCCTGATTTTTCCAAGATTACACCGAACAGCATTCTTGCCGCGCTAGGTCAGGCATTTTTCTCCATGAGTATTGGATGGGGAATCATGATCACCTACGGTTCCTACCTTCCAAAAGATTCCAACCTGGTTGAAAGCGGTGTGTGGGTTGGGCTAATGGATACTGGTATTGCTTTGCTTGCAGGCTTTATGATTTTTCCAGCCGTATTTGCTTTTGGCAAATCACCAGAGGCAGGACCAACGTTGGTGTTCCAAGTATTGCCTGATATCTTCAGTACCATGCCTGGAGGTAATATTATTGGAGCGTTATTCTTCCTTTTGCTGATGGTAGCGGCTCTCACCTCATCTATTTCGATGTTGGAAGTACCGGCATCTTATTTCATTGATGAGAAAAAATGGAGCAGAAAGAAATCAGCCTGGGTTGTTGGAATCGCAGCGTTTTTATTTGGCGTTCCATCAGCACTTTCGCATGGTGCTAGTGACACATTCACAAACATGAGCGTTTCGCTGCCATGGACAGACGCTATTATCGGTTTCCAAAATATCGTAGACTACTTCTTTGGAACATTCTTTATTGTGGTGGTAGCCCTGACTACGTGCGTGTATGTTGCATGGAAACTGCCTATCAACAACATAGTAAGTGAATTGGATCAGGGATCACCAGCTTTCAAAGCGGGTAACTTTGCTTCCAACGCATTTGTATTCTTTATTCGCTACATCTGCCCAACAGTGATATTGTTGGTATTGCTTAACATGATGGGCGTATTTGGAATCTTCGCTGGAGCCTAAGAAACACGACCACCGAAATAAAAAAGGAGAGCAGTTGCCCTCCTTTTTTTGTTTCACCTATTCAGCGCTTATAAAACATAACTGCGGTCAATATATATAGTCGACCTATTCGCACAAGCAATCCTTCGCAGGATTGGGCTCCTTTCCTTCCGGGCACTCCACACCAGTACAATTAGCAAGAGCTATCTCACAATTATCACCACTAAAACCTGCCGGACAATCGCATTCACAAGCGTCACCGGCAAAATTCAGGTTTTTCTCACCTCCATTTTTACATTCAAAAGTTGCACATGGGTCTTCGGGATCCTCGGTTTCCTGGCAGCCAGGGAGCACGAACAATACTGACAATAGTAAAGCGATAGCAAAGACCGACAGGGTTTTCATTTTGATTTGCATAAGATAATTTTTAGAAGAAATTATTGTTTGACTAATTTATAGTTGAGCCGCGTTCCATTTATCAACACACGAATGATATATAGTCCGGGAGGATACGACCTCGTGTTTAACAATGCATTGCCAGCGCCACTCACTGAAAGTTGATCGAGTACTTGCCCTGTTAAACTAATGAGACTTACACTGGCCGGGCCAGGTACGTTGATGTTTACTTGATCCGTAGTTGGGTTAGGGGAAATCTGAACCTGACGACTTAAAATCTCTTCCTCGGTAGCGGTAATTCGTCCATCAGTGGCTACCGTCAATTTGCCATTGTTCACCAATACTGTTACTTCGATCGATTGGCTACCGGCTGAAAAGTTCAACACTGGATTTTCTGGATCCATAGGAAGCTCATCGTAACGAACGTGCAACCGATAGCTACCCTGTGGCACACCCGTAAAATCAAAGAGGCCTTTGGAATCTGTCCGATCAAGTAGTAGTGTGTCACCCGAAGTGATTTCAACCAGCGCCATCAGCACATCGGCTATGGGATTATCTACATCCATTTTTCTCCCAGAGATTAATCGGCCACCCGCTGAACCAGATGAACCCGATCCCATTACACCAGAAAGTGATCCTGCACCATTGGATCTGTTAGATGCCGCCACTTGTTCGCGGGCAAAGACCGACCCGACATAGCTGTTATCAATCGCCTGTACAGACCAGTAGTAATCCTGACCGGGAATCACACCATGTAGTGTCCATACCTTAGACTGAAAAGTGTTGCCCTGTTCTACTACCAGACGCTTACCATCCAACGGCAAGCCGGGCTGAGAGATGGACTTTGGATGCACCACATTCAACGCTCCTGGTGATTTTCCTACTCTAAGGTTGTAAGTGAGACCCGCGGAAAGTGTTTGTGCATCTGTAGCCGCCTGCCAGCTAAAAGTAAGCGTGGAGTCTGCCATTGAATACGTACTCGACAGACCGGCAGGAGCTGTGGGAGGAGTGTTGACGGCAGCCGTTCGATTTTCAAAATAGTACGATCTTACGGGACTACCTCCCATGTAGTCGGGCACGATCAAGTCAAGATCATTGTCGTTATCAAAGTCGAGCAGTGTAATCCGACCTGGATATCTTAAGTCAGTACAAATTTCACGGGACTCGAAAGTGAGGTTCCCCTTGTTTTCAAAAAACAAGATTTTGGGCGGTAGTCCGAACGTCAACTCATACGTCCCAGTTAGAATAAAGTCCATATCTCCGTCATTGTCCAGATCGCCAGGATATAAGCCATATAATACCCGGATTTCCGGGATCAGCTCGATCGGGGTGTTGAATCCAATACCATTGTCATTAACAAAAATTTCAAGTTTCCTTGTTAATGTAGAATGATCTGGCGCGATTGATGTGGTGGCTGTGGTGAGAAGATCGATATCGCCATCACTATCAAAATCCAGATAATGGTTAAAGAAGTTATGGCGAAGTGTATCTCCAAAACTGTAGAAGGGATTTAACCGACCTTGACCATCGTTAAGGTAAAACGTAGCAACTCTTAGGTCGGAAACGTAAACCCCACCCCGTGAGTAAACCTGATCCTTATAACCATCGTTGTTGAAATCAACACTACTCGTATGAAGAAAGACGCCTGTGCCGCTTTGCAATACAAGTGTATCATAACCTACAGATGACTTTTTACGATGGGCAAAAATATCGTTATGGTCAGAAGGGAAAGAGTCTCTCAATGTAAGTATATCAAGATAGCCATCATTGTTAAAATCGATCAGACCACGAATTTCGTGCCTGCCCCCTGAATCGCTTGAATCCAAAGGGATGTCCTGAAGGCCGGAAAAGAATCCGTTGCCAGTATTGAGATGAAATAGAAGACCCCCTGTTGTGGATACACCAGGAATTTCTTGGGGCACGCGGTAAGTATAAGCCATATCAAGATCGCCATCCTTGTCAAGGTCTTCGACCGCATAGCGACTTAAGAAATCTTCCCGCGTAGTCGTGTCATTAGTCATTAACATACGGGAGGTAGTTGAAGAACCTGTGATCTGCCATGCCTGAGTGCCATATGTGTCCTGGGTTATCACTTCGAGCGATCCGTCTGCATCAAGATCGACAGCCCATCCAGGGCTGAATGGACTGTGGGTTCCAAAAGTCAAATTCGTTTTCCGGAAAATGCTATCGCTTACTACCTGTACGGTTATCGAGTCTACATAGAAGCTCGACTTGGCAAATCCATTATCAACCGCCTGAATGGCGAAATAGTACTTTCCATTGGGGACGTTAGTTGAGAAGTAATTGCTGATTCCGTTGTTGCCCGGCTGTGCAAGCAGACCCATTCCATTCGAGAGAGCGCTGCCTGAAAGCAAATCATTCCCACCGGGAGTGATGCCAACACTTAAATTGTAGCTCAAAGCTTGTGACGGAGTTTCCGCATCGGTGGCATCATCCCATTGCACGCTGATCGTATTGCAGTTTACGGAAAGCTGAACATTGGCCGGCATAGTGGGAGGTGTGTTAGGCTGTTGACTGTTATTCATAAAAACCTTTCCATAACTCTGTCCGGCTTGATCAAAAGAAGTGAACACGACATCCAAGTCCCCATCATTGTCGTAGTCACCGACTGCTATGCGACTTTGCGAGTTTCCTTCGGTTGGAAATCCATTACAAACCCTTGAAAAAACTTCGTTGTTGTTTTCGTAGAGTAATGTAGTGATCAATCCAGTCGCAGGATCGACTCCTGTAATCACCGCATCGGTGTCTCCATCACTGTCATGGTCTATCCAGGCTACATCACCATTGCTTAAGCCGGGGAGCCGTTCAGTTTCATCATCAAATACGTAATGATACATTTGGGAATTGCTGGCAGATGCCCCATTTCCCATAATCATATACTCATAAAAATTGGGTGGAGACACTTTGTTGGCAGCAATGCTGGAGTTTGACAGTTGCGGAATGTCCGTGACAGAAGAATTCACCAGTGTAAACTCTCCGTCATTATTTATGTAATAGTGAGTCAGGCCGTTTCCATTAGCATCTTTGCCGGAGATAATAAGTTCGACATAGCCGAGGCGAAATCCATGCCACGCAATATCACCATCATATATTCCGGGGAGTACAATTGCGGGGTTCTCGTTAAACGCTCCGAGATAGTTTTCAAATACCTTGGTAATGGGTTGACTGTTAACATCTAATCCCATCATCGCCAAATCCGGAAATCCATTGTTATCAAAATCTCCCCAGTCCATACTGCCTCGATGAACCCCGGGAATGTTGAGGTTCGGCACATTCGTAAACACACCAGCCGTATTACTGAAAATTTGAAATACAGGAATTCCTGATGCAGACATGCCCATCAAAGCCACATCCAGATCATTATCGTTATCAAAATCTACAAATCGGGCCGTACTGTTGATCAACGATGGAAAACCTGTAGTAATCAAAGCGAAAGTGCTGCCATCATTGCGGTAAATGTTGATTGCACCTGTTGTTGAGTTTTGATTTCCTCCGGCAAGAACATCAAGGTCACCATCACCATCATAATCGCCCCACTCCAATGATCCTACACCAATGCCAGGCAAAGTGATTCCGGCATCGCTAAACAAAGTAGCAGAAGTGGGTGGTGTGTAAACCGCTTCTGCAGCAAAACCCGAATGTGCAAAGCTGTTGTCCACTGCCTCCACACTCCAGTAGTAAGTGACGCCAGGATTTAGTCCATACAATGTCCACGAGGTATGGTTTTGGACGTTGCCCATCGATGGCATTAGGCTATTTGTTCCTGACATGACTTGATTCCCACCTGGTGTTGTGCCTATGCGTAAGTTGTAGGTGAGACCCGAAGAAGAAGTTTCATTATCTGTAGCTGCGTTCCAACTAAAGGTGGTCGAGGTGCCGGTTGCATTACACCCGCCTGCGGAGAAACTCACAGACAGACCCGTTGGTATAGAAGGTGCATTATTGGTTGTGCCCACAGGGTTCAGATGCAGCACTGTTTGAAAGGTTTCCGAGGGGCTGAACCCATTCCTGCCTGAAATCAACAAATCGAGATCTCCATCATTGTCAACATCTGCAAAGGCACCGTCAGATGGAGCTTTAAATTGCGTAAGTGCAGTCCCAATTGAGAGTGAAGTGGCATTGTTGACTAGTATTCTACCGCCCGCTGGCGTACTATCAAGCCCTCCTGCTACCGCGAGATCAAGGTCTCCGTCATTATCCCAATCGCCAAACTCGCATACGCCATGATGGGCCAAGCTTCCGAGATTTACACTTATACTATTGGCGAAACTGCCTCCACCATTTGTGAAAACGATACTTTGATTGGCACTACTCTGGTTTCTGCCACAACCTAAGTCATAATCCCCATCCTGATCTAAGTCTCCCCAGCTTGCATTCCATCCAGCAGGGCGTAGCCCGGAGTCAAAAAATTCACCATCAACATTTGTCAATAAGGTGGTGCCGGGCAATTGATTGGGTGTGCTGTTGAAACCACTGGAGATAGAAACATCCAGATCTCCATCGTTATCATAATCTACCCAGTGAACATCGTTGAAAGTAAAAAATTCTAAGGCCGCGCCTGGAAAATCAACGATTTCAATGAAAGCCGTATTGTCGTTCTCATAAAGACGCGCATGCCCAACATCGTACCAGTTGCCAGTGGTCGTGCCCCCAACCAAAAGGTCAAGATCACCATCATTATCCAAATCTCCCCACTCGATCGACTCTCGATAATTGGCTATGACATCAGACAGTCTGGTGAATACATTGTTGCCCTCATTTCTATAAATACCTGCCGAGGCGCCAATCTGCGCAAAGTCCAAATCGCCATCATTGTCGAAGTCACCCCATTTCACACGAGCGAAGGATGTGGTGAGCACGTTCGCTGTTAGTGTGAAGTTGCCGCTGTTGTTTATTAGGATTTGTGTGAACCCGTTAGTAGGATCAGACTGCAAAACATAAGAAAACAGTACATCCTGATCTCCATCCTGATCGTAGTCTGCCCAGTCTATAAATGCATTGGCAGATGTGACTGATGGAGGGATTTGAGTGAGAGCAACTTGCGCAAGACCTAACAGTGCGCCAGTAAAAAATGTCGCCTTCAGTATTAAATGGATTTGTTTTTTCACGCTACAACTTGTCATCGCAACAAAACTATCCTCACACAAAGCGACCTTAATACCCTAATGATGGTAAAATGAAAAATACCGCGAACAGGGTATCGAGGGTTTATCAAAAAACATATTGATCAATCATACAGCAGACGAATGGAATTTTCTTTCGACAATCTGCTGAGAAAAACGACAGGCAGTGGTTACCTTGGGTTTCAAAAAATAAACTCTGACTCGAGTTGAATCATTTTTGGCGGTAACTTCTATTCAATCCAGCCTTTCTTCATTGCAAGTTTTACGAGGCCAGCGGCATTGTGAACACCTAGCTTTAAGTAAATATTTTTTCGGTGGGTTTCTACTGTCTTGGAACTGAGATGCAGCCGTTCGGCAATTTCTGTCGAAGTCAACTGATTTGCTATGAGTTTAACAATTTGGATTTCACGCGAAGATAGTTGGGTGTTATCGCTCTCCTTCGCTCCAATGGTTTGCATCACCGTTTTTATGGCTTGGTCGGAATAGTAAATTTTTCCATCATACACCATCTCAATAGCTCTTAAGAGTTCGCTTTTGCCGGAATTCTTAAGCACATATCCTGATGCGCCTGCCTTCATCATATTTTTTATAAATGCCGACCGGTTGTGCATCGTGAGGGCTAATATTTTTACGGAGGGAAATTGCTTTTTTAGCTTACGTGCCGTCTCCAATCCATCCATTCCCGGCATTTCTATATCCAGAAGTACAACGTCCGGCAAATTGGTCTCCATAAGTTCTAGTACCTCTCTGCCGCTCCCGGCCTCGCCCACCAAAGCAATATTTTTCTCCGTGCTCAACAGTGACACTATTCCTTCACGGAACATTGCATGGTCATCCGCAATAACAACCTTGATCATAGTGGAATGTCAAGAATAACTGTCGAACCCTGATTGGGAAAGCTATCGATAGCAAATTTACCTTTTAGGTAAGCCATACGCGACTTGATACCCGCTATTCCCATGCCGTTTGTACTTTTATTATTGTCAAAGCCAAGTCCATCATCCTGAATCATAACGTTCAACTGATTTTCCTGGCGCGTCAGATTGACTATTATTTTTCGCGCCTTGGCATGTTTGGTAACGTTTTGAATCAACTCTTGCACAATCCTAAAAATATGAATCTCTTTTGTGGGTTCAATCCTGGTTGTCATTCCATAATGAATAAACTCCACCTGAAAATTGAGAGAGGCGAGATTATCCACCAGACTTTGAAGTGCACTGACAAGTCCGAATTTCATGAGTTCTTCTGGCATCATGTTGTGCGCAATACGCCTCACCTCGTCTGATGTTTGGTTCACTAGCGCTGTTGACTTCTGAAGCAAGGCCGGATTAATATTTCCATCGAGCCCTGAAAGTTGATTTCCAATGGTAGCCAACATACTGCCAATGCTATCGTGCAGGTCCTGGGCTATCCTTCGTTGCTCTGTAATTTCAGCTTGAGCGATGGCCTTAAACAATGTCTCTTGCTCCGCATACTTTGCTTTTTGTTTGAAAATGTAAAAACCAAACAAAGCAATAGTCAGTACTACAACACCGCTCCCAATCAACAACTTAATTAATCCGCTTTGCTTGGTTAGCATCGCCTCTTTTTTCAGATTTTCTTCCGACAACGCAAGAACTTCATTCTTGCTCTTTTCTGATTCATATTTTATTTCAAGCTCACTGATCTTATTGGTGTAATTCTCATTGTTGATGCTGTCTTTCCATGATTCATACAGCTTCTGATTTTCCAGCGCGGCCTTGTAGTTTCCAAGTTTGCCATATGCAAAAGAGTAGCTGTTAAAGATTTCCTTTAGGGCGGGTTTGTAGTTTAAAGCTAGCGCTAACTTTTTCGCGGTATCCAAAAGCATCAGCTCTTTACTATAATTACCACTTTTACCCTCGACTACTGCTAAGTTGATTGTAGATAATGTAATTAATACCTTATCGTTTACCTCATAACTCAGCCTTTTTGATGCAGCCAGGTAATGCTTTGCCTTTTTCAATTCATTTACCCGATCGTGCATGTATAGTACCCCTATATTCATGAGGTCAATCGCTTCGTCATTCTTATTGTCCAGTGATCTGTTGATCTCCAGGGATTTAAAGTAAGCGTCAAGTGCCTTATCGAAGTCACCATTGGCTTTCGCAACCATTCCGAGGTTCGCAAGAAGATGAGCGCTTTTTACCTTAAGGTCGTTTTCGCGCGCTACGTCCAATCCTTTTTGGTAATACTCCGCGGTCTTATCTAAATTCCCCATACGCCAAAATACATTGCCAATATTCCCATACGTATTGGCCACTGCTTCCCCATCACCTACGGCTTCTGATAAAGCCAGCGATTCAAGAAGTTTTTCAACAGCATTGTGGTATTGGCCTTTTCCATCAAGGGCACGTCCTTCCTGAAGTAAGAAAGTTGCCTCTTGATTAGCTGAAACTTTACGCAGGCTACGCGCCTTGTTCACCGTAGTCATTACACTGTCTGGCTGTCCCCGATCCAACCAATAAAAACCCAGTAATTCGTAGCCCTGTAGAAGAAATTTCCTATACTCTCCTTGTGTAGCCAGACGCATACCTACGTCTAAATGAATCTTGGCCTCATCGGGTTGCGATTTTTTAACAGCTTCATAAAACGCGAAATGGTGTCGAATGGCAAGGGTGTCATGAGACTCTTGAGCCAGTAGTGTTGACAAGCTGTCAACCTTAGCAGTCAGACTCTGCGAACTGACACTGTAACTCAGCGTCATTAGGATAAGGTAATTAAACGCAAATAGACAATATGCTTTGTGGCACACCATTTTGCAGGTCTTTGTTCCCTATATTTTATCTCTGCAAGAAAGGTAACACATGAACCGGAAAAGCTCATCAGGGTTCGAATGTGTTTATCCAATAGTTTCGCTTCGTCCGGCAGGATCAATCAGCTAATTCCGATGTCAGCTTGTTGAAGATATCACTTCAACAACTCATCAATCGGTTGCCCAGTACAACCACTCGGAAATTTTATTTTTAAAATGGTTGACACCGTTGGTGCGATGTCGGTGATCGTGTGATAGTTCGCGGTCGAACCTTGTTTTACCCCGTAGCCGAAAAACAAGATGGGTACGTGAGTGTCGTAGGTGTACACAGAGCCATGGGTTGTACCTTTGGCCATGCCAGTCGATCCCGACTCTTTGACAAACACAACATCACCAGACCGTTTTGAATGGAAACCTCTTTTAATATTACCCTTCACACCTTGCTCTTCGAACGCGCTCGCTTGAATCATGTTCTTTGTAAAAACATCTGAAACACCATCCACACTCATGAGATAGCTGCGCACAAGCTCAGATGCTACCAGATACTCTACTCCTGATGACTTTGGATCATCAGCGAAAGCACTCATATTAAAGAACACCTGATTGTTGCTTATATTTTCGATCAGGTTTTTTCCAGGGAAATAACTACT
The DNA here is from genome assembly GCA_050185175.1 of Cyclobacteriaceae bacterium. Taxonomy (GTDB): domain Bacteria; phylum Bacteroidota; class Bacteroidia; order Cytophagales; family Cyclobacteriaceae; genus ELB16-189. The sequence goes on from JBFWZR010000005.1 coordinate 18,142, forward strand.
GAGATAATCTTTCAAACCCGTCTTAACATCAACGGGTTGATAGGCAGTGGGAATGATTTTCAAATCAATGAGATACTGCTCTACATCGGCAGCGCCATGATCCGCTGTTAGAAAAACCAAATACTGCCCCTTCCCCAATTCGTTGTCCAACTTGTTAAGCAACGCCTCAATATTTTTATCTAAGCGAAGATACATGTCTTCAATTTCCACGGAATTAGGTCCGACTGCATGGCCCAGCTTATCTGTAGAAGAAAAAGACACGGCCAGGAAATCTGTCCATTCATCTTTCCCCATCTCTTCGCCATCAAAAGCTGCCACAGCCAACTCATACAAAAGGTCGTTGCCGAAAGGTGTCTGCGTAAGCAATTGGAATTCAGGAGACTCCTTTCTCAATTCCTTCAGATTGTAAGGAAACGTGGGCCGGGTTTTACTCTTGATCCCAAGACCGTCATCTAAAATCTCCTCGTAAGGCGAATCATCTGGCCCACTCTCTTTGTAGCTTTCAATGGGATATAGTGTGTTCCACGTTTCGTTCAGGTATTTGTTTGCCAGATTACGAGCATTGAATCTGTCCAACCAAACTGGCAGCGCGGCTTTATAATAATTACTCGAAATAAATTTTCCGGTTTTATCATCGTACCAATAAGCACCGTCAGGTGTGTGGCCTGCCGGCAAAATTGCACCTCTGTCTTTGATCGATATGCCAACAACCTTCGATCTTCTTTGTGTAGCAAGCTCAAGTTCATCGGTCATCGTAGTGGTGAGCATTCTCCATGGCGACATGCCTTCACCTTCCGTGGCTCCAACTACTTTTCGGTTTTGGTCCTCCGCACAGTACACCATTTGTTTTGAACCCTTATCATACCAGTCATTGCCTATAATACCGTGTACACCTGGTGTGGTCCCTGTATATACAGACGCATGTCCCGGCCCGGTATAAGTAGGCATATAGTTGTAGTGGCCATTTTTCATCATAAATCCCTCGTTGACCAGCCTTTTAAAGCCACCTTCCCCAAACCTTCCCCAATACCTGTAGATGTAATCCTGCCTCATTTGATCTACCACAATCCCCACCACCGTCTTTGGTCGGTCGGGAAAAGCGTTCGTTTGAGCAATGAGGGTTTGCGAAACCAGACAGAAGAAAATTATAGCTAATCGCATTTATTGAGTTATTAAAGTCCGAAATGTATTAAAAAATGGATTAGGTCAAATGATACTTTCTATAAGCGATTGTTAAGCTTCTATCGACAGTAGATTTTATCATAGTCATCCGCCTCATAAATCTCGCGTCTTATAAAAACCCCATCCCCATCGTAGTATATCACCACAAAGATCTCAGCTTCCTCCACATGTTTCTCGGTGAAGTACAATTGTTTGTCCTCAGTTCCGAGATTCAAGATGTCACTGAAAGTGGGCGGAATAACTTCACCTCTTTTGTTACTGATCACTCCGTACTCATTACCCTTGAGAATTAAGGCTATTTTCTCTGCGTCAGTATCTTTGATCAGATGATAATCCTTGATTTGGTCCATATAAATTTTATTATCATGAATCCCATAGATCATCCATCTAAAGTTCCTTTTCACCAAGGCGAGCGAATCACTCCAGAAATTCACTTCTTCGAATTCAAAGTCTGAGACGGGTTTTGCATTCAGATCAACAAAACCGTACCCACCATCTTTGAAAGCCACCAGCGTAGATTTATTGTAGAAATTGATATTGCGCTCGAAGGTGGGTTTGACCAAAGCCTTCTTTTCGAGATTGTAGATACCAAATTTTTTATCTTTTAATAAGGAGATAAAATTTCCCGATGTCTTAACGATTGCATCATATTCAATCGACACCAATAATTTACCATCAAGACCAACAAGTCCTTTCTTTCCTTTCCATTCAATTAAAAAAATATTGGTTGTCAGTTCTTCCAATTTGTCGAACTCCATGGTTAATCGCCTCGCGCCAGACTCCACTTCGTACAGAGCCTTCTTATTCTTCTCTTCAATCAGAAAAAATCTTACGGAATCCGGACTCTTCACAAAAATCATTTTCCCGCTGGATGGATAACTCATCTTTCTGCCCGAACCGAACCAAACACGAACCGAGTCTCCTTTCGCGCCAAAGGCCAAGCGGTTGGAAAACCAAAGACTATCCAAATGCTCATCCACTATCTTCTTCGAACCGGTGTCGTAGAGTCTCGCCTCCTGATCTTTAAACAAACCGAGCCAACGTAAATAGGGTTTGATGTCAACAAACTCTTCATTGTCAATTGCCTGCGACACGCCAACGGTAGTGACCTTGTTGAGAACTTTTTTGGTAAAGCCGAAGGAAGTGAGTGTTAGCGTTTGCCGGTCCAAGGGAATAATAAATTCAAGTTTTGAGTTGACCACTCCCTCCAAAGGTCCATTTCTTACCAATATTTTATCTGTGCTCAGTTTTCTTACTTCATCAAACACAATTGTTCGGGGCAATGGGTTTTTGTCTGCCAGTCCCGCGATCTCATCTACTGAATGCAGTGATTTCTTGCCATTTTTTTCCAGTACTACGACCGCGTCAATCGATTGTATGTCGTCATAGTTTTCAGTTAGCAAGCGACCATTAAGTGCAAACAAATGCCATTTACCCTCTTTTTTAACTCCTAAAAAGTGGTCAGCGATGGTTTTGGCACCTTCAATACACTCAGAAAAAAAAGCAGTCCCCGATTTGTGAATCAATCGCTTGCAACTACCTTCAGCCAACAAATAGCCAAGGCCTATGTCTTCAACCTGGCTCACGTCTCCTTTAAAAATGATCTCTCCAGATCTGCTAACAAGACCCGCAGAGGTGATCATCACATCCTCGTTAACATCGCCACATAAATATTGTGACGGAATATCAACTAAGCGGGCTGTTATTCTTTCCTTGCCGTCTTCATCCATAAATCCATAACGGTCGTTCTTGAGAAACGGAACCCAAAAGCCTGTCTCCAAAGATTTTACGTTACGTATTGAGTCATTCATCATCCCGACAGGAAATTGCTCTGTCGATTCACTGCTAATGTGATAGGCGAGATCTCTCGTCTTCTTGGAGAATGTCGATTCATTTCCATAGGTGTTCACAAATTCCCCTAAGTCAGTAAGCTTCCCGGAGGCGGTGCTGATTTCAAAAATTTGCTGAAGAGCCTGGTTGGCGTAAGGACTTCGGGGATATTTCTGAAAAAAGGATTTGAAGCTATTCAGTTTTCCATCCTTCGTCTTGTCGTCATATAGCAATTTTTCATATCTCGACTTAGCTTCGGAAGCACGATGCGAACCAGGATACTTTGAAAGATATTCATCAAAACTTTGATAAGAGTTGATCTTCAATGCATCCAAAAAAGAAACCTCGTCTCTTAGTTCCACAGCATTAGTTCGATACTTCGAATACTCAAAACGATTCAGGAAGTCGTTGTAAGAATCTTCACTGTTCACATTTTTTGCTCTCACGAATGCAGCGCTATCTACTCTGGCAATCGCTTGGGCCAAGCTACTGCTATCAATCGGGAAGCGACTTAGGCGATCTCTCTGACGTTCATCATAGCGCTCAAAGTCAGCCAACGCCAAAAGAGCGTAGTGATAGGCAGAGTCTATGTTAAAGTCAGGATTTGCGGCTTCGAAATACCACTGTGAATAAAGGAAGTTACCCTCGACATTGACAGAATCCTTTCGGAGTGATTTTTTAATAGAGTGCTGGGCTTTAGCCCATTTTTGTTTTTCTATTCTCGACTGCGCGACCTTTTCAGGGATTATCTGGCCAAAGGCTGTTCCGCAAAGCAATAAGGAAAAAAATATCGTTAAGCAGTTTATGCGCACCGGTCAAAATTAGGCGTAAAGTTCCTCCATTTATGTTATAACGGAAAATGGGTGGAATTTCTATGAAACAACCTCATTTATAAATACTGAAACGATTAAAAGGCGAATAACGAGTTTAGCAGCAAGAGCCCTATCTATTTTGATATCTGTTGAAAAAATAAAAGCCATCCGTTTTGCGAATGGCTTTCGTTGTCGGGGTGAGAAGATTCGAACTTCCGGCCCCCACGTCCCTAACGTGGTGCGCTAACCGGGCTGCGCTACACCCCGAGTAAAAAATTGAGGTGCAATAATAACACTCTTTGCGCAATTTGATAAATAAAAAAAGACGGCAAATGCCGTCCTCACTAACAAAATCAAGTATCTCATTATTCAGGCCAAGCACCAATACCACCTGAGAGATTGTACACTTTATAACCCTCTCTGGACAGCATACGGCAAGCGTTCCCGCTCCTTGCACCACTGCGGCAAAACAAAAAATACTCTTTGTTCTTGTCGAGTTGGGTGAATCGGTCCATGAAACTTACTGACATGAAATCGATGTTCCTCGCTCCTCTGATAGACCCGGCCTGAAACTCACCTGGAGTCCTTACATCTACCAATATCCCCTTAGCCGCGTTGTATTTAGTCTTGAAGTCTACACCTCCAAGATCTTCATACTCTTTTGTTCTTGAAAACAGATTAAACATATTCTTCTATAAATTAATTTTCAGTTACTACTGGGTTCCCGGTATTCACCCACTCATTCATACCACCGGAATAATTCTTAACGTTCTTAAAACCATTTTTCACCAACAGCGAATATCCGATCGCAGTTCTATCGCCAGATTGGCAGTGAATAACTACTTGCTGGTCTTTATTAACCTTGTCAAGGTTTTTCTCCAGTGTGCCAATAAACAAGTTGCCCACCCCTTTGATATGGCCAGCCTTGTATTCAGCCGCGCCACGTAAATCAAGAATTTGTGTGTGATTGGTTTCCATAATCTTCTTGAATTCGTCAAGGGAGATCACATTACTTTTCTCAAGCTTATTGCCCAACTCAATCCACACATCAACATTGGGCACATAGCCGTACACATTGTCTAAGCCGATTCGCATTAACTTGCGCATCAAGTCGTCATGTTTTGACTCTTCTGCAATGAGAATGAATGGCTCATCATATGACAAGAACCAACCCATCCATGTAGCAAAGGCATTGTTACCCTGAATGTTGATGGTGCCCGGAATAAATCCTGCTGCAAAATCCGTCTTCAGGCGGGTGTCTATTATTTTGATTCCTTTGTCCATCGAAGATTTAAACTCCTCCTTGCTCAATTTTTTAAGTTTCGGCACCTCCGTTACGAGTTTGCGATCAACTTTGTTAAGCTTCTTCATCATTGCGAAATACTTAGGAGGCTCAGGCTGATCCTCTAAAAGAAACTTCACAAAACCATTTTCATTATCCTCATACTGTAGCGCCCAGTTTCTCACCTTTTCGTATCCCACCGTTGTGCTGGGAACTGCACCAAGCGCCTTACCACAAGCCGACCCTGCTCCATGTCCCGGCCACACCTGAATGTAGTCTTCCAACTGTCTGAAACGCTCAACTGATTTGTACATCTGATGCGCACCTACTTCCTTCGTTCCTTTGATTCCAGCCGCTTCCTCCAGCAAATCAGGGCGACCAACATCGCCAACAAATACAAAGTCTCCGGTAAACAACATCACGGGTTTGTCGCTGGCGGGCACGTCAGTCAGAAGAAAGCTAATACTCTCTGGCGTATGGCCTGGAGTGTGAAATACTTCAAATTTTAGATTGCCAACTTTGAATATGCTTCCATCTTTCAAGCCCTCGTGCGAGAATTCGTACAACCATCCTTCACCACCTTCATCGCTGAGGTACATTTTCGCGCCAGTCAGCGCGGCAAGCTCACGAGATCCAGATAGGAAGTCCGCATGAATGTGCGTCTCCGCCACATGGGTGATCTTCATGTTATTCTGTTTGGCAATGTCAAGATAGGTGTCGACATCGCGCTTTGGGTCGATCACAATTGCCACACCCTCCTTCTGACAGCCAATAAAATAACTGGCCTGAGCAAGGGTTTTATCATAAACATGTTGAAAATACATATGTCCGTTTTATTTATTGAAATCTATTTAGTTCCGAAAATCGAAGTGCAAATATCCGAAGATTTGCATTCGCAAACAGTGACGATAGTCACAGAGATAAAACTTTTCAGCAAGCTGCTTTCAATTCTCGCTTACTGTTATTCGGTTGCGCCCCAGTTGTATTTTATTTTTCTTTTCCAACTGCTTGAGCAGCCTGGAAACTACTTCCCGTGCAGTTCCCAATTCGTCAGCCAACTGTTGGTGGGTAGTGGTAATTTCATTGGACTTAGTCAATGCCACTTTCTTTCGCAGCAGTTCCCACAATCGATCATCCATATTTTGAAAGACCACTGCGTTTACCACTTCCAGCAACTCTTCAAATCGGGTATTATAAAGCTGGAAGATGAACTCAAGCCACGCGGGATTGCTCCGTATCAATTCAGTAGCCTTGGTCACTGGCAATATCAATACTTTCGATTCCTCTTCTACGACAGCACGAATCTTACTCGTGCCGTTGCACATTGCTCCAAGAAATGACATCACGCAGCTCTCCCCAGGCTTGATATAATACAGCAGAATTTCACGACCCTCTTCATCGACTTTAAATACTTTAATCGTGCCACTCAGAACGATAGGCACGTTTCTGATGTAATCATTCTCATCAATAATGACCGTATTGGGTTTTAGCACTTTTACCGTGCCTTCCTTCAAGAGGCTGTCAAGAAGTGGTTTGCTTATTTGCAGGCCTGGAAGTTGATCAATCATAGTACAAGTATTCGTTTATCAAGATAAAAAACAACAAAGAACTTTCTCATTAAATTCCATCCAGATCATACTGGCATATCCGCCCGTCTGCATTCCAGACATCCCCTAATGTTGCTAAAAATCCAAAAAATGATAGCTTTACCTATCATTCTACAATCTAAACCCAGGCCTCAACCATCTCCACCTCCCCATGCAGCATTGGAAAATTAAGCTCTCGTTATTCCTTAATTACTTTGTCTTTGCCATTCTCCTGAATAGTGTAGGTACTGTCATTCTGCAGGTACAGGGAAACTATGGCGTATCGGAGTCTGCAGCCAGTATACTCGAAGCGTTTAAAGACCTCAGCATTGCATTTGTCTCGTTTCTGATCGCCTCCTACATTGTAAGAATAGGTTATAAAAATACCATGCTCATCGCGCTTGGGCTTATCTCCTTTGTGTGCTTTCTGATGCCCTCACTCAACAGCTTTGCGATGACAAAAGTTTTGTTCGCTGCTACGGGCACAAGCTTTGCTTTAATTAAAGTATCGGTGTATGCTACCATCGGTATTGTGACTGACAACAAGAAGGATCATGCGAGCTTCATGAATTTCATTGAATCATTCTTCATGATCGGAATTTTGACGGGCTATTTCATCTTCAGCATGTTTGTCAGTGATGATGATCCTCAGTCCACAGAGTGGTTTAAGGTTTATTATATGCTGGGTGGTATTTCATTGGTTGCATTCCTGCTTTTGCTGAGTACAAGCCTTGATGAATCATCAGTAGCCTCTTCAGAAAATAAAGGATTCGTTCAGGAGTTTCTGGACATGATCAAACTGGCCATCAAGCCGCTTGTGCTTGTCTTTATTTTCAGCGCGTTTATTTATGTATTGATCGAACAAAGTGTGATGAGCTGGCTTCCAACTTTCAATAGTAAAGTACTTCAATTGCCAATTACACTTAGTATTCAGATGGCCAGCATCCTTGCTGCATCCACGGCCATTGGAAGATTTGCCGCAGGTGTTGTGCTGAGAAAAATTCATTGGTTTAATGTACTGGTCATTTGTCTTTTGTCGGCATCTGCCCTGGTGCTGATCGCGATTCCTTTGGCGCAAATCGAACATGGACCTGTTACCGGCTGGGGCTCAGCTCCGATTGGTGCTTTCGTTTTTCCGTTCATTGGATTGTTTCTCGCTCCAATCTACCCAGCGATCAACTCAGTGATCTTGAGTACACTTCCGAAAGTACAACACGGCCCCATGTCCGGATTGATCGTTATCTTCTCAGCTTTGGGGGGAACCACCGGATCAATAATTACCGGAAATATTTTTGAATCATTTGGTGGCGAATCTGCATTCTATTTTTCACTGGTGCCAATTACAATATTGATTGTGCTGCTTTTCTTTTTCAACAGGCTCCAGAAGAAATCAGATGTGGAAATTCAAATGTCAACCACGGCCTCTCATTAATTATGGAGATTCATCAAACAGGAGACTTCTTTGAAGCAGTGCAGCTTTTGCCCGTCTTTCCAGATAGCAAAACATTTCCCGATTGCTTACCCAAACGTGATCTCACAGCCATCCTATCAGATTACAATATCGAGCGCAACAAATCTGGTTTTGATCTTCGCGTATTTATAACTAAAAACTTTCAAACTCCGGAAGCACACTCAACAGGATTCGAAAGCAACACAAACGCTTCAGTGACGACCCACATTGAAAAACTGTGGGAAGTACTCACCAGAAAACCAGATGACGCGCAGGGTTCGTTAATCCCGCTTCCAAACTCATACATCGTTCCGGGAGGAAGGTTTGGTGAAATCTATTATTGGGATTCCTATTTCACGATGCTCGGCTTGCGTGTGTCGAACAGGGTTGATCTCATGGAAAACATGGTGAAAAACTTTGCTCACCTGATTGACAAACAACGATATATTCCAAATGGAAACAGGACCTATTACCTGGGCCGATCTCAACCTCCTTTTTTCACTTTGATGGTTAAGTTGCTGGCAGAAGTTTCAGAAGAGAAGTCAATCCTTGTATCCTATCTTCCACAGATTGAAAAGGAATATCTGTTTTGGATGAATGGAATTGAACTGCTTACTCCGGAAAAGAACGCATTGAAGAGAGTGGTGATGCTGAAGGATGGTTCCATCCTAAACCGCTTTTGGGATGAGAATGACACCCCGAGGCCCGAGGCGTACAAAGAAGATGTAGAGTTAGCTCACAAGGCTTTATCAAAATCTGAATTGTTCCGACATATAAGGGCAGCTGCTGAATCCGGCTGGGACTTTAGCAGTCGGTGGTTCAAGGATCCCAACAAGTTCAGTTCGATTCACACCACCGATATCATTCCAGTGGACTTGAATTGCCTGTTGGCAGATGTGGAGAATACGTTGTCTGATATCTATTCACATCTGAGTCAACCAGCAAAAGCTCATTCATACAAAGCGGCTGGTGAGCGAAGAATCAACGCGATCAACAAATATTGTTGGAATGAACCAAGTTCATTCTTTTTCGACTTTGATTTTATACAAAACAAAACGACCAGCAGCCTGACGCTTGCAGGTGCGTTTCCGCTTTTCTTTTCAATAGCCAGTGATGAGCAAGCACAGAAAGTTGCCAACACCATTAAAGAAGAATTTCTAAAACCGGGAGGCCTCACTACCACGATTCAAAAAACAGGTCAACAATGGGATGCGCCCAACGGTTGGGCACCGCTACAATGGGTAACTTTTGCTGGTTTAAAAAATTATAAACAGCACGAACTCGCAGACGCTGTCAAATCAAATTGGCTAAACACCTGCGAAAGGGTTTATCGTGAAACCGGAAAGATGATGGAAAAATATGATGTCTTCGGCAGTGGAGACGTAGGTGGCGGTGGTGAATACCCGAATCAAGACGGCTTTGGGTGGACTAATGGTGTTTACCTGGCGATGAAAAAGGAGCAGATTAATAATTAATCTGCTCCAGTCTCGCCTCAACCTTTTTTTCCTTTTTTGAATACTCCATCACCATCACATAGCCATGCTTGGCGTTGTAAATGTAATAGTCGGTAGAACCTCGTTTCAATTTCATCTTATCCACAGTAAACGTCTTTTCTGGCGTATAAACAATGGACCCCAGTACGTTGCCTGACGCCTCACCCTTCTCACGGTCGTAGTTGACATAATGCACTATAAACTCATCCTTTTCTGTAGGCTTTTGGGTGAATAGGTAGTCAAAACCACCAATAGACTTCGCATAATAGGAAACCATTTTTGGTGACAAATACTCTGACCCGCTGGGAAGGCCTACTACATTTTTATCCTTTTCAAATACATGAACCTTTTCGATGCTATAGTCCGGTTTGAACTCAAATAAAACCATATTATAAATATTCAATTGAGTGAGTGGTCCTGTGGTGACATAGCCACCACCAGTCGCGGCAGCGGCAGCAACGGAAAGAATCGACACGCCTATCCCGGCCGCGTTTGCTGCCTTTTTGTATTGTTCTCCAACTACGAAAATTCGGCCATCACTCATTCTAATTGACTTATGGATGAGTACGTTGGTATTACTTCCTTCAAATTTGCCACGCTCATCCAATGGCGTAGCATTGCTAATCTCTGTAGCCCAAGAATTTGTCTTTTTGTTCAATACGGCACCATCAAGCCCAAGCTCTACCGTTACAAAACCTTGGCTTTGATCTCGTAGTGCTCGGTCCCCTTCCACGTAGTACTCACCAAAAACAACAATCTCCTTTTTTATTGGGTTGTAATCGACACTTGAAAGTAAAATGGTTTGCTTATCGTCAGTCATCTCCTTTTCAAACAACACTTTTCCGTCTTTTACATTCTGCACCAAAAGAGTAGCAAACATATCTTTTGAATTTCTCTTTCTCTTCTTAGTTATTACGGATCCAACATACTCTCCTGATTGGAAGGCTTCGCTTGCCAACTCAGTGTCATTTTCTTCATTCTTACATACGTTAAACCACACCCTCCTCATTTCATTGCTAAGGAATTCCACGAAATATAAATTCTTGTTCCCCGGCTTAGTCCCATAATAGATGAAGCCCTGGTTCTCCACCGGAACTAGATAGCTTTGCGAAGGTTCCGCTCCGCTGGCAATTGAATTAAGTGATGCCTCGAAGCCAATATTTGATACTTGCTTAATTGTTCCCCCGGTCTCTTTCAGTGTTTTATCAAAACCTACGAGTTCAACTGATTTGGCCTTCGGATCGTAAAACATAAAACCAAACGCCTCGCCATTAAATGACCCCTCCACCAGAACATATGATCTTGGTCTTTTTATAACTATTGAATTAATCTCTCGAAGGTTTTCATCATAAACAGCAACCTGAAAATTGTTATTCGTTTTGTCTGTTCTTTCCATGTCCAGAAAAAAGTAATAACCATTAACCTGACCGGATTTAATGATCTCTCCGGCATTTCTAAACTTCATTTTGACTACACCTTCTTTCACAAGTGATTGAGCGGCTGCAAGGTTGAAAACCAGGAAACTGGCGGCAAATGCAAGTGCGTATCTGTACATATTAGTTTTGAGTTAATTCATCAACATATTTACCATTTGGAAACTTTCTGATATAATCATTAGCGATCATCTCTTGATCCAACTTGCTGACCTTTAGAGTACTACTTAGCCAAAGTGAATAAACAAACTCATCATCATCAAAGTTCTCTTCTGGCTTTGTCGCCATATAATAAAAACACAGGGCCTCCAACTCATTCAGTCTCAGCTCCCTTATAAAGGTGAGAAACCGATCGTAACTATCGCTAAATCGTGGATCTGGAAGGTCCAGCACCTTCCCTAGTTCATGATTTTCCCTGTTGCGATAAAGGAAGTAAAGATTTTTTCCTATCATGGCGTGCAAATAACTATTGTTGGGGCATTCATCTAACAGTTGGAGCGCACAGAATAGTGACCTGCCATACAACTTGAATATGTAATTTGATTCAACTTGCTCAAATCTCGCTATGTCAACAAGATTTTTGATTGATACACCCTGGACGTCTCCGCCTGCACCGAATGACGTTTGTCTCTTTACTTCCGTGATTCTTTCCTTGCAATTTTGGGTGAGATCGAAGGGAGTCTGGATAAATGCTGTCAATGGAGCGGTGCCAGGTATTTGCCTTTGTGTAGCTAGTCCATGAGTCTTTAAATGGATATTCCTGCATGTCAAAAATCTTCCTAAAATCGAGGTCTCGGTCATCAAATGAGATATCAATACTATCAAGTAACTCCAAGCACCTAATAACATGTTTAGCGTTGTAGGTCTGATTAAGGTACAGTTTGAGGCCAATTGAATCAGCCTCGTATTCTTTTCTTTTGCTTAACATGGATCGTTTAAGGCGAGACTCCACCAGGATTCTCTGAACACTGGTGTAGCGATTGTAGGTCTGATTCCGTGCCTTCCCAAGTCGGTTGTTAATATCCTTGTCAAGATTTAGCTTGACAACTTCGTCAATAGTCTGACTCATGTGCCCAGCCAATGTATGAGCAATCTCGTGGCAAAGAATAAAATTGAGCTGCTGTAAATTTTCTAGTCTTACCAACAAACCTAAGTTCACACCAATTATACCATTACCAAAGTTGGTAGCATTAGGATCATTGTCGCGTACGACCAACACAACTAGGTCGTCCGGGATATCATGGTTAGCCTTTTTAATATCGTTCAAAATACTTTGGAGACTATCCGTTAAGATTGAATTGAGCATGAATTTTCCCCTCTTTAGGTCGCCCTCTAGCTTATCATGTTGATTCTGACAAATCTCCCAGGCAAATTCCTTAGTTCTTCTATCGGCATTTTCGAAGGGGTAACGGTTCATTGCAAGACCTCGGCTTAACAATTCCTTTAGATTCTCTGTAATTGCCGTGTCTAGAGGGTCGGGTTTATAGGTTCTAATAGTCTGAGCTGATACACTCCAACCTAGTGAAATCCCAAAAATAATGAGAGACAGACGTACCATATGAGGTCGTCTTAAATGTAAGAAAAAAACTAATTCATTTGATTAACCCTATAACAAATGAAAAAACTTATTTTTTCCCCTGCTTCAGATCGCGGAAAAACCTGGCCCAGTTGAACGGGTTCAGGAAAGGATTGACTCTCGGCTGAAATCGGTCGTTAATGGAACCTGAATACTGATCCATGTAATACCGATAGTTCGCATTGCCATCCATGGGTGTCGTGCGTAACATCAGAGCAAGCAACTCAGCGTTCATCGCCCTCGGATCTACTCCATTGTCAAATGGAATATTTAATGCCAGCACTGCCTCTTTGAAAACCTCCTCAGTAGGGAATGGCATAATTTCAACCTCCTTGAGATAGGTCACGTCCGGAACCATCTCAACAATGATCGTCAGAAATTCTGAAGCTGATGGTGGAACGATATAATGTCTACGCGTGTAGCCCACAGAACTGATCACCACGCTGTCACCCTCTAACACAGGCATGGAAAAATAGCCCGCGCGGTTAGAAGTAGTGCCTCGCCCAGCTTTAGGTACGTAAACGTGCACTCCCGGCAGGCCAGACACGCTATCCTCACTCAGAATCACTCCCGACAATTGAATCACACGTTTTTTGCTTTGCCCGAATCCCTGCGTAGCCACGCCACAAAGAAGAAGACCGAGAAAAACGACTAACCAACCTGTTTTGCTTCCAACCATAATCTCAATCTTTCAAAGATAGGAATTGAGCCCTATCTCACCTAATGTGATAACGAACCATTTAGATTGATGTTTTTATATTAACTTGAGCGTACATAAAAATGGTGCCATTCGCCAAATATTTACACCAGCGGCATGCGGCTAAAACACTTCAACATTGATATAGGCGCTCAGATTTTTCTCTCCTGTTCGGACACCTCCCGACTTCGCATCCTGAACCTGATTATGACCAATGGTGAAATGTGCATCAGCGATCTTGAAAAGATTCTGGAGTTCACCCAAACCAAAACATCACGCCACCTGATCTATCTGAAAAATTCTGACATCCTTACCACCAGAAAATATAACCAATGGGTGTTTTATCAAATAAAAGATGAAGTCTTTGATATCGTGAAGCAGATTTTACAATTCATAAGCCGAGACCCGGTCCTTCAGCAAGATCAGCAGGTGTATGAGACGCTATACTCCAATCGGGAATTAGCACTGAATAAACTCAATATCCGTTCCCTCATCCGCGACTAGAACGTGCCTTCCTCTTACAAGTGTGTCATCTTTGATCTCGATCATACCCTTTGGGACTACGATACCAATTGCGCAGAAGCGCTCCAGGAATTATACCTGAAACATGAGCTGAGAGAAAAAGGAGTCGAGTCGTTTCAAAACTTCCTTGACGTTTTTGTCGACATGAATACACAGATGTGGGATCAGTTCGACCTGGGATTAATCCAAAGAGATGTAATCCGTTATCAAAGGTTTCATCGGATACTCACCGCTGTTGGCGTAGACGATTATAGACTCTCTTTGGAAATGTCGTCAGACTATGTGAGCCTTTCACCTACCAAAAAAAACCTACTGCCCAACGCTAAAGAAATTCTTGACTATCTCAAGGGGAAATACAAGATGATCATTATCACAAATGGATTTGAAGAAATTCAATCCGTTAAACTCTCCTCATCCGGCATTAGCAACTATTTTGAAAATGTAATCACTTCAGAAACGGTAGGCTATAAAAAACCGGCTCGTGAAATCTTCGATTATGCTTTAAGAGGCCGCGCACATGAAAATCATGAGGTAATAATGATTGGAGACAATCTCAATACCGATATCAAAGGGGCCAACAATGCCGGAATCCATTCGGCTTATTTCAATCCGCTTTGCAAGCCACATAATCATACAACCACATATGAAATTGCGGACCTGATCGAACTTAAATCCATCCTCTGATCGTTGTTAAATTGATTACCTTTGCTTCCCCTCAAACGGGAGGCTTCAATTCGTATAACCAAAATATCTTACACAATATGGCTAATGGCTTTTTTAACGTCCCTGCTCCGAAAAACGAACCTATCATCTCTTATGCAGCAGGAACCAAAGAACGAGCTTTACTAAAGAAAGAACTTGAGGAAGCGCGTGCTAAACAACTTGACATACCTATGTATATAGGTGGTGAGGAAGTTCGCACAGGCAATAAGATCTCGATGTCTCCTCCTCACGATCACAAACATCTGTTGGGACACTTTCATGAAGGTGACAAAAGTCACGTTGAGCAAGCAATCGCTGCAGCCATGGCAGCAAAAGAAATGTGGTCCAACCTGGATTGGGAGCATCGCGCTGGAATTTTTCTAAAAGCTGCTGACCTCATCGCAGGACCGTACCGTCACAAGATCAATGCAGCTACGATGTTGGGGCAATCAAAGAATGCATTTCAAGCTGAGATCGATGCAGCTTGCGAGTCCATCGATTTCCTTCGTTACAATGCTCACTTCATGACTGAGATCTATCGCGATCAACCAGCCTCATCTGCCGGAGTATGGAATAGAATGGAGTACCGCCCGCTGGAAGGATTTATTTTTGCATTGACTCCTTTCAACTTTACCGCCATCGGTCTCAACCTACCCACCAGCGCAGCCATGATGGGTAATACCATTGTGTGGAAACCAGCGTACACCCAGGTTTATTCTGCCAATGTAATCATGCAGGTGCTGAAAGAAGCGGGCTTACCTGATGGAGTCATTAACCTGGTTTATGTTGATGGCCCAGCGACAGGAGAAGTGGTTTTCAATCACAAGGACTTCGGTGGAATACATTTCACAGGAAGCACCAAGGTATTCCAGACTGTTTGGAAAACCATTGGGGAAAATATTTTCAAATACAAGTCTTATCCTCGCATCGTTGGTGAAACTGGTGGGAAGGATTTCATTATGGCACACAAAAGCGCAGATCCAAAATCTATCGCAACAGCAATCAGTCGCGGTGCATTTGAATACCAGGGACAAAAATGTTCTGCCGCTTCACGCTGCTACATTCCATCCAACCTTTGGGATGACGTGAAGAAATATTTGTTGGATGACCTCAAATCCATGAAGATGGGACCGACAGAAGACTTCACCAACTTCATCAATGCCGTAATTGATGAAAAAGCTTTTGATAAAATCACGGGCTACATCGAGCAGGCACGTAAGAATCCGCAAAACGAAATCATCGCAGGCGGCAAGTACGACAAGTCAAAGGGCTACTTCATTGAGCCAACCGTAGTGCTCACCAAAGATCCATCTTCGGTAACGATGTGCGAGGAAATTTTCGGACCCGTGGTGACCATCTATGTTTATCATTCTGAAAACTATGAGCAAACACTCGAACTGGTTGACCAAACCTCACCTTACGCGTTAACAGGATCTATTCTTTCCAGAGACCGATATGCGATTGAAATGGCAACGAAAAAGTTGACCAACGCTGCCGGTAATTTTTATATCAATGACAAGCCGACTGGTGCCGTTGTTGCTCAGCAACCATTCGGTGGATCAAGAGGATCGGGTACTAACGACAAAGCAGGCGCTAAAATGAACCTCCTGAGATGGACATCGATGCGCACCATCAAAGAGACATTTGTCAGCCCAACGGATTATAGATATCCGTTTCTTGAGAAAGACTAGATCATATTTCACAATAGGCTGTCTCAAAAGCATTATAGAGGTTCGACTTTCTGAGCGTGAGCGAAGAATCTCTACGAATCTAGCTCCGGCAATAAGGATGTTTAGCTTACGCACGGCCACTTCTGAGACAGCCCTCTTGTAATTTCATCAACTCTATCCTACTGTTGCGTTCTTATACCAGTTAATCTTTCTGGTGAGATACATCATCGCTCCGACTACTATAAACAACCCAATGCTTCCAATGAGCAAAGAGAAATCCTGCTGGATGATAATTACAAAAATGAAGGAGTAGAAAACGGTTAGCAACGAAGAAAACAGAACTACCAGTTTCGTTGGTTTTAGGAATGTCTGTGAGTAAAGCGTCAACAATCCAACCGTTGCAAGTGATGAAACAAGATAAGCTGAGTTGTAGCCGATTTGTTCCGAAAAGCTCAACAGCATGGTGTAGTAAATAATCAATCCCGCACCAGTGAGAATATACTGGAATGGATGGATTTTTATCTTTTGAGAGATCTCGACCAGAAACAAAGAGATGAAGGAAAGTAAGATTACCAGGTGCCCATACTTCGAAGTACGCATACTTTTCTGGTACTGTTCTACAGGAATAAGCAAGTCAACACCAAAATCATAGCCCGACAAATCTCTGGCGCCCAACCAAGCCTGTGCAAACGGCCTGTTGTAGTGTAGTACATTCCAATGCGACTGAAATCCCTGTTCAGTGATCGTTCTGGAATCTGGCAGAAACTCTCCATTAAAACTTGGATTCGCCCATGGACCTTCCAGGGAAACATTTGTGGTTTTACCTACTGGTATAAAATCTAAACCTCTGCTTCCCTTAAACTTCAATTGAAGTGAAATCGGAACATCGAAATTCGAATAGTCAGTCCAATTGAGTTTTGCTACGAGTCCCGTTAGCGACTCATTTCTATAGTTCACCCCGAGATTATTTGAAGGCTCTGATTCAAGTTTTTGACCTCCATTCATGATTGTAGGATTGTCTGAAATACCACGCAGATCAGATATTCCAAAAATCAGGTAAGCTTCATTCCATAGCACCTCACCATCGATCTTTAAAGCTATTGCTTCTTCCTTTTTCCATTTCGCATTCACTGTCAAAGCCGATTCGTACACGGCTGCCTCATAAATGCCACGGTGAAGAACCTGAGGCTCAACTTTGCCACCAACATTTAAATCATCCGGTGAGAAAAAGGCATGCCGAACGTGTTCTACTATTCTCGGTTCCTCTCCTTTCTCTTTTACAACTTCCCTGTATTTGTACGGCAGCACGACAATCGGGCCAGAGATCGTTTGCCTTCCCGACCATTTAGATGTGATATCCATTAACACTTCTTCTGATCGAAATTGCCTCTCCTGTATCAGGTCATCAATCCAGGAAAGTGGAATCAGGAGCATTAAAAGCAAAAATCCGATCGACAGCAATTTTATTGTGATCGATTCCTGTAGCCAGTTGTTAAAACGATCCAGTAGATTGGTTGGTGTGTTTTGTGTGTCCATAATTGTTACTTTTAAAAGTACTTTTAATTTAAAAGTTGATTGATAAAAAAATTATTTGCGCTGTTGTTTTACAATAACCTCCATCGCATCCAGGTGCTTCTTAAATGCCTGACGACCCTTTTCCGAAATTTTATAACGCGTGTTGGGCTTCCTGTCAACAAACGACTTGTTCACGATAATGTACTTCTCTCTCTCCAGCGCCTTGATGTGTGTAGCCAGGCTACCATCAGTTAGATTTAATACTTCCTTCAACGAACTGAAGTCAAAAAAGTCATTCACGATCAAAATCGAGAGTATTTGAAGCCGCACGCTGTGCTCCAACGTTTTATCCAACTTGTCAAATGGATTGCTCATTTGTCGTATTTCCTGTGCATCAATACTCCGTAAACAATGTGAAGTATTCCAAACCCGATAGACCAAAATAGCAAACCATAACCTGGTAAAGCAGCAGATAAAAGCCCCAAAACAATTTCTGAATATCCCAGATATCGAATCTCATCGTATAGGTTGGGGCTCGCATTGATAAGTCCTAGTCCGTAGAAAACAAGACTAGCAGGCGCTACAACACCATAGTGACCATTGGCCAAAAGGATCAAAATGAAAATACCTCCGGCAAAAATTGGTGTTGCCAGGTTGATCAACAACAATCTGGCCGAGCGATCCCAAACATTAGCGCCCAGTCGCTTTGCTTTTCTGGAAGTCAGCCAGAAAACAGAACCGAGTGACAAGATCAAAACCACAGCAGCGAGTAAAAGTAACTTGACAATGACGTCAAGTGATTGAACCGATTCAGTACGATAGCTAAGGGGAGAATTGGGATATTGAATCATCAGGTACGCAATCGCGGCACCTATCAGTGCGTAGATCCCCGCCAGCACCCCGGAAAGGCCACTCAGTGAAATGAACTTGCTGGTGCGCTCCATCATGGTGCGGATGGAGGCTATGTCGCTTTCGAACTTCGATTCACTTGACATAAAAGTACTTTTAATTTCAAAGTTAACTAACGGATGGACACGCACAAAGGTTATTAACCTTATTTCACAGCAGTTCTTTCTCCTTTCCTCACAGCCCAAAGCACCCGATCACATCCAGGTGTGAAATGATGAAAAAATGATATAATTAGCCATCAAACGACAAGACATGAAGAAGCTAACCACCATTTTCTGCCTACTCGCCTCAGTAGCCTTTGGCCAGTATGACAAAGAGAAACAATCCGTTATCAACGAACTCGATAAGAATTTTGCCCAATACAGTGAGGTGGCAAAGGAAATCTGGGGATATGCCGAACTCGGCTTTCTTGAGGAGAAGAGTACCGCTGCGCTGGTTAATCTTCTCGAGAAAGAAGGATTCAAAATAGACAAGGGCGTAGCCGGTATGCCCACGGCTTTTGTTGCCACTTATGGATCTGGCAAGCCAGTCATTGGCATACTTGCAGAATATGATGCGCTTCCCGGATTGTCGCAGCAGGCAGTGCCTACCAAGTCACCCGTAGTTGAGGGAGGCAACGGCCAAGGCTGTGGTCATAATCTTTTTGGCACGGCTTCATCGGCTTCAGCCATTGCATTGAAGAACTGGCTTGTTAGTTCAAAAAAATCAGGAACGATAAAATTATATGGCACCCCGGCCGAAGAAGGTGGAGCTGCGAAAGTGTATATGGCGCGTGCCGGATTGCTGGATGGTGTTGATGCTGTTATCAACTGGCACCCTTCAAGCCAAAACAATGCAAGCGCGCAAACTTGTCTCGCAGTGAAGCAAGGTATGTTCAGATTCTACGGTCGCTCTGCCCATGCTGCGGCTGCACCTCACCGCGGCAGGTCTGCCCTGGATGGGGTTGAAGCCATGAACTACATGGTAAACCTGATGCGCGAGCACGTGCCGCAGGAGTCTCGCATTCACTATGTAATTAAAAAAGGTGGAGAGGCACCGAACGTAGTGCCTGATTACGCTGAAGTAGAGTATATCATCCGCAGCCCTGAAGTGGACGCTGTGAAAGAACTTTGGAACCGTGTGGTAAAAGCCGCTGAGGCCGGTGCGATGGGTACGGAAACCACGGTAAAAGTGGAAGTGATCTCTGGTATCTACAACCTGCTACCCAACGAGACGCTCGCCAAACTTCAGTATGCCAACCTCAAAAAAGTGGGCGGTGTAAAATACACTCCCGAGGAAGAAGCATTCGCCAAAAAGATGCAGGAAAGCTTCGACTTCAAAGCACCTCCTATCTCAGAAGCGCAAGAGGTACAGGAATACAAACTGGGCTTCTTCCCTGCCTCGACTGACGTGGGTGACATCAGTTGGCTGGTGCCAACAGTAGGGCTCGGCACGGCAACTGCGGTTCCAGGCACACCGGGACATAGCTGGCAAAATGTGGCTTGCTCAGGCATGAGCATCGGTTTCAAGGGCATGATCAATGCTGCCAAAGTGATGGCCATGACGGGAGTTGATTTGTACATGAATCCGGCAACGCTTACCAAAGCGCGGGAGGAATTCGAAACCAAACGTGGCAAAGACTTTAAATACGAGTCATTGGTGGGTGATCGTGAGCCGCCACTGGACTTCCGGAAGTCTAAATAGGCTGATTTAAAAAGATTTGGGGCATCCTTGGCGTTTTTGGGGCTAACCATTAATATTGCACTCCCGTTTTTACGGGTAGAATCTCCCTTAGCTCAGCTGGTTAGAGCATCTGACTGTTAATCAGAGGGTCCTTGGTTCAAGTCCAAGAGGGAGAGCACTTAAATTACCTTGGTTCAAGCCTGCCTGCCGCAGGCAGGTCCAAGAGGGAGAGCTGAAAAGGCCAACAGGAATGTTGGCCTTTTTTGTTTCAGCAAGAATTCCATCGTCAGGTCATACTCAATACTGAATGGTGATTCTCAGGGAAAAATACAACCAATCACAATCAGGGAATAGTTAAATTAGCCATTCAGAGAATCCTCAACTCATGTTCGAACAGACCTTTAAAAACATTGATGACATCCTATGGAAAGAGGCCGGTTGTCAATCGGAACTGGATTATGTAGAGCAGACCTCTTGGGTGCTGTTTTTAAAATACCTCGATGATCTGGAGCGCGAACGGCAAACCAAAGCCGAACTAACAGGAAAAGATTACGAGTTTATTTTAGCCAAGCAGTACCGGTGGGAAAGCTGGGCCGCGCCCAAGGACAAAGACGGAAAACTTGATCACAACAAGCTTGATACAGGTGACGACCTGCGCGAGTTTGTAGACAATAAACTGTTTCCGTATTTAAAAAGATTCAAAACGGAAGCCGAGAGCGCCAACACACTCGAGTATAAGATCGGTGAAATTTTTAGCGAGCTGAAAAATAAAATCAGCAGCGGATATAACTTGCGCGAAGTGATCAACCTTGTGGATCAACTGCGGTTTCGCAGCCATGCCGAGAAGCATGAGATGAGCCACCTCTATGAGGACAAGATCAAAAACATGGGCAACGCGGGTCGCAACGGTGGTGAGTACTATACTCCACGGCCACTCATTAAGGCCATTGTAAATGTGATTGACCCCGAGCTGGGTGAAACCATTTACGATGGGGCCGTGGGCAGTGCAGGCTTTTTGTGCGAGGCCTTTGAATACCTGAAAGAAAAATACCCCAGCCGCAGCACAGCGCAAGACAAAACATTGCAAACCAAAACCTTTTACGGGAAGGAGAAAAAATCGCTGGCGTATATTATTGGTACCATGAACATGATTTTGCATGGTATTGAAGCGCCCAACATTATACACACCAACACGCTGAGCGAAAACCTGGCCGACATACAGGAGAAAGACCGCCATAAAATTGTACTGGCTAACCCACCCTTTGGAGGCAAAGAACGGGCCGAGGTGCAACAAAATTTTAATATTAAGACAGGTGAAACTGCTTCGCTTTTTTTGCAGCACTTTATTAAAATCTTAAAAGCCGGTGGCCGTGCCGGTGTGGTGATTAAAAACACCTTTCTCAGTAACACAGACAACGCAAGCATTAGCCTGCGCAAGCAACTGCTGGAGAGTTGCTATTTACATACCATTCTTGATTTACCGGGCGGCACATTTACGGGAGCCGGTGTAAAAACCGTGGTGTTGTTTTTTGAAAAGGGCGAATCCACGCGGAGGATCTGGTACTACCAATTAAACCCCGGCCGCAACCTGGGCAAAACCAACCCGCTCAACGACAGTGACCTGAAAGAATTTGTTGCACTGAGCAAAACGAAGGGTGACTCAGAAAACAGTTGGACAATAAAGCTAAAGGAAATAGACTCCGCCACGTACGACCTCAGTGTAAAAAATCCGAACCGGAAAGACGAAACTGTTTTGCGCGAGCCGCAGGAAATTCTAAAAGAGATGCGAGTGCTGGATGAAGAGACGAATGAGATTTTAGGAACCATTGAAGATATGGTATGAGAGAGGGATGGACAACAAGTAAGGTACAAGACATCTTGGTTAAGACCGAGACTATCAACCCGACTAAAACCCCGAACAAGGAATTTACCTACATTGATATTTCGGGTGTTAACAATCAAAGTTTTTCAATCGAAGCGACCACTCACCTAAGAGGAAAAGATGCACCGAGCAGAGCCAGAAAACTTATAAAGACCAATGATATTATATTTGCCACTGTTAGACCAACGCTAAGAAGAATTGCTATAGTACCTAAAAATTTGAATGATCAAGTTTGTAGCACAGGGTATTTTGTATTGCGACCAAAATCCGGAATTCATTACAAATTTCTCTTTTACTATCTCCAACTTGATGAATTCAATGTTCAAATGGAAAAGCTTCAAAGAGGGACAAGCTATCCAGCCGTTACAGATGGCGATATTCGCAATCAAGAAATCTATTACCCAAATGATTTTAGCGAGCAGCACCGCATTGTCGCACTGTTGGATGAAGCCTTTGCCGCCATTGCCAAAGCCAGAGCCAACACGGAAAAGAATTTACTAAACGCAAAGCAGTTGTTTAAGAGCTATTTGGAGGGGGCGTTTATTAATCTCGGAGAAAATTGGCAGGAGAAGCAACTTGGTGAAGTCTGTGAATTTCAAAATGGTCAGGCTCACGAAAAGGAAATTGATGAGAATGGAAAATACATTTTAGTCAATTCAAAATTTATCTCAACAGAAGGAGAAATTTACAAAAGAACAGATAGTCTTCTTTCACCCCTCAACAAAGGTGATATTGTGATGGTTATGAGTGATGTTCCAAATGGCAAAGCTCTCGCAAAGTGTTTTTTAATTGACCAGAATAATACGTACACGCTTAATCAACGTATTTGTGTAATTCGATCCAAAAATTTTGAGAATCGATTTCTATTTTTTCAATTGAACCGCCACAAGTACTTATTAAGTTTCAACAATGGTGAGAATCAAACGAATCTAAGGAAGAATGACATTCTTTCTTGTCCACTATTTATTCCTCCATTGGAAATTCAGAATGATACCATAAGTAAATTGGATTCAATACAAGCTGAAACCAAAAAACTCGAAGCCCACTACCTGCAAAAGCTGGCTAACCTGGAGGAGTTGAAAAAATCTATTTTGCAAAAGGCGTTTCGGGGTGAGCTAACGGAAAAGGAAATAGTAGTATGACAAAAGACCTGACTAATTCAGAAGTTGATCGCAAAAATGTGCTGAATAATAACTTGGCCATTTCTGAGGCCTATAATCAGGTAGGTTTCCATGGCGTGTTATTTGAAAACAAATATCGATTCACCAAACAGCAAGTAGCCCAATATTATGAGGTAGATGTGCGTACCATTGAAAGACTTTTGGAGAGCCATGGCAAAGAGCTTGGTGAAAGCGGCTACGAATTGATTACAGGATCGCGTCTGAGAAAGCTAAAAACGGCATTTTTAGAAAGTCACAAGTCAGGCCAAGGCCATGTCTCCGACATCGATGTCGGAGACATCCCGGATGTGCCTGAAAATGAAGCGCTTAGTTTGAGGGCACCAAGTATAGGAATTTTTACTTTCAAAGCTTTTCTCAATTTGGGAATGCTTCTCACTGGTTCCGAGCGGGCTCAAAAGTTGAGATCCGCCATTTTAGACATCGTAATTGATGTGTTGAATCAAAAACTAGGTGGTAAAACAAAATACATCAACCAGCGCGAGGAAGAATTCCTCCCCAGCGCTATTCGGGAATATAATTACCGACAAGAATTCACAAACGCGCTCGATTATTTCATAGTGCCCAACAAGTTCAAGTACGCTTCGCTCACCGATCGAATTTACAAGTCGATTTTTCATGAGAATGCCAAAGAGTACCGCCAGATATTAAACTTGAACCGAAAAGAGAGTGTAAGAAGTACAATGTATTCTGAAGTTCTGGATTTAATCTCTGGGTTTGAAAACGGGTTTGCGGACTATTTGAAGAAAAAATCAGAGTCAATGGGAAGGCAGCTTACACTTTCCGAAGCCAACTCCTTGTTCAATGAGTTTGAGGAACTAATGCAAGCCTTTATAAACCCGCTCAGAGAAAAAGCCAGAAGCC
Source organism: Cyclobacteriaceae bacterium (assembly GCA_050185175.1). Taxonomy (GTDB): domain Bacteria; phylum Bacteroidota; class Bacteroidia; order Cytophagales; family Cyclobacteriaceae; genus ELB16-189. Next base: position 42,387 of record JBFWZR010000005.1, read on the forward strand.
TGATGGCAAGCAGAGATCTTGCTTTTAGAGACGCGTTGCACGAAAAATTGAAAGATTATATCAACGAAGTTAGTGCAGATGATTTTGACAAATTTTTGGGGGAGCGAAGTCTTGATTTGGAGAAACGCCTGGAGGACAATAAGGAAGTATTTAAGAGATTAAAAGAGAGATAACGGTGTCATATCTTTTCTTTACATCGGCATACGCAATCAAAATCCACGATAAAATCATCGAGATCTCTGGAGGACGCAGTGGTATTAAGGATTATGGGAATATTGATAGTCCGATCAACCACATTCAAAATGATGATTACTATCCTGAATTCGAGGAAAAATTAACTCACCTGGTGTATTCTTTCAATAAGAATCACGCTTTTAATGATGGGAATAAAAGAACATCTATTGCGATTGGAGCCTTCTTCCTGGAAGTCAATGGACTCGATGCATTTACTGACAAATTTATTCTTGAGATGGAGAACATTGCGGTGGCCGTGGCTGACAATCTCATCACCAAAGATTTATTACTTGAGGTCATTCGCTCGATCATTAGCGAACCTGACTACAGCGAAGCGCTAAAACTAAAAATTGTGAATGCTTTATCTCAGGTAAGTACCTCCAGCGAAAAGATTACTTTAGGAACTGGCTTTTACAAAGATCTCTTTTGAAAAATGAATGAAGCCGAAACACGAGCAGAACTCATTGACCCAAAGCTTAAAGAAGACGGCTGGGATCCTAAGGTAAATCCAGCGGTAAAAGTACACCGTGAGTACACCATCACGGCTGGCAAGATTAAAGCCAGTGGAGGTCGTGATAAAGCACTAAAGGCAGATTACATACTAAAATATCATAACCGAATGCTGGCCGTGGTGGAGGCCAAAAGTGACGAGCAGTCGGTTGGTGAAGGTGTTGGTCAGGCAAAAGACTATGCCGCAAAGCTGATGCTGGACGATGCATACGCTACCAATGGATTAGAAATCTATCACATTGATATGGATTCAGCGGGTGAGGGCCCGATTGAGAACTATCATGGTCCGGACGCGTTGTGGCAAAAAAACTTTCCCACTGAAAATCATTGGCAAAATAGTTTTAACGCGGTACCCTATGAGGACAAGAGTGGTACCATGGGCGGTCGTTTCTATCAAGAGATCGCCATTGATAAGACGATGGATGTCATCGCACAAAAACGTAATCGCATTTTGCTAACGCTCGCCACCGGTACGGGTAAAACATTCATCGCATTCCAAATTACGTGGAAACTGTTTCAGAGTCGGTGGAATTTGAAATGGGATGGTAAACGCAGGCCGCGGATTTTGTTTTTGGCCGATCGAAACATACTGGCCGACCAAGCCTATAATGCATTTTCTTCTTTTCCAGAAGATGCTATGGTGCGCATACGCCCTTCTGATATCAAAAAGAAAAAATCTGTACCCACCAACGGAAGTGTATTCTTTACCATCTTCCAGACATTCATGAGTGGACCGAACGATACTCCATATTTCGGTGAGTATCCACAGGATTTTTTTGATTTCATTATAATTGACGAGTGCCATCGTGGTGGCGCCAATGATGAAAGTACCTGGCGTCATATACTAGAGTACTTTTCACCAGCAGTGCAAATTGGTTTAACGGCTACACCAAAAAGGAAAGTAAATGCAGACACTTACCGTTACTTTGGAGACCCCGTGTACGTCTACTCGCTGAAAGAGGGGATAAATGACGGTTATCTTACTCCCTTTAAGGTCAAACAATTTTCAACTACACTTGACGAGTACACGTACCTCGGAGATGATGATGTGTTGGAGGGGGAAATAGAAAACGGTAAAACCTATAAAGAATCTGATTTCAACAGAATAATTGAAATCAAGGAGCGAGAAGCTAAAAGGGTTAAGCTGTTTATGGATTCCATTCATCAGAGTGAAAAAACGTTAGTGTTTTGTGCAACACAAGAGCACGCTGCTGCCGTTCGTGATCTTATCAATCAATACAAAACGAGTAAAGACCCAAACTACTGCGTACGCGTCACCGCCAACGATGGTGAACGTGGAGAGCAATGGCTAAGAGATTTTCAGGACAATGAAAAATCGATACCCACTATTCTGACTACTTCAAGAAAACTGTCTACCGGTGTTGATGCAAGGAACATTAGAAACATCGTACTAATGAGGCCAGTCAATAATATGGTCGAGTTCAAACAAATAATAGGGCGTGGCACCAGATTATTTGACGACAAGAACTTCTTCACTATCTACGATTTTGTCAAAGCCAGCCAACGGTTTCAGGACCCTGAATGGGATGGTGAACCCATAGAACCAATAATCGTTGATCCAGATCCAGAAGACAATCCATCAATCGTTGAGGAGCCACGAGACAACGGAGACGAAAAAGAAAAACGAAAAAGGATAAAGGTCAGGCTGGGTAATGGGAAAGAAGCTGAAATCATACACACTGAAAATACCACTTATTGGGGGCCGGATGGCAAGCCTATGACGGCCCAGGAATTTCTGGATGCACTTTTCGGCAAACTTCCGACCCTTTTCAAAAATGAAAAAGAGCTGCGATCCATCTGGTCGAATCCAGTAACACGGAAAACGTTACTTGAAAAATTAGATGAAGCTGGATTTGGTAAAGATGAACTTCAGATACTTCAGCGACTAGTAGACGCAGAGAAAAGCGATTTGCTGGACGTCCTTGAGTTTATTGCATATTCAACAAAGCCGATCACGCGTGAACAACGAGTTGCGGCCGCCCAATCCAATATTTTTGGCCTCTTGAAAAACAATGAAAAGGAGTTTTTAGAATTCGTATTGACAAAGTATGTAGAGACGGGCGTTGAGGAACTGGATCAGGAACAATTACCTCATCTCCTTGAACTCAAATACAACGCGGTGACAGATGCTGCCGACCGACTCGGTGGCGTTCCCCGAATCAGAGAACTTTTCATCGGGTTCCAGAAACATTTATACGAAAACAAAGTAGCGTAGGAACCTACTCCTCCTTAATAATATCAGTTGGGTTCATTGACGCAGCTTTCAAAGATTGAAATCCCGTAGTCAACAGCGCAGCTAATAATGTGAGTGCCCCTACCAGCGCAAAGATCCACCACCCGATATCGGTTCGGTAGACGAAAGAGCCTAACCATTTGTCCATGGCATACCATGCCAGCGGCCACGCGATAATATTGGCCACTACCACCAACATCACAAAATCTTTTGTAATCAATCCAACGATATCGTGAACGGCTGCGCCTAATACTTTCCTTATTCCAATTTCTTTCACCCTTAGGTTGACAGTGTAGGTGGCCAGTCCAAATAGTCCAAGGCATGCTATGACAATCGCCAATCCTGAGAACGTACTCACTACGGCACCCATGTTTTTCTCCGCTTTGTAAATCTGATTCAACTCGTCATTCAAAAAGAATGGAATAAAAGGTCGCTCAGGTTCAAACAAACGCCATGTCTCATCCAGCGCTTTAATGGTTGTCATTACATCTCCTGGTTTCACTCTCACTGCAATGTATCCAAGAAAGGAATCGGAGAAGCCAATAAAGAGCGGTCTTACGGTTTGGCGCAAATCTGCAAAATGAAAATCATCAACGAGCCCGATGATCGGCCGTGGCTGACTCCCCCACTGGATGGGTTGGTTCTCCCACTGTTTGTCTTTCAATACTTCCAGCATCGCCTTATTGATAATGAATGTATTCTTGTCATTGGCATTGTCTTCGTTGAAGTCTCTTCCTCCTACCAACTCCACATCAAAAGTTTGTACAAAATCATGGTCGGTAAATAATCCGGGCAAGTCCTGGGGGTCATCGTAACCTTGTATTCCAAAAGGTCGGTTCGGCACATCCTGACCCAGGATATCTGAAATGGCACATGCTGCAACGACTTGAGAGTTTTTCTTCAACTCATTTTTAAAGTCGGTTCGCTTTTGCTTGATCGTAGTTCCCTGAATCGGAATCATCACTACTTCATCTTTTGCAAAGCCTAGGCTTTTCTGTGTAAGAAATTGATGCTGCTGAAAAATGATGATCGTACAAATCACCAGGACAACAGAAATCGTAAACTGCAGGACGACCAGTGACTTACGAAACAGAGCTGCAAACCCACCTGTGGTGCTGGTGCCCGTTGACTTCAATATTTTCACCGGTTGATAGGCCGAAAGAAGTATCGCGGGATAAAGCCCGGCAACAATGCCAAGCGCCAGTACGCACAATGAAACAATAAAAACAAAATCGGGTTTGATGAGCTGCTCGAGATTTAATTGTGTATCAACTAATCCTTCGAACGCTGGAAGGCAAAGTGCCATCAGGCCCAGGGCAAGGATGAACGACAAAACACACAGTAATATCGACTCACTGAAAAATTGGGTAATCAGCTTTGAGCGAGTGGAGCCCATGACCTTGCGCAAGCCCACCTCTTTCGCGCGCTGCGTGGATTGAGCGGTAGTAAGGTTTACAAAATTGATCGAAGCAATCAATAAAATGAATGCGGCAATGGAAATCGCAATTTGAATTGAACTTTCGCTTCGTCCTGGTTCTATTTCCTGGTAGAGGTTAGAGCGCAGATGAATATCCGTAAGCCGCTGCGTGTGCAATTCATTTTCATCTCGCAGTCCTTCCGGAAAGTTTTTAGCTACAAATTTTTTGAGTTCATCATTGAAAGTTGACTCTGTGTATCGCTCAGGCAGCAACACGTAAGTGTGTACCGGGTTCCAATACCAACCTGTCCAACCCCACTGATTACCAGTAGCCTTGAAGATGTCTCCGATATTGAGCAGTGGAATCAAAAAGTCAAAATGAAAATGTGAATTGGAGGGCGCATCTTTCGCCACACCAGTCACCGTCAGGTCGAGGTTGTTTTCCAACTCCAGTGTCTTTCCCATCGGATCGGCATCTCCAAAGTATTTAGCGGCCATAGATTCTGTGATGACCACGGATTGAGGATTTTTGAGTGCTGTCTCCAGATTTCCCTTAACGAGCGGAAATGAAAAAATGCGGAAGAAAGTGGTGTCAACAAAAAATACTTCCTTTTCATAAAATCCTTTCTCCAATTCCTCATAGTTAATCAATGGAGATTTTTGCCATGCCTTGTACATGCGCACGTTTACTATGTCCGGGTAATCCGTTTGCAACGCAGGCCCGACCGCCCAGGGTAAACTGGCCGAGTGTTCAATAACGGTGCCGTCTCCTCCCGTTAGCTTTTGCGCAACCCTATAAATTCGATCTGCATTAGAATGGAATCGATCGTAGTTATTCTCATTGATCACAAACATGGTGAGCAACAAAACACACGCAATACCCAGCGCCAGTCCGAAGACATTGATGAAGCTATACAGCTTATGCTTCGAAAAATTTCTCAATGCAATTTTGATGTAGTTATTCCACATAGTAAATGAATTGGATGAATGGTTTCGATATCGTTTTCGGTTTCGCCACTTCAGCGAAAAAAGAACTTCATAAATAAAAAGTAGCCGCGCCTTTAAATGGCCCTCACGTTCTTGTCTCGCGAAAAATGCTTCGTGCAAATCTCCCTGCACTTCGTCAAGTACGGAAGCATCACAATACAACTCAAGGAGCTTATCAGCCCATCGAGGTGGCGCACTGTGTCTTCCCTTTGTCATTTTAAGATACTGGTTGCAGGAACCATATTCCACAACATCATCCTTGACTCTTTTGACTCGTTGAGGCCGCGAAGTCCAAGTTTGCTAACCGTGTAGATTCGTTTACGCTTACCTCCACGCACAGGAGAGGCATCTCCCAACACTGATTTTACCAGTCCCTTATCTTCCAGGCGTTTGAGTACCGTATGCACCGCAGGTATTGAAATGGTTTTATTCATCTTCTCGAAGTAGGCATCGGCAATAGAAACGCCATAAGCATCATCATCTTTCAGGATAAGTATTAGTAGGAGAATGGTTTCTTCGAGGTTACCCAGTTGCGCGCTCATTTTATTAATATTTGTAGATAATATACGTAAATTATTTTCAAATGTTATCTTAACGGCCGAACGCTCAAATCGCGCAATAGAAAGTAAATGATCCATCTCGACATTGTTGACAGGCTACAACTGAAACCTCATCCTGAAGGTGGATTTTACAGGGAGACCTATCGAAGCGAAGGTGCAATCCCTCAGGAAGCATTGGGTCCCTCCTTTTCAGGTGATCGAAACTATTGCACCGGAATTTACTTTTTGCTGACGCATGAAAATTTCTCGGCCTTTCATCGAATAAAGCAGGACGAGCTTTGGCACTTCTATGCAGGTGATCCACTGGAAGTACACGTGATCGACAAAAAGGGCAAATATGTGTGCCATGAAGTAGGCACTGATTTTTCTGCAAAACAGGAGCCGCAGTTAATGGTGCCGGCAGGTTGTTGGTTTGCTTCTGGTGTAAAGTCGGGAGGAAAGTTTTCGTTGGTAGGTTGTACAGTTGCGCCCGGCTTCGACTTTTCGGACTTTGAACTGGCCAACCGAAATGAATTACTCCAGAGCTACCCACAGCATCGCGAGGTAATTGAAAGATTTACAAGAGTTGCCAAATGAGAAGCTCACCTGATATTCGTCAGTCGCTGAGACAAAACCCCTACCGATGGTCTGTTAAAAAAACATCGGTAACGCTTATTGGCGGGTTGCTGATCGCAATAGTTGTAAGTCTGATCAAGGTCTCATTGAGATATGACTCCAATGAGTCAGAACGATGGTGGTTGTATTATTTTAATGAGCAACTAATCTCCTGGGGACAATGGGTTATGTGGATTCCAGCTTTCATTACAACTACTCATTGGTCAAACAAAAGAATTCGTTCTTCGATCACATTTTATCTAACAATTTTCATTTCATCAATTTTGATTGCAGCCACGGCAGCGACAATTGAAGGTTTGGCGTGGCATACATTCGTCAACCAGTCCGTAGATTGGCCATGGCTTCGGGTGTGGAAAGCCTTTTTATCCAACAGATTTGGTTTTCATTTTCTGATCGCTGCAACGTTATTGCTATTGCTTGTCATTCGACAAATTTGGTGGCTGCTGGATCAGAAAAAAGTTAAGGTGATGGTGCGGGAAAGCAACTCAACTTCCGGGAGTCTTATATTGAATCACAGGGGCTACACAGAATTTATCCCCTTCAGTGACATCACACACCTGCGCGCGTCAGGCTCTTACGTTGAAATCCACACGCATCAATCGAAAAAAGTAATTACTGGTTCTCTAAAGCAATTTACTACTCAGCTCCCCGACTCATTCGTGAGAATACACCGATCCTACATCGTAAAGGTAGATGCAATTGAAAGTCTCACCCCCCTCTCCAATGATGACTATCAGGTTATCACAGCTGGTGGGCATGAGCTACGGTTAAGTCGCAGTTACAAGGACTCCTTACCCAAATTGCGGGGCAAGTAATTATCCACTCACCAATTAACCCCATTCGTTCTGCAAAGATGGACTAGACCACAGTCTGCCTTGCGAATCAGTTCTATTAAAATCGGCTTTTGAAACTGATTTAAAAATGCGAAATCTAAAATTTCTGGCTCCGGTATTGTTCCTTTTAGTTCTTTTCACCTCGCTGTCGTCAATGCAATCACCAACAGGAAAAAAAGAAGTCCAAAAAGATTCATTAGTCGCTGATCGGGCAATGCACATTGCCAAAGTGAAGCAGGTGATTGCAGGCAAAGAGAACAGCCCGGCCGACTCTGTGTTTTCCAACATAGAGATATTTAAAGGAGTACCTGCCAGCAGAGTGTTGGCGATTATGGATATCGCCTACAGCCAGTCACTTGGCGTAAGCTGTGGCCACTGTCATGACACAAACGATTTTGCGTCAGAAATTAAACCGGAGAAACAAATTACCCGTGAGATGTGGGCCTTTGCTGCCAAGACGAGAAGTATGCTGAAAGACATCAAGGGTTTAAAATCAGAAACCCCTATGGTCAATTGCACTACCTGTCATCGCGGGCAAGTCAAACCTGCATTGAGTTTGAACTAACACGGAACCTTCCAACCTTTTCCAAGTGCTATGGTCCCCTCTTCTATCTTGGTAAGAATTTGAGCTTTGGTGTAACGGCACCCGATGTCGGTAAAGTTATATTTCACGCCCTCGATCTTGAAGTTGTAGTAGCAGGTGTTTCGAGACTTGTGATTCTTGATACAAACCAGCTCTGGTTTTACTTGTTGAAGGGAAGTGGTTCCAGTGAAAAGGAAAATAAAAAAAATAAGAAGTTTTGTCATCGGTGGTAAAACAAAGAGCCCATGCAATTTACAATTGCATGGGCTCCATCAAAAGTCAATCGATTATTAATAACGATAGTAATCTGGCTTGAACGGACCTTTCACTTCCACGCCAATATATTTGGCTTGTGCTGAACTTAGTGTATCCAACTCAACACCAATCTTCTTCAAGTGGAACGCAGCCACCTTCTCATCAAGATGCTTCGGCAACATGTACACTTTGTTCTCATACTTATCAGCATTCAACCACAACTCAAGCTGAGCCAAGGTTTGGTTGCTGAATGAGTTCGACATCACAAATGAAGGGTGTCCCATTGCACATCCAAGATTTACAAGGCGTCCTTCCGCCAATAAGATCACCTGGTTGCCGCTATCAAGGGTATAAATGTCCACTTGCGGTTTAATGGTGTCTTTCTTGGCATTTTTGTTCAACCAAGCAACGTCAATTTCATTGTCGAAGTGACCAATGTTGCAGACAATTGCCTTGTCTTTCATTGACTTGAAATGTTTGTCAACGATAATGTTAAAGTTGCCAGTAGCTGTTACCACGATATCAGCTTCTTTCACTGCATCATCCATGCGTTTCACAGCATAACCATCCATGGCGGCCTGCAACGCACAGATCGGATCGATCTCCGTTACAATTACACGAGCACCAGCTCCGCGCAATGAAGCTGCAGAACCTTTACCCACATCTCCGTACCCAGCAACGACTGCCACTTTACCGGCAATCATCACATCCGTTGCTCTGCGAATCGCGTCTACGCATGACTCTTTACAACCATACTTGTTATCAAACTTTGATTTCGTAACGGAATCATTCACATTGATTGCAGGCAAAGGCAACTTACCATTGTTCATGCGCTCAATCAGGCGATGAACACCGGTAGTAGTTTCTTCAGAAATCCCCTTGATGTTAGGAACCAACTCCGGATAACGATCCAATACCATGTTGGTAAGATCGCCTCCGTCATCAAGAATCATGTTCAAAGGCTGACCGCCTTCAAATGCATGAAGTGTTTGTTCAATACACCAGTCAAACTCCTGCTCATTCATTCCTTTCCATGCATATACCGGGATACCGGCTTTAGCAATGGCTGCAGCAGCGTGATCTTGTGTTGAAAAAATATTACAAGAAGACCAAGACACTTCTGCACCCAGCTCAACGAGTGTTTCAATAAGTACAGCAGTCTGAATCGTCATGTGAAGACAGCCAGCAATGCGAGCTCCCTTCAAAGGCTTCTTTGCACCATATTCATCACGAATGGCCATCAAACCAGGCATCTCAGCCTCGGCCAATTCTATCTCTTTACGGCCCCAATCAGCCAGATTAATGTCTTTTACCTTAAATTTTACCTTTTCTTCAACCATTTTGTTATTGATTTTCAATTTGGAAGCACAAAAATACGATAAAGGTTACTAAATCCCCAGCTTGCTTTACCAATGAACTAAACACCCAGCAAGGCAGTTTGTTTAGCAAATCTGATATGCAAAAGATAACAATCGATATAGTTTCTGATGTGGTTTGCCCCTGGTGCTACATCGGAAAGAGAAGAGTGGAAAAGGCAATGAAAGAGCTCGAAGGAGAATTTCAATTTGAGGTCAACTACCTGCCTTTTGAACTCAACCCCCAAATGCCAGCCGAAGGCAGAAATCAAAAGGAATACCTTACTGAAAAATTTGGTGGACCCGACAGATACCAGAAACTAACAGACAACGTGACTCAGGTTGCCAAAGGTGAGGGGCTTGCTTTTGATTATGACAAGCAGCTTAAATCTCCGAATACAAGAGATGCCCATCGATTGATATGGTTTGCAAAAACTGTTGGCAAACAGGCAGCCATGAAGGAGGCGCTTATGAAAGCCTACTTTGAAGAAGGAAAAGACCTGACTCAGAAGTCAACCTTGGTTGAAATCGCTGCTGGTGCTGGGCTTGACTCTGAACGAATCAATACGCTACTGAGCTCCGATGAGGGGCTTGTAGAAGTGCAGTACCTCGAGCAAATGAACTATCAGCGAGGAATTAGTGGCGTGCCATTTTACATCGTGAATGGAAAGTACGGAATCTCTGGCGCGCAACCTTCGGAGACGTTTGTCAGCGCATTTAAAGAAATAAGCGAGAAAACTCCAGTGGGCTAATTATTTCTTTTTAGTTGGTGTCGGTTCCCTCTTAATACCCAGGTCACTTTCTTTGATAATGGCAGTCCAGATGCTCGTCTTGCCATTGTCCATGCGTGCCCAAATAGGCGCTATGATTCCTCCGTGCGCTGAGATATTTGTATAGTCACCGAAAAAATGATCCTCCGTTGGGACGAACGCGGACTCACTGATCTTCACCTCCGTAAAATTATATCCTCCATCTGTTGAGTAGGCCAGATAGACATCAGTCTGGTTATCTGAATAATCTCTTCGATCGTAATACACGACATAGATATAGCCGGTGGTCTGATCCACAGTCATCCATGGCAGAAATTGATGCGACTTGGTCTCTTCCTTGTTTACACGAGCAGGCGCGGACCAATTGTCGCCCCAGTTGGTAGACCGCATAAACCACACATCCGTGTCATCTTCGCCATTGCCCTGGTCAGCCCAGAGTACGTAAAGAGCATTGTGAAATTTGCTGGTACTGTTATCCACTTTAATAATTGGCATCCCATTAGCGCGACCCAGTCCGGGGATTTTCATATTCCATCCTCCTTCCTGTTTTGCAATGGGTATGTCATTGCGAAGCCACATACCGCCATCATCATAAGACCGGTCCAGATAGAGTGTGCCTGCATTTGACCACACTACAAAAATTTTCCCATCATTCGATATCGCTGGCACTGCACCCTCGGTAGTGTTATCATCATCAATACAGTCGCCAGGATTTTGACTGAGCTGAATCGCATCACTCCATTTTTTTCCGTTGGAGCTGGTACTGAAAAGAATATTTGATTGGCAAGCCGGATCTTGAAGCCCGTATTTATCAAACTGTGTCCACGTAACTACCACGTTTCCTTTCTTCGGATGAATTGCAGCCCACGGCTTATCCTGATCTTTCGGAGGGTTATGACCAATTGATCTGCCTTCATCCCAAGTTTTTCCTCCATCATCTGATCGATGACTCACGATCCTGTCGAGCCATGCTTCATCGCTTCTTCCTTTACCACTGGGATCGGAGAGATGGAAAAAGTAAATCGTTCCTTTTGGATCGGACTCCAACACCACGTCACCATATACACCATAGGGTGAAGTCACAGTCACTTCCTCCCAGTTTTGGCCTCCATCTTTGGTAAACTTGATCCTGTCAAGACTGTAGGCCGCAACTATATTCTTTGGGTCTTTCGGGTTTACCGTGATGCTAGGCTCCACCATTGAGCGATCCCCTTCTTTTTCTTCAGCCAATTTTATGTTTTTGAATTGGGCCAATGCCTGAATTTGAACCAAAACCAGCAGCAGCACAGTGAGTCTCTTCCTCATTTCCAACCTGATGTTTAGAGTGTAAGACCAAATTTAAGCCAAAAAGTGGTGTCTGAGTGTCGAATTTCCATATTCTGCTAAGTTCATTTTTTAGATTAGTCTAAATATTTATTTTTAATTATCTAATTTATTAGCTTTGTGGGTCTAAAAATTGTTTCTGAGCTCAAATGCGACTTATCCTGTTCATATTGACATTGACGTCATTTCTGGATCTTCAGGCTCAGAATACAGGGTCAGTCGAAGGAACCGTCTCTTCAAAAGGTCAGCCTGTTGAATTCCTAAATGTGGCCATCCCGGGCACTACCATTGGCACCACCACTAATGCGGAAGGTTGGTATGTGATTACAAATGTTCCAGTTGGAAAAAATGAATTCCAGTTTTCGGCTGTCGGTTATGTATCGAAGAAAATAAGCATAACTGTCAGTGCGGGACAGAAAGTCACCGTCAACGTCTCTCTTGAGGAAGACATATCACAACTGGATGAAATCGTTGTCACCGGCACGATGAAAGAAGTTTCTAAAATGGACAGCCCCATTCCAGTGGAAGTGTTCGCTCCCACTTTTTTCCGGATGAATCCCACACCCAACATCTTTGAATCACTCACAATGATCAACGGTGTGCAGCCACAAATCAATTGCAACGTGTGCAACACCGGGGACATTCACATTAATGGGCTCGAAGGACCTTACACTATGATTCTGATTGATGGCATGCCCATCGTGAGCAGCTTATCGACAGTATATGGATTGTCAGGGATTCCCAATAGCATGGTGAAAAGAATCGAAGTGGCAAAAGGGCCTGCCTCCACACTTTATGGTTCAGAAGCAGTTGGCGGAGTAGTCAACATCATCACAAAAAGTCCAATCTCCACACCTCGATTTAGTGTTGATGCCTTTGGCACATCCGTTGGGGAGTTTAATATGGACATCTCTTCCGGATTCAAAACAAAGGTTGCAAATGGTCTGATTGGTGTAAACTATTTTAATTACACCAACAGACGAGACATTAACAACGACAATTTCACTGATGTGACATTACAGGACCGCGTCTCCGTATTCAACAAGTGGAGCTTCAATCGGCCATCGGGGAAAAATACATCGTTGGCGCTGCGCTACATTTATGAGAACAGATACGGTGGTGAAATGCAATGGACACATGACTTCCGTGGAACAGACATTTACTATGGTGAATCCATTTTTACCAACCGCGTGGAGGTAATTGGAAATCACGAGTTCAACTCCCCATGGAACCTAAACCTCGACTATTCATACAACTTCCACCTTCAGGATTCTTACTACGGTGTGGTAAAATATCTGGCGAAGCAACACGTGGGATTTACTCAACTGCGATGGAATGCAGAATTCGGAAATCATGAACTTTTAGTTGGTGCCCCAATTCGCTACATCTTTTATGATGATAACACACCTGGAACTGGCAACACGGTCGAAAATAACCCAAACGTTACTCTGCTTCCGGGAATATTCGTGCAAGACGAGTACAAAATTTCATCGCGGCTCACCACGCTGATGGGAGCACGATACGACCATCACAATATTCACGGTTCGATTTTCACGCCTCGGGTAAGTCTAAAATACTCCCCGAATTCTTTTAGCACATTCAGGCTAACTTCCGGTAGCGGGTTCCGGGTGGTCAACTTGTTTACAGAAGAACACGCAGCGCTGACGGGTTCAAGAGAAGTAGTACTAAGAAATGATCTGAACCCAGAGCAAAGCTGGAACGTCAACCTCAACTACGCCAGAACGCAAGTGATCCAAGACGGATTCTTCAACTTTGATGTAAGTCTGTTCTACACCTATTTCAGAAACAAGATTATCGGTGACTTCATTTCAGACCCAAATGCAATCATCTATGACAACCTTGCTGGTCATGCAGTGTCGCGAGGCGTAACGGTCAACACAGATGTAATGCTGAACAACGGTATGAAGCTAATCAGTGGCGTCACTATTCAGGATGTGTTTAGTATTAATGATGTAGAGGGCTCTGGTAAAATTCCGCAAGTTCACGCGCCTCTGTTTTCAGGCACTTTTACAGCCAGTTATCCTATAACTAAGGCTGGACTAACGATCGACTTGAACGGAAAAGTTAACGGGCCAATGTATCTACCTGTAGTCCCAAATGATTTTCGGCCAGCAAAAAGTCCTTGGTTCGCACTGGCAAATGTCCAGGTGACGAAAAAACTTAAGAACAATCTAGAAATTTATGGAGGCGTGAAAAATATTTTGAATTTTATTCCAAAAAATCCTCTGCTCAGGCCATTTGATCCATTTGATAAAAATATCGGCCAGGATAATCCAAACGGATACACTTTCGACACCACCTACAATTATGCACCACTGCAGGGCGCAAAAGGATTTCTGGGAGTGAGATGGACGATAGACTAGCTACTTTAACATGAGGGCAACACGCCTCATTGTCTCTTCGGGATCCTGTCCGTGTTTGATATTCCCCTGAATGGCGACAATAAGATCATTCACCTTGTCTTTCGGATACCCAAATTTGATTGCGAATAAATTACAAAGCTTGGTTTCCTCGTGATGAACTTCATTGTCAATGGTCATCATGTGGACGAGGTCATATAACTGGCTGAACTTTTCGCCTTCGTCCGTGGGTATTTCAAATTTTACTCCTTCTGGATTCGCTTGTATTGACTTCAACTGGCCCTCAGAAATGTTATTTCTTTTCGCAATCACTTTCAGTAAGTCATATTCTGATTCATCGAAATGACCATCAACTGCGGCCATTTCAATTAGGTTTTTCATATGGCTTTTCGCCCCCGTCTTTCCCTGCTTGAACAGATTTAATATTTCAGAGAAGTTCATACTGACATTAGTTTTAAATATCGGTCAATTGATAACTGTCGAAAACGGCACTGAATTTAAGTCGTTTTTACCGACAATTATAATTTGAGCTGATGATTTTACAATTCAATTCATGGCCGTTTCGCAAAATCTTTCTAACGGCATTTTTTGACCTCCATTGACTATTAATACAGGTGATTTTATGCCAAATTGTGATCCAACTTTACTAAAGACTAAATGCAACAGTTGAGACTTCTAATTCTGGCCTTTGCTTTAATCGCAGCCGTTTCATCCTGTAAAAAAAGCGGACCGACCGCAGACCTGATCGTCCATAACGCCACGATCTGGACAGGAAACCAGGCTGCCCCAACCGCAGAAGCGATTGCTGTAAAAGGAGATGTAATCCTGGCAGTGGGTTCGAACAAAGAAGTACTCAGGTTGCAGGGAGACAGCACAGAGATGATCGATGCCAGCGGTCAATTTATTACGCCCGGATTTATAGACTGTCATGTTCACTTTCTCACAGGCGGTTTCAATCTCTCATCAGTGCAGCTAAGAGACGCTAAAACGCGAGAAGAATTTACCAAAAGAATTGCTGACTTCGCGCAGACACAAGAGCCAGGCACGTGGATATTGGGCGGAGACTGGGATCATGAAAACTGGGGCGGAGAACTTCCAACGCGTGAGTGGATTGATCAATACACACCTGATCATCCTGTGTGGGTGACAAGGCTTGATGGTCATATGTCATTGGCGAATACTGCGGCATTGAATGCCGCAGGTGTTACTGATGCAGTCAAGCCAATTGCAGGAGGTACGATCGTGAGAGACACTAAGGGAAAACTTACAGGAGTATTCAAGGACAAAGCCAAACAGCTGGTGGATGACAAAATTCCACCGCCCACCAATCAGCAGGTTGACAATGCACTTCAAGCGGCTATGAATTATGTCGCGTCAAATGGTGTCACCTCTGTTCATCACATGGTCGGATTTATGGATGCGCTGGAGAGAGCAAGGGCGAACAACACTTTGATTACAAGGATTTATGCCATGATGGCCATTAATCAGTGGCAAGAGCTGAGAGACAAAATAAAACAAGAAGGAAAGGGCGATGAGTGGCTAAAGATCGGAGGCCTGAAAGGTTTCGTTGACGGTTCACTAGGTTCACATACTGCAGCCTTCTTCGCTCCTTATGCAGATGCCCCATTAGACTCCGGTTTTTTTGTTAACAGTCGTGATCAACTTTACGAATGGGTCTCCAACGCTGACAAAGCGGACCTACAACTGGTAATTCACGCTATTGGCGATAAGGCCATTAATACATTACTCAACATTTATGAAAAAGTGGAAAAAGAAAATGGGGTAAAAGACAGACGATACCGTATTGAACACGCACAACATATCAGGCCCGAAGATTTCAATCGATTCAAATTACTAAACGTGATACCGAGTGTGCAGCCTTATCATGCTATTGATGATGGTCGATGGGCAGAAAAAGTAATAGGCGATCGAATTCAAACGACTTATGCATTCAAATCGCTATTCGATGCAGGCGCAAAAGTTGCTTTTGGCAGTGATTGGTTTGTAGCACCACCTACTCCGTTAGATGGAATTTATGCAGCCGTTACACGAAGAACCTTAGATGGAGAAAATCCGGAAGGATGGGTCCCTGAACAAAAGGTAACTGTAGAGCAGGCACTGACAGCCTACACAACGAATGCGGCATATGCATCCTTTGATGAGAATATCAAGGGATCGCTCGAGGCTGGAAAACTTGCAGATTTTGTGATCATCAGCGAAGACCTCACGAAAATTGCACCTGAAAAGATTCGCGAAGCGAAGATCATGCAAACCTTCGTTGGGGGGAAGGCGGTTTATAAGAGGTAGCTTCAAAGTTCTTATCGTAAGTAACATAATCGCCAACAGGTCGTTAACCATTAGATTAAATTCTTCTGGCTTTAATGATCGCGGACAAATCTGCCTTTCAGAAAATATTTCTTGAGTATTACTCTTCTCTGTTTCAAACGGCCTGCCGTCTGTTGAAGGACAGCATGAGTGCAGAAGATGTAGTGCAGGAGGTATTTGCAAAGTTGTGGATAAACCGAAATCAACTCACCGTTCACTCAAACCTGGGTGGCTATCTACGCAAATCAGTTGTAAACACCTGCTTGAACTACCTTGAGCAACAAGGTCGTTTAAAGATTTCATCGGAAACAACTGACTTCCATGATGATGGGCCTACTAAAATTGAAAACGAGGAATTGAGCACAATGCTCGACAATGCTATTGATAAACTTCCACCGCAATGTCGGATAATCTTCACCCTTAGCAGAAAGGAGGGGCTTGGAAATCAGGAAATAGCCGATCAGTTAGGATTATCAAAGCGCACGGTTGAGAATCAACTTGCGATCGCGCTTATCAAGCTCCGTGAGATGTTAAAACCATTTCTGGCGGCTACAGTACTGGTAGCATTTTTATTGTAAAAAAATTCCGTGTCTTTTGAGTAAATCTCCAGAATCTGCTGTCATGTAGATATGGATGAGAAAATCGGGGAAATTATAGGGCGGCACCTTTCGGGTACCGCAACGGCTCAAGAAGACGCTTGGCTTGGTCAATGGAGAAAGTCACCCTCCAATGAAGCGCTATTCCAAGAGTATGCACAACTATGGAAACTGGCTGCCGGACATAGCGAAGTGCCAGATGTAGATCCGGCAACCGCCTGGGCGCGTTTTGAATCAACCCATCTCAAGAAAACAACTTTGAGAACATGGAGTGGAGTCTTAGTAAGGGCGGCTGCAGTCATTCTACTTGGATTGCTTACAATCGGTCTATATAATCAAATCGGCAAACCAAGTCAGCTGCTCGTTGAGTCCGAGAGAACAGTGACCGAGATAATTCTTCCTGATAGTTCACACGTGCTGTTAGCTGCAAATTCAAGTCTGTCGTACCCAGAAATATTTTCCACAAGCCGGACCGTGACACTAAGAGGCAAAGCATTTTTTGATGTCTCCAGGAATGAAGAAGTCCCCTTTATTATCGAGTCGGGTAGTGAGCAAGTAAAAGTACTGGGAACTAGTTTCACAGTTGACACGAATGAAGGGGGCACGGAAGTGATAGTGGCAACCGGCCGAGTTCAGCTGTCTACTCAGAACAATAGCAAATTACTAACTCTTTCCCCTGGTGAAGTTGGAAGTTGGAATAAGGGGGCTGGCTTATTCAGCCATACTAATAATTCTGACAAGAATTTCATGTCATGGGCAACAGGTCAATTCGATTTTGAAAGCACCAGTCTTTCTGACGTATTCGAGAAGTTAAATGAATTTTATCCTGATTCGATTGAAACGGAGCTGAATGTCGATGCATGTTCCCTCACAGCCACGTTCAATAAACAACCTTTGTTTGAAGTCATGGAGGAACTGTCAATTGCCCTAGGTTTAAAATACGAGAAAACAAACTCTGGTTATCAAATTACTGAGGCGGCATGCACAACCGAATAAAATTAATAGCACTACTATTGTTGATTGGGTTGTTGACACATGCTCAAACCATTGACGTTTCTATTGACAATAAGAAACAAACTGTCGAGCAATGGCTTGTCGAGTTGAAGGCGAAAAGTGGTGTCTCTATGACTTATAACACTCAACATGCCGATCTCTCTACCGAAGTTGAACTCGCTAAACAAGCTGCTCCCGTAGAACAAATTATTGAACGGCTTTTGAATGGCACAAATTTGACCTTCACACTGCGCAATGGTAAGATTATTATTTATCAGAAGGAGAAAGAAAAAGATGATAACGCGGTAACATTAAGCGGATACATAAAAGACGAATCTACAGGTGAATCTCTTATCGGAGCTACTCTCATCTTAAAAACAAACGATGACCTAGGCAAAAATCCAACTGGGGTTGCGGCCAATGCATACGGATTTTATTCTATTACCGTGCCAACTGGAAACTACAGTTTAGTATATTCTTATGTAGGTTACGAATCGCAAGTTTATAATCAGCAGGTTACCAATTCAATAAAAAAAGACATCGCACTTCTGGCAACTTCAACGCAACTGGATGAAATCGTTATCCAGGCGACCACTGAAGATCCCCTGCATCACCTCTACTCACCCGATATTGGCGTAAGCAGCCTTGATATATCTGAAATCGTAAAAATGCCAGCCCTCCTTGGAGAGGTTGATGTTATTAAATCAATTCAAACTTTACCTGGTGTAAAAATAGCGGGGGAAGGGTCGACAAATTTTTTTGTACGTGGCGGCAGCGCAGATCAAAATCTGATTTTGCTGGATGAAGCACCTGTATACAATGCCTCTCATTTGATGGGTTTCTTGTCTGTATTCAATCCTGATGCGATAAATCAAGTTAAGTTCTACCGATCGGGTATGCCCGCTCGATATGGCGGTCGGCTATCATCGCTTCTGGATGTCAGGATGAAGGAAGGAAATAAAAAACAATTCCAGGTTTCAGGTGGTGTTGGGCTAACAGCATCACGTCTTACCCTCGAGGGTCCAATTAAAAAGGAGAAAAGCTCATTCATTGTGTCAGCTCGCAGAACTTATGCTGACTTATTTCTGAAATTTTCCAGTGACGAATTCACAAGAAAGTCTTCGATTTACTTCTATGACCTGAATGCAAAATTAAACTGGCGGCTGAATGATAAAGACAAGGTTTATCTCTCCGGTTACTTTGGGCGTGATCTTAATAAGTTTCTAACGCTTCAGTATGTGATCGATTGGGGCAATGCCACAGGTACCCTTCGATGGAATCACCTGTTTAATGATCGGATGTTTTCGAACACAACACTTCTATATTCAAACTACGACTATGCCATTGACTTGTCGAATGAAGGCGACCAATTCAACTGGAACTCTCAAATACAGGACTATTCATTGAAATCAGACTTCACCTACTATTTAAACCCAAATAATCAAATTTCATTTGGGATCAGTAGCACGCTCCATCAATTTAATCCTGGATACAAAAACGGATTTGAAAATCAGGGTGTGCCTAAAATCCAGGCCCTTGAACATGGAGTATATGTTGGTAATGAACAATCCCTCTCCGAAAAGCTGTCATTCGAATACGGTTTGAGGTACTCCTTGTATCAACTGATTGGCCCCTCCACTTCTTTGAGTTTTGATGCCAACTACCAGTTAACATCCGAGGCAAAGCAAAATGGTGTGTATAAGACTTATGGAGGACTTGAACCTCGCATCATGGCCCGATATCTCGTTACTCCCACGAGTTCAGTTAAAGTCAGCTATAACCGCAATCGACAATACATGCAGTTACTTTCCAACCTTAGTCTAGGGTTAAATGTATTCGACATCTGGTTCCCAAGTACTGCGCGTACCAAACCTCAAACATCCGATTTGTATTCTCTCGGGTTTTTTAAAGATGTTAAGTCAAACACTTATGAGCTTTCCGCAGAAGCATATTACAAATCAATGACCGGTCAAGTGGACTATAAGAATCACGCACAGCTGATCATGAACAGATACCTGGAGGGTGAGCTCAGGTTTGGCAAAGGTCGGGCATATGGCATCGAATTGTCGACAAGGAAAAAGACCGAAAAAGTTACGGGCTGGTTCACCTATAGTTATTCCCGCTCAGAGCGAAAGATTCAGGAATTAAATGATGGAAAATATTACCCGACCAATTTTGATCAACCTCATGCCCTTTCCATAGGCACTTCATATGATTTATCAAATCGCTGGTCTGTTGCCACTGCGTTTACTTATGCCACGGGCAGACCAGTAACGCTACCGATTGAGAGTTATCGCTATGAAGGGCAAATTGTTCCAGTCTATGGTGATCTAAATTCCAACCGTCTTCCTGACTATCATCGTATGGACTTGATTTTCACACTGCATCCAAAGGACCGCGGTAATAGAAAAAATGAAAGTTACTGGACATTTGGGTTGTACAACGTATATGACAGGCACAATGCTGCGACAGCTTTCGTTAGTGCTGAGCTCGAAGACATTGACGTGATCAAAAACAAGGACAAGTCAGCTTATCAAAAACTTTATCTGTTCGGCATCATTCCCAGTATCACCTACAACTTCAATATCAAATGAAGGCACTGAAATATATTATCGCTTTCGCGATGCCCTTGTTGGTTACTTCATGCATCGAACAACTGGAGTGGAAACACGGAGAGAGCTCGTCAGGCCGACTTGTCGTTGAAGGGTCCATCACTACTGAACGGAAGTCACACGAGGTGTTACTATCAAGAACTCAAACCGTGATTGTCGATGAGTTACCAGAACCGATATCAAATGCAGTCGTCACCATTGACGATGGTAGCGTGGTCTTTGAACTCAATGAAGCATCCCCGGGAAGATATATGACCGCGGATACCGTGATGGGTGAAGTAGGAAAGACTTATCATCTCACCGTTCTATTGGATGGCGAGCAATTTGAAGCGTATGCGGAATTGCAAAAAGCTGTGACAGTTGAACCTATTACGATTTCTAAGTGGGATATTAATTTTCCGGGAGCAACAGATTATGATTACTTCCAATTTTTGTTTCGGGACAATTTTGGATCTCCGGTACCTTACAAATATGAAGTGATTACGGAAATCGATCCAGATATAAAAAACCACTACCCAGGCGACTGGACTCCACCACAATGGATTCAGTTTCTTCTTGATCGTTATCAATCGAATAACAACACGGTCGTGTCAGATTCGATCTATTATCTGCACCCCGGACTTGAACCGCCAGCGATATTCGCCTATGGGGAATCAAATGAGGCAAGACTAGCTTACGGATCGAAGGTGATTGAAAAATTTTATTCTATGACTCCGGAACACTACGCTTACGTTAGGTCTGTACTGTCGGAAACAGAATGGCGTGGTCTAGGTCCGTTCGGATATCAACCAGCCAATGTACCAACAAATATTTCTAACAATGGCCTTGGATATTTCTTTGCATCCGATGTTTACGTTGTTGAGCAAGTAATAACCAAATAGGTCAACCACCTAAGTTCATTCTCGTTTACAGCTTTAACTCAAACTGTAAATCATGAAGAATCTCCTCGCGTCAACACTGGCAATCATCATCTGCATGACCGCCAGCGGACAATCGAACAAAAAATTCGCTCACGCGCTCACCAGCACGAAAGACATTGCCGGATCGGGCATTAAAATGGAAGCTTCCACTTTTAAAGGAAAGAAGGCGATCCGAATAACCACAGGTGATGATAACAAGGATTACCGGAAAAGTATGGTCGCCAAAATTCTCAATACGGATTTCCACAATGGTGTAATTGAAGTGGAGGTAGCGAGTCAACCGGAGGACAATGCTCCCGAAGGTTCACGTGGATTTGCCGGAGTCACATTTCGAATGCAGGATGACTTTGAACACTACGAATGCATATACATAAGGCCAACCAATGGTCGCGCTGACGATCAACTTCGAAGGAATCACTCCACGCAATATATTTCCGCGCCTGACTACCCTTGGTATAGATTAAGAAAAGAGAACCCAGGTGTTTATGAATCCTATGTAGACCTTGTGCCAGGAGAATGGACTAAACTTCGAATTGAAGTGAATAATGACAAAGCCAAATTTTTTGTCAACGACTCATCACAGCCTGTTTTGATCATCAATGATTTGAAATACGGGGCGGATCAGCGCGGATATGTCGGTCTGTGGATCGGAAGCGGCACGGATGCATACTTCTCAAATCTCAAAATCACGCACAACTAAATTGCTCAGCATAGATGCCCAAATTCATTAAGTTTGGGCATGTCAAATTCAATATTCACCTACATCTGGGAGTATAGAGTAAAGGATGAACACCTAGATGCATTTGAACACACTTATGGCCCTGACGGAGAGTGGGTAAAGCTTTTTCGTGAGGGATCAGGATATCTGAAAACAGAACTTCATAAAAATACGGAAGACCCGAACCGTTTTGTCACTGTGGACTATTGGATCTCCAAAGAAGCACGTGACAAATTCAAGGTTGCCTTCAAAGAACAATTCGAAGCCATTGATAAGCATTGTGAGTCATTCACGGAATGGGAGAAGTTGATCGGTGACTTTAATTGCTTCGAGAAAAACTCACAAATGCTATGAAAATATTGTTTGTGCAAACTGGAGGGACCATCGACAAGGATTACCCACACACAACCAAAGGTTGGGCTTTTGAATTTGGTGAACCCGCCTCAATCCGAATTCTTGAAAAACTCAATCCTTCCTTTGAATTTGAAATTCAAACTGCATTCCAAAAAGATAGTTTGGAGATCAATGACGCTGATCGTGAACAATTAACAGAGTTGATTATCAAGTCAAATCTTGAGCACATTATCATTACGCATGGCACAGACACCATGATCGAGACAGCTACTCATCTCGCTGAACACATTAGAAACAAGGTGATAGTAATCACAGGTGCGATGAGGCCGGAACAGTTTTCCAATTCAGATGCACCAGTGAACATAGGTACTGCAATTGGAGCAGTACAAGTATTGGGACCGGGTGTCTATATAGCGATGCATGGCATCATCAAGCCCTGGAATTCAATCAAAAGAAACCTGGATACTGGTAAATACTATTGATCCAAGGCAGCGTTCAGCATAGACTTGTCGCCCGTCATTTGCCAGTACACCAAAGAAATTGGCAACTCACCTACCCTGCTAAACTCATCCATAAATTCTTTCATGTTGAAGATGCCATTCCGCTGACGAGTGTATTCGGCAATCAACTGATCAATCTGAATTTTCCCGATCACATAACTGGTCCCATAGGCAGGTTGCTGCAGATAAAAATGTTCCTCATGTTGAATTGTGCCACCATCGGCAGGTAATAATCCCCAAGGCACCCACTTCGAAGCATACTTAGTTGCTTCATCAAAGTCCATTTCCAATCCGTGCTGATACAATCCTCCCAAACCACGTGCAGCTCTTTGTGCCAACATGATGTAAACCAATTCACGACCACGAGGCCTGTTTTTGTAAAGTCCTGCATTCATCATCAATTCTTCCATTGCTGTAGCCATACCCTCTGATCGCGCATCAAAGATGTTGTAGAGAGAAGGTACACGTCTGATCGGGCTATCGTTAGGCTCTTCACGAATCCGTGCAAGTTCGATCCAGTGGAAGAAATGACAATTCAATGGCATTGGATCACGATAATGTATTTCATGAAAGAACCCGCGAATGCCATCAAACGGAGTGAACTCCATGATTTGCTCTCGCATCGCGGGCTCCATATAGTCCTTCATGGTGATAATACCCTGTTCTTTATAAAAACGCATCAACTCCTGGTGCGCGTCCTCGAGCATCTTGTCAAATTGCTTTGCGATATCTGCCTTTTCAAGTTTGGGAAGTTTTCTATTCTGATGTGCTTCAAAAGCTAGAGACGCGTGAGCGCGTTGCAACTCACGTTGCATCAATGTTACCTCATCTTCCCATGAGTAAGGAATCAGATGCACTTTCTTTAGATTCCATGAATAATTCTCCTTGCCTACACCTGAAGTTCCCGTCTTTGATGCTGCTTGTTCGTCCAGCCATTTTGCAAAATCATCCGAAGCCTGTTTGGCTTTAATAGAAGCATCCGCTAAATCCGGATAAGTGTCGCGTACTTCGGTAGCAAATTTCTCAAACTCATCGCCCTGCTCGCGAATTGAACGGGTTCCCAAAACCCACAAATCCTTTGCATTGCTATTCAGGTTTCGTTTCGCTTCCTCATATACACCATTTATTTGACCAAACTTGGTCGCGATTTCAGAGGCATCTTCATTCGATAGTGGCTGCTTATACTTTGGCAACTCAACCGCACCATGTATCACAGGCCCTTCGCGCGAAGGAACATCAGTAGGGTAAGGATAGAACCAAACATAAAATGCTGGATCACTGGACCAGGGGTGAGTTACACGATGCCTGAACTCCAGTCCGTTCATCTCTGCAAGAATCAGATACCAATCGATTTGCTCTTTGACAGACCAACCGGCTGTATCAAAACCATTCAAGCGCTGTTGCCATATCCTCAAATCAGAAAACTGTTTTTCCATGGTATCCTTCGAGTAGTCGGGTACTCCGTTCTTCATTTCGGGTGATTCAAACTCCCGCCAATCATTAAAAAAAGTGACGAGTTCATCATAGGTCGACCCAGATACAATAGGTTCTTGTTTAGGTGGTTCAGCACAATTGGAGAGCATACCAACTAACAAGGCAGATATTAATATTCTCGACAGCATAGTATTAAGCGTATTTCTCAATCTATGCAATTTCAATTAACATCAAAAGTAAGTTTTGACGCAGGCTTGTCTAACAATTTAGAGGCACTGCTGTTTTACCATCATGAATCAGACAGTGATTATTGGGGGTTCTTCAGGCATCGGGAATGCTCTAGCTCAAAAACTCTCAAGCTCAGGCGTAAAGGTGTGTGCCACATACCACAACACTAAGCCCCAAGCCAATGGGAACAATATTCAATTCCACCAGCTAGATGTGTTGAACGATGAGGCAGATTTGTCATTCCTTCCTGAACAAATTGACGGACTCGTCTATTGCCCTGGCGCGATAGATCTGAGGCCCATTTCCAGAATCAAGCCGAAAGAATTTATCGATGACTTCAACTTACAGGTGGTTGGAGCGATTAAAATCATTCAAGCGGCACTCCCTAAACTAAAGAAGAGTGGTTCTCCCTCTATTGTTCTTTTTTCAACGGTGGCCGTTCAAATGGGATTTCCCTCCCATACAAAAGTTGCAGCATCCAAAGGAGCCATTGAAGGACTTGGCAGGTCTCTGGCAGCTGAACTGGCTCCCAAAATCAGAGTCAATGTGATTGCACCTTCTATCACAGACACGCCTATGGCAGCTGGCTTATTAAATTCTGTAGAAAAAAAAGAAGCAAACGCTGCCAGACATCCATTGAAAAAAATCGGTGATGCCAATCAAATTGCATCCGTGGCGGAATTTCTGTTGTCTGACAAAGCAAATTGGATAACGGGACAGGTCCTTCACATAGATGGTGGAATCTCAAATCTAAAAGTCTGATAAATGCTGAATTGGTTCAAACGAAAATCTCAGGAAGAGATCCTCACGGAAAAATACCGCAAACTACTGGCGGAGGCGCACAAATTGTCAACAATCAATCGCATGGCAAGTGACCAGAAACAGTCTGAAGCTCAGGCTGTCATGAATCAGATAGAGGCTGCGAGAAAGAACAAACGGTAATAAGATCCATACCGATCTTAAAATGAAAAAATCATTGTTACCTGAAAAAGAATGTCCGGTTTGTAAGCGGTCGTTTAACTGGCGAAAGAAGTGGGCAAAAGATTGGGAGCTCGTCAAGTATTGCAGCGAACGCTGTCGAAGAAATAAACAGAATATCGGTTGAGTGAAGTAAGTCTGGTCTTCCCGCATCAGCTTTTTGAAGAAAGTCCCCTTCCGGTTAATATCCATTATTATATCGTTGAGGAGTCCTTGTTTTTCAACCAATACTCCTTTCACAAACAGAAATTGGTACTGCACAGGGCCGGCATGAAGTACTATCAAACATGGCTCGCAACGAAAGGCATAGACACAACATACATAGAAAGTCATGAACCGATTGCCGATTCTGTAAATCTGATCCAACATCTCTCAGATAAAAAGGTATTTGTAATCCATTGCGTAGATGTTCATGATCACTGGCTCAAGAAAAGAATAACAAAGACATGCTTTGAGTATGGTTTACAACTCAAATGGTACCGCTCTCCGGCATTCCTCAACAGTGAGGAAGAATTGGTCTCCTTCTTTCACCAAAGGAAGAAAAAATTCCTGCAAAACGACTGGTACATTAGACAAAGAAAGCAACGCAATATTCTGTTAACTCATAAGCAAGAGCCGTTGGGAGGCAAATGGAGCTATGATGATGAAAACAGAAAACGATATCCAAAAAATAAAAAGCCTCCACAAGTAGAAGTAGTCACTAACAACGAGTTCATTTCTGAAGCAAAGGCATATGTTGAAAAATGGTTTACCAATAATCCTGGCGAAGCCGCAGACTTCATTTATCCTGTTTCGCACGAAGGTGCCAGAACTTGGCTAAAAAAATTCCTCAACGAACGGTTCTCAGAATTTGGTAATTACGAAGATGCGATTGTCGGAAGGGAAAACTTTCTTAACCACAGCGTATTAACACCTTCACTTAACGTTGGACTCATTACTCCGTCTGCCATTCTAAAAGAAACATTGGCTCACGCCAGCGAACGGCATATTCCTATTAACTCTACTGAAGGCTTCGTCAGGCAACTCATTGGTTGGAGAGAATTTATCCGCGGCATCTACATCAATCGCGGCACAATTCAACGCACTACCAATTATTGGGACTTTAAAAGAAAAATTCCATCATCATTTTACACCGGCAAAACCGGAGTGCTACCTGTAGATGAGACAATCAAAAAAGTGTTGAAAACCGGCTACTGCCATCACATCGAGCGCTTGATGGTACTCGGAAACTTCATGCTGCTCTGCGAATTTGATCCCGATGAGGTGTACAGATGGTTCATGGAGATGTTTGTTGATGCCTATGATTGGGTAATGGTGCCCAATGTTTATGGTATGAGTCAATTTGCAGATGGGGGCATAATGGCAACTAAACCTTATTTTAGTGGAAGTAATTATCTGAACAAGATGAGTGATTTTCCAAAAGGGGATTGGGAGCTGACATGGGACTCACTCTTCTGGCGATTTATGCATGTTCATCGCGATAAGTTGGCACAGAATCCTAGAATAGGAATGTTGATCAAAAATTTTGATAAGATGCTCCCGGAGAAAAGAGAGAGTCTCTTAAATACAGCCGATCGGTTCCTGGCCGGATTGACTTAAATATTCCACCATGCGCAGCTTTGCAATTACGATTGTCTTTTGCTTTTCATTCGCCTTGTCATATAGCCAGCGGTTTGATCCAAACTTCAAACTTCAGGCGGGCATTGGTATCGCGCGCGTATCCCCTTCTCCCGATCGTCCACTGCGATTCTACTCAAAACCGGATTTTGATTCAGTGCCATATCAGTTTAAAGCGATCGACAGCGTGACCTTCATCAAAGGGGAACACTATATAGACATTGCAACCGCTCCTCCATGGCTTGCTCCAGAATACATCAAACTTGACTACGATCAATTTCTATTCAGGGTAGTGACTTACTCGCAAAATTGGATCGAGGTAATAGTCAACAACATGAATGGCCAAACATTCTGGGTGGATGCACAAGCAGTCGAATACGAAGATTGGGGAACGTTCCTTACCGGAGTGGTTGCCGTGGAGGTATTGGATGCCGACAAAAACCCAATACGGGGCAAAGCGCTCGATCAGGCAAGCATTATCGCTTCAGTACAAGGCGCGCAGCTGAGGCCCGTAGCTGTAAAAGGTGATTGGCTTATGGTATCAACTGTAGGGCTTGCAGATCGCATTGTTCCTACGGGATGGATACGCTGGAAAAAAGGAGACCAGTTACTGATCTCCTATTCTGTGCTGAGTTGATTGGATTGGTTACTTCCGACTGTCGAGTCAGCTCTCGCTAAGATTGCTCGCTTCAAACTCCTACGCGCCAGCAGTGCACTGATCACGGTAAGCACCGCACCTAATAACATCGGAGCACCAGGTAGATATATCGGGGCGTTTACATTGGTAAACAGATAAAAAATATTCGTCATCAACGGAGGACCAAAGATTGCTGTCAGACTCATCAAACTTGTGAGTGCCCCCTGGAGTTCACCTTGTTCATTTCGCGGAACAGTATTTGAAATTATTCCTTGTAGTGCCGGGCCTGCAATTGCACCAAGGCAATAAGGCACAGTGACAGCAAACATCATCCAACTTTGCGTACTGATTGCATAGAGAAAGTATCCCAATGCATACAAACCCAATCCAACATAGACACTTCGCTCCTGCCCTAACTTTGGAATAATAACTCTTATCAGTCCGCCTTGTACAATCGCCATCACAAGCCCCACGACAGTAAGTGATATCCCGATCATTCGCTCATCCCAATGAAATCTTTCGATGGTATAATACGACCAGTTGGTTTGAACAGCGTGTGCAGAAATATAAAGGAGCACTAAGGAGGCAATGAGCCCTGTGATAATAGGAAAACGTTTTAGGCTGATCAATGATCCCACGGGATTAGCACGCTTCCATTCAAACTTACGCCTGTTCTCCGCTGACAAGGATTCAGGCAAAATGAAAAATCCATATAGCCAGTTGACCAACGTGAGTCCTGCTGCTACCAAAAACGGAATGCGCGTACCATAGACACCAACCAATCCTCCGATTAGCGGACCTATGATGAAACCTAGTCCGAATGCTGCACCAATAATTCCGAAGTTTTGTGCTCTTTTCTCAGGCGTACTCACGTCAGCGATGTAGGCAGATGCCGTTGTGAAACTTGCACCCATCACACCTGCAACAAATCGGCCAACGAACAACCAGGCGAGTGTAGGAGCATAGGCGAGAAACAAATAGTCGATGCCAAAACCAAAGAGTGAGGCTAATAATACGGGCCTTCTTCCAAATCGATCACTCAGGTTTCCAACTATGGGAGCGCAAATAAATTGCATGAACGCATAGGCAAACAAAAGCCAGCCACCATAACTAGAAGCCACACTCAAGGTGGCGCCAGTCAACTCCTGAATCAACTTTGGCATCACCGGAATGATGATACCGAAGCCAATAACATCAATCAGAAGGGTAACAAAAATGAACCCGAGTGCAGCCTTACCTTTACCAAACATACCTGTAGTTGAAATTTGACCGCGAAAGTTAGGGGGTCTATTTGACAACACGCCATTATTATAAACTTAATATTCGTGTTCTACATAAATCTCCTTAAGACAAGAGTTATCGCCAAATTCCTGTTTTATTATTGACACACCACCAGACACGTTCGTCACGTTCTTGAATCCATTGTTGGTCAGAAAGTAAGTGGCTCGCGGGCTTCGATGGCTATGACTGCAATACACTATAATCTCCTCATTGGCGTATTTTTTCAATTCGTCAACGCGAGTCGCCAAGTCATTGACATTGACATTGATTGCTTTTTTGAAATGGCCAAAAGAAGGAATCTCACACGTTTCGCCTGAAAATTCACCAGGTGATCTCACATCCAGAAGAACAATATTCCTGTTTGCATTCACGCGCCTGCACATTTCCCCGAAATCAATATTCTCGAAATGAACTGTTGATTTTTTCACAAATGCCATTCCGCATACACTGCATTGGCCTGGGCTGGTATGTTCAGTCAGGTCACAATCATAACCACAAGGCGTGCAAACGTACACTTCTTTCGTTGAACTCTGGCAAAACGATCCGAAGCAAATGCTAATAGAGAAAATTGTTAGGAGATATTTCATGGCTTATTCTTTAGACAGGCAAAAGAAAACTTAATAGGGTTCCCGGTATCAATCAACAATTTCAGTTTTTCGAGTAAAGATTCTTTTAACCTAAGTTTAACAGTAGCCTCGAGCTGGCATTGGCTATCAAATTTTTGATGAAGGATCTCCAATTCAAAATCTTTTACCAACCGCATCACCTCAGACGTGGCAGAGTAGTCATACTCGATAGAAATACCATCTACAATCTCCTTTTCAATGATAGTCACATTATCAAGCGCCAACTGAGCGGCAGTTTTGTATGCAGTTATTAGTCCTCCAACTCCCAATTTCGTCCCACCAAAATAACGAACCACTACCACCATCACATTGGTTAGATTTCTGGATCGTATTTGTCCAAGGATAGGATCACCTGCGGAGTGATTGGGTTCACCATCATCAAATGAACGAAAGTTCTCATATCGTTCTCCAATTACCCAGGCGAAACAGTGATGACGAGCGTCAAAAAATTCTTTCCTTAACCCTTCTAACTGCCTTTTGGCCTCTTCTACGGTTGGCGTATAAAATACAAAAGACAAAAACCGGCTTCCTTTCTCTTTGTAGAGACCTTTTGAAGAATCCGAAACAGTCAGATACGAGAATTTGTCCATTCAAGTCAAAAATATACTGATTCATGGTGGAACTCATAAAATCCACTGTTTCATGCAACCAAAGACCCTGGGAATGAGTCTATATTCGTACTTAATGAAGTAAATATGAAGTTCATCATTAGCTCAGTTCTGGCTCTTTCACTCGTTTTTTCTGCCGTAGCTCAAACGAAGGAAACACGAGATGTACCCAGATTCCGCAAAATCTCTTATCGCACGCCTGGTAAATTGTATGTGCGGCAAGGCAGCCCCCAGAAAGTCGTACTGGAAGGCAACAGCGAAACGCTCCAAGACATAGAAACGATCGTGAAAGATGACCGACTGATTATCGGCAATGAAGACTACAATGATTGGTTTAGCTGGCGCAATAATGACCGTGATAGAATCAACGTGTACATCACCGTTGAAAATCTTAATGGTCTTTCTGTCTCCGGTTCAGGCGATTTGTATGGTGAGACAATTATTAAATCTGACGAAATGGATTTAAGGGTGTCGGGATCTGGATCAATGGAGTTGGAAGTCGATATTTCGGGTGACTTGACTGCAGATGTGTCTGGTTCAGGTGACTTAAGAGTGAAAGGCAATTGCAGAGATCTTTCAAGTCGCGTGAGCGGATCTGGAAAAGTTTATATCGCCAACGAAATAAGAGGTCGGGCCAAGTTCGGTTTGTCAGGATCAGGAAAAGTGCTGGCAGCAGGGCGAGCCGAGTCTGTACAAGCCAGTATTTCAGGTTCGGGCAAGGTGCTGGCAGCGGATCTCGTAACTGAAAGTTGTGATGTAACCATATCCGGGTCTGGCGATGTTGAAATCAATGTGAAGAAGGAACTTGATGCAAAAATAACAGGCAGCGGAAGTGTTCACTACAAAGGCAATCCTAGCCATGTTAACAGCCACTCTTCCGGAAGTGGGAAAATCAGAAGAATGGAAGGGTAAATTTTATCAATCAATCAATCAAAAGGAAAGCGGATCGAAAGGCCGCTTTTTTATGTGCGGTGAAAAGTCAAACCGCGAACAATCAGCAGCTGGGCTGCTATATAAGTGCTCATTACAAACACCCGCGCCAACTCGAAGGGAGCTAAAAACTTGTCGATAGCAATGGCGGAATCTGAAGCCATAAACAAAAGCGCTCCAATCAAGACAAACCAAAAACTGGGACTATTGGTCAGACCATAACGGAACAAAGCTTGCAACACCATCACAACTATGACAAGAGAGTAGATCATAACCGGCACCCATAGGTCACCAAGGTGAGAATATAAAATCGTGACCAGACCAGTACCAGCGAGGATTATCGGAAAAGCAAATCTAAATTTCTGAATTCCAAAAAGGGCACTGTCGCCCTCTGGCCATTTGTGTTGTCGATAGGCAAGGATATAGGCAACATGAGCAATCAGAAAGCATGAAAGACCCACTAGAAAAAAATTCTCGTTAATAATCTGCAGTATCAACGCAACATCGCCCAGCCAGGAAAATAGAATAGCAGCCATTACCGGTCTTGACCAGCCGTATTCATTTGAGATGTTTTTGAGGTAGTAAAAACCCAGAATTGGAAGAAGTAGTGGTTTACAAATCCATTCCAACTGAATTACATCAGCGGATACGGCAATGAGTTCTCCAATACTCACCACAAAAAATAACGCTAGGATTTTATCCTTCATAGACAACTCGTCTGAATTGTTTCTTCTTAGAGATAAGGTACAAAAAAGCAGAGCCACTCAGTAAGGCGCAAAAAAGAAATGTGGGCAGAAAATGAGACGCTTCATTTGCGTAAATTATCCCTGACACAAAAGCACCCAAGCCAATTCCCAGCTCCATAAAAATATACAAGGAAGCAAGACCTCGACCTTTATGGCGCTCATCACTCAAGTCAGTTGCCCAGGCAAGGAGTGTCGGAGACGTGGCACCATGAGCCAACCCATAAATGAATACACCAACACTTAACATGAACGCTGTCTCAGAGAAACCAACTATGACCATCGCAATAGTTAAGAGCAGTGTTGAGAATTGTAAGACTTGTGCTCTACCGTAATAATCTGAAGCTTTCCCTCCTAAAAATCGAACCAACAATGATGCGACTGTAAAATAAGTGAACAGCAAACCTTTATTTCTGATACCCACATACTCACCGAAATCGGGAATCACGGTGTAGAGTGAACCAAAAGAAAAAGCACACAACGCCATCACAAGGCAAGGCACCCAAACGCGGGGCTCAAAGAGGTCGTGCTTTTCAACTTTCAGCATCTTGTAAGAGAATCTCGTTTTGTTTTTGGCTGTTTCTTTGATGCCGATCAAAATCCCAACTGAAATCAGTGCAAAAAAAGAAGAGCAATAAAACATGGCATCCAGTGAGATCTGATTGGTGATGGCTCCCCCCAGAGCAGGGCCTCCTGCCATGCCAACCGTCCCTGCTGTTCCTAGAAAGCCCATTGCCTCCCCTCTCCTTTTGGCAGGAATGATATCGGACAGGTAGGTTGTTTGGCCTGTGGGCGTAAATCCAGTGGAGAAGCCATGAACAAATCGAAGAAGGAAAAAACCCATGATCCCTGTAAGAACCGGATAGCATGCACTACATAAAACGCAGACAATCGAGCCCGTCATCATTATCGGCACACGTCCCACGCTATCAGCAAGTTTGCCACTGATAGGTCGTGAAGCCATTGCAGTAATGGTGAAGAGTGAAATGATCAATCCCTTATAGTCGGCTCCACCCAGACTTGTAAGATATCCGGGAAGTTCAGGAATAATCATGTTGAAGCTCGCAAAGAACATCAGTGAGCTGACGCACACCAACCAAAATTGAGCAGGGTATGTTTTCGCTGCTCCCGCCTGTTCTGTCATGATTTGGCGCTAGCCTCCTGAGCGCCCAACAGGTACGCTTTGATAAAGTCATCAAGGTCGCCATCTAGCACAGTCTGAGCATCGTGTCGCTCCACACCGGTCCGTGCATCTTTCACCAGTTTGTAAGGATGCAGGACGTAATTGCGGATCTGCGAACCAAAATCGATTTTCATTTTACCCGCCTCGATCTTATCGCGTTCTGAATTTCTCTTTTCGATTTCTAACTGATAGAGACGCGACTTCAACATTTGCATCGCCTTCTCGCGGTTAGCATGTTGCGAACGTTCCACCTGGCAAACAATCACGATTCCTGTTGGCTTATGGGTTAGTTGCACTTTCGTTTCAACCTTATTTACGTTCTGTCCTCCTGCACCACCTGATCTTGAAGTTTGAATTTCCACATCTGCTGGATTGATTTCAATGTTGATGGTTTCATCCACAACAGGATATACAAAAACAGAAGCAAAGGAAGTATGTCTTCTTTGGTTGGAGTCAAAAGGTGAAATACGAACCAGACGATGAACTCCGATTTCAGATTTTAATTTACCATAGGCAAATGGTCCTTCGATTTCAAGCGTAGCAGACTTAATACCGGCAACTTCCCCAGCCTGATAGCTCACCTGTTTTACTTTGTATCCAGACTTCTCACCCCACATGATGTACATGCGGTTAAGAATATCCGCCCAATCCATACTCTCCGTTCCGCCTGCTCCCGGATTGATTTCGATCATGGCGCTCAACTGATCCTCCTCTTTGCTCAGCATTCGCTTGAACTCAAGATCTTCTACTGCGCCATAGACTTTTTTATATTCTTTGTCCAGTTCATCCTCATCAACTTCACCGGCTTCGTGAAATTCGTAGAGTACATCAAGATCGTCAATAAGTTTGTTTACTTCATCAAACTCATCGGTCCAGACCTTCTTTGAACGGATACTTTGAAGGATACTTTCGGCTTGTTTCGGATTGTTCCAAAAATCAGCCTGGTGGGTAATTAATTCTTCGTCTTTTATTTCGGCAATCTTACGATCGTAGTCAAAGATACCTCCTCAAGGCATTAACACGCGCCTTACAGTCTTTCAACTGTTCTATAGTCATAGTTTCAAAAGTTTTGGCAAAGATAACAAACCTGCGCCTTTCACGAAGGCCTGAAATTCACTGTCGCAATTTTTCGGTGACGATGTTGTCTGAAAAAATCGTTGTTAACGAACTGCATGAATGTACCGAGTCCCAGTAGTACTGCGCTCCCTTTCCAGGCAGAGTCCTTCAGTTGGTAATCCGAGTTAATAATTACCGTGGTGTTAAAAAGGTCAACCAGGAACAATCCGGCTCCGGCTACCATAAGTCCTTTACCGATTGACGAAACCTTGAAGGTGGTAAGTTTTTTCTTCCTTATGTCCACGACTTCTATATCGTAGGTGAACACCGTATCATCGGCAACAATGATAAACCCCGGATGGATACCTTGAATCAGGGCAACTGAATAGCCATTATCGCCTTTCCTTTTGAAACGAATTGACTCACCCTCCTCAAACCGAGTGATGATGCGGTCCTTCTTAAGAAGTGCTAACTGCGGCTGTGCCAAAGATGGCAAACTCGCACACAAACAGAAAAAAACCAGAAGTCTGGGCAGCATATCTCAAATATAAAAACTTAACGCTGCCGTGAGATCTTATTATACCTTATAAACCCAGTCAAATGGATCTGGAGAAAGTCCACGCTTCATCAAATCCAGTTCTCTGAATACTTTATTGGAGAATTCACGTTTCTCAATTGGTGGCAAATAATAATCTTCACCATTGTGACCGATCAATTCAATATGAGCAATTGTGGCCGCTGTTCCGGCTCCAAACGCTTCTTTGACTCGGCCACTCTTGAGGCCATCCACCAACTCATCCACGGAAACCTTTCGTTCCTCCACCTTCATACCCCAGTGTCGCGCCAATGATAATACACTGTCTCTTGTAATCCCTCTCAAAATCGAGTCACCAAGTGCGGGAGTAACTAGTGTGTCATCGATCACGAACATCACATTCATTGTTCCTGATTCCTCCACATACTTGTGCTCCTTGCCATCCGTCCATATCAATTGATGGTACCCATCTTGCTGCGCAAGTTTCGCGGGATAAAGAGCACCGCCATAATTACCACCTGCTTTTGCAAAGCCGGTTCCACCCTCTGCCGCTCTTGTATAATGTTGTTCAATCCGAACCTTGACCGGTGTCGAATAGTAGGCGCCAACCGGACAAGTAATGATCATGAAAGTGAAATTGTCTGAAGGCTTAATCCCTATATACTCATCTGCCGAAAACATGAACGGCCTGATGTATAAGGAACTTCCGTCAGTAGAAGGAATCCACT
Organism: Cyclobacteriaceae bacterium; assembly: GCA_050185175.1. GTDB lineage: Bacteria > Bacteroidota > Bacteroidia > Cytophagales > Cyclobacteriaceae > ELB16-189. Next base: position 78,066 of record JBFWZR010000005.1, read on the forward strand.
GCCTGTCCAGATCAATCAACGTATTCATTCCGTCCAAGAACAACTCCTCAGGAATAGTAGGCATGCACATTCTTTCCGCAGATACATTCATCCTCTTCCAATTTGCAAGCGGTCGGAAAACGAGAGCCTCACCGCTTTCATTTTTGTAAGCTTTAAGCCCCTCAAAAATCGACTGTCCATAATGTAACGCTGGCGTAGCCGGACTCATGGGCATATAGCCATAGGGAACAATTCTGAAATTCTGCCATTGGCCTTCTTTGTAGTCAGCCATGAACATGTGGTCGGAATAAACCTTTCCAAAGGGTATGTTTTTAAAATCAACCTCCGAAATCCTCGTTTTAGCAATCTTTTGGATGGAAATTTTATCTAGATCAACCATTGAACCTTAGTTTCATTAATAGGGCCGCAATTTAATTCTTATCAAATATATACCCTAACGATTGTTAGGATTAATTGAGATCTTTTTCATTCAACGGGCACACTTGTTGTTTCCATTAGCTTTGTAGTTACAAAAAATGAGAGGCGCTTTAAATCGAATATTATTTACTGCTGGATTTGCCTTCGTGCTGGTGAGCGTAGCTCAGGCACAGCGCGATCAGGGTGGTTTCATTGTGCCTAATGATACACTTCAACTTTCATTGCCTACACAGCGATACATTTACATCCCGGAAAATGGATTCACATTTTTTGAGGTGCCAGATGGTGACTTTAAAGGAAAAATTCTACCGGGTCCACCCTTGCACCTCCGCTCAGACCCCGAAGTCGACAGCACATTGAGTGCCACCATAACAGGGGCGTACATAAGACCACAATTGCTCGATCGAGATAATTTTTTTGAGACTTCCGAAGATCGTTACTACGTATCGTTTAGTAAGCAACAGGACGGTTACATTCAGATACTAGAACATGGATATCAGGGATGGGCACGTGTGGATGACATAATTCAAAAAGGGTTTAAGCTGGTGTATTGGATGGAGTTTTACGGAGAGACCAGAGGCCGAATGATTCATCCTCGTGAGAAGACAGCATCAATTCTCATGAGCCCATACGCAGACGCACAGGAAATTGGAGTAGCGGATGAACTTTACTGCGAGATCATCTCAACTGGTAAGTGCGAAGGGTCTTACTGCTCAGTGAAAATTACCCAATTCAAAAATCCCTACGATCCCGAGAAGACGAAGGAGGAGAACATCCTGAAAAAATATAAAGGGTGGATGCGGATCATTGATGATGAAGGTAAACCGCTAGTGGCTCACTATTCACAAGGAACCTAGCTACATCTTCGGTTTCCACGGAACGTCTGTAACGCCCAACTCTTTGGACATCTTTCTACAAAGCACAAATAGGTAATCCGACAATCGGTTGAGGTATTGAAGCACCAGCTCCTCAACTTTTTCCAATTCATGCAGGCGGATCACATGCCGCTCGGCTCTTCTGCATACCGTTCTTGCTATATGACCGTACGAAACTGAAGGATGACCACCAGGTAGCACGAAGAACTTCATGGGTTCGAGTTGAGCATCCATTAAGTCAATTTCTTTTTCAAGGAGTTTTACATCTTCCTGACTGAGTGATGGAATTTTTACTTTGGTATTGCCTGGCTCAGTTGCCAAGATAGATCCAATGGTAAATAGCCTATCCTGGATATTGATGATAAATTCTTTGCGATGATTATTTACTTCCTGATCACGAAGCAGCCCAATGTGCGAATTGAGCTCGTCAATGGTTCCGTAAGTCTCTATCCGAAGATCACCTTTAGATACTCTTCGCCCACCAAAAAGTCCTGTACTCCCTGCGTCACCGGTTTTTGTGTAAATCTTCATTGAGGTTGAAGATACAATGTTAGTTACTCAGTTACCAATGAAGGTGTGCTCTTGGTTACATTGTCATTGACTTTGTCCCACTCGACAAGTCCATCCTTCAAGCGAATGATACGATGTGCGTAGTGTGCGATGTCATCTTCATGTGTTACCATGATAATTGTGTTACCTTTTTCATGAAGCTCATGAAACAAGGCCATAATATCGTAAGATGTTTTAGAGTCCAGATTACCCGTTGGTTCGTCAGCGAGGATTATCGAGGGGTTGTTTACCAAAGCGCGGGCGATGGCTACTCTTTGTCGTTGTCCTCCCGATAGTTCATTCGGTTTGTGATGAGAGCGATCGGCCAGGTTTACATTTTCCAATGCTTCCATAGCGCGTTCCTCACGTTCGCTCTTTCCGTACCCAGCATAAATCAGAGGCAACGCAACATTCTCCAAAGCTGAGGCACGAGGAAGTAGGTTGAAAGTCTGAAATACAAAGCCTATCTCCTTGTTCCTGATCTCCGCCAGTTCATTCTCTGTCATTTCACTCACAAGGTGACCATTGAGCACGTAGGACCCACTGGTAGGTGTGTCCAGGCAACCAATAATATTCATAAGGGTCGATTTGCCTGACCCCGAGGGTCCCATAAAGGCAACATATTCTCCCTTGTCAATTGTGATGGATATGTCCTGTAAAGCTTTGACCACATTCGTGCCCATGTGATAGACACGTGAAATGTGACTTGTTTCAATAATTCTTGCCATTCCTCTTTTTCACTGATCCGAAGTCCCGAAGGTAACAAAAGGAGCCTTCGAACATAGAATTAGACGTAGTCCACCCCTAATTGTTACTGAAGCAGACCCAAAAAATCGCGGTCCCAAGGCCTGTTCTGACTTAAGCGGCAGAATTAAAAACTAGATCAAATGTTACATCAAGATTCGGTTATGTATTAATATTGATATGATGAAAAGTACTGTCTAAGCCATACGCGATTATGAGAATTATAGTGTTCATTTTTTTGATTTTTATTACATCGGGAGCCTTTGGCCAGAGGTACTGGGTCGCCTCTGCTACAGGCAATTGGAACAATACGGCAAATTGGTCCACAACGTCAGGGGGCGCGGGTGGGGCATCCGTTCCCGGGGCTGCCGACCAGGTGTTTTTTAATGGCGCTGGGGGTTCAAACGGAAACTGTAATCTGGATGTGGCGCCAACGGTTGCCGGAATCTCCGTTAATGGCTACAGCGGAACAATTGACCTGCTCGGCTTCACACTTACAACTACGGGTACAAACACATTTACCTCGGGTACGATAGCAAACACAGGAGGTGCGGCTTCTCTGGCATTAAATACTACAGGCACCACCACTTTTAATGGGACCATTTTTGGCGCCAATGTCACAGGGACCACGGGCCGGCTTCTCTTCAATGGCTCAACCTTCAATGGAACCGTGTCGGTGACCAAATCAGGTACCGGAAATGACAACAGCACCGGGAACAACATTTTCAACGGAGTCACGACCATTACTAACATCAGCGACAGCCAAATCATGCTTGGCAATGGCAACCCCGACCAATTCAATGCTACCACTACATTTAATAATAATGGAGCCTACCGATTCCATTTCGCCCAAAGTCACAACGGCCTTACAACCACCTTCACTGACCTAACGCTCAATACAAACAAATCCGGTGGCACCGATCAATGGTCATTCTTCGCTGGAGAAGGAACAAATACAAGTTTCTCGATATCTGGAAACCTCACCATCAACTGCGCTGGTACGCTTCAAAGCAACCATCGATTTTTAAATGGTACGGGTAGTACAGCGACTTACGGAGGAACAGTAACCGTAAACAATACCAATACAAATACAGCGACCGACATTACGCTTGGTAATAACGGAACATCTACATACAATGGAAATATAGTCTTAACCAACACCGCTGGAGAAATCTATTTCAATGCAGGTGCTTCAGCTAGCTCGACTCAAGGTGCGACAAGGTCGATTTCCGTTGGCGGTGGTGGTTTTACTGGAGGGCGAATCGCACTCAGAAGATTTACCCAGGTTAGCGCGACTCAAACGCTCACCTTAACCGGAACCAGCCGAATAGATGTTGGACCCAACTCCTCCTTTGGAGGAGACCTGACTATCACTTCACCAAGAATCTTTCTGGATGGAGTTTCAATAACCGGCAACGCGTTCTTCGAAAAAACCGGATCGACCAATGACAATAGTGCCGGAGGTAACTCTATTTCAGGCACCACAACAATTGTTAATAGCGGTGACTCGGAATTCAACCTTGCTGATACCAATCCAGACACTTATCAAGGACTTGTCACCATTAATAACTCAGGAACTTCCCGTGTTCAGATTGGGATTACATCAGCGGGCAACCTTTTCAATGGTGGCCTGACGATCAATCACAATGGAAATGCAAGTGGAAGTGTAAACACAATCATCGCGAGAAACGGAGCGAGTACAGCCACCATAAATGGTACGTTAACCCTAACAAGTAATAATGCAAACTCCAATTCAGGTATCATCATAGCCAATGATGGCACTGTAGCTATCAACGGTAACATCGTTGTCAATTCCACCAATGGCCGTGGGGTATACTTTGGAAACGCGTCCGGATCGGTTACCCAAAGTGCAGGTTTTGGAGTCGCTTCCGGCACTTTCAATAGCGGAGGACTCTCATTTAGCAGATTCACACAGTCTGGTGCCCAGCCCTCAACCCTTACCCTGACAGGTTCCTCTAGCTTAACTGTTGGCACCACTTCAGAATTTGGCGGAAATGTATCATTTACTGCACCACAGGTGCTCCTCAATGGCTGTACATATCAAGGCACCGCTTCTATTGAGAAAACAGGTGCCGGTAATAATTCGGGAACCGGTGGAAACACCTTCAATGGAGTTACAACTTTGACGAACTCAGGATCAGGGCATCTGTTAACTGCCAATAACAACCCCGATATCTTCAATGCCGACCTTACTGTGACAAACTCTGGATCCAATCTGATTTATCTCGCACATAACTCAGCGGGAAATCAGTTCAATGGAAACATCACTTTGAATTCAATTGGGACCAGTAGTGGAATTTATTTCTCAAACAACTCCGGAGGTAGCTCCACACTAGCCGCTACAAGAAGTATCTCCTTAGGAGGATCCGGGTTCACAGCCGGAGAGCTAAGAATTATTCGTATGACACAGCTCGGAACAGAAAATACCAATCTAATTCTAGGAGGAGCGAGTGCAGTTCTGCGTGTAGGACCTAATACAACTTTTGGCGGTGATGTCGACTTCCGCTCTCCACAACTTTATCTTGATGGAATCACCGTGGCGGGAACATCAAATCTGGAAAAGACCGGAGCCACGAACGATGCAAGTCTCGGAGGCAATGTGTTCAATGGCGCGGTAACGGTAACCAACAGTGGCAGCGGATATCTGCTTTTTGGCAACGGCTCACGAGACCAGTTCCTCAGCACTGCCGTTTTTGATAACACTGGTAGCTTCAGGATTTACTTTGCTCACAACCACCCTGGAGAGACGACCACATTCGCATCAAGTCTGACCCTAAACTCCAACAAGTCGGGGGGAAGCGATCAATATTCATACCTGATTGCAGAAAATGGGACCTCTTCATTTTCAGTAGGAGGTGCTTTTGCCATTAATTGCTTTGGAGGGATTAGAAGTGACTTTAGATTACTTAATGGCACGGGATCGTCCGCCACATTTAGCAGCACCGTTACTATCAACAATGCCAATGCTCATCCCTCTACTGTGATTAGGATGGGAGAAAACGGAACGTCAACTTACTCTAACAACGTCTCAGTTGCGAACAGCGGAGGCTCCTCGGGGATCATTTTCAACTCAAATGCCTCTGCGAGTTCCACAATGAGTGGAGTTATCTCTGCAGGCACTTTTTCAGGAGGAACATTGAATCTAAACAGGTTTACACAAACCGGAACTTCGCTGCAAACTCTGACCCTTACCGGAAGTGCCACGCTCAATATTGGACCCAGTTCCAGCTTTGAAGGTGATGTAATGTTCTTAGCTCCGTCATTGTTACTCAACGGAACAACTTACATGGGGACAACTCATCTTGAAAAAACAGGAACAACAAATGATAGCGGTGTGGGGAATAATATTTTCTCAGGTCAGGCAGTGATTGTAAACAATGGTTCCGGCAATCTCAGAACAAATGGGAATAATACTTTCAACGGTTTGACAACGATCATAAATAACTCCTCATCCGATATTCTCCTTGAGTTATCAGCTGGCAGCGCTTACAATGGTAATGTGACATTTACGAACAATGGAAGTTCTACAATCCGAGTTGGCTATCAGGGCACCACTACATTCGCTGGAAATATTACTGTGAGTAACAGTGGAACAGGGATTCTCTTTTGCGAAAGCACAGGTACAGCAACTATGGCAAGTCCAGGTGTTATCACAGTAGGGACAGGCTTTAGCACAGGTGAACTACGTCTTCGAAGTTTCACTCAAACAGGCGCTACTGCGCAAACATTGACATTAACAGGATCAGCTCTACTTACACTTGGGCCTTCATCCAGTTTTGATGGAGACGTGACTTTTACTTCACCGCGATTATTGCTTCACGGCACAACATACAATGGAGCCGCACATCTTGAGAAAACCAGCGTAGGCAATGATGATGGCAATGGTGGAAATACATTTAATCAAATTGCCACGATTGTCAACTCTGGAGACTCGTACCTGAGAACTGGAGTATCCAATCCAGATGTTTTCCAAAGCACACTCACTATTGTAAACTCCGGTGCATCCACGATTCGCCTCGCAGATAATTCTGCCGGCAATCAATTCAACGGCAATATTGAGTTGAACTCAACCTTTGGTGGGGGAATTTACTTCTGTAACAATACAAACGGAACAGCAACACTTGCTGCCACCAGAACTATTGCAGTTGGCGGATTTGGTGTAATCAGTGGTGATGTGAGACTTATTCGATTTACACAAGTCGGAGCCACAGCGCAGAATCTAAGTCTTAGTGGTATCGCTACTTTGACACTGGGACCAACTTCAACCTTTGGTGGTGATGTGAATTTTTCAGCGCCAGGTCTCTTGCTTAATGGAACAACTTTTGATGGAGTTGCTACGCTGTCAAAAACGGGCGCCAGCAATGACGGAGGCACTGGAGGGAATATTTTTAATTTCTCCGCATCGATAACATGTGCTGCAACTGCCAGCGGGCAACTCATTACTGCAAATTCATCGCCAGATACATTTAACAGCAACCTGAATGTTTCAAATTTTGGATCGAATATTATCTACCTAGCAAATAACACTGCTGGGAATAATTTCAATGGCAACATCACATTTGAATCAGGGTTGGGAAGTGGTGGCATTTACTTCTGTAACAACAGCGCTGCAGCTACCGCCACTATCAATACGGGAGGTTCCTTGCTGGTCGGAGGAGCAGGCTTTATAGATGGTAGATTGAGGCTCAGGAGATTTTCCCAACTTGGAGGAAGTGCGCAAGCCGTCACTCTCACAGGCACAGCGCTTTTTGAACTAGGCCCTTCGTCATCATTTAGTGGCAATGTTGATTTTCGTGCGCCTCAATTCGAATTGGATGGCACAACTTTCAACGGTACAACAAGGCTGGAAAAAACCGGTGCAAGTAATAATGACAGCCAGGGAGATAATGTATTCAACGGAGTGACCACTATTGCTAACTCTGGAAGTGGGTACTTCAGATTTGCAGTAAGTGCCCTTGACCAGTTCAACAATGATTTGATCCTGGAAAATACCGGAACTTCTACCATCCGAATGGCTGATGTAATTGCAGGCTCTGTTTTTGACGGAAATATCCAGGTGAACTCAACACTGGGTGGTGGAATCTATTTCGGAGACAACCCTCCAGCAAATGCCACACTAACAGCTGGCCATACAATAACTGTCGGAAGTCTCGGATTTAGTATTGGTGAGTTGAGGCTTGATCGTTTTATCCAAGTAGGAGCCACTCCTCAAAATATGACACTTACCGGAACTGCGCTGCTTACCATCGGGCCAGGCTCATCCTATGATGGCGATGTCAATTTTAACGCCCCACAATTGGCATTATCGGGCGGTACCTTTAATGGTGCTGCAACGCTGACCAAAACGGGAGCCACAGGAAACACCGGTACTGGAGGTAATATTTTCAACTCCACAACCGTCATAACAAATAGCGGCTCTGGGGTCCTTAGAACCAATGGCAGTAACACATTTAGCGGACCTACAACTATAGTTAACAGTGGATCAGCTGATATCCTACTGGAATTAAATACTGGAAGCACATATAACAACACTGTCACGTTTACAAATACTGGAACATCCAACATCCGGGCGGCTTATAACGGAGCAAACACCTTCCAAGATATTATAGTTAACAGTACTGGCGGGCTCGGCATTTATTTCTGTGAGAATGCGGCTGGCAGCGCTTCGTTGGCAGCTACACGAACCATTACTGTCGGTGGCACGGGATTTAGTGGAGGAGATCTACGACTCGATCGATTCACACAAGTGGGAGCTACTGCTCAAAGTTTGACATTCACTGGAAATGCTGTTTTCAGGACCAGGAACTCCAGTGTGTGGAATGGAAATTTGACTGTATCTGCTCCGCGAATTTTCGTTGAAGGTTCCACTTTCAACGGAACTGCTTCTTTTACAAAAACGGATTCTAATACCGACACAAACGCAGGCGGAAACACCTTCAATGGTGTCACTACATTTGTGAATAGCGGAGCTGGTACATTTCGACTTGCCAATAGCACTGGTGATAACTTTAACAACCATGTCACATTTAACCAAACGGCTGGAACTATCCAGCCTGCATACAATGTGGCCTCCAACTTTGCTGGCAACATTACGGTCAACGGAAGCAGCTCAATTACTTTCGCGGCAGCTGGTGGTACTGCTAATTTCACAGGTGGCAACGCACAAGCAATTATCAGGAGTGGCAGCGCCTCTCCGATTTTTAGAAGAATGCAATTCAGTAAGTCGGCAAATACTGTCACCCTGAACACAGACATTTCTGGTACTATCAAAGCTACGTTTGTTACTGGTGTACTGGCAACAGACGCCACTAACATCATCAACTTTGCGGACAACGCCACCGTAACAGGCGGATCAAATGCCAGCCACGTAGATGGTCCGGTTAGGAAAATTGGAAACGATGTGTTTAGCTTCCCAACAGGAGATGGAGGCATTTACAGATCGATTGCAATTTCGGCACCCTCCAACACCACGCACACCTTCACTGCTGAGTATTTCAAAACTCCGCAGGCATTTGGCAATGAGTCCACTTACGACCCGAGCTTTTATTCCGTGAGCTCATGCGAGTTTTGGACACTTGATCGAACGCCAGTTGTTGGTGGGTCAAACGTGCTCGTAACACTTAGCTGGAATTCATCAGACTGTACAGGGCCTTACATCACTGATCCTTCCACACTCAGAGTAACAAGATGGAATGGCTCTTCCTGGGTGAACCATGGCAATGGCGGCACCACCGGAACATCCGCCAGTGGCACAATCGTAAGCTCTGGAGTAATAACTTCATTTAGTCCAATTACTCTAGCATCAACAACATCTGCCAATCCCCTTCCAATTGAACTGGTTGAGTTTGTTGCAATTCCAAATGTTACCTCAGTTGGCCTACGCTGGACAACATTATCAGAGTTGAATAATGATTTCTTTACAATTGAAAGATCAGGATCAGGCGTTGAGTTTGAAGAGTTGGCATTGATCAGGGGAGCGGGTACGACCGACCAAAAGCGGACTTATACGTACGAGGATACCAAGCCACTGGATGGCACATCCTACTATCGACTGAAACAAACCGACTTTGACAAGTCTGTCTCCTATTCGGAAATCGTTAAGGTGAATCTTGAAGCACCCGAAGTCATGGTGCTATATCCAAATCCCGTTAACCAGTCTGAAATAGTGACAGCAAATTCAACTGATGTCTTTGCATTGTATAACAGCCTTGGGCAAATGGTTGTTAAAACAGAATACACCCGCGAGATTGATACTAAAGGCTTGCCTGCTGGTGTGTACACTGTGCGAAGTGCGTCTGGCAGTGTGACCCGGTTGGTGATCAGATAGCCTAACTAATGTCCCAGTTGTACGACTGAGTATTGTATTCAAAAGTTTCGAGGTTGTAGACCCGCTCTATATAGTTGACGCTGTTTTTTTTGTCAATCATAATGACGGTTGAACACCTCGAACCGTAATTAGGCGTTTTTATAAACATGGCTGAAAGCGCCCTTTCACGCTCAAGCTCCAAACCAGTCTTCGGTAATTCACTGTCCAAGGCGATTTTTTCATCTCTTAAAACTTCGAACAATAGGTCTGGCTCCACTTGATCGCGTTGAAGGATAGGAATTATCACGCGTTTACCTCTCTCCACCTTGGGCCAAGGAGTGTTTAACAGGTGATTACTTAATCCATAGAAACCTGGCTCGAGTTGAATTATTTTCGATTGATAGTTTGAGTAATAAGACAAGCCATCCGGAGTTCCTAAAATCAGATTGAATCCATTGTATTCAGCGGCTGATTCGTGTATGTCTTTTAGATATTCATCTGCTGAAGCATCTGCCAAAAGAAAATCTGAAACCAATTTGCCACGGGAAGGTGCAGTTGGATTGATGTTGCTCAAGTCACGGTAGTTCGTCACCATTCCAATCCGGCCTCCTCTGGTCATCGCCATCCACGTTCCTTGCGCTTCAAGGTCTCTCCCACCCAATATATCCGGATGATCCTCCCAGTAGTGAGCCGCAGCTGTTTTTCTTTTATAGAACTCATCACGGTTGGCAGCAACAATGAGTTTATACTTTGGATGATGATTAACTGAAAGAAATATCAGACACATGTTGGACTAGCTAAAGAGTTCCAGTTGTGAGGGCAACAATTGAAATGATCTCCGGTGTAGAGGAGTAATACCAAGACTTCTAATGCCATCACGATGTTCCTCGGTGGGATAGCCCACATTCGTTTCCCAACCGTAACCGGGAAACTGTTCAGAAAGTTTCAGCATTAGTTCATCACGGTAGGTTTTGGCAAGTACAGAGGCTGCTGCAATACTCAGATAGGTCGCATCCCCTTTTACCACACACTCAAAACTAAGTTCCCCGTATGGCTGGAAGCGGTTACCATCTATTAATAATAGATCCGGCTTTATTTTGAGTTGGTCTAACGCCAGGTGCATAGCTTTAAATGACGCCTTAAGAATATTGATCTTATCGATCTCGTTGTTGTCTACTTCGGCCACGGCCCACGCCAGCGCATCCCTCTGAATCTCATCTCTCAAAAGCAACCTTTCCTCACGTCCAAGTTGCTTTGAATCATTCAGTGTTTCATGAAAATAGTTTTTTGGAAGGATGACAGCAGCAGCCACTACAGGCCCTGCCAAACAACCACGACCTACTTCATCGCAACCCGCTTCAACTAAATCTGGTGTGTGGTGTGATAACAGCATCGCATCAAAGATAAAGGTTCGCAGTTAAATCTGCTCGAATTCAAAGTCCTCGGCAATCCACCGATTTCATATTTTGCTATCTTTCAATTCTGTAAAAGCGATGTTTTCAATTTATGAGTGAACAAGAGAATAATAAAGATGGAGTTGGCTGCTTTCTTATCATTGTGATCGTGGTAGGCTGCCTGATCTTCCTTTACTTCCAAAATCCAAACGTGGTGGACGGAGAAAGAGTAAAGCTCAAACCCGGATCAACCTGGAACCTTAATCTTGAAACCGATGCTGAAAGCCCAAATGGTGTTTATAGGTTGAATAAGTTGGATGCTTACCTGGTTGACGGCAATGACTCCATTCAAATAGGTGTGGTAGATCGAGATACATTGTCGAAAGATTTCAACAACATCAAAGTTGAAATCGTGACATTAAAGGGTGTGCCCGTGATTTCGGGGAAAAAAGACATTGTTGTGAGACTGAAATTCGACATTCCTGAAAACGAAAATTGGTTATTGCGTGAATCTACAATCAATGTTTGGGCGGAGGTGAGCTACCCCTACTATGACATAGTAGATGCAACTGTTGGTTCTATGACCGGCAACGTTGATATGAAAACATTCACGACTCCGTTTCGAAGTCAGCAAGACATACTTATTACCGATGAGATTGAAGAGAACAATGACCTCCTTATCAGGCGAGGAGTCGTTATCCTCATGGGTATTGCTATCCTGGTAGGAATAATTCTCTTCTTTAGAATGAAAGTATAGCTAGATGGAAAACTTCACTAACCCCTGGAAAAAACTTTCATCACGTCCGATTTATGACAACCCATGGATTAACGTAGAAGAACATCAGGTTTTGAATCCGGCTGGTAAACCCGGAATCTACGGCAAAGTGCATTTCAAAAACAAAGCCATCGGAATCATACCCCTTAATGAAAGGGATGAAACCTGGCTTGTAGGGCAATATCGATATACGCTTGATGCATGGTCTTGGGAGATACCTGAAGGAGGCGGTGCGTTGAGCACTGACCCTCTGATTTCTGCAAAGCGAGAACTCAAAGAAGAAACCGGACTGGAAGCTGAAAAGTGGACGAAGATAGGCCGAGCGCACCTTTCTAATTCTGTCTCTGATGAGGAAGGTATTTTATTTATTGCAGAAAACCTGAGTGAGGGTAAATCTGAAAGAGAGGACACCGAGGCAGACATGAAAATCAAAAGAGTACATCTGAAAGAAGCTGTTGACATGGTCGTTAAAGGAGAAATCACCGACAGCCTTAGCGTGATTGGGTTGTTGATGGTCGCGAGAGTCAAAGGCTACTAAGGACATGCATCTTCAAGAATACACCAAGCATCTCAAGCCTAATTTCCTTCTGGCTTACCCAGTGATGCTGGCCATGCTCGGGCAAGTGATGACCGGTGTAGCTGACAGTGTAATGGTCGGTTGGACTGGTGCAACACCTTTAGCCGCGTCTTCGTTTGCAAATATTTTCTTCTCCATCCCACTGTTCTTTGGCGTTGGCGTTTCTTATGCGATCACACCTTTGGTGGCACAAGCTGATGGCGCAAAAGATGTCAACAAGATTATTGATGTATTTAAGAATGGATCACTAATCAACCTTATTACTGGATTCGTACTGGTCATACTAATCTTTTCGTGCGAGCCTTTCATGCATTTTATGGGACAACCCTCAGAAGTTGTAACGCTTGCCATCCCATACCTGAGCATCGTTGCCGTGGCGATCATACCTACCATGATCTTTCAAACCTATCGGCAGTTTGCCGAAGGCTTGCAAAGCACGCGCGTGGCCATGGCTATCGTAATTGGCAGCAACCTTATCAACATTGGACTCAACTATGTTTTGATCTTTGGGAAACTTGGCGCACCAGCGTTAGGCTTAAATGGCGCAGGATGGGCAACGCTCGTCTCACGAACGATAATGGCCATTGCGATGATGGGCTACGTTTATTTTGCCAAAAAATATCAACCCTATAAAGGTGGTTTCAATATTGGCAGTTATTCAATGACATTAGTCAAGAGAATGCTGCACATCGGATTGCCTGCCGGTTCACAATTTATTTTCGAGGCGTCAGCTTTTGGTTTCTCCGCTATCATGATGGGATGGCTTGGCACTACTGCCTTAGCAGCACACCAGATCGCGATCAACCTTGCTACGATTAGTTACATGACTACTTCAGGACTTGGCGCAGCAGCAACCATCCGGGTTGGGAACTTTCTTGGTCAGCGAGACACTCACAATATGAGAACGGCAGCCTTCGCTATGATCTGGATGGCCGTGGGGATCATGGCAGCATGGGCATTACTTTTTATTTTCGGTAGGTATGCACTGCCTTCACTTTACATTGACAATGAAAGTGTAATTGACTTAACTGCATCACTACTCATCTTCGCGGCTTTCTTTCAACTGTCGGATGGGATACAAGTAGTCACAGCGGGAGCATTGCGTGGACTTCAGGATGTAAAAATTCCGTCTCTACTCATTCTGGTGGCCTATTGGGTTGTCGCGTTGCCTTTGGGATATACGCTTGCTTTTCCACTTTCATTTGGCGCCAGCGGAATATGGCTTGGGTTATTTATCGGCTTAACCTTGACGGCTACAGCAATGGTGGTAAGATTCAGGCGCCTCTCAAGAAACCCTAACCCTATCTAGGGTACTGTTTTGATAATCTTTCTAAATTACTAGCTAAATATCCACCTGATGGAAATAGAAGCGCGCGCTGTACGAGAGTCACAGACGACAATCACGGAACTTATGGTTCCCTCCTATGCCAACTTTGGCGGAAAAATTCATGGCGGCACCTTATTGTCGCTGATGGATAAAGTGGCTTATGCAACTGCAAGTAAGCATGCCGGCACCTATTGTGTCACCGTTACTGTAGACAAAGTCGAGTTTTTACAGCCTGTGGAAGTTGGCGAGCTTGTGTCCATGCATGCTTCAGTCAATTATGTCGGACGAACGTCTCTGGTTGTTGGCATCCGGGTAGAGTCGCAAAATATTAAGTCGGGCGTCATAAAGCACACGAATTCATCCTTCTTCACTATGGTGGCAAAGGGAGATGACGACAAGCCCATGCGTGTGCCTGCTTTGATTCTCGAGACGAAAGAAGATGTAAAACGCTTCATCGAAGCCATGCAAATGAAAGACATAAAAAGTTCTGTAAGGGAGAAGATGGATGACGCCAAGTCCAACATCGAAGTGGAGCGGGCCGATGAGCTACTCAAAAATCAACGTTGTATTCTAAAGTATAAAATTTAAAATTCATGATAAGGTCCATTTCTTTTCTCGTTCTGCTTTTTGTTTATACAATCACTTTTGCACAATACCCTGCCATTCTTTCACAGCGAGAGCAAGCCAAAGTAATCGATGAGCTTCTGAACGACAGGCTCGAAAACTTGCTTCCGACACTAATGAGGCGAGAAGGTATCGACATGTGGGTGGTTATTTCTCGCGAATACAATGAAGATCCTGTCATAAAGACTTTTCTACCTTCAACGTGGATGGCTGCCAGACGAACGACCATGTTGGTCGCCTTTGACAAAGGTAATTCAATGGAATACCTGGCTGTAGCGAGATACGATGTTGGTAAAGTATTCAAGCGTGCGTGGAACCCGGAAGAGCAACCAGATCAATGGGCGCGTCTGGGAAAAATAATTGAAGAACGTAATCCAAAAAAAATTGCCGTGAACAAGGCAGCCAACTGGGGTCATACCGATGGACTCACCTCCAACGACTACGACAATCTGATAAGGGTACTTCCCAAGAAACTTCAGGGCAATGTTACCTCTGCAGAAAAGCTTGCTGTGGCTTGGCTGGAAACACGCACAGAGAAAGAGATGGCAATCTATCCGCACATCTGCAGGATCGCACATGAAATTATTGCTGAGGGATTTTCGGACAAAGTAATTCAGCCGGGCGTAACTTCTTCAGATGATCTGGTGTGGTGGTATCGTGAAAAAATAAAAGAATTAAAACTTGATACGTGGTTTCACCCAAGTGTAGACATCCAGCGTGAGGGTAATGTTGACAACATCATTCGGCCAGGTGATTTTCTGCACGTAGACTTTGGCATCACTTATTTACGATTGAATACCGATACGCAGGAACATGCTTACGTGCTTAAGGCTGGTGAGACTGATGCACCTTCGTACCTTAAAGAAGCCTTCAAAAAAGGAAATCGACTACAGGATATATTCACCAACAATTTCAAAGAAGGCAAATCCGGAAATCAGGTTTTGGCTGAGTCAAGAAAGCAAGCTATCGCGGAGGGAATTACACCTTCGATCTATACCCACCCAATCGGATATCACGGCCACGCAGCGGGAACCACGCTAGGCATGTGGGATTTACAGGAAGGAGTTCCCGTTACAGGAGATTATCCACTCCATCTCAATACAGCATACTCAATCGAACTCAACTGCACAGTCAACATACCTGAATGGAAGAAGGATATCAGAGTGATGTTAGAAGAAGACGCGTACTTTGATAAAAGTGGTGTTAACTACATCGATGGAAGGCAAACGGAAATCATTTTGATTCCGAAGCCACTGCTCAACGTGAAGTAGGAATTGAATACCGATCGCAGTATAGATAACACTTCAGAGACCGACTGATGATATGAACTTTTTTAGGAAGGTGTATACAGTCTATGGGATGTTAATATTCGGGCTGTTGTTCCTCGTTTTCTTTTTTCCCTTACTCATCCCTATCATTTTTAAGAGTCAGTTTCG
Organism: Cyclobacteriaceae bacterium; assembly: GCA_050185175.1. GTDB lineage: Bacteria > Bacteroidota > Bacteroidia > Cytophagales > Cyclobacteriaceae > ELB16-189. The sequence goes on from JBFWZR010000005.1 coordinate 94,111, forward strand.
GTTGATTGGAATTTTCAATCGATGGTGGGCTAAATCACTTTTTTTTCTGATCGGCATTCCAACCAAAGTTGAATACAGGCAACCGTTGGATCCAAAGAAGCAATATGTTTTTGCGCCTAATCATTTTTCTTTTATCGACATCCCCACGATGGGCCTTAACAGCCACAATACCATCTTCGTGGGCAAAAGTGAAATGGAAACTGTACCACTTTTCGGCTGGATGTATAAGAACCTTCACATCACGGTTGACAGAACAAAGTTGAAAAGTATGTATTCAACTTTACTAAAATCATTGCAAGCGATTGATGAAGGTAAGAGCCTCACCATTTTCATAGAAGGTGGCATATATACCGACCAGCCACCTAAGATGGTAAGATTGAAAGACGGTGCCTTCAGGGCATCAATTGAAAAACAAATCCCCATTGTGCCAGTCACCATTCCTCACAATTGGATACTTTTGCCAGTGGAGCCTATGCTTTTGCACTGGACTCCCACCAAAGTGATTTTTCACGAACCGATTGATGTAACTGGGATGACTTTGAATGACATGAATAGCTTGAAAGAGAAAGTATACCAAGTCATTGATGATGAATTGCGGAAACAAAATCCGAACGCGAGTTTTTAAAAATGAAAATCGACAGAGCAACATTGGAAAAGATTGCGCACCTGGCGCGCCTTGAGCTTGACGAAAAGGAAGTGCCCAAGTTGCTTGAAGATATGTCGAGAATGATTTCATTCGTTGAAAAACTGAAAGAAGTTGACACTACCGGAGTGGAGCCCCTCACCACGATGTCACATGAAATCAACGCACTTCGTGAGGACAAGGTAAAGAATCAACTCGGTACTGATGAAGTGCTGAAAAACGCTCCTGATCAGGAAGGCAAATATTTCCGTGTACCCAAGGTGATTGAATAAATCACTACAACTCCCGGTACATTATGTAAGCGTTCGTTGGTCCAAGTTTTGGATGTTGAAAAGCGTTGGGAACCTCGCCAATAATTTTGAATCCGATTTTCTGCCAAAGTTTAACAGCAGGTAGATTAGATTTAATAGCAATATTGAATTGCATTGCGCGAAAGCCAAGTCGTTTCGCTTCCTCAAGAGAATACCTACCCATAAACTCGCCTATCCCCTTGCCAGAATGATGTGGACTTACCATATAGGAGCCGTTTGCCACGTGTGACCCCCGATCCGGCATATTGGGTTTTATTGTAAAAGTCCCCACCATCTCTCCATTCTCTTCCACGATGTAAACATGTTTATCAGGTGCCAGCCAGTAGGCCATCATCTTTTCGCGACTTGAATCAGGGTGAAACACATAGGTCTCACCGCCAGCAATTACGTCCTTAATGATCGACCAAAGTTGGTCGCGATCCTCAGCCAAAACTTTTCTAACTGATAACTTATTGTTCATGGTCGCCAAAACTACTAAAAGGCAAATCACAAAGATGCTCTTGCGCTGATTTTCATTTTATCGCCTACCTACGTAGTTTGCGCCCCAAATCGGGCTAGCCAATGCACGCACTACAGTTCTGGAAATCATGGGCAAAAGTTTATCAGCAAATTGGGCTAGCTATCGCGCTGATCTTTACGCTGAGCCTTTGCTATCTCTGGTACTCCTGGTTACTCGCTCCGGCCCCGGCAATAAACTGGCTTCACATTCAGGAGCAAGAGCAAATAGTAGTACCTGCACATACTTTTCAACATGGACTGCTCGATCTTACCATACCGGGTGACAACTATCTCATCTTCGAGCGACTGCTCGGTGACTCATTACGACCAAATGTAACAGCCGCATACATCTTCCTGGGCGCGTTGACTATCGGCATGGTGTGCTTACTCACCATTATCACGGTGCTTTCTAGATTTTGGTATTTGCTGGGAATGGGTTTGTTCATTTTGTTCATCGTTGGTTTTCGGCTTGAAATCATCAACATGTTTGGAATGCCTAACAAAGTGTTTACAATTATCACATTGGCATGTTACATCATTCCCAGTTTTTACTTTCAGTTCTTCCGTTCATCGACAACTTTTAAGGTCCGGCTTTTGACTTTCTCAACGATCACGGTCTTACTGGCTATCGTCATTAATCTTTTCAGCGGTGTTGATTATCCGTTTCTTCATCTTTCAGTTACCGGTGTAACAGCTGGAATTGTGCTGAGCGTCATTTTTATTCTGATGGTAGCGCACGAGATTCTGGCTTCCTTTGTTTTTGTCGCGAGTCAGGCCACAAAGCAAAGCAAGAGCTTAAATCACTTTCTAATCATTAGTGTGATTTATATGGCCAATCTTGGACTTGCTTACGCACACAAAATCGGGGCTATCCAGTGGGATTTTTTGTATATCAATTTTTACTTGCTCCTAACGATCTCCGGTATCCTTGGTGTTTGGGGTTTTCGGCAACGGCAGCCTCAGTATGAAGGAATTATGGAAGCAGATCCATTTGGAACACTATTGTTCCTATGCCTTGGTATTATTTGCTTCACTACGGTTGGATATTTTTTAGGCACTGCCAATGATCCAGCCCTGGCTACTATTGATGACGCTATTATATATGGTCACCTGGGCTATGGCATCATTTTCCTTACTTACATTATTTCAAACTTCATCGGTATGCTGGCGAACAATATGCCAGTGTATAAAGTGCTGTACAAACCGAACAACATGCCCTACTTCACCTTCAGATTTGGAGGTTTGATTGCTACGCTTGCTTTCTTTTTTTACAACACCTGGCAAGTGCCTGTGCAAAATGCATTTAGCGCTTACTACAATGCGGGTGGCGATTTGTACAAAGTTACAGGCAACTCAACCTATGCTGAAGCATTCTATCAACAAGCAGGAACTTATGGCTTTCTCAATCACCATTCCAACTACGCTGTAGCAAACATCGAAGGTGCTAATGGTAACTCTATCAGGGAAAGAAATTTTTATGATCGCGCCAGCCAACTACGACCTACAGAGTTCTCTTATCTTAATCTAAGCCAAACATTTCAGCGAGAAGGATCATGGCTTGAAGCTATGCTCGCACTTCAGGAAGCGCGAAAAACATTTAGCGACAGTGGGCCTATTCAAAACACCTTAGGGCTCGTTTACTCAAAACTTAATCTGCTCGATTCATCATTATTTTTCCTGGAGCGTGCCATGGATGATGATCTTACCAGAGAAGGTGCACAAACTAATTTTGTTGGTGTTGCTGCAAAAAATAATTTGAATGTTCCTGCAGACTCACTCCTTCGACTGCTCGAATCTGACAATCAGGGAACGAGGAGTAATGCGCTAGCTTTTGCAAATATGCAAGGCACCAAGGTGAATTTTGAATTTGACGCGCTTAGTGATACAACGCTCAATTTATTTTCAGCAAGCCTAATCAACAACTACTTACTAAATCACCTTGGTGAGTTGGATAGTGCATGGGTGAACAAAGCAATAGCCATTGCTAAAAAGCCTGTTAACAGCGACTACGAAGAAGCTGTATTATTCGCGTCCGCTCTGGCGCTATATGAAAACGGTTTCATTGGCCGCGCTTACTCTTTGTTGGAAGAGGTAGCGATCAGCAGCAGCGATCAGGATAAATACAATTCCATACTGGCAATGTGGTCACTAGAACAAAATGCACCATTCAATGCAGGTAAATTTTCAGATTACATCGCGAATCAAAGTAACCCGCAATACCTTCCAGTGGTTGCAGCCTCGCTAAGTGAGTCAGGTAGAGTCGGAGAATCTCTGGTGAAGTGGGACTCTTTAAGGAACGTTGACTCAACTTACCTTGAAGTATCGCAACAGATGATCAACGCACTTGCCGCAAATCCAAATCTTGTGAATCGATTTTCAAATGAAGAGAAGTATCTTTTTACTCAATTTAGAATAGCACCCACGGACACGATCCAATTTAATAGAGTACTCAGACAAATTGATAATGACGACATTAAAGGTCGTGCGATTCTTGATACAAGTAAAAAATTGTTTGAAATGGATGAAACTGATGCGGCCATCGTCCAATTTCAGAAGGTAAAAGATTTACAACTGACTGACCGAGATTTGTATCAAAGTATTCTGCACTTCGAATTAGACCTGCTGGCAAAAAAGGGCGACCTAAGAAGCCTTGCCAGGCAAATCAACAATCAGCAAATCAACTTCGAAGGTGAATGGCAAAATCAAAAAATCCACTTTCAGGCGAAGTTGAGTGAAATGTCCGGTGACACAGTTGCAAGTAAAAAACTTTTTGATTGGTTATCGACCGCGAATCCATTTGACGAAGAAGCGGTGGTCGATGCTGCTAACTATGTCAGGTTGCATAGTGACGACCGCTTGCGTAGTTACTCAATCCTAACTGATGCATTGCACTCAAATGATCACTCTATAAAACTCGTTAAAGCCTACTGCCTGGAAGCCGCTCGAATGGGATTTTACGAATACTGCAGGAGCGCCCTCGAACGACTGAGGGCATTGGTAAGTCCGGATAGAATGCGTCAGTTTCTGTTGGATAATCAGCAGACCTTTCAACCTGTATTGCAGTAGCTTTTACATAAGCAGTTCCTCAAGTACGAAAGAATCTGCTAGTTTTGTCCGTCTAATTTGAAAGCCATGGATCAAGTCAAAAGAATTCCTCTCAACGATTTACACGAAAAACTTGGCGCCAAGATGGTGCCCTTTGCTGGTTTCAATATGCCTGTCCGTTACTCTTCTGACATAGAGGAGCATATGACGGTGCGTAATGGCGTTGGCGTGTTTGATGTATCTCACATGGGGGAGTTTACTGTAAGAGGACCAAAAGCCCTCGACCTTATCCAACGCGTAACGACCAATGACGCAAGTAAGCTGATAGATGGGCAAGCACAGTACTCATGTTTGCCGGACAATGATGGTGGCATTGTGGACGATTTGATTGTCTACAAGATTAAAGATAATGACTATATGCTGGTGGTCAACGCAGGCAATATTGATAAAGACTGGGAATGGATTTCTAAACACAACACACATGGCGCTGAACTAAAGAATATTTCTGAGAACGTATGTCTTTTTGCAGTGCAAGGTCCGAAGGCTGTAGATATCCTGCAGAAATTAACCAAGACCGACCTTGCCGCAATAAAATATTATCACTTTGCAGTAGGTGAGTTTGCAGGAGTATCTGATGTCGTGATGAGTAATACCGGATATACAGGTTCAGGAGGTTTTGAAATCTACGTGGCATCGAAGGATGCAGAAAAAGTATGGCATGCAATTTTTGACGCTGGCAAAAGCGATGACATCAAGCCGATCGGCCTTGGTGCGAGAGATACTTTGAGACTTGAAAAAGGTTTCTGCCTCTATGGTAATGATATCGATCACACCACATCGCCACTTGAAGCAGGTCTCGGTTGGATCACCAAATTCACGAAAGATTTCACAAACTCTTCCAGTCTCAAAAAACAAAAAGAAGAAGGCGTTCGCAGAAAACTGGTTGGCTTCAAAATGATTGATAAAGGTATTCCACGCCACGACTACGAAATCAAGGACAGCAAAGGTGTTGTAATTGGAAAAGTAACTTCAGGAACAATTTCACCTATGCTAGGGGTAGGCATCGGACTTGGCTACGTGACTGTCGAAAATGCGAGTCCGGGTTCTGAAATTTTTATTGCGGTGAGAAATCGTGACTTGAAAGCTGAGGTAACTAAGGTGCCTTTTGTCTAGTCAGAACCATGATTTTAGTGATTATCTGTGACACCCCATGATTAAGGCAGAATATCCATTCTCTGCTCTCACTGGAAAGATAATTGGATGCGCGATGGAGGTACATCGTCACCTCGGTAATGGATTTCAGGAAGTTGTTTATCAAAGGGCTCTTGAACTTGAGATGGAGCTGCAGGATTTGACTTTTGCGCGGGAATTTGAGATGCCAATTTTTTACAAGGAGAAACAGGTTGGCACTCGAAGAGTTGATTTTCTCGTTGAAGAGAGAATTAGTGTGGAACTAAAGGCCTTGATAAAACTTGAACCAGTACACATGGCTCAAGGTATTAATTACCTTGAAGCATATAATTTGGAAGTTGGTTTGCTCATTAATTTTGGTAACAGCAAACTTGAATTTCACAGACTTCACAATAAAAAATTCAAGGCCGTTTCATGATTTTCAAATAAATCAAGTGAATCATAGTTCCGACTAATATGAAGACCATTGACGTTTGCCTGAGTCCTGAACTCATTCACCTGTATGATGTCAGCAATAAGACTGTCGTAGTTGTTGATATTTTGCGCGCTACAAGCTGCATGGTTACGGCTTTTGCCCATGGCGTTGAAAGTATAACACCCATTGCCGATGCCGATGAGTGCTTGAAAATGAAGTATAAAGGCTTTGTAGTATCTGGTGAACGTAACGGTCAGAAAATCGATGGATTCGATAAAGGAAACTCACCGTTTGAATACATGGATGAGGCAATCAAAGGGTTAAAGATTGCTTTCACTACAACGAACGGAACACAGGCCATCGAAAAGTCAAAGGGTGCAAGACAAATACTGATCGGATCATTTTTGAATTTATCCGCCATCACCAGGTACCTGTTAATGAGCGATCACAACATCCTGATCGTTTGTGCCGGATGGAAAGGAAAGGTAAACCTTGAAGACAGTCTTTTCGCGGGAGCACTAGTAGATAAATTGAGAAAGCACATTGAGCCTGATTGTGATGCACCAATAGTTGCACAGGAACTTTACTTGTCAGCGAAGAATGACATGATGAAGTTTCTCAGCACGTCATCTCACGTAAAGCGCCTTAATAAGTTAAACATTCACAAAGACATTGAATTTTGCCTCACTCCGGATCAATATGATGTGATCCCAGCTTTAAAGAGAAGCGAACTACGCTCACTGTAACTTCGGGTTCTCACGATGGCGATCCTTATCTCGATCTGACTTCTTTTTCAAATTTCTTTGAAACGCCTCTGTCAGATTAACGCCTGTCTGATTTGCAAGGCACAACAATACCCATAGAACATCGGCCATCTCTTCACCGAGGTCTTTGTCTTTGTCCGAATCCTTCTCCGATTGTTCGCCATACCTCCTCGACATAATACGGGCGACCTCTCCCACTTCTTCAGTAAGAATTGCCATGTTGGTAAGTTCGTTGAAATACCTGACACCGGTAGTTTTAATCCATGTGTCAACAGTCCTCTGTGCTTCTTCGATTGTCATTTTGATCTAAAATTTTTCGTCAACTCCTCAAAATCGATATCCATCACTTCAAATTTTTCCCAGCCCACAAAATCAAAGTGCCACCACTCAGAAGCATATACTTTGAAGCCGTGTTTTTCCATGGCTGTCCGCAGTAGCTCGCGGTTCTTCAGTGCCTCCTTATCTTTCAACGGAAAATTGGGAAACGCCTCTTCCTGAAAGGAGTCATAAGGAGTTGGCATCTTAATTTCATTTTTAGTCTTACTGTCGATCAATGTGAGATCCAGAGCACACCCTCTATTGTGACGAGAGCCCTGATAAGGTGAGGCAACAAATGTGGTATCTCCATAAACTTCGTAAAACTTCACTGTGGCGGAGTAAGGCCGGTAGCCATCATGGATTTTCAATTCCAGGCCTTTCTTTTTAAGGTCAACTTGAACTTTGGAGAGAGCCTCGGCCACGGGCTTTCTGGCATATGCTTTAGCCAAAGTATAGATCACCTCGCCCGTGAAGTTATTGGTGGTGGCGTAGCGAATGTCCAAAACGATTCCTGGAATCGCTTTTTCAAGATCGACTAATTCCTTTTCAGGGTGGGCTTTAATCTCATTTAAATACCCGTTCAATTTCATCGGCTGGAGGCCATACTTGTACTGACCAAACGCATTGATAGATAACACTATGAGAAAAGTGATCGATAGATTTTTGACAGGACTCATCATGGTTAAAGATAGATATTTTAACTTTAGATTAATCCTGATAATGTATGCGAGTCTTTAAGTGGATTGGTATTGTAGTGGCGCTACTTTTAGTTATGGTAGTTGTCTTCATATTTATTTTCCTTCAACTTCGAAAGCCTTCTTATGATGGTACAGTGACACTGACTGGATTAGAGGATGAGGTCGAAGTTCAATACGATAAGTTTGGTGTGCCGCACATCTATGCTTCTAACGAGTTGGACGCCTACTATGCGTTGGGATACGTTCACGCGCAGGACCGGCTGTTCCAAATGGAAATGTTAAGAAGAGCCGCTGACGGCCGACTGTCGGAGGTACTGGGTGAAGATCTGATTAAGGTTGACAAGCTATTCCGCACACTAGGTATCAATGAGTTTGCCAGCCAAAATGCACAGCAATTTTTAAGTGCAGACACGGCAGCATGGCAACGCGAAGCGCTGGCATATCAGCGTGGAATCAACGCTTTTATTGACAGTGGCCCGACTCCTATTGAGTTCAGTATCATTGGAATTCCTAAAACTAAATTCGAGCCCAGGGATATTTACCTGGCGGTCGGCTTTATGTCGTTTGGTTTTGCCGAGGGGCTTCGTGTAGATCCGGTGCTGGAAAAAATAAGGCAAGAATATGGGGACGACTATCTTAAAGATTTCAATCTCTCTTCACCACCAAATGCCGAGCGCATTCGCAACTACAATGGTGAGGTCAAAAGTCAAAAACTTGACAATCTGATTTCAGCTCTAAGCGAAAGCCTTGAACAACTCCCAATTCCACTTTGGACTGGCAGCAACGGTTGGGTAGTGTCTGCTGATAAATCACAATCAGGCTTCCCAATTCTTGCCAATGATACACACATAGGCTTTGGGCAACCCGCAGTTTGGTATGAAGCTCATCTGGAATATCCCGGTTATAGTTTTTATGGCCATCACATTGCTGGCATTCCTTTTGGATTACTAGGCAACAACAGGCATGGTGGTTGGGGCCTAACTATGTTTGAGAATGATGAAACAGATTTTTTCGCTGAAGAACTCAATCCTGCCAACCCGCAAGAGGTGAAGTTCAAGGGAGAATGGGAATCCATCGGATCGCGCATGGAGGTAATCAAAATCAAAGGCGGAGATGATTTACTTCTTGAAGTAAGGTCAACCCGACATGGCCCAATTGTTAATGGCATCATAGAGGATATAGAAGAACAAACTTCTCCGATATCGTTAAGTTGGATGCTTACACAACATCCAAACAGGGCACTTGAGGCAGCCTACCTACTCAATCATTCCAGATCAATTGAAGATACACGACAAGCAGCCTCCTTGTTCACCTCACCGGGACTGAACGTGATGTATGGAGATAAGGATGGCAACATCGCCTGGTGGGCTGTTGGCAAGCTGCCGGTTCGTCCTGCTCACACCCAACCTAAACTATTTTTGAACGGTTCTGGCGGTGAAGATGAATACCTGGGCTACTACGATTTTTCAAAAAACCCGCAGGCTATCAATCCGCCATGGGGCTTTGTTTATTCATCAAACAACCAACCCGATACTGTTGATGGAGTTGTCTACCCGGGATATTATTATCCGAGAGCGCGAGCGCATCGAATTGTGAGTTTGTTAGAAACGGATAAAAAATTCACTGCTTCAGAACTTCAGAAGATGCAACTGGATATAGTCTCGGAAACTACGCCTTTGGTTGCAAAAGAAGTTGTAAACGTCTTAACAACTATCGGTAAAGACAATCACAAAGAATTGATCACCATATTAGAAAATTGGGATGGAGATCACCAAGCCGATGACATCGCTCCGACACTATACTACAACATACTCTCGTTTATCCTTTACCAGTCGCTGCCAGATGAAATTGGGATAACATCATTCAAGTCTTTGCTGAACAGTTCTATAATGAAAAGCTCTTACTTGAAAATAATTAGTAACGACTCCTCACGATGGTGGGATGACATCACAACAGCCAATACAACAGAAACTCGTTCGATGATTTTCGAACGTGCTGCCGACAAAACACTGGCCCTTCTCACGTCAAAACTTGGAAATGACATCAATCAATGGTCCTGGAAAAAAGTTCATTCTTTAACGCATGCGCACGCCCTTGGCGCTGTAAAGCCACTAGATAAAATTTTTAATGTGGGGCCATTTGAAGTACCTGGTGGAATTGAAGTTCTGAATAATCTAATGTTTACGCTTGACACGCTGGGGGCATTCCCTGTAATCAGCGGACCTGCGCTGCGGAAGGTTACCGATTTTGGTGACATCGAGAATGGGTTTACTGTTTCTCCTTCGGGGCAATCCGGCAACCTTATGAGCCCGCACTATGACGATCAGGCTGAGATGTTTGCCACTGGGTCCGTTCGTAAGATGCTTATGAATGCAGATGAAATCAAGGCCAACGCCACCGGTAGTCTAAAACTTAAGCCAGCAAAGAATTGAATTGATTGTTTAATTAATTCAATTTGATACCTTATAAGTAATTCAAATTTTTGAATAGTCTTATCTCATTCTCACACTTGCATGATTGATATAGAAGAAGTTCGGAAAGACACTCCCGGCTGCGACCACAAAATTCACTTTAACAACGCGGGCTCCTCGTTACCACCTCAATTTGTGACCAACGCCATGCAAGAATACCTGGCTTACGAAGCTGTGACTGGTGGTTACGAAGCGGCAGACTTCAGAAGCGAGGACATCTCCGGGTTCTACAATAGCGCTGCCCAACTTTTAAATACCACTCCAAAAAATATTGCTTTCACATCAAGTGCGACCAGTGCTTTTGATATTGCACTGTCGTCAGTGCCTTTGCAAAAAGGGGACGTGATCATCATTGCCAACGAGGACTACATCTCCAACCAGCTTGCACTATTGTCACTTCAAAATCGATTAGGGATAAAACTGGTAAGGGCCAACAGTCTTGATTCTGGCGGAATCGATCTCGCCAGCCTGGAAAGCCTGATTAAGGAACATGGCCCGAAGCTAGTTTCAATTACTCATGTACCTACAAACACGGGCCTTATTCAACCTGTCGAAGAAGTTGGCAAGCTGTGCAGAAAGTATGATGTCTTGTATTTATTGGATGCATGTCAATCAGTTGGGCAAATATCGGTGGACGTAAAAGCCATCGACTGCGATTTTCTAAGTGCTACCATGCGGAAATTTTTAAGAGGCCCAAGAGGCGCTGGCTTTCTCTATGTTTCCGACAATGTGCTGCAAAAAAAGTTAACGCCTCTCTTCGTAGACATGCGAGGAGCCGAATGGAACAGCGCTGACTCATTTGTAGCCCGGCCTGACGCAAAACGATTCGAGGAATGGGAACTACCTTACGCTCTAGTAGTCGGAAGTAAAGCAGCGATTGAATATGCTTTGAAAATCGGCATCAAAAATATCAGAGACAGAAATAATGATCTGTGTCGCATCATCTGTCAAAAACTAAACTCAATAGAGCTAAAGCCTCTGGATGTGGGGGCTAATCTCAGCAGCATCATCACGATAGAGATGCCAGGAAAACAACCTGGCGAAGTAGTGGATTACCTGCGAGCACTGAGAATAAATACTTCTAGCAGTCACAGAAGTTACGCACAAATAGATTTTGCCAAAAAGAAAGTAGAGTGGGCTTTACGCATTTCACCTCACTACTATAATACAGAGGATGAAATTGACTCATTAATCCAGGGACTTGAAGATTTAAGTGAGTGAATCGTGACGTTTAGAAATGCCGTTCTGATATGTATCATTGTCGAAGCCGGTATAGGTGGGCTTGGCATCGTCAATTACGGCTGGACAATCGAAGGTCTGCAGGCTATCACGAGATTTAGCGGTCGATTTTCACTGATGATCTTCAGCATTATTTTTCTGGCCAGACGACCCGAGGATGTTTATTCATGGTTATCACCAAATCCGTTTCACATTTTTGCCCTTGCACATGGCATTCACCTGATTGAACTGTTGTCGTTTATTTATTTTTCGGGAACGCCAATCATCCTCTATCGATTCGCGGGAGGGTTCGTAGCCTACTCACTCATATTCCTCATGCCCATCCTTTCGGAAAGACTAAAGAAAGAGCTAATCACTGAAATCACTTTCAACAAATTCGTGGTCGTGTTCCAATACTTCGTTTGGGGAATTTTCTTTCTCACTTATTTGCCAAGAGTTCGTGGTTCGCTACCAAACGTAGGCGGAACCTATTTGGAACACGTTGTGCTGCTCGGTTGGGTATCCCTCATCCTCGGCATGAAGCTGCCTAAGGTGCTATTCAAAAGAAAGCAACGGAAAACGCTGTAAAGGCAATAATTACTGCCCCATCATAACAAATGCGCCCCAGTAGTACGGATCCTTGTACTTCGCCATCAACTGAGTTTGTGCCATCTTAAAAGCCTTAAGCTTGTTGTTGGTCTTTGCCCAGTTCGTGTAGAAGTTGGTCATCAAAGCCTGAGTCGCCTCATCATCTACTTTCCACAAACTCATAATTAACGCATTGGCACCAGCTACCTGGAACGCACGCTGAAGTCCATACACTCCTTCACCAGCACGAACATCTCCTAAGCCCGTTTCACACGCACTGAGGATGATCAGGTCAGTTCCCTCCAGCGAAAGGTTCATCGCTTCATAGGCAGTCAACACGCCATTATCATTGCTTTCCAAATCTGGTATTGCGTGGCCGCTTATCGTCTTTGAAGCACCTGCCAGCAAAAGACCAGAACGAAGCAACGGATTGCTCTTTGCATTTTCAGCACTTACTCCAACCGCAGAACCACTGTCCACATCACCATCTGCAAGAAAGTAGCCGTGCGTGGCGATGTGCATCAGGTAGGGACCCTTTACCGCTTTGATATTTTTCTCGGACGCTTGACCTTCAGACATTGCCGTTACTGCATAGCCATTTGCTTTCAAAATCTTTGTCACCGTAGCTAACTCTACTTTTGTGCCTGGTAGGGAAGCCACTGCATTTCCACCGTAATCAGGGAAACCTAGCAAGAATGCATCTTTTTTCGGAACGCCAGCCTTCTTGCTTTTTATAGCAACCAAATCTTTTGAATTACCCAGCACTACCATGTCGTAACGGTTCAACACGTAGTCCGCATCAGGCTTTTTAAGCGTGCTCACATTAATTTGATTATAAACACCATCGGGAGAGAAATAAACGGTCTTCTTTCCAGCCAACAAGGGATCGATCTTTGACCAATACTGATCGTAGGAATAAGCATCGTCTGTACGCTGCTGAATGGAGTTCTTGTAAAACTTTGAATACCGAGTTTCAAGCTGGTCTCCGTTCTCAAGCACAACAAGCTTCGGAACAGTTACTCCTCGCGTTAGCACCAACATCGCATATTTGGAGCTGGCTGTTAACATCTTGTCAAAGCCATGAAGGCGAATGATCTCAACAACAGCTTCGGTGTCTGTGAGGAGTGACGCGACCTGGGGCAATGTTATTTTTTCCGTTGCATACCCTGCGGAGAAGTCCTTAGATCGCTCCGACAGCGAACGCTCTAACTGGTTAGCCTGATTCTCTAACGAAGTAAGATTGATATTCTGTTTCGTCAATTCTTCCTTTGAAAGGGCATAGTACCTCGCCAGGGTTTCCTTTTGTGCGATCCACGACAAGTAATCACTAATCAATTTTTGATCACCGCTTGCAAGAATCGTTTGCTTGATTTTGTTCGTGGAACTTAATAACAAAGCCTTTGTAGCAATTTGATAGTTGTACAAATCTGCCAGCATTGCGTTATCAGAGGCGCTCGCGTCAATGGCGTAGTTGAAAAATCTTTGGAAGCGAGGCTGCAATACATCCCAATACTTGGTCTTTTCTGCTTCACTCATTGGGGGAAAGTACTGATTGATAAAATCAAGTGACTTCTCCATCGCTTCGGCATAGTAAGTTTTAGATTTGGCGAAATCATTTTTCTTCCAATACAAAATACCAAGGTCCTCCACAGACTTCACATAGTCGGGATGATTAGCACTCAGCACACTTAGGTTAATTTCCCTTGACTTCAATAACGCCTTCTCTGCATCGTCATAGCGTGAAGTCATCCGGTAATAGTTACCAAGGTCATTTAAGGTCTTTGCGTATGCAGCGTTGTTCTCTGTAAATTTTCTTTTATAAACATCAAGCGCCTTGGTTAACAACTCCTCGACCTGATCCATCTTTCCCATTTCAATGTACAGCACACCTAATTGGTTAAGAAGGCTGGCATATTCAGGGTTGTTCTTTTGAAATCTATTTTCAAATATCTTTTTTATGTCGAGGAATGTACTCTCTGCCTTGACAAGATCTCCTGAGACTTGGTAAGTTGACGCGAGGTTTAACTGAAACCTGCGATTATCAAAAGATTTTTTGCCTTGCAGTGCTTTCTTTGGGGCGGCATCAGATGCTGAGTTAGCTTCCTGCATCAGTTTGATCGCCTGATCAAATCGTCCGAGATCCTGATACAGCATGGCCTTATTATTCAGTAAGATTGCGTTTTGCATCGAAGCCTCGCCAAAGATTTCCTTACACAATCCTAGTGCGTCATTGAATTTCTTTTCAGCATCATTATACTTCCCAAGTTGCTGTTCAAGTTTCGCCATGCTATTCAGGTTGGCCGCATAGGCCGCACTCGTTTTTCCTTGCGTCCGTTCACTCATACTAATTGCATCAGTGA